>NZ_FOZO01000001.1:0-786654 GCF_900116055.1 Pseudomonas sp. NFACC42-2
TGGGTAACCCGGCAGGACGCCGGGTTAGCCGTCCTGGGCCAAGGATGGCCCATGACGGCGGCCCACGGATTCAAGCCGGAGTGAGGGCACACCGAACCTAGGCGAGGTGCCGAGTGTTGGGGCAAGAGCCCTTTTGGTTACTTTTGGGGCTCTTTTCCAAAAGTGACCCGCTGTAAGAGCGGAACCCTAAGCAGCCGTTACCGCAGCAACGGATATGTACTCGATCAAAACCAACGACATGGTCGGCCCGAAGGCCGCCACGGAAGCAACCACCCTCACCACTCGGCACCTCGCCCAGGCCCGGTGTACCCGTCACCCGGTGAGTGCAGCGACGCTTTGGCGCCGTCCGGGCCATACCAGGCGTACCCGTAGTAGCGGTTGGTGAGGTTTTTCAGTTGCAGGTCAACCCTGACGACCGAGCGCAGTGTTGGTGGCGCAACAGCGGTTCAATAAAGTGTTCGATTGTCCTGATCGTGAGGGTGACCGGTACAGCGCCAACCCTCGAATTTGAGGGCTTCCAGGCTTGGCATGAATTGTGTTGTGACCCGATTGGCGCTGACCCGACGACGGGAGGGAAACCTCACCTTTCATAAGAAACCACACCCATGCACAACGTCTTGCAACGCACAGTCATCGCCAGCCTGCTGGCACTCGGCGCCTTGGGCGGGCCGGTTGCCCAGGCCGCCAATGATCAACAGTTCATCCCGCTGGCCACCTACCGGGTCGGCGCCTACGCTTCCAGCGGCATTCCGTGGTGGGCGGGGGAGATTGATTACTTCCGCTACATCAACGAGGTCGAAGGCGGCGTGAACGGCGTCAAGCTGGTCTGGCAGGAATGCGAGACCGAGTGGAAGACCGACCGCATCATCGAATGCTACGAGCGCTACAAAGCCGGCCTGGACGGCGCACCCACCGGGTTCTTCTTCACCCACAGCACACCGGCCTCCTATGCGCTGATGGACCGTGCCGCCATTGACCACATCCCGCTGATCGATGGCGCCG
Organism: Pseudomonas sp. NFACC42-2; assembly: GCF_900116055.1. Lineage (NCBI taxonomy): Bacteria > Pseudomonadati > Pseudomonadota > Gammaproteobacteria > Pseudomonadales > Pseudomonadaceae > Pseudomonas > Pseudomonas sp. NFACC42-2. The sequence goes on from NZ_FOZO01000001.1 coordinate 1,003, forward strand.
GCGGGCGTACCGAATCCACCGATGGCCGCGTGTTTCCCTACGCGTTCCCGCTGTTGCTTAACTACTACGGCCAGGCGTCGGTGGGCATCAACTACATCGCCCAGCGTGAAGGCGGCCTGGACAAGCTCAAGGGCAAGAAGATCGTCACCGTCTATCACGACTCCGCCTACGGCCGCGAAACCCAGGCGGCCATGCAGTTGCTGGCGCAAAAGTACGGGTTCGAGAACATCCAGATCCCCGTGGCCGACCCCGGCAACGAGCAGTCGACCCAGTGGCGCCAAGTGCGGCAGATCAACCCGGACTGGGTGTTCCTGCGCACCTGGGGCGTGTCCACCCCCGTCGGCATCAAGACCGCCGTGCGCTTTGGCATCCCCGTGGACCGTCTGATCGGTGATGTGTGGGCCGGCTCCGAAGCCGACGTAATCCCCGCCGGCACCGCCGCCAAGGGCTACCAGGCGCTGGCGCCGTTCCCCGGTGGCGACAGTTTCGAGATCCATAAAAAGCTCAGGCAGTTCATCCTCGATCCCGGCAAGAGCAACCTCAAGTACCCCAGCTACTTCGGCAAGGTCTACTACAACATCGGCCTGATCAACGCCGCGATTGCCGTCGAAGCGCTGCGCACCGGCCAGGCCCAATTCGGCAACCGCGCGCTGAACGGCGAGGAAACCCGCTGGGCATTTGAGCACCTGGACATCGACGCCGCGCGCCTCAAGGCCATGGGCTTCGAAGGTCTGCTGGCACCGTTGAAGCTGTCCTGCGCCGACCACGAAGGTGGCGGCTCCGCCCGGGTGCAGCAGTGGGATGGGCAAAAGTGGGTGCTGGTGACCGACTGGCTGCAGGCCGACCGCGCCACCTTGCGTCCGTTGATCGAAGCCAAGTCCGCCGCGTATGCCCAGGAGAAGGGCATCGTGGCGCGTGATTGCTCGGCGCAGTGAACCTCAGGCGGCGCTTGCCGTGACGTGACGGCCAGGGATGGCCGCAATCAATTCACGGGTGTAGTCGCTGGCCGGCTGGTTGAAGATGCGTTCCACCGAGCCCTGTTCAACCACGCGGCCATTGCGCAGCACCAGCACCTCATGGGCGAAGTTGGCCACCACTGACAAGTCGTGGGACACCAGCACATAGGCGATGCCCATTTCCCGTTGCAGCTCTTCCAGCAGGTCAAGGATGCGCGCCTGTACCGACACGTCGAGGGCGCTGACCGGTTCATCCAGCAACAGCAGGTCGGGTTTCAATGCCAGGGCCCTGGCGATGGCGACCCGTTGGCACTGGCCGCCCGACAGTTCCCGGGGCAGACGATCGAGAAAGCTCACCGGCAGGTGCACGCGGCTGATCAACGCCCGCGCCGCCTGTTCCAGGGCGGCGCCCTTGAGCAAGCCAAATGACACCAGCGGCTCCACGATGCTGTCGAACACCGTGAAGCGCGGGTCCAGCGCCGCGAAGGGGTTTTGTTGCACCAGTTGCAGGCGTTGGCGCAACGGGCGGAAGTCGCGCCAGCTCAGGTCGGTGACGTCTTGCTGCTCGAACCGCACCCGGCCCTGGGTCGGCTTCTCCAGGCCCAGGGCGATGCGCAGCGCGGTGCTCTTGCCCGAGCCGGACTCGCCGACGATGGCCAGGGTCTGGCCGGGGTACACCTCCAGGCTCAAATCCTCCAGGGCCACGAAGGTCGAGGCTTCGCCTTTGACCTTGGGCAGGGCAAACGTCTTGCCGACGTTGTGCAGGCTCAGGATCGGCTCACGTCCCAGGTCGAGGTTGAGCAACGGTTCACGCCGCCTGGCAAAGGCGGGTGCAGCGGCGATCAGCGCGCGGGTGTAGTCGTGGCTGGGCTGCGCGAGGATCTGCCGTGGCGGACCTTGCTCCACCACTTCACCCTGTTGCATCACGAGGATGCGGTCGGCACGGTCAAGCGCCACGCCCAGGTCATGGGTGATGATCAGCAGGGAAATGCCGCGTTCGCTGACCAGGCGCTGCAAGTGATCAAGGATCTTGCGCTGCACGGTCACGTCGAGGGCACTGGTGGGCTCGTCGGCGATGATCAGGCGCGGGTTGCCGGCCAGGGCGATGGCGATCAGCACGCGCTGGCGCATGCCGCCGGAGAGTTCATGGGGGTACTGGCGCGCGCGCAATACCGGGTTGTCGATGCCCACCTGTTGCAGCAGCTCGACAATGTCGGCATCGACGCCGGGGTAGCGTTTGCCCTTGGCGAGTATCAGCGCCTCGGCGATCTGCTGGCCGATGCGCAGCGTGGGGTTGAGGCTGACCATCGGGTCCTGGGGCACCAGGCCGATGGTGCGCCCGCGCAGCTTGCGTTTCTGGCGTTCGCCGGCGTGGGTCAGGTTGTGACCATCCACCCACAGTTCACCGGCGCTGATCTGCGCATTCTCGGGCAGCAGGCCGAGGATCGCATTGGCCAGGGTGGATTTGCCCGAGCCGGACTCGCCGACAATCGCCACGGTCTCGCCCTGGGTGAGTGAAAACGACAGGCTGCGCACCGCCGGATTGAGCTGGCCGCCGGAACGGTAGTCGACACTCAGTTGGCGCACATCGATTAAAAGCGGCTGGGTGCTCATCGCTGGATCTCCTCGAACGTGCGGGCGATATGGTTGAGGCTGAACACCACGGCCACCAGGAACAGGCCAGGCAGCAAGGACACCCACGGCGCCGTGATCAGGAAGTGGCGGCCGTTGGCGATCAGGGTGCCCCATTCCGCCGCCGGTGGGGCGGCGCCGAAACCGAGAAAACTCAAGCCCGCGGTGGCGAGGATCGCGGCGCCGAAATCCAGGGTCGCCAGCACGGCTACCGGGCCCCAGGCGTTGGGCAGGATGTGCCGCAACAACGTACGGCCCCAACTGGCACCGCCCAGGCGAGCGGCTTCGACATAGGGCAGGGTTTTCACCCGCAGCACTTCGGCACGGGTGGTGCGGGCAAAGCCGGGAATGATGCCGATGCCCACGGCAATCGCCACGGGTACCGTACCGAAGCCGATGGCCGTGACAATCGCCAGGGCCAGCAACAGGCCGGGCAGGGCCAGCAGCACATCGACAAAACGCATGATCAGCGCATCGATACGGCCACCGGCAAACCCGGACAAAATGCCCAGCCCCAACCCGCCCACCAGGGCGATGCCGACCGCCAGGGAGGCGGCCAGCACTGACAGGCTGGCGCCGTAGACCACGCGGGTGAACAGGTCGCGGCCCAGTTCATCGGTGCCGAACCAGTGGGTCAGGTTGGGGGCGCTGAGTTTGGCGGCGGGCGCGGTGGCGTAAGGGTCGAAGCTGCTCAGCAGTTGCGGCGTCATGGCGGCGACCAGGGAGAACAGCACCACCAGCACCGCCAGGCTGAACCCTGGGCGGCGCAGCAATGGCAGGAGTGTCGCCGTCGCGCGTTGCCACGGGCTGCGGCGACGCCAGAGTGTTTCGCTGCGGATCAGTTTCCGGGTAAGCGTCGTCATGGTCTAGGACACCTTGGGCGTGTGGGAGATGCGCGGGTCGAGCCAGGGATAAAGCAGGTCCACCAGCAGGTTCACCAGGACAAATGCCGCCGCCGAAACCGCGACGATGGCCAGCACCACCGGAATGTCCTGGCGCAGCACCGCTTCCTGGGCCAGGCGGCCGATACCGGAGCGGGCGAAGATGGTTTCCACCAGCACCGCGCCGGACACGGTGTTACCCACCTGCAGGCCGATCAGGGTGAGGATCGGCAGCGCGGCGTTCCTGAACCCGTGGCGCGCCTGCACCTGGCCCCGGCTCAAGCCCTTGGCGTACGCAGTGACGATATAGGCCTCTTTCCACACGCCCTGGAAGCTGCGTTGCAGCACCTGGGCGTACACCGCTGCGCTGGGAATCGCCAGGGTGATCGCCGGCAGCACCAGGCTTTCAACCCCACGGCTGCCGGTGGCGGGAAACCAACCCAGGCCAAACGCAAACACCTGGATCAACAGCAACCCCATCCAGAACACCGGCACCGAAAAGCCCAGGGACGGCAAGCGCGCGAGTGCCTTTTTCAACGGTTGCCAGCGGATATACGCGGTGAGGTAAGCCAGGCCGATACCGCCGAGCAGCGAGAGCACAATCGCCAGGCCGGCCAGGGAAAGGGTCTGGGGAAGACGCTCGGCGAGCAATTCGGCCACCGGGCGATTGAGCGACAGCGACTGCCCGAAGTCCCCGTGCAATGCCCCCAGCAGCAGGTCGATATATTGCTCGAACAGGCCTTTGTCCAAGCCGTAGTAGGCGCGCGCCTTGGCCAGGTCTTCCGCCGACAGGGCGTCGGCTTCCATGCCGGACGCGCTGAGCATGATCGACAAGGTATCGCCCGGCAGCAGATAGAGGATGAAGTAGGTGATGCTATAGGCCCCCCATAGCACCAGCAGCGCCTGGCCGACCCGGCCTATCAGGTAGCGGCTCATGGCGTGCCGACCTCGATATCGCCCAGCAGGGCGAAGCCTTCGGCGGTCCAGCGGAAGTTTTTCACCTTGGGCGACGTCGCGGCCTGCCACACGCGCTCATACACCGGGAACGCCGAGCCTTCGTCGATCAGCAGGTCCTGCAGGTCGCCGTAGGCTGTCGCCCTTTGAGCGCTTTGGGTGGCGGTGATGCCGGCGTCAAACAGACCCTTGGCGCGCTCAAGCACCTGCGGCTCAAAGATGTTCGTCGCTACGGTTGAGCTGTTGGCAGTACGTGGATCAAGGATGGTTTGCAGGATGATCGGATCGGCGCGGGTCATGTAGCTGATCGTCAGGTCGTAGTTGCCGGCGGAGTTGTTGGCGACCCATTCGGCACGCGTTACCACGCTGAGTTTTACCTCAATGCCGACTTTGCGCAGTTGGTCCTGCAGCAGCACATCGCCGGCGGTCTCGGCCTGCATGACGTTGTAGTTCAGGCTCAGGCGCTTACCGTCCTTCTGCCGATAGCCGTCTGCGCCTTTGGCCCAGCCGGCAGCGTCCAACAGGCGCTCGGCGCCCACCGGGTCATAGGCGAGCTTGGCGCCCTGGCTCTTGAAGTAAGGCGTGGTCACATCAAAGATGCCGTCTACCACCGCGAACTCATCGTTGTAGACGGTACTCGCGTAGCTCTTGCGGTCGATGGCTTTCTGCACGGCGAGACGCACCTGTTTATCGGCCAATACGCGACCGCCACGGGTGTTGGGCAACAGGTTCAGGGAGGGCCCCGGCAGCGAGCGGCTCTGGATGGTGGCGCCCTTGGATTGGAACAGTTTCAGGTCGACTTCCGAGAACGGGTTGCGTGGCCACAGAATGTCGGCCTTGCCTTGCAGGAACAGGCCGTTACGCACGCTTTCCTCGGGGATGTAGGTGACATCCACCGCCTCCAGGTGCGCTTCGCCCTGGTTTTTCATATTCGCTGACGCCCAGGCGTAACCCTTGCGCTTGGTCAGGTGCGCGCCGACTTCCGGGGTGTAGCTGGCCAATACGAACGGGCCGGTGCCGATGATCTGGCCGAGTGAGCGTTCCTTGACGCTCAGCGCGTAGGAGGCCGGCGCGAGGATGGCCAGGTTGGTCGTGGAGGTCGCCTGCAGGAAGCCCGCATTGGGTTTGGCGAGCACCAGCTTGACGGTCAAGTCATCGACCACTTCGGCGTGATCAAAGCCTGCCAGGTATGTCGCGCCGAAGGTGGCCGGCAGCTCGGTCGCCAGTGCCTTGTTGCTGTCAAAGGCGGTTTTCACGGCCTTGGCATCGAAGCGCTCGCCGTTGCTGAAGGTGACGTTGTCGCGCAGGTGGAAGGTGTAGGTCAACGCGTCGTCACTGACTTCCCAGCTTTTCGCCAGCCAGGGAATGATCCTGCCGGTCTGCGGGTCCTGGTCGGTGAGGGATTCGGCGATATTGCGCAGCAGCACCCGGTGTTCGAGCCAGTAGACCTGGAACGGATCAATGCTGACCAGGATGGTGTTGTCGCCAAAGAAGGCGATGTTCAGGGTCTTGCCGGCCTGGCTGTCACTGCCCGCAGGCGAGCAGGCGGCCAGGCTCAACGCCAGGACGCAAGGGGCCAATAGACGGCTCATCAAGTTGGAGGTGTTCAATGGGATGCCCTCGTATGGCGATTGGCTTAGAAGTCGTAGGCCAGCTTGGTGTACCAGTAGCCGCCGCCGGGGTAGAACGGCGGGTTACCGTAGGGCGCCAGGCCCAGGTTGCTGTAGACGGCGTGCCGGTCGGGGCGCACGTCGAAGATGTTGGTGCCGCCGATGCTGACGGTGATCTGGTCGACGAAGGTGTAGCTGACGTCCAGGTCGGTGATCCATTTCGCACCGAAGCTGCGGTCGCCGGAGGGGTTTACCGCCAGGGTCTTGACCGCACCGTAGCGGCTGGTTTGCAGGTTCACTGCGAGGTCCTCGACCTTCCAGTTGGCGCCCAGGATCCATTTGGTCTTGGGCGAGGCTTGGGTGAGATCGCCTTCGCGGTCGCGGCCCACCAGGGTGACGCCGGAGTTGGCCAGCGCACTCGGGGTGTCCCGGGTGCCTTCGATGGTGGTCTTGTTCCAATTGAAGCCCAGGCTCCAGCGCACATCGCCCCAGGCCTCCAGCGGCGTAGTGTGGTCGGCGACCACGTCCAGGCCACGGGTGCGGGTATCGAAGGCGTTGGTGTAGTAGTTGACCCAGGTCCCCGAGGGCACGCCTTGGGCGCTGAGGATGCCGTTGATCACGCCGTTGCCCTGATCGTAGATATTGCTGGTCAGGGCGATGCGGTCGTCGATGTCGATCAGGTAAGCGTCGGCGGTGATGCTGGTGCGCGGTGCCGGCTGCCAGGTCAAGCCCAGCCCGAGGTTGCGTGACTTTTCCGGCTTGAGGTCATCGCCACCCAAGGCCTTGGCCAGGTTGCTGCCCGACGGGGTCAGGCGGGTCACGGCGGGCACCACGTTGCCGTTCACATCCACGGCCACCCGGTTGTCGGCCACGGTGTAGCCGATCTGGGTCAGTGACGGTGCACGGAAGCCGGTGCCGACGGTGCCGCGTACGGCCACGCTGTCGGTCAGTTCGTAGCGCGAATTCACTTTGAGGCCGAAGGTGTTGCCCGAGTCGTCATCGTAATGTTCGATCCGCCCGGCGACGTCGAGGAACCAGCGTTCGGTCAGGTCGAAGCCCAGGTCCAGGTAGCCGGCGTAGTTGTTGCGGATCAGGCTGACTTCATCCTCCGGGCGGATCGTCACCGCCGCCTGTGCGCCCGACGCCGCCGGGTAGGTGCCGGTGATATAGGCCTCGGGGTCACCGGCGAAGGTGCTGAAATGTTCCCAACGATGCTCCAGGCCCGCCGACACCTGCACCGGTGAGGTCAGGTTGAACAGGCTGTCGTAGCGGCGGGTGACGTCCAGGTTGTTCACCCACTGTTCGAAACGGAAGGTGGCCAGGTTGTCGAACCTGGTCGGCGACGCGGTGCCCAGGGACGGATTGATATTCAGGTCGCTGGAATGATGGACGTTGTTGCGTCCGTAGGTGGTGCTCAGGTCCCAGTTCCACTCGGCCGCCTGGCCCTTGCCGCCGAACAGCAGCTGGTAGTCGCGGTCCTTGATGTTGTTCAGCGGGTAGTAGCCGTCGGGGAACACCTCCGGCACCGCGGCCCGACCGGTCGGCAGGCGGAAGTAGTTGGCGGCCTCGGCATCGCGCTCGCCGTAGGTGGAGAACGAGTAGAGCGTCAGGTCTTCCAGGGGCAGTTCGGCGTTGTAGGCGAGGTTGAAGGCCTTCAGGTCCGGGTCGCCGTTCTTGATTGCCACCCGGTCCCAGGCCGCTTCCCTGGCCGGGTCGTTGAAGGCGCGCACGCTGCTGTCGGCCTTGTCGTTCCACGCGGCCTCGCCGCGCTTGCGGGCGTCGGCGGAGAGGTGGAAAAAGCCGCCGTCGCCGAGCTTGAAACCCTGGTCGCCGGCCACCTTGATCGTTTCCCCCTGGCCGGAAAACAACTGGCCGTAGCTGGTTTCCAGGTGCCCGCCGCTATTGCCGGCCTTGAGGATGATATTGATCACCCCGGCCACGGCATCCGAACCGTACTGGGCCGCCGCGCTGTCTTTGAGCACCTCGATATGGTCCACCGAACTGACCGGGATCAGGTCGATGTCCACCGCATTGGCGCCGCTGTTGTCGATCGACCCGCGCTGGCCGGTGGCGCCGTTGTGCCGGCGTTTGCCGTTGACCAGCACCAGGGTATAGGCCGGGCCGAGGCTGCGGTTGCTCAGCGGACGCGTCACCGAGTTGTAGCCGGCGATATTGGTGCCGAAGTTGAACGACGGCAGCAGCTTGGCAATCGCCTCGGACAACTCGGCGCGCCCGGTCTTGAGCAGCTGTTCGCTGTTGATCACGTCAATCGGCGCCGGGCTGTCGGCCACGGTGCGTTGCTGGCCACGCAAACCGGTGGAGATCACGGTCACCGTATCGAGCTTGGCCTCGTCGGCGGCGGCTTCGGCGAAGGAGGGCGCGCCGGCCAGCAGCAGGGAACTGGTCAGCAGTGACAGGTGGAATCTTCTGCGGGGTAGGGGGGCGGCGATGTCTGGCATGTCGGAAAGGGTCCATGTAAGCCTGCTGAAGGCTCCTGGTGATCGGGGGTACGTCCTCCGCCAGGCATGGGGTCGGTGTGTGGAATGAAGATATCCCTATAAAAAACCATGGGGAAAGTCTTTTTTGGAATAAGCTAATTATTAGATATTGTTATCTTGTAAATTTATAAGATCATCTATTTTTATTATGTGCGGGGCCTTGGCGTGGGTTGAGCGTTCGACATCCAAAACATCGACGTGGGGTGGCATGCCGGAGGCCGGCGTGAGGATTTCCTGCGGCTGAACGTAAATCTTTAGTCTGGCTGGCGCCGGCCGTAAATGAGACTACGATAGTCTCCATCAAGTGCCGGGCAATGCTATCCATAGGGTGTTGTTTTTGTGGGCACCCGTTGGGCATACATTCAATTGACTGGTTCGGTTACCGGCTTCGCCAGGTACCCAGGCTTTTATGGACCGAACCAGCAAGAACTTTTGAAGTATTTACGGTGGGGTCTTCATCGTAAGCGTGGACGTATGCAGGAGCGGTAATGGCAGTCAAGGAAGTGCTGCAAACCCTTAAAGGCGTATTTGCCTGCCTGTCGGGTGCGGTTGTGGTCCTGGATCGATCTGCACGGGTCGTGTTGGGCAACCCTGCGTTTTCAACGCTGCAGTGTCAGAACGGCGTCTCTCCCGAGGCAATCACCGAGTTTCTCTCCTTGCTGCGCCCGCAGGACAGCCAGCTTTTTTATGCGGCACTGGAAAAGGCCGATGGGCAATCCCGGGTGTGTTTCGAGGCGACCGCGAGGCAGTCCGGCCGGTTGAACCTGTCGATGACAACGTGGCGCGACGACTATTTTATCGTTGAAATCCTTCCCCTGCCTGGGCCCCCAACCGCGCATTCCCACAGCGAGCGCTTCTCCGAGATCCCACTTGAAGCCATTTTCGATTCCTCCGGCACTGGCTTGGCCCTCGTGTCACTGGACGGTCGTTGGCTGAGGGCCAATAGCGTCATTTGCAGGCTGCTTGGCTACAGCGAGGCACAGCTGCAAAGCACCACGTTCATGGCATTGACCCACCCCGAAGACCGCGAAGTGGGCAAGCAACTGATAGAAGAATTGAAGGGTGGTACACGGCAGGGCGCCACCTTGCATAAACGCTACATCCACCACGACGGCCAGGTTGTCTGGGTGCGCCTGACCGTGGGGCTGGTGCGGGGCGACCAGGGGCAGCCGATCTGTTTTGTCTCCCAACTGGAAGACATCACCGAGAACTGGCAGCTTCGCGAAACCTTGCTGGGCAGCGAGCTGAAATTCCTCACCCTGGCGGAGAACTCACCCAACATTATTGTGCGCTACGATCGCAACCTGTTGCGTACCTACGTCAATCCGACGTTCCTGCTCTTGACCGGCATGTCTTATGACGAAGCCATAGGCGCCAGCCCCAGGGAGCAGCCCGGCGATTACCTCGACCATCTGCGTCATGTGGCATCCACAGGCGAGACCGCTCAATTCCTCAACAGTTGGCCGGCCGGCCCCGGTGGTGAAGCGGTGAGTTGTGTCGTCAGCCTGATGGCTGAACGCAGCCCATCCGGTGAGGTGGCAGGCGTGCTGGCACTGGCCCACGACATCACTGAGTTGCGCAAACAGCAAGTGCTTGAAGACGCACGTCTGCGCATCTTCGAAACAATGGCCACGGGCGCCTCGCTGGACGAAACCCTGGGGTTGCTGGTGAGTTATCTTCAACTGGCCTTGCCTCACTGTTCCTGTGGCGTCGTGCTTGCTGAACCGCAAAGCCTCGAATCGTCGGTATCCAAGCCTTCTTCCGCCTGCTGGTACGAGCCCATCCTCGACAATCAGGGGCAGATCCTCGGGGCTTTCGCGTTGTCGCGCTCACCCGGTTCTGCGCTGGACGAGAGCGACCGGCTGCGCGTGCGCCAGACCTGTCACATTGCCGCGATTGCCATCGAACGCTGGCGCTCCGAATCCTTGCTCAGGGAGCGCGAGCGCCGCTACCGGGATATTTTCGACCATACCCTGGACATGTTGTGCCTGCTGGAGGCTGCGCCACGGGGTGAGCTGCGCTGTGTCGAGGTCAATCCGGCGCTGTTGCAGGTGCTTGGGAAACCCCATGGCGAGGTTATTGGCGAGGCGCTGGCGTCGATATTTGGCCGGCTCAACGCGGAAAAAATCCAGGCCCTCCATGACCAATGCAGGGCCACCGAACGGGTGGTTGAGTCTGAGGAGGGCATGGTGCTGCGCAACGAAATGCGCAACCTGCACTTTACCTTGGTGCCGGTGGCCGACTCGGGCAGCGTGGGCCCGCGGGTCTTGGTGATCGGTCGTGATGTGACCCATTTGACCCGGGCCCGACAGAAAGAACTGGAACGCCAGCACGACATCAACGCCCTGGTGGAAAACAGCCCGGACGCCGTCGCTCGGCTGAGTGTTCTCGGGGAGGTGCTCTACGTCAATGCGCAGTTGCGAAAATGGGTGGGCGGGGCCTGGCCGGAACTGATGGGCATGCCCATGGATGAAGTGGTGCCGCTGAACGCCCAGTCCCAGCTTTTTCGAGAATTGGTGGCCCAGGTGATTCGCCAGAACAAAGCCACGGAACAGGAGTTCCTATTGTCGGGTTTGAAAACCGCGCCCAAGGTGGTGTTGATCCACTTTGTTCCCGAGGTCGACGGCCAGCGGGTCGTCAGCGTGCTGGCCGTCGGGCGCGATATTTCCAAGCTGCGCGCGGCGGAGCGGCGCCTGGCCAATTCCAACGCGCAATTACGCGACCTGTCGACCCGCCGGGAAACGGCGCGGGAAGAGGAACGCAAACTGATTGCCCGGGAGATCCATGACGAACTGGGCCAGCACCTGACGGCGCTGCGCATGGGCATCTCGTTGCTGAGGTTTCAGTTCGGCACCGATACGCCTGAACTCACCCCTCAGGTCGAGCGCTTGATGGGGCTGACCGACAAGACCATTCAGGTGGTGCGCAATGTGTCCACGAGCCTGCGCCCCTCCGCGCTGAACCTGGGGCTGGTGTCCGGTCTTGAATGGCTGACAGCCGAATTCGTCACCCTGACCCAGGTTCCCTGTGCGTTGAACCTGCCGCTGATTCCCCTGACCCTTCCGGATACCCACGTGACCGCGGCGTTTCGCATCGTGCAGGAATCGCTGACCAATATCGCGCGTTATGCCGAAGCGACACAGGTCAGCGTCACCCTGAGCCCGCAGGAGACGCACTGGGTGCTCGAGGTCCAGGACAACGGCAAGGGCTTTGACCCGGATGCCGTCGGCCGCCAGACCCTGGGCTTGGCCGGCATGCGTGAGCGCGGCCTGATGCTGGGCGGCAAAGTGATCATTTTCAGTCATCCTGGGCAGGGCACTACGGTCCAGGCGTTCATTCCGATGCACAAGGATAGGTATTGATGATTCGCATGCTGATCGCCGATGACCACACCATCATGCGCGAAGGGCTCAAGCAACTGTTCTCGCTGGTCGCCGACGTGCAGGTGGTGGCCGAAGCCGAGAGTGGCACGCAACTGATCGAACTGTTGCGCCAGGTCGAGATCGACCTGTTGCTGCTCGACATGAATATGCCGGGTATCAGCGGCGAGATTCTGATTGCGCGCCTGCATACCCAATACCCGAAACTGCCGATTCTGGTGTTGAGCATGCATAACGAAATCCATATCGCGCAACGGGCATTACGCGCCGGTGCGCTCGGCTACCTCACCAAGGACCGCGATCCCGAAACCCTGTTGGTTGCCATGCGTCGAGTGGTCAGTGGCCAACGCTACCTGGACCCCGGGCTGGCGGAACAGATCGCGCTGCAAAGCAGTGGCTTGAAGCAGCAGACCTTTGTCGAGAGCTTGTCCGATCGCGAGTTCCAGATCCTGCGCCTGCTGGCGCACGGCATGAGCGTCAACCAGATCGCCGAGCAGTTGGTCATCAGTAACAAGACGGTCAGCACCCATAAGACCCGGCTGATGGAAAAAATGGGGTTTTCCTCCACCGCAGACATTGTGCGTTTCGCCATGACCCTGGGTATTTCGTGAAGCGTGTACGGGGGTAGGGATTTTCCTAGGCGGTTTTCCAGGATCCCTACCCCAGAATAGGGATGCTCCGATGGTGGCAGTGCCATTATCGGGCCAGTATCTCTTTCAAGCAGTCGAATGGCCGGTCAGGTCGTGACGACATGCCTTGACAGGGAGACAGACCGTGAGCGCACCGACACCCCCCCCTTCCGCTGCTTTGACCCTGTTTCCGGTTGCGTTCGCGGGTCTGCTGGGCGGGCTTGCGATTGCCTGGAGCGAGCGCTTCAGCATGGGGTCGCTGGCCGCTGGCGGCGCCTTGTTTACGTTGTGTATCGGCATGGGCCTGTGGGCAAACAGCAGGAGCCGGGCGCAGTGGCGTGGCCTGCAACAGCAGCTCGATCAACCGGCATCCATTGCTCCGACGCTGGCCGTCGATAACGGCCTGGCACAGGTGTGCGTCAGCGTGCTGCCGATCTGGTCGCGGCAGATAGAAGCGGCGCGTTCGATCAGTGAAACCTCGATTCTCAGCCTCAGCGAGCGTTTTGGCACGCTGTCATCCAACATCAGCCACAGCGTCTCCAGCAATGGCGGCCAGGACGCTTCGCAACAATTGGTCGACTTGCTGGAGGTCGGCCAGCGTGACCTCAATTCCATCGTCGTGGCCCTGCGCGCCGCGCTCACCAATAAGGAGAATGAGCTCAAGGAAGTCATGCAGCTCTCGGGCTTCACCGAGCAGCTTCAGCAGATGGCCAAGTTTGTCGGCGACATCGCCAGTCAAACCAACCTGCTTGCCCTCAACGCGGCTATCGAGGCTGCGCGAGCCGGGGAGGCGGGGCGAGGGTTTGCGGTGGTCGCCGATGAAGTGCGCAAGTTGTCGAGCATGTCCGGCGAGACCGGGCGCAAGATCAGCGAAACCGTGATCACCGTCAACGCCGCCATCGCCCGTACGGTGCAGATGTCCCGCCACCACGCCGAACAAGACACCCTGACCCTCGCCGATTCGGAGCGCGTGGTGTCGGAGGTTATCGAACATTTTCGCGCAACCGCCCAGACCATTGTGCGCAACAGCCATGACCTGCAGCAGCAGAGCGCCAACGTCGCCGACGAGATTGCCCAGGTGCTGGTTGCCCTGCAGTTCCAGGACCGCGTCAGCCAGATGTTGACCTTGATTACCCGCGACCTCGACAAGTTGCAGCAGCAGTTGGACGAACGTCATGAGTCGAGCCTCAGCGGACAGTCCCTGGCGCCGATGAGCAGTGACCGTTGGCTGCAGGAGCTGTCAACGGCCTACACCATGCCAGAGCAGCACGCCATTCATGGCGGTAAAGCGCCTGCCCAGGCCGCTGCCAACGAAATCACGTTTTTCTAGAGGAGTTTTTCCGATGAGTAAAACCATTCTGATCGTCGACGACTCGGCCTCCATCCGCCAGGTGGTGAGCATCACGCTCAAAGGCGCCGGTTACGACGTGATCGAAGGCTGTGATGGCAAAGACGCCCTGAGCAAACTGGACGGCCGCAAAATCCACCTGATTGTCAGCGACGTGAACATGCCCAACATGGACGGCCTCAGTTTCGTCAAGGCCGCCAAGCTGTTGCCGGCCTACAAGTTCACGCCGGTCATCATGCTGACCACCGAAGCCAGCGATGCGATGAAGCAGCAAGGCCAGGCCTCCGGCGCCAAGGCCTGGATGGTCAAGCCCTTCCAGCCTGCGCAAATGCTGACTGCCGTGTCCAAGTTGATCCTGCCATAGCGATGACCAGCGACCGCTGGCCAGGAGGTTTACATGAAAAGCGCCGTCCCGATGCTACGTCGAATCCAAGTCATGGAAGGCCCCCTGACGATCTACACGGCTGCCGAGCAAAAGGACGTGCTGTTGTCGTTGTTTCCCCTGGCCCATGAAGTCGAGTTGGACCTGTCCAGTGTCGATGAACTCGACAGTGCCGGTTTGCAGCTGTTGATCCTCATCAAGCGCGAGTCTCTCAAGGAAGGCACCCAGTTGTTGCTGAGCAACCCCAGTTCGACGGTGAGCGAAGCCTTTCGCCTCAGCGGCCTTGATGACTACTTCACCAATGCGTGTTTCACCCAGTCGGTCGGAGCGTAAGCGTATGAACATGGATGACGTGCTGCAGACGTTCATTGCCGAAAGTCGCGAGCTTCTGTTGCAAATGGAAGATGCGCTGCTGCAGATCGAGAAGTCGCCCCAGGACCTGGACACCATCAACGGCCTGTTCCGTGTGGCCCACACCATTAAAGGTTCGGCCGGCCTGTTTGGCTTGATGCCGATCGTTGAGTTCACCCATGTCGCCGAAAGCGTGCTGGACCGGGTGCGCAGCCTGGAAGTGCGCGTCGACGAGGCGTTGAGTGCGTTGTTCCTCGACGCCCGTGACCATATCGGCCAATTGATCGACCTGCTGGCCGAGGACGGCAACCTGGATCGCCTGGACGAACCGGTGCGGGCTCAGGGTCAAGCGCTCATTGAGCGGCTGTCGCTGTATCTGGACGCGGCGGTCTCGACCCCGGCGCCGGCCCTTCAAGCGCCGGCGCCGGCGGATGAGCCAGGCGGCAGTCCCGGCCATTGGCATTTGTCGCTGCGCTTTGGCCCGGATGTGTTGCGCAATGGCATGGACCCCTTGGCGTTCCTGCGTTACCTGAGCACGCTGGGGCGTTTGCTGCACACCGTTACCTTGTTCGATGGGTTGCCGCCCAT
Source organism: Pseudomonas sp. NFACC42-2 (assembly GCF_900116055.1). NCBI lineage: Bacteria > Pseudomonadati > Pseudomonadota > Gammaproteobacteria > Pseudomonadales > Pseudomonadaceae > Pseudomonas > Pseudomonas sp. NFACC42-2. Next base: position 16,212 of record NZ_FOZO01000001.1, read on the forward strand.
GACCGCGATGGACCCGGAAACCAACTACCTCGGGTTTGAACTCGCACTGGCCAGCGACGCTTCCCTGGAGGTCATCGACGGCGCCTTTGATTTTGTCCGCGAGGACGCGCTGGTTCGCATCCTTGCACCGAATGCCACGGTGCAGGCGTGTCGGACCCATCTCGACGGGTTGCCGGAAGACAACGCCGCGCTGATCGAGCTGCTGGTGCGTTGCGGCACATTGACCGAGGCCCAGGCCTTGCTCGTGACCGAGGATGCCGAGCAGGCACCGGTCGAAACGCGCAGCGAGCCTGATGTCCAGGAGTCGACAACGCCGCCGGTCAAGGCCGGCAAGAGCGCGGCGAGCAACGAAGGCAATCTGATTCGGGTCGATGCGGCCAAGCTGGACCAACTGATCAACCTGGTCGGCGAGCTGATCATTGCCGGTGCCGGCGCCAACCTGGTGGCGGTACGCAGTGGGATTGGCGAGATGATCGAATCCACCAGCCTGTTATCGCGGCTGGTCGAGGAAGTCCGCGACTCGGCGCTGACCCTGCGCATGGTGCAGATCGGCGCAACCTTCACGCGGTTCCAGCGTGTGGTGCGGGACGTCTCCAAAGAGTTGGGCAAGGACATCGTGCTGCACATCGGCGGCGGTGAGACCGAGCTGGACAAGACCGTCGTCGAACGCATTGGCGACCCGCTGACCCATTTGGTGCGCAATGCCATGGACCACGGCATCGAGCCGGCGTCGACGCGCCTCCAGCGGGGCAAGCCGGCCCAGGGCACGGTACGCCTGAATGCCTATCACGAATCCGGCAGCATCGTGATCGAGGTGTCCGACGACGGCGGTGGCCTGGCCAAGGACAAGATCCTGGCCAAGGCCCGTGAGCGTGGTTTGGTGGGAGAGGGCCAGCAGCCGTCGGACAAAGACATTCTGAATCTGATTTTCGAGCCGGGATTCTCCACCGCCGACCAGGTCAGCAACCTGTCCGGCCGTGGCGTGGGCATGGACGTCGTGAAGCGCAATATCACGGCGTTACGCGGCAGCGTCAGCCTCGAGAGCGAAGTCGGGCAGGGCACCACGGTGCGCATCCGCCTGCCGCTGACACTGGCGATCATTGACGGTTTCCTGATCGGCGTGGGCAAGGCTTCTTATGTGATTCCGCTGAACATGGTGGAGGAGTGCATCGAGCTGGCACCTCAGCGGGGCACCGAAACCGGCTACCTGGACCTGCGGGGCGAGGTGCTGCCGATCCTGCGGCTGCGCGACATGTTTGATGTGCAAGAGCCTGGAGGCAGCCGGGAAAACGTGGTCGTCGTGCAATACGCAGGTTTGCGTGCCGGCCTGGTGGTTGACCGCCTGCAGGGGGAGTTCCAAACCGTGATCAAGCCACTGGGCAAAGTGTTTGGTGATGCCCATGGGCTGGGCGGGTTCACCATCCTCGGAAGTGGAGCCGTTGCGCTGATCCTGGATATCCCGAATTTGCTAGGACAGGTTGCCAAGGAAACCCCTCATCGTTCGATCCCAAGCCCTTTATCGACTCATTGAAGCGTCATCAGGAGTGCCTCGCCATGACAGTTATCAGAAATATCATGTTGCTGGTTTTCACAGCCATGCTGGGTGTCTTCGTGTTGGGTGGCACCAGCCTGTACCTGGCCGGTGAAATCAATACGAGCGCCAGCTATGCCAACGTCAATACGGTGCCCAGCCTGCTGGAGATCGACCGCGCCGCCGCGGCCTTCACCGACCTGCATGCCTTGCAATGGCAGCGCTTGAACGAGACCGACAAAACCAGCGTGGCGGCTTACGCGGCCAGCGTGGCGCAGGATTTCAGTGCCGTTGGCAAAGCCCTGGATCGCTATCAGGCCGAGTTGACCTCCGACGAGCGCGATGCGGCGTTGTTGAAACAACTGCGCGGTTACTTGGCTGAGTTTGCGGCGTTGCAGACCCACTTCGACAAGCTCATCGATGACGGTGACCAGGCCTCGGCCCGTGCATTGATCGAGACGAGCCAGCCCTTGCAGACCGCCGTGCTCGCGGCGATCGGCGAGCTGCGTGAATACAACCTGGAACTGGGGCGCAAGGGCCAGGTGCTTGCCACCACCACCGAGAAGAACGCACGCACCCTCATCCTGCTGGTGAGCGGCCTGACCCTGGTGGCTACCCTGCTGATCGGTGTCTTGCTGGGGCGCAATCTGATGCGCCGGCTCGGGGCGGAGCCTACCGTGGTGCAAGCCTATGCGGCACGTCTATCGGCTGGCGAGTTGAATGCCAAGGCAACGCTCAAGGCGGGAGACACCACCAGCCTGATGGCGAGCATGCAGCAGTTGGGCGCGAACCTGCATGAATTGATCGTGGAGATGGACCGTATGTCCAGTGAACACGACAAGGGCGAGATCGATACACAGATCGATGCCGGCCGCTTTCATGGCAGTTACCGCTCCATGGCCCAGGGCATCAACGATATGGTCAACGGCCACATCGCGGTGAAGAAAAAAGCCATGGCCTGCATACGCGCCTTCGGTAACGGTGATCTGTCTGCGCCCCTGGAACAATTCCCCGGCAAAAAAGCCTTTATCAACGACAACATCGAGCTGTTGCGCACCAACATCCTGGCGCTGATCAATCAAATGCAGCACATGTCCAGCGAGCATGAAAAAGGTGACATTGACGTGATGATCGATGTCGAGGGCTTCTCGGGTTCGTACCGGGATATCGGCCAGGGCATCAATGACATGGTCAACGGCCATATCAACGTGAAGAAAAAAGCCATGGCCTGTATTCGCGCGTTCGGCGAAGGGGATTTGTCCGCGCCCCTGGAGCGTTTCCCCGGCAAGAAAGCCTTTATCAATGAAAACGTCGAGCAACTGCGCGCCAATATCCTGGCCCTTGTGGAAGATACCAGCGAGATCAGCGACAGTGCGCTGATCGGCAAGCTGGACACCCGCCCTGACGCCGCCCGGCACCAGGGCGATTTCCGCCGCATCATCCTCGGTATCAATGGTTCTCTGGACGCGATCATCGTACCGATCACCGAGGCCATGGAGGTGCTGTCGGCGATGGCCGCCGGCGACCTGACCCGCAGCATTACCGGCGACTACCAGGGCAAGTTCCTGGAGCTGAAGCACTCGGTCAATGGCACCGTGGAAAAACTCTCGGAAATCATCGGCGAAGTGCGCGGCTCGGCGGACTCGCTGTCGAGCGCTTCGGAAGAGATCTCCGCCACCGCCCAAAGCATGGCCCAGTCGGCTTCCGAGCAAGCGGCATCGGTCGAACAGACCTCGGCGTCGATGGAGCAAATGTCAGCGTCCATTTCCCAGAACACCGAAAATGCCAAGGTCACCGACGGCATGGCGGGCAAAGCCAACAAGGAAGCGTCGGAAGGCGGTCGAGCCGTGAAGGACACCGTGGCGGCGATGAAAACCATCGCCGAAAAAATCGGCATTGTCGATTCCATTGCCTACCAGACCAACTTGCTGGCGCTCAACGCGGCGATCGAAGCGGCACGGGCCGGCGAGCACGGCAAAGGCTTTGCGGTGGTCGCGGCTGAAGTGCGCAAACTGGCGGAGCGCAGCCAGATTGCCGCACAGGAAATCAGTGAGGTGGCCAAGAACAGCGTGGCCCTGGCCGAACGGGCGGGCAACCTGCTGGACGAGATTGTGCCGTCGATTGCCAAGACCTCCGACCTGGTGCAGGAAATTGCGGCTGCCTCGGAAGAACAATCCATCGGTTCCGAACAAATCAACAGCGCGATGTCGCAGATGAGCCAACTGACCCAGCAAAACGCGTCGGCCTCCGAGGAACTGGCGGCGACGGCCGAGGAAATGAGTGGCCAGGCCGAGCAGTTGCAGGAACTCATGGGGTTTTTCACCGTGCAAAGCAAACGTGTCGGGCGCAATGTCTCGATGCCCCAGATCAGCCGAGCGATGTCCACCCAGGACCTGGACAGTCGCTCCTCGGACGGTGGTTTCGTCCGCTTCGGGAGTTGACCCATGGGCACCTCAGCGGGCATGCAGGGCGCTGTCGAAGCTGCGTCGCCAGTGGATGAACCCTTGCAGTACCTGACCTTCCTGGCGGCCGAGGAGATGTACGCGGTCAATACCCTGAGCGTTCGTGAAATCATCGAATACAACCAGGTGACCAGCGTACCGATGATGCCGGAATTCCTGCGGGGGGTTATCAACCTGCGCGGCTCGGTGGTGCCGGTCGTGGACCTCAAGGCGCGTTTCGGCAAGGGCACGACGGTACTGGGCAGTCGCACCTGCATCGTCATCCTTGAGGCGGCGAAGGAGGGCGAATCCCAGGTCCTGGGGGTGGTGGTGGACTCGGTCAGCGAAGTGATCGAGATACTCGAGATCGATATCAAGCCCGCTCCGGCGTTCGGCAATCACATTCGCACCGACTTCATCGGGGGGATGACCAAGGTGCGAGGCGAGTTCGTCACGCTCCTGCAGATCGAGCATGTGCTGTGTGTCGATGAGATAGCCGGCCTGATCTCTGTCTAGGTATCTCAACGCTGAACCCCCGGCGGATAGAGCTGTTGTGGTGAGCGGGCTTGTCCCGCGCCGGGGTGCGAAGCGCCCCTGATGAAGACGAAAACGTATTTGACCCGAGGTGAATCATGGCCCCACCCATCGACAGTCCAGGCAATGCCAGCGTCTCGAGCCCGAGCCAGTACCTCACCTTTGTGCTGGGGGAGGAGATGTTCGCCGTGGGCACGCTCAACGTCCGGGAAATCATCGAATACGGGCCGATCACCAGCGTGCCGTTGCTGCCTCCCAGCATACGCGGGGTGATTAACCTGCGCGGCGCGGCGGTGCCCGTGCTCGACCTGGGGGTGCGCTTTCGCGGCGAACGCACGGTGCAGACCCCAAGGACCTGCTTTGTGATCCTTGAGGTACAGGCCAATGCCCAGCGCAAGCCGGTGGGCATCATTGTCGATGCGGTCAGCGAGGTCCTGGAAATCGCCGACCAGGACATCGAGCCGTCGGTGAATTTCGGCACCGATGTCAGGGCCGACTTTTTACTGGGCATCGGCAAACTGGAGAGCGGTTTTGTGCTGTTGCTGGACATCGGCCGCGTGCTGTCCCTGGAACAGGTCGATGCGCTGGTCAACCTTGAGTCTTCGCTACCTTCGATCGCCTGAACAGGCTGGGGGGAATGTCCTGATGAACGTGATCCTCTCTGACGCCGAGTTCGTGCAGTTTCGTGACCTCATTTATCAAATCGCCGGCATCAGCCTGTCCGATGCCAAGAAACAGTTGGTGAGCGCTCGCCTGGCCAAGCGACTGCAGGTGTTCAAGCTCAATACCTACGGCGCTTACTACAAGGTGCTGATGAAGGACAGCGTGGAGTTGCAGGTAGCGGTGGACATGCTGACTACCAACGAGACCTACTTTTTCCGTGAGCCCAAGCATTTTGATTTCCTGCGCGATGTAGCGTTGCCCGAGCTGCGGGGCAGCGGGCCGTTGCGCATATGGAGTGGCGCCTGCTCGACCGGCGAAGAACCCTATACCTTGGCAATGGTGCTGGCAGACAACCTCGCCGGCCGGCCCTGGGAGATTGTCGCGTCGGACATCAGCAGCCGGGTATTGGAAAAAGCCCGCCTTGGGCGTTATCCCCTCGACGGCATACGCGGCATCCCCGAGGCGCTGTTGAACAAGTATTGCCTCAAGGGCGTGGGCGCCAACCACGGTTGTTTCATGGTCGACCCGGCGCTGGCGGCGAAGATCGATTTCCAGTCGATCAATCTGAATAACCCGCTGCCGAAACTGGGGATGTTCGATGTGATCTTCCTGCGCAATGTGATGATCTATTTTGACAACGACACCAAAGTGCAGGTGGTCAAGCGCCTGGTCAGTCACCTCAAGCCGGGCGGGTACTTTCTGGTCAGCCATTCGGAGAGCCTCAACGGCATCACCGATCAGCTGCGACTGGTCAAGCCTTCCATCTACCGGAGGCCGCATGCCTGACAGTCGACCGCCCAACGAGGTGTTCCTGAATCCCGGCGAGTGGTTTTTCGGCTCGGGTGCGATTCGCCTGCGTACGGTGCTGGGATCGTGTGTTGCATTGGTGTTCTGGCATCCCCGGCGCTTGCTGGGGGGCATGTGTCACTACCTGCTGCCACAGCGCGCCGTGGCCAAACACGGTGTCCTGGATGGTCGCTACGGCAACGAAGCCTTTGAACTGTTGCTCGCTCGAATACAGTCGATCAAGGCCCTGCCGACGGAGTTCAGGATCAGCGTATTCGGCGGTGGGAACATGTTTCCCGGGCTTGTGCGCTCGGACAATGATTACGTCGGCCAGCGCAATGTCGAACAGGCCATGCGCCTGCTCGACCTGCATCAGTTGCGGTGTCAACACTTTCATGTGGAAGGCGTGGGTTATCGGACCATTGTGTTCGATCTGGCCAACGGCGAAATCGAACTCAACTACCTGGCCTTGAAGTGAACCCCCAGCAGCCCTCATGGAGAGCGTGCGACATGAGCCTTATCAAAGTGCTGATCATTGATGATTCCGCCGTGGTGCGTCAGGTGCTGACGGCGACCCTGGGGCAAGACCCCGCTATTGAGGTTATCGGCGCGGCGGCAGACCCGGTGTTCGCCATGGACAAAATGAACAAGCAATGGCCGGATGTGATTGTGTTGGACGTGGAGATGCCACGGATGGATGGCATCACGTTCCTCAAGAAATTGATGGCCGAACATCCCACGCCCGTGGTCATCTGCTCCACGCTGACCGAAAAGGGTGCGGCCACCACCATGCAGGCGCTGGCGGCCGGCGCGGTCAGCATTGTGACCAAGCCACAACTCAACCTGCGCCAGTTTCTCACCGACAGTGCCGATGAATTGGCGGGGGCCGTCAAGGCCGCCGCGCGGGCCAACATGAAACGCATGGTGCCTTCCAGCGAGCGCGCTCCCGCCAGGCTGACGGCCGACGTCATATTGCCGGCGGGCGCCCAGGCAATGGCGCGCACCACCGAGAACATTGTCGCCATTGGTACGTCCACGGGCGGCACCCAAGCCCTGGAGTTGGTATTGACCGCCTTGCCCAGGGTCTGCCCGGGCATCGTCATCGTGCAGCACATGCCCGAACACTTCACCGCCGCGTTTGCCGAGCGCCTCAATCGGCTGTGCGAGATCGAGGTCAGGGAGGCGAAGAACGGTGACCGGGTTATCCCCGGTTGTGCGCTGATTGCCCCTGGTGGTCGGCACATGGTGCTCAAGCGCAGCGGTGCCCAATACCAGGTGGAAATTGTCGACGGACCTCCGGTCAGCCGGCATCGACCTTCCGTTGATGTACTGTTTCGTTCGGTGGCCCGCAGTGCCGGGAGTAACGCGCTGGGGATCATCATGACGGGGATGGGCGACGACGGCGCCCGGGGCCTGAAGGAAATGCACGACAACGGCGCCCGCACCCTGGGCCAGGATGAAGAGTCCTGCGTGGTGTATGGCATGCCCAAGGAGGCGTTCAAACTGGGGGCCGTGGAGCGTGAGTTGCCCCTTGAGCAGATATCGGCGGCGATCCTGCACTCCATGCATCAGCGCCGCTGACTGTTCAGGTTTCTGTGTTGATTGATGAGGCGCTCCAGCAACCCGCCTCGGGCCAGCCTGGCGTTTCAGTATGGGTCATGCTGGGCTCAGGGCAGGGAATCAATGGCCCGTAAGACCGCACAGGCGATGGTCTTCGTAATCGTTCGCCGCTGAACGTTATCGAGCATCGGGCTTAACCATGTGGGTAGACTGTTCAGCATGGGCAAAATGGCCGTGAGCGCGCCCTCGCGCAACGGCCCGCCCGGTGGATGGCCTGCCTGGCCGATCAGATCCATTATTTCCGACTCATAGGCACGCCGCAGTTGCTGGACGCTTGCCTGCATCGAGTCGCCCAGGCAATTGGCGTCCATGACCGCCAGCTTGAAGTGTCCGGTCATGTGTTCATGCAATTGAAGGTGACAGTCGATCAGTTGGGCCAGGCGTTGATCGGGTGCCAATCGGCGATTCTTGATGCCGTGCACCTGGGACAACAGGGTTTGATACAGCTCCATCAGCAGTTCGTAAAGCAGCGCCTCTTTGCTTTCCACATGGTGATAGATCGCCCCCGGGCTTATGCCGACATGGGCGGCGAGTTCACGCATGCTGACTTGGTTGAAACTGCGCTCCTTGAATAACTCCGAGGCTTTGCGCTGGAAGTCTGATCGGTTCAGCACACGCTTTGCCTTGGATTGCGCACACGCCTGGCGCTCCGGCACACCGGCCACGGGTTCATGTCCCGGGCGCCTGCTGCCGGGCAATTTCCTGATTGCGCAGGATAAAGCGCTGCAACTTGCCACTGGGGGTCTTGGGGAGTTGCTCGACGAACTCCACTTCCCGCGGATAGGCATGGGCGGCCAGGCGCTGCCGTACATGCAGGCGCAGTACTTCAGCCAGCTCGGCGCTGGGCTGGTACTGGCTGTCGAGCACGACAAAGGCTTTGATCAGCTCGGTGCGTTGCGGGTCGGGTTTGCCGATCACCGCCGCCTCGATCACCGCCGGGTGTTCGATCAGCGCGCTCTCGACGTCGAACGGCCCGACGCGGTAGCCGGACGTGGTGATCACATCATCGTTGCGGCCGACGAAGCTGATACTGCCGTCGTCATTCAGCTCCACACTGTCGCCGCTCAGGTAATAGCGCCCCACAAAGGCCCGGGTGGGCATACCCAGGTAGCCGTCGAACCAGCACAGGGGCGAGCGTTCGCGATCCACCGCCAGGACGCCCGGCTGACCCGCCGGCAATTCCCGATGCGCGTCGTCCAGCACGACGATGCGGTAGCCGGGCACCGCATAACCCGCCGAGCCCTCACGGACCGGATGACGCAAACCATGGTGATTGCACAACACCATGCCGATTTCCGTCTGGCCGTAATGATCGTGAATGGTCACGCCGAGTTGCTCGGCAAACCAGCGGATCACGTGTGGGTTGAGCGGCTCGCCGGCACTGCTGACGGCACGCAGGCGACCGCGCACGGCGTCGGCGAACGCTGCCCCCTCGGCGATCAGCAAGCGATAGGCCGTCGGGGAGCCGGCTAGATTGCTGATGGCGTACTTGGCAATGACTCGGCACGTACTCTCCACCGTAAAAGGGCCGTTGTAGAACAACGTGGCATGACCACAGGCCAGCGGGCCGGTCACCGCGTAATACAGGCCATAGGCCCAGCCGGGATCGGCCAGGTTCCAGAACCGGTCGTCCTGCTGCAGGCCAATGGAGTCGCGCATATAACCCTTGAAGGCGAGAATGGCGCGCAACGGCACTTCCAGAGGCTTGGCCGGCCCCGTAGTACCCGATGTGCACATCAGCAGGAACGGCGCGCTGGCGTCCAGCAGTACCGGTTCGCACTCGACGTCTTGGCCGTCCAGGATGCTCCAGAACGGATAATCGCTGGGGTTCTGCGGGCCCTCGCCGGTTACGATCACGCTTGGGCAGTTGCCGATCTCATCCAGCTTGGGACGGTTCTGCGCATCCGTCACGATCCAGCGCGCGTTGGAGCAGCCCAATCGTTGCTCGATCGCCTTGGGACCGAATGCGGTGAAGAGCGGTTGATAGACCGCGCCCACCCGCCAGGTCCCCAAGATGGCAATCAGCAGTTCAACCGTGCGCGGCATCAGGCCGGCGACGCGGTCGCCCGGTTTCACCCCTTGCTCACGCAAGAAATGACCGAAGCGGGCAGCGCTGGCCTGCAATTGGCTGAATGTGTATTGGGCGGCGCTGCCATCCTGCGCTTCGCAATACAACGCCACGGCGTCGTCGTGGGCGTGCCGGTCGCAGCATTCGACGCAGGCATTCAGGGCAGTCAGGTCGCCTTGCAAAGCCAGTTCGGCGGTCTGTTGGTAATTGAAGGATGTGGCCACAGCTTGATAATCACGCATAACGATACCTGGTTCTTATTGTTGGGTTTGTACTGCCACTGGCTGCGCTGCTCACGACTCGGCCCGTGGCGCTAGCTGTCCATCATGTCGGCCGCTTGCTGGGTCGCTTGGCTGGTGCGGGTCGCCAGCTTGCGCACTTCATCGGCGACCACCGCGAACCCGCGTCCGGCGTCGCCAGCGCGGGCGGCTTCAATGGCGGCGTTCAAGGCCAACAGGTTGGTCTGGCTGGCGATGCCCTGGATGGTGGCGACAATGTGCGTCAGCTTGCGCAGGGTCTCCTGCATTACTCGGTGCTGGTGTTCCTGAGCCTCACGCATGCTGTTTTCTTCATGGTGGGCATGGATATCGGTGATGGCGCCCACCACCCTTTGCGGGGAACCGTCCTCTGCGCGTCGCGTTTGCCCACGGCCGCGAAACCAGCGGTAATTGCCATTGCTGTGCTTGAGCCGATAATCGACATCAAAGGGTGTTTTGCCGCTGCGGTCTTCGACGTGGGCCACAAACGCCGCGATTGCCCGCGCGCTGTCGTCTGGATGCAAGCGTGAGGTCCAGCTTTCCAATGTGTTGGGAAATTCCTCAACCGTGGTATACCCCAGCAGTCGCCGCATTTGCGAAGACCACCAGATGGTGTTGTTCGGGTTCGCCGGGTCACCCGCCACCACCTCAATGTCCCAGAGCCCGTCATGGAGCATTTCACGGGAAATCTCGAAGCGTGTGGCCGCCAGTTCGAGTGACTCTTCGTGCAGGCGCTGTTCATGAATGTCACGCAGGCTTCCGCCGATGGCGACCGGTACCCCTTGCGCATCCCGGCGCGCCACACCGCTGATCCTGCACCAACGATAGTCACCGTCTGATGCAAGGGCCATGCGTACGTCCAGCGTAAAGGGCGTTCGCCCGCTGCGATCAGCCAGGTGCCGGGCCAGCGCGTCAAGATGGCGTTGCCGGTCCGTCGCGTGCAGGTGCTCGTTCCAGCGGCCAAGTCGATCAATACCTTGGGTCGGGATCGACGCGGACCCTGTCCACTTCATAGCCCACTCCGGTGCGGGTGCAGCAATACCTGCCGGTTGCAGTTCCCAAAACAGCTCACCTGCGCCTTGGGCGATAAGTGCCCAGCGCGCCTCCTGCTTCTGTAAAAGCGCGTCGCGGCGGGCCAGGTGCTCGGCCAATTGGGTGGCTTCCAATGCCAGCGCGTGTGTCTGTGCTTTCAGGGCTCGCCGCTCTTGCAGCAATGTCTCGACGCCCGCCAGGATGCGTCGCAATAACGGGTTGCTCGACGACAGCGGTGTACTCGCCTGGTCAGGCTCATCCAGTCTGTCGGCAAGCGGAGCCAATACCCAGCGGCTGGTTCGGCTGAAAAAGAGCATGGGGCACCTCTATCTCGGATCAAATGGGGTCAATCGCCATGGGCTGTGTGGGTATGCGGGCAAGGGCCTGTTGGTCAAAGGCTGTCGCCCCCGGCAGCGCTTGCCAGGCCAGTGGGCCGGCGGCGATTTCCGGCGCGCTCAGCAGGCAGTGGTCGAGCTCGCGCTGTAACGCGTCGGTGTCGAGTCCCTGGCCGATAAACACCAACTCCTGCCGGCAGTCGCCGACCACGCTGTCCCATTTGGCCCTGATGCCCTGCAGCCGGTATTCGTCCCGGGGCCATTGCGACGGCTCGATGAAGTTCCACCAGCGCCCGACATAGTCCCACTGGAACCGCTTGCCGCTTTGCACCAGCAGGCCGGTTTCCAGGTGGCGGCTGGCGAGCCAGAAGTAACCTTTGCTGCGCAGCAATCGCCCGTTGCTCCAGGGCTGCTGGAGAAAGTCGAGCAACCGTTGCGGGTGGAAAGGCGCGCGCTCACGGTACACCCAGGACGTCACGCCATAGGTGTCCGACTCGGAGGCCGGCGCGTCTGCTGCCTCCATTTTCCGCATCCAGCCCGGCGACGCGGCAAGGCTGGGTAAATCAAACAGATGGGTGCCGAGCAGGCTGGCTGACGGGATGTTACCGTGGGCCATCGGCATGATCCGCGCCGTCGGGTTAAGCCCCGTGAGGATCGCCTGCACGGCCTGGTATTGCGCAGCATCGATGAGGTCCAGCTTGTTGACGAGAATGACGTTGGCGTACTCCACCTGTTCGATCAGCAGATCGGCCAGGTGGCGCTTGGGTGCGTCTGGCGTGGCGTCGTCGCGGTCAACGGTGTGCGGCGATTCGAGCAGTTCCTGGAAACGACTGCCATCGACCACCGTCACCAAGGTGTCCAGGCGCGCCAGTTCGCTGAGGCTGAAGCCATCAGCGTCAAGGAAGGCGAACGTCTCCGCGACCGGCATCGGCTCGGAGATCCCCGTGGATTCAATCAGCAGGTAATCGAAACGCTGCTGGCGTGCGAGCATACTGATCTGTTCCAGCAAATCGGCGCGCAGGGTGCAGCAGATACAACCGTTGCTCATCTCGATCAGCTCATCGCGACCACGGTGCAGCGCGACATCGCGCTGCACTTCTTCGGCATCGATATTGACTTCGCTCATGTCATTGACGATGACGGCCACGCGCAGGCCTTCGCGATTGCGCAGGATGTGGTTGAGCAGGGTGGTTTTGCCGGCGCCGAGGAAGCCCGAAAGGACCGTCACAGGCAGTCGGCTTGCCTGGGCGCCGTCTGTCATGGGTTCACCGCGCGCGGGCCGGCGGCCTTGTCCAGGTAGCTTTCGAACAGGTCGACCACCACAAAACCCTCATCGGCCGCATCTCCCCACAGGTCCTTCACGGCGAACTCGACGTGGTAGGTGGGTTGATGGGCGGCGCTTACATCGCCATGCCCGATTGCGTCGGGGAACGGCCATTTCTCTGACGTGCGGTGCAGGACCACGCCTTCCTTGCCGCGCACGTAGGCGGGCATGCGGATGTGTCCAGCCACATATTCGTCTCGCACCACCACCCGATCCCCCACCTCGAAGGGCGGCCGTCCCGTGATCGCCGGGCGGCCCTCGGCATGGGCGGGATTCGCCAGCTTGAAGTGGGAGCCCAAGGCCTGATCAAGCTCCGCCTGGGTGATCACGCCGGTTTCGACCAGCAGGGTGGCGGTCGCGATGACGTAGCGTTCGTAGTACTGGGTGCCGACATGCTGGCGCACATCCAGGCGTTCGACGGCGTGACGCACTTCGTCCACGCTGAACTTTTTCAAGTGGTCGGCACCGATGAACATCAAGCTGTAGGCCAGATGCTCCCAGTCCTGCTTGAACACCTGTTTGTAGCTCAGGCTGTTGATGGTGTGGGGGACTTTTCCAAAACCTTGGAAGCCGCCGAGATCGTGAAAGCCATCCATAATCAAAACTCCGGGAGTGAACGATGATGAGGTGTTGTTTTCAGCCCACGCGGGGCAGGGCGACGCCGATCAGCACGTCTTTGGTCACCAGCGCTTGAAGCTGCTCTTCGCTCATGTGTTCTGAGCCTTCCGGCCTGACCGGCAGCACCAGGTAGCGGCTTTCGGCGCTGGTATCCCAGACCTTGACCACCATGTCCCGGGGCAACTCCGTCCCCAGCTCGCGCAGTACCGTGCGCCCCTCCCGGACCAGGCGTGCGCGGAACTCGAAACCCTTGTACCACTCCGGTGGCAGGCCGAGGACCGGCCAGTTGGTGCAGGAGCACAGGCTGCAGACAATCACGTTCTTCAGCGTCGGCGTGTCCTCCAGGGCGACGATGTATTCGCCCTGGGGGCCGGTGTAGCCGAACTGGGCACAGGCCGCCGTGCCGTCCTTGAGCAACAGTGCCCGGAACTGTGGGTCGACCCACGCCTTGGCCACCACACGGGCGCCGTTCTCGGGGCTCCAGCCGTGCTCCATCAATTGCGTGAGCTGCTCGACATAGCCCTCCGGGATGAGTTCCTTGCTCTTGAGGACTTGAAACAATGCCCAGGCTCTTTCGCCGGGCGTTGAAGTAGCTGTACTCATGGGGTCACTCCTATCAGTCAACACGGTGGTAAAGTCATTGGATTTCTTATTGTTCTACGGGCGCCGGCGGCGCCCGTAGACGGCTCAGAGCGTGCGCCAGTCCACGGATGCTTCAAACGCCGCCGCAGCCTGGTAAAGGGTGCCTTCGGCATAGTGTCTGGCGACGAGCATCAGCCCGACGGGCAGGCCGTCTACCCGCCCGCACGGAATCGACAGGGCGGGATGCCCGGTGATGTCCTGTGGCGCGGTGTTGCCGATCATCTCCAGCGCGCGCGCCACGTACTCAGTGATCGAGCAATCGGCTGGTGGATGAGGTTGGGCAATGATCGGCGTGGTCGGCATCACCAGCAGGTCGTAGGTCTGCAGCGCCTTGTCATAGCCCTGCCGGGCAAAGCGCGCGAGGTTTTGCGCCTTGGCGTAGTAACGTCCGTTGTAGTGGTTCAGCCCGTATTGGCCGACGAACATGCACAGCTTGAGTGACGCGGACAATTGGTCGGCCTGCTCGCGCCAGCCGACCTGTTTGTCCAGCAGGCCGACATCGTAGAGGCCTTTCCAGTTAAAGCCCGCGCCGTTGCCATGCATCATCTGCATGGTCAAGCCTTCGCAGCCGATGGGGTGCCACAACGAGCCTGCCAGGTTGTGCTCGGGAACGGACACCGCCTCGACCTGTGCGCCCAACGCCTCGAGACGGGCGATGGCGTCACGCACTTTCTCGGCGACGCGAGGGTCCTGGTTGGCCAGTGCGAAGCCCTCTTGCAACACACCGATTTTGAGCCCGCGCACGCCCCTCGACAGGTAGCTGTGATAATCGTCGACTTGCGGCGCGGCCTGGCGCGGGTCAAGCCCATCCGCGCCGGCCATGGCTTGCAGCATCAGCGCGTTGTCGCGCACGTTGGCGGTAATGGGCCCGACATGGTCGATCGTGGCTTCAATCGCCATGACCCCGGAGTAGGGCACCAGGCCGTGGGTCGGCTTCATGCCGTAGGTGCCGCAGAAGGACGACGGGATTCGGATGGACCCGCCTTGATCACCGCCAACGGCCATGTCCACCTCTCCGGCCGCGACCAACGCCGCACTGCCCGAGGAAGAACCGCCGGCGGCGTAACCGTGACGATGGGGGTTGTGCACGGGGGCAGGGTCAGAGGTGTGACTGCCGCCGGACAAACAGTAATGTTCACAGGTGGCCTTGCCCAGGATCGTCGCCCCGGCATCCAGCAGGCGCGTGACCACGGTGGCGTCGAATGAAGGCACGAAACCGGCCAGCGGCGCAGCGCCGTTCATGAGCGGCACGCCTGCCAGGGCGATGTTGTCTTTCAGCGCGACGGTTTTGCCGGCCAGCAGGCCCTCCCGGGCCCCGTTCACTTCAGCCCGGTAGTACCAGGCGTTCAACGGGTTTTCCTTGTCCGAGGGCCGATAGCCCGAACTGCGCTCGTAGCGTACGGGCGGAACGAAATCAGGCAGCTCATCGACCAGGTCGTACGCGTCGAAACTCGGTTGCATCAGGTCCAGGTACTGCGCTGCCTGCTCAGGTGTCAGCTGCATGTGCAACTGGGTGGCGAGGTCCTGCAGTTGATCAAGCGTGGGTCGAATAATGGCCATGATTTTCCTTGATGTCATCGATGATCGTCGGGAAGACTTGAGGCTGTTCAAACACTTCCAGCACTTTCGGGGTCGGATCATTCCGGGTAGTAATGGAGAACAAATTAGGCCTCTTTTGCCACTGCGGCTTGGTTGAACAGGACACTCGCTTGGCTGAACAGGACAGCTCAGCCCGGTGCCACTTCATGGTCAGATGCCTGTCAAAAAGTGGCCCCGACCCCATGCGCTAGAGATGAGGGCCAAAAAATAATCGGGACGAATGGGGCGGTGCCGAGGGTCAGCTTTGCGCGACACCTGCATCACGCAACATGCCGGTCTGCGGGTGGCAGTTGATGTACTCGAACAGCTGGCTCTTGGCGTCCGAGACCGACACTTCGTGGTACAGCCGCAACTTCACCAGGCCGGCCGCCACACGGAAGAAGGTGACGAAGATGCGCAGGTGGGTGGGATGGGATTCCGCCCAGCGTTCCAGTTTCTCGACCGAACGCCAGTGGCCGATGTTGTAGCTCATGTCGAGGAAGTTGCCGTCGAGGTCGATGTTGCGCACGAAGCGATTGCTGTAGCAGCCCAGGGGGGCTCCGTTATCGCGCAGGAAATCCATGCCGTCCTGCAATGTCGGCAAGATTTCGTCGAGGTACAGTGAGCGCTCGTCAGCCTCGGCGTCAGCCCAATCCTGGCCGGAGCGAATCAGCGCGATGTTGTCATGGCCCATGACGACGACGCGGCCACCTTTGGCCGGGTCTCCCTGCACCACCTTCAGTTCGCCCGTGGGGCTCATCCAGTCGGTCTGGGACGCCGGGAAACGATCGCGCATCGAGCCCCAGTAACCGTGCTCTTCGATCTCGCCGCTGGTGGTGTCCATGATCGCGCCCACCCCCGGCAACTGCGTCTGGAACGCATAGAGGGTTTCGAACTGCTCGGCACGCGGCGCGGTGATTTCGCGAAAGTAACCCAGGCCGTCGTTCAGGCGATCCGGCGATGCCCACCAGTCATTGACGGGCGGCGATCGCAGCCAGCGGCAATAGGCTGCGGCGTCCTTCCAGTAGCCGACGATCATCAGGTTGTCGTAGCCACTGTTGTCCGTGTGATGGGTCAAGTCGTGGGTCTGCGGGCCGTCGGGCAGGCTGAAGCTGCCGACGATGTCGCGCATGGCCTTAAGGGCACGCTCACGCTGCGCCTCACCGCGAAACTGCACGCCCAGGTAGGCCATCGCTACCTGCTTCAATTGTTCGCCAGCGCGGCCGACCCACATAGGGAAGGGCGGCTGGTAGTCCTCGGGCACCCGGCGGGACAACGTTCGTGGGCATCTAAGGTGTTTGTCGATCGCAGATTCCATGGGCGGCTCCTTGTTTTTTTCAGGTTCAGGCGTAGCGGGCTGGACAGGCTGTGAGGTCATAGTCAGGCAGGTACGAACCGCCTCGCTTTGTTCGCCAGGACAACCGCTTGGTTGGAAAAGACAGATGCCCGATGCCAGGGCTCAGGCGCGATAAAGAGGGCTGGGCGTGGTCTGAATTTTGCTTTCCAAGATCGACCGGCAGCGTGTCGCTGCTTCAAGTCGTTGCATTAAGGTGAGTGCCATGGCTCAGAACAATCACTATTCCACCCTTGCCGTTTCGCAACCGCGTCGCTTCGATTACTGGAAAGAAGTGGTGTGTCGCCATTGTCTTATGGCTGACAGCAAACCCTCGACCCAGAGCGATTTCAACGGAACCCTCCAGGTCTCCGGCGTAGGGGCGTTGGATGTCTCCAGGCTGTCGTCCCCGCTGCACCATTGGGTCCGTTCCGAGCGGCATTTACGCAGTGGCCCCGCAGACGACCTGTGGCTGGGCTTCACCCTCAATGGGTATGGCGAACTTGAGCAAGAGGGGCGCAAGGCCACACTGGGCGCGGGTAATTTGTTCCTTTATGACGCAACCCGGCCGTTCCGATTCAGCCTGGGGGGGAGCGAAAACCACTTGATGCGCATCCCTCGGCAGTTGCTGACTGAGCGGTTGCCGCGTGTGGCGGAATGCACCGCAATGGTGCTGGATGACCGCCGCCCCGGCGTGGTGCCGCTGCGCGAGATGCTGCGCCAGATGGCGAACACTCCCGTGCTTCTGGAGGATGGAGGCATTTGCAATCGTTACTCCAACACGATAATCGACCTGCTCGCGATCAGCCTGGAACTCCAGGATCTGAAGACCACTCACCAGGAGCTGGATCTGTATGCGCGGATAATGACCTACATCCAGCACCACTTGAGCGACCGAGAACTGTCGATCGAACTGATCGCCCAAGCCCACCACGTGTCCACCCGCACGGTGACCCGTGCATTCGCCCGTCATCAGAAAAGCCCGGTCGCGGAGATCTGGAAAGAACGGCTGAATGCCAGTCGCGCGGCTATCGAGTGCGGCCAGGTGCGCAGCGTTTCCCAAGCCGCACTGGACTTCGGTTTTTCCGATTTCTCCCATTTCAGTCATGCTTTTCGCAAGGCGTTTGGGGTTGCGCCGCACACGCTCTTGACGCGCAACTGATGGCCCCCCCCCCAAAAAAAAAGGCGGGGGTTATTGGCGTACTGCTCGATAAAATGGACGAGATGAAAGGGTTAAGTTGCTGGCGATCCCCCTGCCCACCTCACGGACTTGCCCCTCGTAGCAGCTGCCGAGCGCAAGCGAGGCTGCGTTGGGCGCACTGCCGATTCAAGCTCGAGTCGCGGCCTACGCAGCCTCGCCAGGGCTCGGCAGCTGCTACGAAAACCAATCCACCTCACGGACTTGCCCCCCGTAGATACCGTCTTATACGACACTGTGCAAAACCGTAGATACCGTCTTATCCAACCCCCATCAAGGCCCTCGTAGCAACTGCCGAGCGCAAGCGAGGCTGCGTTGGGCGCACTGCCGATTCAAGCCCGAGTCGCGGCCGACGCAGCCTCGCCAGGGCTCGGCAGCTACGGATTTGGCAGGCGTCAGGGTGCTCCCACCTCAGGAATGCTCGATCACCATCACCGCCGTGGTGTCCGCCTCAAGTGCCTCGAACACATGCGGCACATTCGCCAGGTAGCTGATGTAGTCGCCGGCGTTGAGCAACACCGGGCCACTCGCCGGGCCGATACGGGCGCTGCCACTGCACAGCACCACATGCTCTACGGTGCCCTGCGGGTGAGGCTGAGACAGACGAACTTCGCCGGGCTGCACCTTGAGTCGGTAGATGTCGCGCTGCACGCCGGCCGGGCAATCGGCAAGCAGGGTCGCTGCGTAATGGGCCGTCTCGGCATAGGCGGTCATGCCCTCGTTGGCGCGAATCACCCGCAGGGCCTGCCGGGGTTGCTCGAAGAACCGGGTGACTTGCAAGCCCATGGCCATCGCCAGCGACCACAAGGTTTCGATGCTGGGGTTACCGATGCCCGACTCCAATTGAGACAAGGTCGACTTCGCTACCCCGGCGCGTTTCGCCAGCTCGGTCAAGGAAAGCCCGGCGGCCAGGCGCTCGCGCTTGATTGACAGCGCCAGCAGATCGATTCGGCTCGGGTTATTTCCCGGCACTTTGTTCGTTATGTCGGTCATTTGTTTTATAAACCATCCTTAAAAGGGTTGACGCTCTTGGGTGCCGTGTTCAGTATATCGGCCATACGTTCATTATAAAGTTGTATTTGCCAGCCTATTTCCCCGCGAACGGTGGTTTGGGCCATGGTGATGTCGATAGCAAGGAAGCCGTGAGTGATGAAGTCGCAAACTCGTGGAACGCTCGAAATGATCTCGGCCATGGTCATCTCCGGCACAGTCGGCTGGTTCGTCGTCATGTCGGGGCAGAGCCCGGAGGCGGTGGTGTTCTGGCGTTGCCTGTTCGGCGCCCTGGCGATGCTGGTCGCGTGCCTGGCGCTTGGGGTGCTGCGTCGCTCCCGGATCACTGCCCGGCAATTTCTTCTGGTGTGCCTGGGCGGGGTGGCGCTGGTCCTCAACTGGGTGCTGCTGTTCGGTGCCTACACCCATTCCTCCATTGCCATTGCCACGGTGGTCTACCACGTTCAGCCGTTCATGCTGGTTGGCCTGGGTGTGCTGTTTTTTGCCGAACGCCTCAGCATCGCCAAGGTCGGCTGGCTGCTGTTGGCCTTCGCCGGGCTGATGCTGATCGTGTCCGCCAAGGGCCGTGGGCAGGCCACCGGTGCCGACTACGTGCTGGGTGTCTGCCTGGCCCTGGCTTCAGCCTTCTTCTATGCCGTGGCGGCGGCGATCACCAAGCGTCTCAAGGATTTGACCGCGCACCTGATCGTGCTGATCCAGATGGTGGTCGGCGTGCTGGTGCTGGCACCGTTCGTGGACTTCACTGGGGGCGAAACGCTCAAGGGCGCCTGGACTTACCTGATCATTATCGGCGTGGTCCATACCGGGCTGATGTCGACCCTGTTGTACAGCGCCATCCAGAAAATCCCCACGGCACTGGTCGGGGCACTGTCGTTCATCTATCCGATTGTCGCCATCCTGGTCGACTGGGTAGCCTTCGCCCATCCCCTCAGCGCCCTGCAGGTGATGGGCGCAGGCGCGATCCTGCTGGCGGCGGCGGGCATGAATTTTGGCTGGTCGCTGGGCCGCGCGGGGCGTCAGGACGTGACCTAAGGTCGGGCGCCTAACCGCCATCGAGTCAAAAGACGTCACGCCAACCACTGGCGACGACGCGCCTGGGAAGAACATCGATGAATGCGCGTTGTTCTGGCGTCACGGCCTGTCATAATCCGGGGCGCGCCTGGATCCGGGAGCGAGTGGCGCAGTGACCTGCCCATATCCATGACTCTCGGCCGTCCGGCCTGATTTCACCCCCCCTCAAGGAGTCCGTGCCATTCATGGTGCTGTTCAATCGATTGAGCGCGTTTTCGACCCAGGCGCGCAGGGCACTGGGACTGGTGTGGGAAACCTCGCGGCCACTGTTCACGGGGCTGTTGCTGGCGACGATTGTCGCCGGACTGCTGCCCGCACTGGCGGCCTGGATTGGGCAGCGCATCGTTGATGGCGTGGTCCACGCCATGCAGGTTCATGCGGCCGGCAGCCAGGCCCCCGTGTGGCCGGTGATGCGCTACGTGCTGGCCGAGGCCGGTGTGCTGGCTTTGTTGGCGGCGGCGCAACGGGCGCTGTCGATGCAGCAGTCGCTGTTGCGGGTGAAGCTGGGCGTGAAGGTCAACCTGATGGTCCTGGAGAAAGCCCAGACCCTTTCGCTGCTGCAATTTGAAGACGCCGAGTTCTACGACAAGCTGGTGCGTGTGCGCCAGGGGGCTTCGACGCGCCCGCTGAGCCTGGTGACCAAAGGACTGGGGTTGGTGCAGAACCTCATTTCGCTGGTCAGCTTTGCTGTCCTGCTGGTGCACTTTTCGCCGTGGGCCCTGTTGATTCTGGTGGTCGGTGCGTTGCCGGTGTTTTTCGCCGAGACGCATTTTTCCGGCAATGCGTTCCGTCTGTTCCACCGGCGTGCACCGGAGACGCGCCGGCAGAACTACCTGGAATCCTTGCTCTCCCACGAGTCCCATGCCAAGGAGGTCAAGCTGTTTGGCCTGGCACCGCTGTTCCTCCAGCGCTATCGCGACAACGCCCAGCGTTTGTATACCGAGGACCGCCAATTGACGCTGCGCCGCGACGCCTGGGGTTTCGCATTGGGCCTGCTGGGCACCGCAGCGTTTTACCTGGCCTACGCCTGGGTGGTACTCGACACCGTGCGTGGCCAGACAAGCCTGGGCCAGATGACCATGTACATCGTGCTGTTCAAGCAGGGGCAAGCCGCAATCACCGCCAGCCTCAGCGCCATTGCCGGGCTGTACGACGACAGCCTGTTCCTCTCGGATCTATATGAATACCTTGAAACCCCCGTGATCACCCCGCGTGGCCGGCTCACCGAGGGCGCGTGCCCTGGCGATGGCCTGCGCTGCGAGCAGGTGGGGTTCACCTACCCAGGCGCCGGATCCGCCGCGCTGCGCAATATCAGCCTGCACCTGGCACCGGGGAAAAGCCTGGCCCTGGTGGGTGAAAATGGTTCCGGCAAGACCAGCCTGATCAAACTGCTGACCCGTCTGTATACCCCGGATGAAGGCCGCATCATGCTCGATGGCAGCGACCTGCAGGAGTGGGACGAACACACCCTGCGCCAGCGCATCGGCGTTATTTTCCAGGACTACATCCGCTACCAGATGAGCGTCGGCGAGAACCTCGGCGTGGGGGACGTCGATGCCCTGGACGACCAGGCCCGCTGGCGCAGCGCTGCCACCCAAGGTGTGGCGGCGGAATTTATCGAGCGCTTGAGCCATACCTATTCAACCCAGCTGGGACGCTGGTTCGGAGGCCAGGAACTGTCCGGGGGGCAGTGGCAGAAAGTGGCCTTGTCGCGGGCATACATGCGTCAGGATGCCGATCTGCTGATCCTCGATGAACCCACTGCCGCGCTGGATGCCGGGGCTGAGGCGGCGGTGTTCGAGCACTTCCGCGAGCATGCCAGGGGTCGCATGACCCTGTTGATTTCCCACCGGTTTTCCAGTGTGCGCAGTGCGGATCACATTATTGTGTTGGAACGCGGGCAGATTCTGGAGGAGGGCAGCCATAACCAGCTGATGGCTGCGGGTGGACGTTATGCCGAGCTGTTCGACGTTCAGGCGCGGGGCTATCGCTAGGAAACCCAGCGCCGCGTATCTGCCGATCCCTCCAAATGACCTGTACAGATCGCTATTTGGCAGATTTGAATACGCCGCTGAGGACAAACGCATAGCGTTCCGGCCGGATAAAGAAGGTGGTGCGGTCGCAGCAACGGCCGTCGGCAAAGTAAGAGCTGCGTTCCATCACCAGCAACGCGGCACCGCGTTTGACGTGCAGGGCGCTGGCCAGGCTTGCATCGGCTGCTTGCGCACGGATGGCCAGGTCGGCACGGGTGACGGCCTGGCCGGTGATCGATTCCAGGATCGAGTAGATCGGTTGATGCTCGACGTCCGTCCAGACCACGCCGGCCAACTCGGCCGGTAGATGGCTGCGGCCCAGGGCGATAGGTTCGTCATCCACGAAATGCAGGCGCTCCAGCAGCAGGCAATCGTGGGCGCCTTCAAACAACGCCATCAAGGCTTCCGGAACGGGCTGCAGCGTGTGGCTGATCACCTGCATGCTCGGTTTGAGCCCTTGCAATAACAAGGCTTCATGGAAACTGCGCAACGCATCCAGGCCATGCCGAACCTGCTTCGCGGCGACGAACGTGCCCTTGCCTTGCTTGCGCTCCACCACGCCGTCGTCGCTGAGCTTGCCCACTGCCAGGCGCACCGTGACGCGACTCACGCCAAAGCGTTCGCCCAGTTCGGCTTCTGACGGCAATTTGCCGGTGGGTTCGAAATCGCCACGCTGAATCTCTTCCAGCAAACGATGGGCGATCTGTTCGTAGAGCGAGGTGGTGCTGTCGCGCAGAATGGACGTGGACACGGTCGGCTTCCAGGGGCCTTGGAGTGGGGCGGTGCGCCTTCACTTCTAAGGTTATAAAAATAGGTTATTGGGACAACTTGTATTAATACGTATTATGTCAGGCATTCCCATTGTAAACGACCTGACGATACTTGCCATGCCCGACTCCTTGCCTTACGCACCACCGCAAGCCGACGCCCTGACGGTCGATCACATCAGTTTCAGCTACCCCAACGGCCATCGGGTGTTCAACGCGTTCAGCCTGAATGCCAAGCCGGGCGAATTCGTCGCGATCCTCGGGCCGTCCGGCTGCGGAAAAACCACGCTGCTGAATCTGTTGTCGGGCTTTCAGCAACCCCAGAGCGGCCAGATCAGCATCAACCAGACCGCCGTGCGCCCGGAGCGCTCGGAGTTGGGGTATGTGTTTCAGGCGCCGCAGCTGTTTCCCTGGTTGAGCGCGCTGGAAAACGTGCGTTTTGGCCTGCGGATGACGGCGCAGCTCAGCGAGGCGCAACAGCGTGTCCAGGCGTTGCAGTATTTGCGCCTGGTCGGCCTGGAGAACGCGGCACAGCGCTTGCCCCATCAACTGTCGGGCGGCATGCAGCAGCGCGTCTCCCTGGCCAGGACCTTGGCATTGGAGCCCAGCGTATTGCTGATGGACGAACCCTTCGCCGCGCTGGACGCCATCAGCCGCAACAGCATGAATGAAGAAACGCTGCGGATCTGGGCCGAGCTGGGTCAGACGGTGCTGTTCATCACCCACGACATCGACGAAGCGGTGTTCCTGGCCGATCGGGTCATCGTGCTCAACATCGCCCCCGGCGGTATCCATAGCGAACTGGATATTCATTTGCCGCGCCCGCGTTCCAACCTGAAAACCCGTCGCCTGCCGGCCTTTCTCGATTACCGCAATGAACTGATGGAGCGCATTTCCCAGGTCATGGGCGCGGCCGAAGCCATCCCTAACCCCACCCGCCAACCCGAGTTAACCCCATGATCAAACGTTCGCTGCTTGCTCTTTCCTTGTCTGTTGCCGCCTTGGCAAGCAGCACAGGTGCCGTGGCCGCTGAAGAGAAACCCCTGCGCGTGGGGTATGTGTTCGCCATGGCCAACGCTCCGGCGCTGATCGCCGACAAGCAGGGTTACTACCGCGAGGAAGGCTTGAATGTCGACCTCAAGGCCTTGGGCGATGGCCCGGTGATCCAGCAGGCGCTGGCCGCCAATGAGCTGGACGTGGCCTATGTCGGCACGCCGCCGGTGTACCAATGGTTCTCCCGAGGCTTGCAAAGCCGGATTCTGGCCAAGGTCAATTACGGTCAGGCGGCGGTGATTGTCGATGCAAAAAGCCCGATCAACAGCCTGGAGCAGCTCAAGGGCAAAAAGCTCGCCGGGGTCAAGAAGGGCAGTGGCATGGACGTGCTGTTGCGCGGCTATGTGCTGAAAGAAAAAGCCGGGCTCAACCCGGACAAGGACCTCGACATCGTCGACATGCCACCCGGCAACATGAACGCAGCGCTGGAGCGCGGCATCGTCGACGCAGCGTTTTCCTGGGAACCCTTTGTCAGCCAATCGTTGCTGCGCGGGTCGAGCCGGATTCTGCTCGACGTCAACCAGGCACTGCCGAACTACCCGTGGTACGTGGTGATCGCGCTGCCCAAAACCTTGCAGGAGCGACCGGACGACGTGGTCAAGCTGCTGCGTGCGCACCGCAAGGCCATCGCGTTTCTCAACGAGCATCCCGACGAGTCGAATCGCATCATCGCCGAGGCGTTCAAGCTTGAAGCGGTGCAGGGGCCTGACGGCAAGACCATTGCCCCGGAGGCCATCGTCGCCCAGGCGCGCACGCGATTGGGCTGGTCGGCGGACTTGCAGCCTGCGGATATCCAATTCATCCAGCGCCTGATGAATTACTCCCACGACCTGGGCTTTATCGACACCACGCTCAAGACCGAGCAGATCGTGGATACCGCCTACCTGGAAAAAGCCTCGCGCTGAGTCTGAGCCTGTCATGTCCTTGCCAAAACCGAATTGGGGATGGGCTTCGCTGCCCTTCCTGCTGTTGATCTGGATGGCCCTGGCCAGCCGCTTTCCCACCTATATCCTGCCGCAGCCCTGGGATGTGGCGCGCGAAGCGCTGCGTTGGCTCAGCGACAGTTCGCTGTGGCAGCACCTCAGGGCGAGCGTCCTGGAGGAAGTCGGCGGCTTCTGCGCGGCGGTGCTTGTCGCGATTGTGCTGGGCACGGCCGGCGGCTTGTCTTCGCGCTTTCGCGATTTCATCTCGCCGCTCAACAGCCTGTTCATGGCGATCCCGCCGATTGCCTGGGCGCCGCTGATCATGATCATTTTCGGCCTGGGCTATGTCTCCATCGTGCTGGTGATTTTCATTGCCGCGATGTTCCCCATGGCGGTGACCATCCAGGAAGGCGTACAGAGCATTCGCGGTGGTGAAGTCCGCGCGGCGCGCACCTTGGGCGCCAACCCCTGGCAACTGCTGGCCCATGTTTACCTGCCGGCCTCATTGCCCTTCGTGACGGCGGCCTTGCGCATCGGGTTCAGCCAGGGCTGGCGGGCACTGGTCGCCGCAGAAATGATCGGCGCCTCCCAGGGCATCGGCTGGATGGTCTCCACCGGCGGGCAGATCGGCAACAGCAGCCAGGTGCTGCTGGGCATTGTGCTGATCGGCCTGATTGCCTGGCTGATGGAGAGTTTTGTGTTCCGGCGCATCGAGCGTCACTACCAGAAATGGCGCGTGCAGTAAGCATCGTCCTTTGCCTTCGAACCCTTTCAACCTTCAGTGGACCATTGCACGAGGTGTCATGTGAGTAACGTATTCGATCCCCGCGAAGCCGGGCATTACATCGCCCCCCAAGGCCTCTACGAACGCAACAAGAAACGCCCGTTCCTCGGTAGCATCGACTGTGACCGAGACACGCTGATTGCCGGGCAGTGGGATGAAATCACCCTGGTCTACGAGGTCGGCGGCAGCGGCCTGGCGGATGGCGCCTGGTTGAAACTGGCGTTCAAGTTCTACTCCGATTGGGCACTGTTCCAGACCTCGAACCCGGCCGGCCCCAACTACGTCAGCGCCGAGTACCAGGCGGGCGAGTTGGTCCCCGGGCAGAGCCAGGCCACCGTGCAGCACCTGAAAGTGCGCTTCGACCAGAAGGGTCACGAACGGCCGTTCCAGAAAGCGATCATCATTGACATCATCGACGGCTACCTGAATCCCGGCGACAAGATCACTATTCGCCTGGGCGACCGTCGCCAGGGCGGGGCGGGCACGCGGGTGCAGAGTTTCGTCGAGAAAGACTTCCGTTTCCGGCTGTTTATCGACCCCTTGGGCAGCTCGAAATTTGCCGAGGTGCCAGGCGATCCGTTGCTGAACATCGTGCCGGGACCGGCGCAGAGTGTGCAGCTGATTGTGCCGCGCCTGATCAGCGCCGGTGAGGGGTTCGACGTGCTGCTGCGGGTCGACGATGCCTGGGGCAACACGTGCCGCAACCTGCCGCTCAACGGGGTACTGACCCTGGTTGATCCGGAAGGCGGCGAGCGCCAGCAAGCGTTTACCCTGGCCAATGAAGGGTGGGCGACGGTGCGGCTCGAGGGGTTTGACCTCGGCGCGGTGGGCGAGTGGCGTTTGTCCGCCGAGGTGCAGGCGCCCGGCGTGCGTGGCGCCCAGGCCTTCGTGACGGTTGACCCGGCCGGCAGCGCATTGCGCCCGCTGTACGCCGACCTGCATGTGCACTCCGATGACACCGTGGGCACCAACGACACGCTCTACAACCTCAGCTACGGCCGCGATGTCGCCGGCCTCGATGTGCTTGGCTACACCGCCAACGACTTCAATATCACCGAGCAACGCTGGGATCAGGCGGTGAAGCTGATTCACGAACTCAACGAGCCCGGCCGTTTCGTCTGCTACCCCGGCACCGAGTGGTGCGGCAACTCCTGCGCGGGCGGCGACCGTAATGTCGTCTTCCTGCATGATCGCAAGCCTGAGTTTCCGTTCGACAATCAAGGGCGCCTGGTGCGCTCTTTCGAGTGGAACGAGTTCACTGCCGGCACCATCAAACCGGGGGCCTGGCCGGTGGACGAGTTGTACGCGGCCTATGCGAAAGACCCGGAAGGTCACCTGATGATGCCCCATGTCGGCGGGCGCCGTTGCAACCTCGACTGGCACCATCCGGAGCTGGAGCGCTTGATCGAAGTCGGCTCGGCCTGGGGCCAGTTCCATTGGGTCTACGCCGAAGCCCTTCAGCGTGGCTATCGGGTCGGCGCCGCGGCGAACAGCGATGAGCATCAGGGCCGTTGCGGCGGCGGGGTTCCGGCCACGGCGGTGTTTGGCTCTCGCGGCGGGCTGACCGGTGTGATCGCCGAGTCTTTCGATCGTTCGAGTGTCGGCAAGGCCCTTCGCGCCCGTCGCACCTTTGCCACGACGGGCGAGCGTGCATTTGCCAGCCTGCGCCAGGGCCAGCACTTCATGGGTGAGGTGTTCACGGCGGATTCGAATGCCACCCTGGACTATCGATTGCTGGGCGAGGCGGGCTGGGAGCAGGTGGACCTGTTCGACGGCGATAAACTGATCTGGTCACGCAACCTGCATCAGGAGCTGGGATTTTCCGCCCAACGCATCCGGCTGCGCCTGGGCGGCGCACGCATCAAGGACCGTTATCGCGGCGCGTACTGGACCGGCGAAATCCGGGTGACGGGCGCGGTCATCAATGGTTTTCGCGCCCTGGGCCTCGATCACCCGGAGCAAACCGTATGGCGCAAGGACGCCACGACCCTGGCCTTTCGCACCGACACCAACGGCGACACCGACAGCATCGAAATCGACCTGTCGCAATTGGCCGGTGCGACGTTGCAGGTCCGCAGCCGCATCGACAACTACATCAAGGTCGGCGATCCCTCCGAACCGCAGCCCTACGTGCATGCACCGACGGTGCTGATGGAACTGTCCGGCGAAGAACTGCTGGCGCAATCCCAGGTGATCGAAGAGCTGCCAGGGGCTGAACTGAAAGTCTCCCTGGAAAGGACCACCGCCGAGCCGCTGCCTCGCGAGCTCCAAGGCAAGATCGACTTGGCGCCACTCACTCTGCAACCGGGTCGCGAGCATCCGCTGTTCATCTGCGCGCGCCAACGCGACCAGTCCCGGGTCTGGACCTCGGCGTTGTTCCTCACGCTTGCTTAAGGCCGCCGTGGCTGAACCCTGTCCGGGAGAGCGCAAAGAAACCTGTGGCGAGCGGGCTTGTTGTGGTGAGCGGGCTTGCCCCGCGTTGGGCTGCGCAGCAGCCCCAAAACCAGGCGCAGAGGCGTGCCTGATACACCGCATTCGTCTTCATCAGGGGCTGCTTCGCACCCCAGCGCGGGGCAAGCCCGCTCACCACAGGAGGCCGATTCAATCCAGGCATTGCGCCCCTAGATTGCTGTGGGCTTCGGTGCGTGCAGCCGCAAGGATTCTGCAGTACCTGGTGAGGGCAACGCGGCCTCGACCAGTTCGATCCAGTGCCTGACCGGGGTGCGTCCCGCGCCGTCGAGGTGGGACTGGCAGCCGATATTGGCGGTGACGATGACGTCGGGGTGGCCGCTTTCCAACGCATTCAGCTTGTTATCGCGCAGTTGCCGCGACAATTCGGGCTGGGTCAGCGAATAGGTGCCCGCCGAGCCGCAGCACAGGTGGCCGTCGGGAACGGCGGTCAGGTTGAAGCCCAGGCTTGTCAGCAGGGTTTCAACGGCTCCGCCGAGTTTTTGCGCGTGCTGCAAGGTGCAGGGGCAGTGGAACGCCAGGCGCTGGTCGCTGTGTACACCGAGCTTATCCAGTGGCTCGCCGCGCAGCACTTCAACCAGGTCCCTGGCCAGGGCACTGACCCTGTGCGCCTTGTCGGCATACGCCGGGTCGGTGCTGAGCAGGTGGCCGTAATCCTTGATAAAGGCCCCGCAGCCGCTGGCGGTTTGCACAATGGCCTCGGCCCCGTTTTCAATGCTCGGCCACCATGCATCAATGTTGCGGCGGGCACGCTCAAGGCCGGCCGCCTGAGCGTCGAGGTGATAATCCACCGCACCGCAGCAGCCTGCCTCGCGGGTGGATATGACGCTGATCCCCAGGCGATCCAGCACCCGTGCCGTGGCGGCGTTGGTATTGGGGGACAGACTCGGTTGCACGCAGCCCTCAAGCATCAATACCTGGCGGGCGTGGCGCGTGGTCGGGCGCGGTTTGGGCGGGTAGACGCGGCGAGGCAACTTGGCCTGCAAGGTGTTGGGCAACAATGCTCGAAATAGCTGGCCACTGCCGATCAGCAGCTTGAACAGCGCGGGATTCGGAACGACGCTGCGCAACCCCTCGCGCAGCAAACGCTGACTGAGTGGGCGTTGCACTGCCGCGTCGACCACCGCCCGGCCGATGTCGAGCAAGTTGTGATAGTCGACGCCAGAGGGGCAGGTGGTTTCGCAGTTACGGCAGGACAGGCATCGGTCCAGGTGTTGCTGGGTCTTTTGCGTGACTTCATTGCCTTCAAGCACCTGCTTGATCAGGTAGATGCGTCCCCTCGGGCCATCCAGTTCATCGCCCAGCAGTTGATAGGTCGGGCAGGTGGCATTGCAAAAACCGCAGTGCACGCAACTGCGCAGGATGCGTTCGGCTTCTTCGGCGCGCGGCAGTCGACGGGCGTCTTCGCTCAAGGTGGTCTGCATGGTTCAAAGCTCCGCGTACAGGCGACCGGGGTTGAAGATGCCCCGTGGATCGAGTTGCTGCTTCAGGTTCCGGTGGTAGCGCATCAACGTGTCGGGCAGCGGTTGGAAGGGACTGTCGATCAGGCCCGGGTGGTAGCAGGTCCCATGCCCGCCGGCTTTTTCGACCACCGCGCGAATGACCCTCGCGTCGGCGTCGGATTTGAGCCAGCGCTGGGCGCCACCCCAGTCGATCAATTGGGTACCTGGCAGCGCCAGTTGGGGTGTGTTGTGCGGCAAGGACAGGCGCCAAAGGGGCAGATCCTCATCGAAAAAACTCAACCGGTGTTCGTTCAGGTCTTGCCAGTAAGCCGCGTCCAGCCACTCGCCGCCCAAGCGCTCATGGGCCGCCGCCACCGAGCCTTCGCCCCCTTCGAGCCGCAGGTGCAGGCGCTGGCCATCGTGACACGCGGCGCTGATCGGCAGCGGTTGCTGCCCCCATTCCGCCAGGCGCAGCAAGGCACGGTCGGTGTCCATTTCCAGGCTGATACTCAAGGTTTGCCGTGGTTTGGGCAGGACCTTGAGGGACACTTCGGTCACCACCCCAAGTGCGCCGTAACTGCCGGCCATCAAGCGCGACAGATCGTAGCCGGCGACGTTCTTCATCACCTCGCCGCCGAAGCGCAAATGCTTGCCCTGTCCGGTGATGACCCGTGTCCCGAGGACAAAGTCGCGGACCGATCCTGACCAGGGACGTCGCGGCCCCGAGAGCCCGCAGGCAATCATGCCGCCGACGGTGGCATGTTCACCGAAGGAGGGCGGTTCGCAGGGCAGCATCTGTTGCGCGGTGTCCAGCACTTCCGCCAACTCCGCCAAGGGCGTGCCGCAACGGGCGGTGATCACCAGTTCAGTCGGGTCGTAGCTGACGATGCCCCGGTGGGCGCGGGTGTCGAGGATTTCCCCGGTGACTGCGCGGCCGAGGAACGCCTTGCTGTTGGAGCCCTGGATACGCAACGGCGTGGCGTCGTTCAGCGCCTGGTTGACCTGCTCCAGCAGCGCTGCGCTGGCGTCGATAGGGTGTCCGCTGCGCATCAGAAACGCTCCAGGTCGGGGAAGGGCATCTGACCCAGATGAACGTGCATGGCGCCAAACTCGGCGCATCGATGCAACGTCGGGATGTTCTTGCCAGGGTTGAGCAATCCGCCCGGGTCGAAGGCGGCTTTGACGGCGTGGAACACGGTCAGCTCATCGCTATTGAACTGGGCGCACATCTGGTTGATCTTCTCGCGGCCCACACCGTGTTCACCGGTAATGCTGCCGCCAACCTTCACGCACAATTCGAGGATCTTGCCGCCCAGGGCTTCGGCGCGATCGAGTTCGCCCGGTTGATTGGCATCGAACAGGATCAGCGGGTGCATGTTGCCGTCACCGGCATGGAAAACATTCGCTACTCGCAGGCCGTACTCGGTCGATAACGCCGCGATAGCGTGCAGCACCCCAGGCAGTTCGCGACGCGGGATCGTTCCGTCCATGCAGTAATAATCCGGTGAGAGGCGGCCCACCGCCGGAAACGCATTCTTGCGCCCGGCCCAGAAACCCACGCGTTCGGCCTCATCCCGAGCCTGGCGCACTTCGGTGGCGCCGGCCTGTTCCAGCACCTGGCGCACGCGGTCGCAGTCGTCGTGGACGTCGGCTTCCACACCATCGAGTTCACACAACAGAATCGCTTCGGCGTCCACCGGGTAGCCGGCGTGAATGAAGTCTTCGGCGGCGCGAATGGCCAGGTTGTCCATCATTTCCAGGCCGCCCGGGATGATGCCGGCGGCAATGATGTCACCCACCGCACGGCCAGCCTTTTCGACGCAATCGAAGGCGGCCAGCAGCACTTTGGCGGTTTGTGGTTTGGGCAGCAGCTTGACCGTGACCTCGGTGATCACCCCGAGCATGCCCTCGGAGCCGGTGAACAATGCCAGCAGATCGAAACCCGGAGAGTCGAGGGCCTGGGAACCCAGGCTCACGTGTTCGCCGTCGACGGTCAGGATGTCGACCTTGAGCAGGTTGTGCACGGTCAGCCCGTACTTCAGGCAATGCACGCCACCGGCGTTTTCCGCCACATTACCGCCGATGGAACAGGCGATCTGCGAGGAAGGGTCCGGCGCGTAATACAAGCCAAATGGCGCAGCCGCCTGGGAAATCGCCAGGTTGCGTACCCCCGGCTGAACCCGGGCGGTGCGGGCGGCGGGGTCGATGTGCAGAATGTTGTTGAAGCGCGCCATCACCAGCAGCACGCCTTTTTCCAGCGGTAGCGCACCGCCGGACAACCCGGTGCCCGCGCCGCGAGCCACCACCGGTACACGCCGCTCATGGCAGACTCGCAGCACGCCCTGGACCTCATCGATGTGGCGCGGCAGCACCACCAGCATGGGCGTGGTGCGATAAGCCGAGAGTCCGTCGCATTCGTACGGCTTGAGCGCTTCGTGCTGGTGCAGGATTTCCAGGTCAGGCAAGCGAGTCTGCAGGGCGTGCAGGAGTGCCTGTTTGTCGACGTCAGGCAGGACGCCGTCGACGCGTTCATCGTAGAGAATGTTCATAGTCGGTAGGCAACCCTCCGTTGTTTTTATTCGAGGTCTGTTCCGATGCAGCTGGCTTGCATCATTCGCCTGGATCACTTATTCATTTTAGGAATAAGCATAATAAAATATAGTCCTTGATCGTATTAGCCATCATGCTACCTTGCTGTCACCGGACCGCCGGATATGTTCAATCCTATTGTTATGGTACGACTATGTCCGGCGCCCGAATCTTCCAAATCAGCCTTGAGGCTCTGTCACATGACGGCGCCCATGTCGCGATTTCTCACGCCGACAATATCAGCACCCGTCCTTTTTCCTCCATTGCCGTTCCATCCGTTACCGGCAAACCTCTCCCTTGTCAGGCCAACAGCGAAGCCTGCAGTGCAATCAGCGAAGGCTTGGCGTTTCTTCTCTACGCCATGTGAATCGTCGTTGTTGGGCACTTCCATACCGTTAGTCCAGCCAATCATCTTCAGGTAATCCCGGTTTATGGGTTGCAGCTTGAAGTGTGAGTGATTGGGCGCCCGTTCCGAGCACGTTCTATCGCGACTGACAACAATGCCAAACTATTTGGATGACGCTCATCGAGCGGAAATCGTCAAGCTGAGCACTACCCTGACCAGTAGAACCGAATGGCCCACCTGGCTTTTGTTAGTCGGGTTTTATCTGGCCTGGGCGTTTATTATTTTTTATGGGCAAGTACTTGGCGAAGTATTCAGCCTTGTCCTGCTGGTGCCACTGGTTGTGCTGTGGATGTCGATTCAGCATGAGCTTATCCATGGTCATCCAACCCGTTGGCCCGCCATAAACAAGGCCTTGGGATTTCTGCCGTTTGCCGTTTGGTACCCCTATGACATTTACAGGGACACCCATTTGGCACATCACAACGACGAAGTGCTGACGGTACCCGGGCAAGATCCGGAAAGTCGTTATGTCAGCGGTGCTTTTTGGTTGTGCTCGCCTCGGTATATCAGAACGTTGTTGTGGGTAAACAAGACCTTGGGCGGTCGTTTGCTTATGGGCGCACCATTGGCGGTGATAGCCCTTGTGGGTAGCGAAATCAGAGGGCTGTTTCATACCGGTCGAATCGCTTGGCGGATGTGGGCCGCGCATCTACTCAGTGTTGGCGTAGTGCTGGCTTTGGTTGAGGAATACAGCGCCATCAGTGCCATACAGTACTTATTCCTGGTTTCGTTGCCGGCTTTGTCGATTGCCATGATCAGGTCGTTTTACGAACATCGTCCGTCAACGTATCCGGAACACCGCACGGTTATCAATGAATCGTCGGGGCTGTTGAGTTGGCTGTTTCTCAACCTCAATCTTCACCTGGTTCATCACGATCTTCCCGGTTTGCCCTGGTTTTACTTGCCCAGGGTGTATAGAGCCAGGCGTGAACAATGGATCGCGCGAAACAATGGCTATGTCATTCATGGCTACTTCCAGTTATTGCAGAAACATCTGGTCAGTCCCGTGGATTGTCCTCGCCATCCTGCTGAGCACTAACACTAGGCAAGCTAATGTGGGCGTCGGAAAATGATACGTTTTGAAGCCATCAGGAAAACTCATAAAGGCAGCCCGCGAATGGCCGTGAGCGATTTAACGCTTCACGTCCGGGAGGGTGAGATCTGTGTATTTGTCGGGCCGAGTGGCTGCGGCAAAACCACCATTTTGCGCATGATCAACCGGCTGGATACCCAGGACAGTGGCCGCATCCGTGTCAACGGCGTGGCGACCGATGAACTTGACGTCGTTACGCTACGCCGTGGCATTGGTTTCATGATGCAGAGCGCCGCCTTGTTTCCTCACCAGACGGTTGCCGAAAATATTGGCGCAGTCCCGCGGCTGCTGGGCTGGAGCCAACATAAAATCCGCCAGCGCGTGAGCGAGCTCATTTCCCTGGTTGGGCTTCAGCCGGAATTTCTGGACCGCTACCCTAATCAGCTGTCGGGCGGGCAGCAAAGTCGTGTCGCCCTGGCAAGGGCATTGGCCTCGGACCCACCGGTTGTATTGATGGACGAACCCTTTGCCGCCCTTGATCCGGTGATACGCGAGCGACTGCAGGATGAACTGGTTGCGCTTCAGAGACGTTTGCATAAAACCATTATCCTGGTGACCCATGATATGGAGGAGGCCATCAAGATTGGTGATCGAATTGCCATCTTCGAGGGCGAAGGGAAACTTGTTCAGTTCGATACCCCTCACAACATCCTTGCCCATCCTGCCAGCGAGTTTGTGAAGACCTTTATCGGCAAAGATCCGCTGTTAAAAAGGCTTTCGCTGATGAAGGTTTCTGATCTTCCGGTGGATGAGATCAGTTGTGAATTCAAACTTCTACTGGATGACAAGTCCAACCCGTTGAAGTGGGTCAGTGACTCGGACATGCCTGTTCCGGAGCTGACAACAGTGTCGAGTCACGACTCGTTGCATCACGCCCTGGTTAAGATGCTAACGGCGCCTATGGGGGTGGTTGTTCGCGTGGACGAGGCCGGCAGTTACGAAGGTTGCCTGTCGATTGCCAGCCTTCACAGCGCACTCAATGAACGCCGCTTCGGAAGTGCGCAATGATTGACTGGTCCTGGATCGTTGAAAACTGGCAGCAGATCGGCCAGCTGTTAGTCGATCATATTCAACTGGTAACCCTGGGCCTGTGTATAGGGATGCTGTTAGCGGGTGCAATGGTGCTCTTGACGTTGTGGCAGCCAGGATTGGCGCGGCCGATGATTTATGTCTGCGGCATACTCTTTACCATTCCGTCCCTGGCACTGTTTATTTTGATAATGCCTTTTACCGGGTTATCCAAGACCACGGCGGTCATTGGTTTGAGCCTGTATGCCTTGCTTATCGTGTTACAGAACACCTTGGCGGGACTTGCGAGTAACCCTGCCGACGTATTGGAGGAAGCCCGTGCGCTCGGGTATACGCGCATGCAGAGATTCCTCGGGGTTGAACTTCCACTGGCGCTGCCTGCGTTATTGGCGGGCTTACGAACAACCTCGGTTACTTTGGTGGGGCTGGTGACTGTTACTGCCTTGATTGGTCAAGGTGGACTGGGCCAGCTGTTCATTACCGGGCTGGCTCAAAGTTTCACTACACCTGTGGCGGTCAGCCTGGTCCTGACCGTGATACTGGCGTTATGTTTTGATTTTCTGTTTTATTCAATCAATAAATGGCTGGTGCCTTGGGTGCGCTGATGAACATGATCGCAAGTGTCTACCTTTGGTTTTCTCTTCCAGATAATTGGTTAGGTGAAAACGGCATACTGACTCGGCTGGCAGAGCATATTTATTATGTGTCCTTGAGCCTGGCTATTGCTTGCGCAATAGCGTTGCCGCTTGGCGTACTGTTGGCTAACTACCGTAAAGGTGCGCAGGTGGCGATAGGGCTGTTCAATATTGGGCGAGCATTACCGTCCCTGGGTATTGTGATACTTGCAATCATGCTTATCGGTTATGAAACCAGCACGGTGATTATCGCGTTGGTGACCATGAGCATCCCGCCGATATTAACCAATACCTATGTTGGCATCGATCAGGTGGATTCATCCCTGAAGCAGGCTGCCAGATCGATGGGCATGCGCAGGGGGCAGATGTTTTTTCAGCTCGAGTTGCCGCTGGCTTTTCCGCTGATCTTTTCAGGGTTCCGATCAGCCCTGGTGCAACTTATCGCCACGGCCACCATCGCCGCGTATGCCGGCTTCGGCGGGCTGGGCAGGTTTCTGATTGATGGACTGGGCCGAAATGATACGCCGCAAATCATTGGCGGCGCACTGATGGTGTCGGCACTGGCGATTGTCAGTGAGTGGGTTTGTTCAATGATAGAAACATTCATGGTTAGAAAATGGCGCGCGGGGAGAATCGAACTAAGCGCTACATGACCTGAGGCATTTGAAAGTGTGTATTAACTCTGCAGAGGTGCAAACCCACATGAAAAACAAACAACGTTCGAAGGCTCGCTCAGCGCACTCGGTTTCATTGCTGCTGGGGCTAGGCTTGCTGGTGGGCAGCGCGTTTGCCAGCGCTCAGTCCATCACCATTGGAGGGGCCAATTTTTCCGAGCAGACGATTCTCGCCAATATCTATGCGTCAGCCCTGAAAAATCAAGGGATAGACGTCAAGACCCGACTCAATCTGGGCAACCGCCAGATCATCGCCCAGGCCCTGGAAAACGGCGATATAGACGTCGTCCCCGAATACCTGGGGTCACTGTTGAGTTTCTATGACGACAAGACCGCCCTGACCAGCCAAAAGGAGATCCTCAGCGCTTTGCAACAGAAGTTGCCGGCGGACCTCCAGCTGCTTGAGCCTTCGTCCGCAGGCTCCATTACCGCCTGGGCCGTCACCCAAAAGACCGCAGAAAAGTACAACCTGCGCACCTTGTCCGACCTGGCGCCCGTCTCGGGTGATTTCACCCTGGGCGGGCCTCCCGAAGTTGCCACGGCTGCGTTAGGCCTGCCCGGGTTGAAGGCGGTCTACGGCATCAACTTCAAGAGCGTCAAGTCGCTGGACATGGGCGGGCCCTTGTCGCGGCTGGCGTTGAACTCCGGTGCTATCGACGTGGCCACGGTGGTCTCCACGCAAGGCATCCTGGCGAAAGAGCCTTGGGTTGTCCTCGAGGACGACAAGCATCAACAGCCCCTGCAAAACATCACCCCACTGGGGCGCAAGGCGTTGCTGACCCCGGAAGTCACCCAGGTGCTTAACGAGGTTTCTGCAAAGCTGACCGATGACGACCTCAAGCAACTCAATCGCCTGGTTGATATCGATCACAAGGACCCCACGAAAGTCGCGGCGCAGTGGGTTGCCGAACATACCGTCAAGACGGCCCGGTGAAAATCAATGCGACGTGGGTAAGGTCGCGGAGGCGTTATGTCGAATAAAAGTATGATTTTGAATTTGTTCTTTTTTAACCCCCAGGGCGATCATCGTTTTTCCTGGCGCCACCCGCTGGCACCGACCCAAGAGATATTGACCCTGGGTTACTACGTAAAACTGGTGCAGGCGGCGGAGGCAGCGAAGTTTGATGCGGTTTTTGTTGCGGATCACGTTGCGGTCTGGGATTCCGTGGCCAGCGGGCTGAGGCACTATGCCAACGCCCGCCTGGAACCGATTACGCTGTTGTCCGCACTGGCGGCGGTTACCGAGCACATCGGGCTGATGGGCACGGCTTCGACTTCCTATAACGAGCCCTTCAACCTCGCGCGCTATTTTGCTTCGCTGGACTACCTCAGCGCAGGGCGAGCCAGCTGGAATATCGTGACGTCCTGGCTGGAAGAAGAGGCTTCGAATTTCGGATTGTCAGGCGTGACGAAACACGGCGATCGTTATCAGCGGGCCGAGGAATTCATCCAGGTCGTCAAGCAGCTTTGGGACTCCTGGGAGGAGGGCGCGCTTGAGTTTGACAAGGGCACCGGCGCCTTTGCCGACCCCTCGAAAATCCACCCGATCAATCACAAAGGCGCACATTTCAGCGTACGTGGGCCGCTTAACGTGCCGCGTCCACCCCAGGGCCACCCGGTTCTCGCCCAGGCGGGGTCTTCTGAAGCCGGCAAAAACCTGGCCGCCGCCCATGGGGACGTACACTTCTGCTTTATCAATTCGGTCGAGGAGGGACTGGCGTACAGGGCCGATTTGAATCGCCGACTCGAGTTGAAGGGCAGGCATTCCAGTGATCTGAAAATCATCACCGGCGTGCTGCCGGTGGTGCTCGGGGATGAGACTGAGGAGGAACGACGTCGGCACCTGGAGGACAGCCTGATTATCGATGCGGTGGCGATTGACCTGGTCTCCAGCTACACCCGCCTGGACCTGACAGGACTATCGCCGGACGGTCCGTTGCCAGCGTTGCCGGATGAGTCCGAGTTTGATGGCATTCGAACCGAGCTGGCCCTGCTCAAGCAGTACGACACTTCCCTGTCCATCCGCGAGATAGGGCGCCGGTTGGTCAAGAGCTCCAGCACCTGGCTATTGATCGGAACGGCGGAGCATATTGCCGACAAGCTTTCAGCGTTATACGAGTCGAATGCCGTCGATGGCTACAACCTCATGTTTCCGTTTTTGCCCACTGACTTCGAAACCTTCACCCGTGGCGTGGTGCCTCTGCTGCAAGCCAGAGGGGTGTTCCGCCAGGAATATGAGCCCGG
This sequence comes from Pseudomonas sp. NFACC42-2, assembly GCF_900116055.1. Lineage (NCBI taxonomy): Bacteria > Pseudomonadati > Pseudomonadota > Gammaproteobacteria > Pseudomonadales > Pseudomonadaceae > Pseudomonas > Pseudomonas sp. NFACC42-2. Next base: position 54,395 of record NZ_FOZO01000001.1, read on the forward strand.
GACACTGAGGGATCGCTTGGGCTTGAAGACGCCGGCCAACCGTTTCCTGCTGTGAGCAGTATCAATCGCCCCTCTGAATGGATGTCATATGACCAGCGATCTATCCATGTACCTCGCTCCCGCCAGGGTTCTACACGCACAGGATGCCTGGCTTGAGCGCATCCTGGCGATTCTCGGCGAGCGCCGTGGGCAAACACAGGTCGTTGATCTCGCGGCGCACTGGCTTTCCCCGGATCTGTTGTTATCCCAGACCTGCGGCTATCCATTCGTTACGTCGCTACGGGGAAAGGTAAAGCTGGTAGGGCGCCCGAGCTATGAGCTTACCCATGGCTCTGGAGGGGACCATTGCAGTGTGCTGCTCTGCAGGGCTGATTCGGCCGTGACTGACCTGGCAGGTTTCCAGGGCCGCCATGGCCTGATCAACGCCCCGGATTCCAACTCTGGAATGAATTTATTTCGCCACACGCTTGCCGGGATCAGCGACCGAGGTTTTTTTTCGAAACTCACCTTCACCGGATCCCACAGGGAGAGCCTGCGAAGGCTTAGAGAAGGCGAGGGTGATTTGGCTTCCATCGACAGTGTCACCTACGACTATCTTGCGAGAGATCACAGTGACGAGATCGAAGGCCTCAGGATCCTGACACGAAGTGCGCGCAGTCCCTGCCTGCCTTACATCACCTCGATTGGTCAGGACGCCGTTTCAATCAGGAATGCAATGAACGAAGCCTTGGGGCAGCTTCCTGAGGTGTCCCGTGACCTCGCGATCAAGGAAGTCCTGCCGGCCAGTGAGGCTGACTATGAGTGTCTCCTGGAATATGAGCGCAGTGCGGCCAGTCGCGGCTTTTCGTTTGTAGCGTCCTGAGCGGCCCCACCTCAAACGGAGGCACTCCTGCAGGGGACTCATTCAGTCCCCAGCAGGTTCAAACCCTATAGCCAACCCTTGATCTGCGCGCACACAGCCTGGGTGGAAATACCGTAGCGATCGTGCAACGTCGGAAGCGCTCCCGCATCGAGAAACGCGTCCGGCAACGCTATTTGCCGGAACGTCGGGGTAACGCCATTGCGCAACAGCACGGTTGCCACCGCTTCGCCCAATCCGCCAATGATGGAGTGGTTTTCGGCCGTCACTACCAGTCGCCCCGGCTTTCTGGCTTCAGCCAGAATGGTCTGCTCATCCAAAGGCTTGATGGTGGGCACGTGAAGCACCGCGACATCCACGCCATCTGCCTGTAGTTCCTTGGCGGCTTCCAGGGCGCGCATGGTCATCAAACCGGTGGAAATGATTAAAACCTCGTTGCCCGTACGCAGGGTCTTGGCCTTGCCGATCTCGAATGTGTAGCCATATTCGTCGAGCACCAGCGGTACGTTGCCGCGCAGTAACCGCATGTAGACCGGCCCTTGGTGCGCAGCAATGGCGGGCACGGCTTGTTCGATTTCCAGGGCATCGCAGGGGTCGACGATCATTAGGTTGGGCATGGCGCGGAAGATCGCCAGATCATCCGTTGCCTGGTGGCTGGGGCCGTACCCGGTAGTCAGGCCCGGCAGGCCGCAGACGATTTTGACGTTGAGGTTTTCCTCGGCAATCGCCATGCAGATGAAGTCATAGGCCCGGCGCGAAGCAAACACCGCGTAAGTGGTAGCGAAGGGCACGAACCCCTCCCGAGCCATGCCGGCTGCCGCGCTCATCAACAGTTGCTCGGCCATGCCCATCTGGTAGAAACGCTCCGGATGCGCCTTGGCAAAAATGTGCAGGTCGGTGTATTTGGACAAGTCAGCCGATAAACCCACTATGTCCTGGCGCTGGTCCGCGAGTGCGGCCAGTGCGTGACCGAATGGCGCTGGTTTTGTGGCCTGGCCTTCAGCGGCAATCGAGGCAATCATCGCCGAGGTGGTCAGCTTTTTCTTCGCCGCTGCGGGTGCCTGAACGTCAGTCTTGTGTGCGTTGCTCATACGGTTCTGCCTTCTTCCAGGTTGTTCAGGGCCACATCCCATTCATGCTCGTCGACGCGGATGAAGTGAGTCTTTTCGCGGGTTTCCAGGAACGGCACGCCTTTGCCCATTTTGGTATCGCAGATGATGACGCGCGGTTGTGCGTCGGGGTGGCTGCGGGCCGCGTCGAACGCCTTGACCAAGGCATCCAGGTCGTTACCGTCTACCCGCTGGGTGAACCAGCCAAAGGCTTGCCAGCGGTCAACGATGGGTTCAAATGCCAGCACTTCGCTGGAATGTCCGTCGGCTTGCTGGTTATTCACGTCGACAATGGCGATCAGGTTGTCGAGCTTCCAGTGCGAAGCGGACATGACCGCTTCCCAGGTGGATCCCTCATTCAGCTCGCCGTCCGACAGCAGGTTGTAGACGAATGAGGCGGACTGTTTGCGCTTCAAGCCCAGGCAGGCACCCACTGCGATGCCCAACCCCTGGCCCAGGGAGCCGCCGGTGATCTCCATGCCGGGGGTGTAGGCGGCCATGCCGGACATGGGCAGGCGGCTGTCATCCGAACCGTAGGTTTCAAGCTCATCCAGTGGGATGATTTGCGCTTCAATCAGCGCCGCATACAGTGCGATCGCGTAGTGGCCGATGGAAAGGTAAAAGCGATCACGCTGTTCCCACTCGGGGTCTTCGGGCTTGTAGTTCAAGGCGTGGAAGTACGACACGGCGAGCAAGTCTGCCGCGCCCAGCGCCTGGCCGACATAGCCCTGGCCCTGGACTTGGCCCATGCGCAAGGCATGGCGGCGAATGTTATGGGCGCGCTGCACCAGCGTGGTGGAGGGCGCGCGAGATAAAGTGGCAGTCATGGAAATTCTCCGTTAACTCAACGATTGACCGAAGCGGCAGGAATGCGCAGCACCAGGCAGGCACCGATGCACAGCACACCGGTAATCAGGTACATGCCGATGGCGCTCGAACCGGTCGTGGTGGTGATCCAACCAATCAGGTAGGGCGAGCAGAAACCCGCCAGGTTGGCAAAGCTGTTGATTCCAGCGATCCCGGCAGCGGCGGAGACGCCGCCGAGCAAGGTGGTCGGCAGCATCCAGAACAGTGACGACGCCGACAGCACGCCTGCTGCCGCAAGGCACAGGCACAACACCGACAGCATCAGGTGGGTGCCGAACACCGCCGCCAACGTGAGGCCCAGCGCACCGGCAAGCATTGGCGCCACCAGATGCCAACGGCGCTCCTGGTGCTTGTCGCCGCTGCGCCCCATCAGCACCATCGCGACAATGGCGCACAGGTAGGGGAGGCTGGTGAGCAAGCCGATGTGCATCGGGTCGGCAACACCGGCATTACGGATAAGGGTCGGCAGCCAGAAGGTGATCGCGTACTGGCCCATCACCACGCAAAAGTAGATGCAGGCGAGAATCCACAGGCGGCGGTCGCGCAGGAAGGCGCCGACCGATGCATGGGTGACTTTACGGCTGTTGTCCTCGGCGAGTTCTTTGCTGACCAGCGCTTTTTCTTCATCGGTGAGCCAGGTCGCCTGGTGCACGCCGTCCTTGAGGTAAGCCAGCACCATCAGGCCAACGATGACGGTCGGAATGGCTTCGAGCACGAACATCCACTGCCAGCCCGCCCAGCCATGCACGCCGGCGAACTGGGTCATGATGTAGCCCGAGAGCGGCCCGCCGATCATGCCGGAGAGCGGGATGGCGATGAACCACAGCACGGTCATTTTGGCGCGGCGGTATGAGGGGAACCAGTAGGTGAGGTAGAGCAGCAGGCCCGGTGCGAGCCCGGCTTCGGCGATACCGAGCAGGAAGCGCAGCGCATAGAACTGCCAGGCCGTTTCCACGAAGGCGAAGAGGGCGGAGATAATGCCCCACGAAATCATGATCCGCGCGATCCAGCGCCGGGCACCGACTTTGTGGAGGATGAGATTGCTCGGCACTTCGCAGAGGAAATAGCCAAGAAAGAACATGCCCGCGCCGAGCCCGTATACGGTTTCGCTCAGGGACAGGTCATTCATCATCTGCAGCTTTGCAAACCCGACGTTTACCCGATCCAGGTAGGCGCACAGGTAGCACAGCATCAGGAAAGGCATCAATCGCCAGGCAGTTTTGCGATACGCGCTTGCGCGCACTGTGGACACAGTGTCAAGCGTCATGGTGGTCATCATGAGGGTCTGATCTCTTGTTTTTATAGAACGCCGGGCTTGAGGCCCGACGTATCTTCGATCCAGAACTTAATGGACAGCGGGTGCTGGCACCTGTGGTCAGTGGATCAACATGCCGCCGTTGACATCCAGGGTGATGCCGGTGAGGTAGGAGGACAAGTCGCTGGCAAGAAACAGTGCCGCATTGGCAACATCCTGCGCGGCACCAAGCCGACCCAGGGGGATGCTTTCGATGATTGCGTGGCGGCGTTCATCCTGCATCAGGCCCCCGGTGATGTCGGTATGGATCAGGCCTGGCGCAATGGCGTTGACGCGAATGTTGTCCGCGCCGAATTCGCGGGCCATGGCCTTGCCCAGTCCGAGCACGCCGGCCTTGGCGGCGCTGTAGTGCGGGCCGCCGAAAATCCCGCCGCCGCGCTGGGCCGATACGGATGACATGCAGACGATGCTGCCCGAAGCCTGGGCGCGCATCACCGGAATCACCGCCTGGGACATCAACAGCGTGCCGCGCAGGCTGACATCCAGGACCTTGTCGTAATCGCTCGGGCGAATGTCCAGGGTCTTGATGGGCTGAGTGATGCCGGCATTGTTGACGAGTATGTCGATACGGCCGTAGTGCTCCAGCACCTTGGCGACCGCAGCCTGGACTTGTTGCTCATCGGCCACGTTGGCAGCCAGGCCCAGGTGGCCTTCGCCGAGGGTGGCCGCGGCGTCACGGGCGGCGGACTCGTCGAGATCCAGGATCACAACGCGGGCGCCGTGTTGGGCGAAGGTGAGCGCGGTTGCGCGGCCGATGCCGCGTGCGGATGCGGCGCCAGTAATAATCGCGACTTTGCCTTGAAGAAGCATGAGGGATACCTCTGATTGTTTTTATGGTTCGATTCAGCGATCGATGGCTCAGAGTGGTCCCCGTCGACGGGCCGAGCAATAACGCAAACCTCACTGCTACATGAATAAAATTCAGCACTCGTCAATGTAGACCGCAAATGTTTGAATGGCACGATCCGCCCGCGACCCAAAAACAATAGGCTGAATACCGATGCGCCAGGACGATATCCCCACCTCCAATCTGCCACCGCTGAGAGCCATTCAGGCCTTCGAGCAGACAGCCCGTTTTGGCAACCTGGCAAGGGCCGCCGAAGTGCTCGACCTCACACCGTCAGCGATCAGCCATCAACTGGCCAAGCTGGAGGTGATGATTGGTCGACAGTTGTTTGTGCGGGCAGCGCGTGGGGTGACCCTGACGCCAGTGGGTGAGCAGTACTTGAAGGATATTTCCGGCCTGTTGCAGAGCCTTGAGGTCGCCACCGAGCGCGCCGCGAGTGACGTCAGCCTGGATTGCCTGCGGCTGCATTCGGCCCCCAGCTTTGGCTTGCTCTGGCTGATGCCGCGGTTGGAGTCGTTTCGCGCGAGCAATCCGGACATCCAGATCAATTTGTCGTGTTCCTATGAGTCGCTGCATTTCAGCCAGGACAAGATCGATGTGGATATTCGTCACGGCCGGCCTAATTGGCCCAGCTATGAAGTGCGCACCGTACGCAACGAAAGTTTCGCGGTGCTGGCCTCGCCCAAGCTGATCGCGCGCTGCGCGGTAGAAAACGCCGCAGATCTCCTGGCACAAGAGCTGATCCTTTCCGAAGCAACCTTGCTCAGGTGGCCTGAGTGGTTCGCCCAGCATGGCCTGGCGCGCCCCGAAAAGCCCTACGCCTTGAGTTTCGACCGTTCCTACATGAGCCTGGAAGCCGCGAGCCACGGCCTGGGGTTCGCTCTTGAAAGCACGCTGCTGGCGCAAAAATACCTGGCCAACGGTTCGCTGGTTGAAGTCGCCCCCGAAGCGTTGAGCGCTCCGGTTGCCGCCCACCATTTGGTGTTCCCGAAGGCGCACTCCAGTTTTCCCAGGGTCAGGCGGTTCTTGGGGTGGATGGAGGTGGAGTTAGGGCATAGCTTTGTGTTCTAGCGCTGTGGTTTTCCAAAGGGAATGACCGTTATTTGTCCAACGACTATCCTGGGCAAGATGGTTTAGAAGACGTTAGAGAGTACAAGAAAAACACCAATGGACAGCAGCAACGCCCCTGCGACTCGGTTGATCCACACACCAATGCGTGGATTATTACCTAACTTAAGGCCAATCTGTCGTCCACAGAGCGCAAGGGGCAGCTCTACTAAAATCATGACCACTACCAGGACGACACCGAGATAAAGCATAGAAAGTGCTTTATGACTTGCGTGCTGCGGAATGAATTGCGGCATGAATGAGAGGGTGAACATCATCGCCTTCGGGTTGAGCAAGTTGGTCATCAACCCGCGTCGGTAGACGGTCCAGAAAGTTGCCCTGATTCCGCCCTGGACCTGTGTCACCGATTGACGGGAGCGGAGCAGGCCCACACCCAGCCAGGAGAGGTATGCCGCGCCTGCTATTACCAACAGGCCATACAACAGTGGCGACGCGGCGATCAGGGCCGCCACACCCGCTATCGCCAGAAGCACATAACAAAACGCGCCACTTGCCACGCCAAGAATCGCAGCCATACCCCCGCGGGCACCATTACTGATCGAATTAGACAGGATGTAGATCATGTCCGCCCCGGGCGTGATCATTAGAATCGCCACTGACGTAGCAAATAGAACCAAGGTCGTGAAAGAAATATCCATGGGGAGTTCCAGATCAATCAGAGGTGAATGATGAGGAACGCTTCTACATAGCGTATAGAATCGGATTGCTCATCGAATCGCGGTGGTGCAGGCAAGTCAAAGATTGCAGTGAAGAGTCGACAAAGTTGGTATTTCTGGACCCCTCGTCTAAAGCAGCCTGTTGTTTCCAAACTCACCGGTCATTTATACAGACTGCGCATTCTCGGCCCAGCGTGCTGCGAAATCCGTCGAGCGAATTGCCGGGTCGCACTCAATTATGTCGAGGCTTACAAGCCTGTGGGCAACAAAAGGATCCTCGTCCATTATTTTCTGAATGTCTGACAACTGATGGGCATGGGCGAGAATGAATCCGCCACTCTTATCCATGAGCGGGCCGGCGAAAAGCACATGTGCCGATCGGATGTATTTGATCAGCCAGCCCTTGTGCGCATCCAGGTGCTCCCGAATCTGTTCGGCAGAACTGGTGTAGGTCAACTTTATGGCGTAAAGCATCCGTTAATCTCCTGGCTTTAATGGTTATTAGTGGGCTGCTGACAAGTGTGCAACTGCCGAGGTAATGGCGTTTTTGGCCAGCGTTACGCCGTTATCGCGAACCTGCTCGCCTTTAGAGGCGCCTTCGGCACGAACGAATTCGATATCGTCAATTCCCAGAAAGCCAAAAAACGCTTTCAGGTAACTTTCCTGAAAGTCCATGTTCTGAAAAGGACCTTCAGCGTAAAAACCTCCGCGCGCCGATGCCACGATGACGCGCTTCCCGCCGCATAAGCCAACAGGGCCGCGTTCGGTATATTTGAACGTGCGCCCCACCTGCGCGACTCTGTCTAACCAAGCCTTCAACTGAGTCGAAACGCTGAAGTTGTACATTGGCGCACCGATTACGAGCACTTCGCTCGCGAGAAACTCGGTCACCAGCGTTTCCGAGAGTTGATGTTCCAATAAAATTTCCGCCGAAAAATCACTGTTTCCCATTTGTCGAAACCCTGCGGCAATTGAGCCACTCAGGTGTCTCACTTCTTGGTCGGCGAGGTCGCGGCGCTGCACGTGGGCACCAGGATTACTGGCTTGAATGTGCGCAACGATGGAGGCGGTAAGATCTCGGGTGATGGAATCTTTGCCCATGATGCTGGAGTCAATATGGAGCACTTTCATTCTTGATTTCCTCGGGAGTGGAAAAGCGTTGTTATCAACGTTGTTTTTGGGCGCAGGCTCATCTTTCCGATTCGCTGGCAGCACGGTCGATGAATTTGGCTACTGCATCGGGCTGAGAAATCAATGACAGGTGGCTGGATCGAATAGACAAGGTCCTGGCGCCAATCTGGCGCGCAATGGTTTGCTGCACCGGGTAGGGAAGTGCCTCGTCATCGATTGTTTGCAAGTACCAACTTGGCTTGTCATGCCAGGCCGCATGCTTGACCTTTGCGGCGAAACAGACGGCGGCAATGGGCTGCTGCACTGATGACAGAAACCGTGCGTTTGACATCGCCAGGTCTGCGCCCATCACGTGATGAAATTGCGCTGGGTCATCCAGCCAAAGCAGCCCATCCGCATCCGGGCTGAGGCCCGTCATTGGCGCCTTCAACCGCGCCAAGAGATCCGCAGCAGACTCACCACTGTCAGGCACGAGCGCGGATAGATAGACCAGGCCTTTTACATTACTGGCGTTGCCAGCCTGTGTTATCACCGCGCCAGCCCACGAGTGTCCCACCAGTAGTACATCGCCCTTTTGCCTGCGCAGAACGCGCTCCGTGGTGATTACGTCATCACTCAATGAAGTCAATGGATTCTGGACAGCGGTGACGTGATAGCCCATCGCAGTCAATCGCTCCATCACTGCCGACCAACTCGAGCCATCTGCGAAAGCACCATGTACCAGCACGATATTAGGCACGGGGTGTGCGGTTGTTGCCGCCATGGCGGAGCCTCCAGATATCAGCAGGAACGCTCCCACTGTGAAGGTGAGTCGACCTGACCACCTCAGAAAGGCCCACAAACGTTCTTTTGCGCAGTGAACATTTAGGTGCAGTAGCTTTTTCATGTAGGCCGTCTCTACAGTTTGTGCTGCAAGTCTAGGGAGACTCTGCTAAAACCGTGAGGGCTCGGATCGGCCATATTTCATGCAAAACTCGCCATCTTGATCTTTAAACAGGGAATTACCATGCGCATTGCCATCGTTGCTTTAGAGGGCAGCCTGATGTCTGCGATTACCGGGCTGGCTGATTTGTTCTGGATGACCAATCAGGCGTTGAGGTCTCCACCGGCGGGGCTGCCATCTGCCTTAAAGGCCCACGTCTGCGACGAGTTTGAGACGATCATAGTCAGTGCCGATGGCAACGCAGTGCGAGACCCGCAAGGGCGGGTGATCCCCGTTGATACAACATTTGAAAATGTCGGGCCTTGCGACGCTGTACTTGTTACCGGGATGGCACTCGGGGCTGATCGGCTGCCACCTGGCTCTGAATCCCTCACGCGAGCTGCGCAGTGGATTAAAGCCAATCACCAACAGGGAGCACTGGTGGGGGCGGCGTGTGCCGGCACATTTGTGCTGGGCGAGGCAGGCCTGTTGAACCGTCGGCGCTGTACCACAACGTGGTGGCTCCACCATGTTTTCAAACAGCGATTTCCCAAGGCGCTGGTTGCATGGGGTTCCGCAGTAGAGTCCCAGGATCGCATCGTGACTACCGGCGGGCCTTTGTCGTGGATTGATTTGGCGCTTTATGTGATCAGGAGCCTGGCAGGCGCGGAGGTAGCGAAATTAACGGCTGATATTTCTGTGACCGATAGCTTGCCATTGCCCCAGTCCGTCTACGCGCCCCGAGGATTCATTAACAATGCCGATCCCCTGCTGCTGGAAACGGAGCAAATCATTCGACACGGAAATCCTGGCCTGACCGCTGCGGGGCTGGCCAAGGCGTTGAATGTGAGCGAGCGAACTTTACACAGACGCTTCAAGAACCTCACAAATGAATCGCCTAAAGAACTCATAACCCGCGTGAGAATAGAGACGGCCTGTGTACTGCTACAGATACCAGGGGCCAGCGTTAAACAGGTAGCCCTTAATTGTGGCTATAACGAGGACACGTCATTTCGTCGTTCTTTTATACAACTGACGGGGATGACTCCCGCGGATTATAAGCGTTGGTCGAAAGGGCGCGCCTTGGTCGATATCGAAGCTGAGAGTTCTTCGGTGTTCAGCTAAGCCATGGGGCCATGCAGATGTTTGGCCTGCTGGCTCGAATAGATCAGGTGATAGCTGCCAAGGCCCGGACAGCGGCTCAGGCCAAGCTGCCTGGCGCAATGAATGCTTATCCGCCAGCGCGGTCGTTGCCACCATGCGCGGCGATGAACAGGGTGACGGCCGATCGGCAATAGGATTCGATTTCATCCTCTGCTCTCGCCTCATCGAAGCGGGCGATCATCAGGAGATCGGAGCCTTTGAAAAGCGCGGCAAACAAGCGGGCGGACCCCAGAGGATCGGGCACATTCAGCACCGCCTTCCCGTGCAACTGACGCAGCAGGGCCTCGATCTGGGCGATGACATAGGCGGGGCCGGCTTCGTAATGGAGCTTGCTTAACGACGTTTGATTCGTCTTGTCGACCATGATCATGGCTTCGACACTGCGCACATCCGGGCTCAACAACGTGCGAAGCAGGAATGTTCCCACCGCCATGAGCTGATCTGCCGCCGAACCGTCGACGCCTTCAATAAGGGTCTGTGGTGCAAACTGATGGCAGTGGGCCGCGATGGCCGCGCTGTACAGCGCCTCCTTGTTCTCAAAGTGCCGATAGATGCTGAGCTTGGATATCTTCGCCCGCTGGGCGACCTTGTCCATTGTCGTCGCTTGAAAACCCAATTCCACAAAAAGTTCGCACGCGGCGTCGACTATCGTTTGGCCAAGCGCCTCGTTGGCGGGCCGGCCGCGCCGACCCTGGTTGTGTTCAGTCATAAATATTCCAGTACTTGACAGTATTCTAATTCTTGAATTAGGGTACTTCAAAGTATCTTAAAAATGCAAGCCGATTTCCCTTCATCCACAGCGCGGAGCCCATCACCATGAATGACGTCATCATCATCGGCGGCAGCTTTGCCGGTCTTGCTGCAGCCCTGCAGCTCGGTCGTGCCCGGCGCAAGGTCACCGTTCTCGATACCGGCCTGCCACGCAACCGCTTCGCCGGCCACTCCCATGGCCTGCTCGGCCACGATCACAAGCCACCGCTGGAGATCCTGGCCGAGGCGCGGCGGCAGCTGGCGCGCTATCCCACGGTCAGGCTGGTCACTGCCTGTGCCGAGAGCATCTCCGGCGCCATCGACGATTTCTGCGTCCTCACTGGCGATGGCGAAAGCCTCAGGGCCCGCCGCCTGATCCTGAGCTATGGCGTCGTTGACCAGATACCTGATGTTCCGGGCTATGCCGAAAACTGGGGCACCTCCATCGTGCCTTGCCCCTATTGCGATGGCTTTGAAGTCGCCGGCCAGCATTGGGGCCTCGTCTGGTCCGGCCCGCAATCGATGAATCAGGTCAGGCTGTTCCACGATTGGACCGACATGTTGACGGTCTTCGCCAATGGGCATGACATTCCACCCGACATCCAGGCCGACCTGGCGCGACGTGGCATCTCTGTCGTCAATGGCCGGATCACCGAAATCGACCATGACGAGAACCATAACGCCACCGTCAGGCTCAACGCCGGCCTCCCTGTCGCGGTCGACATTCTGTTCGCGCATCCGCGCAACAAGCCGTCTGCACGCTTGCATGAGTCGCTGGGCCTCGCCACGGTGGATACGCCCCAGGGCATCGCCCTGAAGGTCGACGAGCGCCGCGAAACCAGCGTGCCCGGCATCTATGCTGCGGGCGACTTGGCAAACCCCCTTATGGCCTCGGTCACCCTGGCAATATCGCACGGCGCGACGGCGGGTATCTCCGCCCAACAGTCGATGCTGGTTTGAGGGCAATTCGGTTGTCGCAGGCTTCTGGAACACCGGTCTCAGAAGGTCGGTGTTCCCGGCTTTTGCACGGCCTGGTTAAAAACGGATCAAAACGAGGAGATGTCATGACAGAGCAAAATGCCTATCAGGTTGCCGACTGGAATGGCCAAAGCGGAGAGTACTGGGCCGCTAACCAGGCCCGGCTCGACGCCATGTTTGCGGTGTTCGGCCAGGCCGCGATCGAAGCCGCCGCGCCCGCCACGGGCGAACGCGTGCTTGACATCGGTTGCGGCGCGGGCGCGTCGAGCCTGGCTCTGGCCGCCCGCGTCGGCGCGGGTGGCCATGTGCTGGGCGTGGACATATCCGAACCGCTGATCGGCCGCGCGCGTGCGCTGGCGCCACAGGATACGCCGGCCCGGTTCCGGGTAGCCGATGCCAGCAGCGCCGAGTTGCCTGAGGGCGCGTTTGACCTCCTGTTTTCGCGTTTCGGGGTGATGTTCTTCGACGATCCGACAGGGGCGTTCGCCCATATGCGACGCGCGCTCCGGCCGGGCGGGCGGGCCGCTTTCGTCTGCTGGCGTGGTGTGGCCGAGAATGATTGGGTGCGCCTGCCGATGGGCGCGCTCAAGGGCATCCTCCCGCTGACCGCACGGCCCGATCCCGAAGCGCCCGGCCCATTCTCGTTTGGCGACCGGGAGCGCGTGGCACGCATCCTGACAGCGGCCGGCTTCACCGATATCACCAGCACACCCTTCGATGCTTCCATCCCGTTCGGCGAGGGCGTGACGCGGGACGCGGCGATCGACGACGCGGTGAAGATGGCATTCGAGGGGGGCCCGCTGGCGCTTGTGCTCGCTGATCAGCCCGACGCCATCCGAGCCCGCGCCTGGGCCGCGGTTCGCGCCGCCTTCGCGGGCCTAGCCGGCGAGCGGTCGGTGATGATCGACGGCGCGACGTGGATCGTCATGGCACGCAATCCGGCAAGCTGACAGGGATTGATAGGGGAGGTGTTTGGCCTTCCGCGTAGAGACAATTGACCTGAAACCAACCCTGATCATTGCGAGGTTGTGACAAAAGTATAATTTGGTCACTCGTTGTCAAGCGCTTTTCGGATGCGTAAGCTAGCTCGTATGAACAAGACATCCATAGCTTCCCCCAGCATCCGTGGCCCAGCCGATCATGAGATCCGGAATCAGATCGTCGCGGCGGCCAATCAGCACTTCAGTCAATACGGCTATAGCAAAACTACGGTTTCCGACCTGGCGAAAGCGATCGGGTTTTCCAAGGCGTACATCTACAAGTTTTTTGATTCCAAGCAGGCGATTGGTGAGGCTATCTGCGGCAATTGCCTGGCGGAAATCATCGCGGCCGTAGAACAGGCCATTAATGTAGAGGACATCTCGCCGACCGAACGTTTTCGACGTTTGGTGAAAACGCTGATCGCTACCGGGGTGAATTTGTTCTTCAGTGATCGAAAGCTCTATGACATCGCCGCATTTGCAGCGTCTGAGAACTGGCCCTGCGCTCAGCAATATGACGTCTTGGTCAGGGGCTTCGTGTTGCAGATTGTGCGTGAAGGCCGAGAAATCGGCGAATTTGAACGCAAAACACCCTTGGACGAAACAGTCGATTCGATTCACCTTACGCTGCGCCCTTTCGTCAATCCGTTGCTTTTGCAATACAACCTTGACTTCGTCGAGCTGGCTCCGGTCCTCACCTCCAATCTCATTCTGCGTAGCTTGATGCCGTGAGCCTGCGCTAATCATCTCTATCACTTTGCTCTGATATCAACGCTGAGATGATGGTGAACACCGATCCAGGTGGACACCATTTTCCGGGGCGCGGTATTAACTCGAATCCGGGGCCTGATCCCCACATTCACAGCCATGTATCAAACCTCACCAGGTAACTGAGTGGATTATCCGCGCAGCATTTGCCGCCTAGCCACGCATGTTCATTTGTCGAATTGGTGACTATTGACATAAATGGTCACATGAATAAATATGCTGTACCTATCCTGGAGGAATCGCCGCGGCGCGCACGATCTTCGTCACGCTGCGCAGCGGCCCCTCCCGGTAGCCCGCGCTCAGCGTGACGCTCTCTACCGCTTTATCCCGATGATCTATCGAGTCCTAATAATGAAAAAAATACTGCGCAGGACCCCGCTTGGCCTTGCTGTTGCCCTCTCGTCGACACAACTGTTCGCGAGCGGTTTCGCTCTCAATGAACAAAGCATCAGTGGGATGGGCTCCGGATTTGCCGGCCGTTCTTCATCGGCAGAAGATGCGAGTACCGTCTTCGGTAATCCGGCCGGTATGTCTCGCTTGAAAAAAGAGCAGGCCAGCGTCGGGGCGGCAACGCTTTTCGCAAAGGCCCATATAAGCCAGACGCGCAGCACATTCGGGGGGCAGGAGGACGGGGACATGGTGCCGACCACCACAGTGCCCATGGGTTACTACGTCAAACCCATCGATGAGCACTGGGCGTTCGGTGTGGGTTTCTATGTGCCGTTTGGGCTAATGACCGATTATGGCAGTGGGTTCGCCGGCCGCTACTACGCCAACAAAAGTGAGGTCACGACCCTTACGTTTCAGCCCACCATCAGCTATGCGTTCAACGACAAGGTCTCGATCGGTTTCGGACCGACCATCAACCGTATCAGTGGTGAGCTTTCCGGGATGGTGCTCAATCCACTCAGCCCGGGCCGCAATGACGGAAAACTCAAAAGCACCGGTGATGACACGGCGCTTGGGTTTAACGCGGGTATTCTAGTGCAGGCGACAGATCGAACTCGGTTGGGTCTGACCTATCACTCCAAAGTCAGCTACCAGCTGGATGCCAAGACCAAGCTCACCGACGGCATCTTCAGTGTGCTGGGTGTAAGCGGTACGAGCTATGACGCTTCCTTGGACGTGGACACCCCGGAATCAGTCGATTTTTCCGTGACTCACCAACTCAACAGTGACTGGACGCTCTACCTGGGCAGTACGTGGACGCGCTGGAGTCGCTTCAAGGAGTTGGTGTTCGAAAACAGTGGCTTGCCTGCGGCGTTGAGCGGAACGCTGAGTCGTATTACCGAGGAGCAGAACTGGCACGACACGTGGGCGCACGCTATCGGCACGGCGTATAAGCTGAACAATCAGTGGGTTCTTCGCGCCGGCTTCTCGGTTGACCAGTCCCCCGCCAACAACGTCAACCGTGGGCCGCGAATCCCTACCGGTGACCGGAAAGTCATCAGTGTCGGGGCAGGGTGGACGCCGGCAGAGAATGTCACGATCGATGTGGCGTATTCCTACCTATGGGAGGAAAGCGTACAGGTCAATGACGTATCCGCCTCAAGAGGCGCCTACAGCTCGAAGTATAAAAATAGCGCGAGCGGTTTGGGCACTTCTGTCAGCTATCGATTCTGACTCACTGCGTGGCCTGAGAGCGGATACCTAGTGGATCAGGTATCCGTCGTCGGAGGCATTGCCTGGCCCGCTCAAACACCCATTACGCGCGACATCAGGCCCTGGTGAAGTCGACGGGGTGTGGCCCAGGTCAAGACCGCAATAGCCTTGTTGCCAAAGCCCGGCACGACGCTCATGCGGCCTGCGTGCAACGCTTGTATCCCTGCACGCACTACAGGCTCGGGTTGCATCATGACCCTCTTCAAGACCGGTGTTATCTTTTGTTTGGCACTTGCTGCAAACCCGGTATCCGACATGCCTGGACAAAGCGCTGTGACCACCACACCGTCTTGTTTGAGCTCACGATGCAGGGCGTCGGAGAATCTGAGTACGTAAGCCTTGGCGGCAGAGTAAACCGCAAAGTTCTTCACGCCCTGGTAGGACAGCAGGCTGGCCGTCATCAAGATATGCCCCTTGCGCCTGGCCCGCATATCCTCTGCAAACAGACGAGTGATGGCGGTCAGGCTGGCGACGTCCAGGTCGATCATCGCCAGGGAGCTTTCCAGGGGCTCATCCAGGAATGCTCCCTGCAAGCCGTAACCCGCATTGTTGATCAGGACATCGACCACCGTATTGCTGTCATGCAGGCGCCGATGCAGATCGATAATCACATTTATTGATGAAAGATCTGCTTGCTGCACCATCACGTCGACGTCGAAACGACTACGCAATTCGTCCGCGAGTGCTTCAAGCTCGTTCAGCCTGCGGGCTACCAGAATCAGCGATTTCCCTTTTGCGGCGTACTGTCGGGCAAATTCCTTGCCGAATCCGCTGGAGGCTCCGGTAATGAGCACCCATGAATTTTCTCTCACTGTCATCTTGCATACCCCTTGATTGAATCTCGAAAAGCACCCGTGTCATCGGCTCGTCAGTCGGCTATCCGAGGGCTGCCAGCCGCCGCCCAGCGCCTTGAACGCGGCGACTGCCGCGCGTGCCGATTCGGTTTGTGCCTGCGCCCGAGCGTCGGAAGCCTGAAGCAGGGTCTCGTCAGCGTGCAGGACGTCAATCAAGCTGGCCGTGCCTTTCTCATAAGCAGTGAACGACGATTGGCGCGCTTGCGTCAAAGACGTCTCGCCTCCAATGAGGGTGGACGCTTGGGCGTCCCGATTCACCAGTGAGGAGAGCGCGTTCTCGACATCCTCGGTGGCGCGCAGCACAGACTGACGGTACGCGGCCAGGGATTCGGCTTCCTGTCCCTTGGCTTGGTCGATTTGGGCGTTGATGCGCCCGAAGTCGAAGAGTCTCCAGCGCAGTCCCAGTACGCCCGACGATTGACTGGCGCCGCCGGAAAAAAGATTGCCTGCCGATACAGCCGTTGCACTCCCCAGTAATGCGCTCAGAGAGAACTTAGGGTAGTACTCGGCAATCGCCTCCCCGATGCGTGCGTTTGAGGCGGCAAGGCGGCGCTCGGCCACTATGAGGTCAGGCCTGCGGCGCAGTAAGTCGGCTGGCGTTCCCATGGCCTTTAACTGCGGCGCTGCCGGAATGCTTGCGACCATGGCAAGTTGCGTGCGATGAGTACCGGGTGGCGTGCCGAGCATGACATCGAGTGAATTCATGGCCGCATCCAGACCGGTCTGCAGCACCGGTACGGTGGCTTGGACCTGTGCTAAAGCCCCCTCGGTCTGACGAACCTCATAGCTGGCGGCAAGCCCCTTGCTGTAGAGCAATTGGACTTTCTCCAGCAGCCCCTGCTGGGTTTTGACTTGTCGATTAGCGATGTCCAGCCGAGCCTGCAATCCGCGGACAGTGATGTAGATATCCGCAGTCTGTGCGGCGATGGCCAATCGCGTGGCCGCGGCGCCAGCCTCGGACGCTTGGTACTCGGCCAGTGCCGCCTCGCGTCCGCGTCGCAGGCCGCCAAAGACATCCACTTCCCAGCTGGCATTGAGGTCGGCCTCGTAGGAACTGCCATAGCGATCATAGCCGGGGGTTGAGTTCAGCACCTGGCCGAGTGGCGTCTCGACTGATTGGTAGGCGCGGGCGGCCTGGCCGCTGATGTTTCCTGAGGGCAATAAAGCGGCATTGGCGGCGCCTAGTCCTGCCCGCGCCTGCGCGACTCGTGCCTGGGCCTGGGCCAGATCGAGGTTCTGTTCAAGCGCCTTGGCGACGAAGTCGGCGAGCAGTGGATCACCGAAGCCCTCCCACCAGATGACGAGGCTGGCAGGCGTCGCCCCTGGTCTCTGCTCGACAGAAGACTGGCTCAGGTAACGGTCCGGGAGCGGGGCGTCCGGACGGCGATAGTCCGGACCGACCGCACAACCTGTCATCAAGCTGGCGCTGATCAAAAAAGCAGCGGGGCGGAGGGAGTGCATTGAGATTCCTTGAATCGAACATTGTTGGTGACCATAGTACTGTATGGTCACTCTCTGTCAATTGAGGCCTCTGGGCTAAATTCAGATATGACTGGATAATATCGTTCATTCCCGTCATGTGCTCCTTTGGAATATGCAGTCCTGCATCAGCCGGGTCTTGTTTCAACGAGGTCATGAGCGATTGCGTTGCGGGGGGAGCGCATCCTTCTGCGTTATTTGAGATCTCGAGCGTGACCATTGACAATAATGGTCACAAGTCTGAATATGTGATCCCTGTTCTTTCTATTCAATAAGGGAACCTATGCTCCGGCTCCGACCCATCCCCATTGCAGCCTGCTTGTTGCCTCTCGTCCTGACGGCGTGTGGTGACTCATCCAACATTGACGATCCGCGCACGCAGGCTCCTCTGGTAAGGCCCGGAACGGTTGAGGGCTCATCGGAGACGTCACGTTCATTCACGGGGGTAGTGGCGGCCCGCGTGCAGGGCGATCTCGGCTTTCGGGTCTCCGGCAAGATCCTCGAACGGCTGGTCGATACCGGCCAGAGCGTTAAACGCGGTCAGCCGCTTATGCGCCTTGACCCTATCGACTTGGGGTTGCAGGCGCGAGCGCAGCAAGAGTCGGTCACCGCCGCCAGGGCCCGCGCCAGGCAGACCGCCGATGACGAGGCGCGATATCGCGACCTCGTCGCCGCAGGGGCTGTTTCTGCATCGGCCTACGACCAGGTCAAGGCCGCAGCGGATAGCGCAAAGGCGCAGCTCAGCGCCGCACAAGCCCAGGCCGATGTCGCCCGCAATGCTTCCGGCTACGCGGTGTTATTTGCGGATTCCGACGGTGTCGTGGTGGAAACACTCGCGGAGCCCGGGCAAGTCGTCAGCCCGGGGCAGCCCGTGGTTCGACTGGCCCGCGCAGGCCAGCGCGAAGCCATCGTGCATCTGCCCGAGACGTTGCGTCCTGCAGCCGGATCCAGCGCGCAAGCGACGCTTTACGGCAGTACCGCAGGGGCTGTTACAGCGAAGCTCAGGCTGCTTTCTGACTCTGCCGACCCAGTGACGCGCACGTTTGAGGCGCGGTATGTGCTTGAGGGCGCGCTGGCCAATGCCCCGATAGGTTCGACGGTCACGCTGGGGATCGCAGAAGGCGCCGCGCACGGGCAGGCGCTGCAAGTCCCCATCGCGGCCCTTTATGACCCAGGCAATGGCAGCGGAGTGTGGGTGATCGCAGGCTCGCCGGCAAAGGTGACCTGGCGTCCTGTTCAGGTGCTGGGATTGAGCGACGATGCCGCGCGCGTGGCAGGCGATCTCAAGGTCGGTGAGCAGATCGTCGCGTTAGGCGCCCATCTGCTGCGCGATGGAGAGGACGTGAGAGTGCCCCAGCAGGATGAAGCCCATGTTGCCGGGAGTCATCCATGAGCGAAGGCCGCTTTAATATTTCGGCGATTGCCGTTCGTGAGCGATCCATTACCGTATTCCTGATCTTTCTGATCGCGGTTGCGGGCACCCTGGCGTTCTTCCAACTGGGGCGTGCGGAGGATCCACCGTTTACGGTCAAGCAGTTGACGGTCATTACTGCCTGGCCGGGGGCTACTGCGCAGGAAATGCAGGACCAGGTCGCAGAGCCACTTGAAAAACGCCTGCAGGAATTGAAATGGTACGACCGCTCGGAAACCTATACGCGGCCTGGTCTTGCTTTCACCATGGTGTCGTTGTTGGACCGCACGCCACCCTCACAGGTGCAGGAAGAGTTTTATCAGGCACGCAAAAAGCTCGACGACGAAGCCACCAAGCTACCGGCGGGGGTAATCGGGCCCTTGGTCAACGACGAGTATTCGGACGTGACGTTTGCGCTGTTCGCCCTCAAAGCCAAAGGCGAGCCGCAGCGGCTGCTGGTGCGTGATGCTGAGTCGTTGCGCCAGCAACTGTTGCATGTGCCGGGCGTGAAGAAGGTCAACATCATCGGTGAGCAAGCCGAGCGAATATTTGTTTCGTTCTCCCATGATCGGTTGGCCACCCTGGGCATTGCGCCTCAGGACATCTTTGCCGCGCTGAATAATCAAAACGTGCTCACGCCCGCCGGTTCGATTGAAACAAATGGGCCGCAAGTCTTCCTCCGCCTGGACGGCGCCTTGGACAAGCTGGAGAAGATTCGTGACACGCCGATTGTGGTTCAGGGGCGCACGCTCAAGCTCTCCGACGTGGCCACTGTCGAACGTGGCTATGAAGACCCGGCAACCTTTCTGGTGCGCAGTAACGGAGAAGAGACCCTGCTGCTGGGGGTCATCATGCGCGAAGGCTGGAACGGCCTGGACCTGGGCAAGGCGCTGGACGCCGAGACGACCAAGATCAATGAAGGCATGCCACTGGGCATGACGCTGACCAAGGTGACCGATCAAGCCGTCAACATCGACTCGGCCGTTGGCGAGTTCATGGTCAAGTTTTTTGTCGCGCTGCTCGTGGTGATGCTTGTTTGCTTCCTCAGCATGGGCTGGCGTGTAGGCGTCGTGGTCGCAGCTGCCGTGCCATTGACACTGGCGATCGTGTTTGTGGTGATGGCGGCCACCGGAAAGAACTTTGACCGTATTACCCTCGGTTCATTGATCCTGGCGCTCGGGTTGCTGGTAGATGACGCCATCATCGCGATCGAAATGATGGTCGTGAAAATGGAGGAGGGCTACGACCGCATCAAAGCCTCTGCGTATGCCTGGAGTCATACGGCTGCGCCGATGCTCTCTGGCACACTGGTAACGGCGGTTGGCTTCATGCCAAACGGTTTCGCCCAGTCCACTGCCGGCGAGTACACCAGCAACATGTTCTGGATCGTGGGCATTGCTCTGATCGCTTCTTGGGTTGTCGCAGTGGCTTTCACCCCTTACCTGGGCGTGAAGTTGCTGCCAGACATCAAGCAGGTAGAGGGTGGGCATGCGGCTATCTACAATACCCCGCGCTACAACCGCTTCCGCCGGGTCCTGACCCGGGTCATCGAACTCAAATGGCTGGTGGCTGGCACGGTTATCACGCTGTTTGTCGTGGCCGTCCTGGGCATGGGCCTGGTGAAGAAGCAGTTCTTCCCGACGTCAGATCGTCCCGAGGTGATGGTCGAGGTGCAGATGCCCTACGGAACCTCCATCGAGCAGACCAGTGCCACTGCGAAAAAGGTCGAGGCCTGGCTGCAAAAGCAGGAAGAGGCAAAAATCGTCACGGCCTATATCGGGCAGGGCGCGCCGCGTTTCTTCCTGGCGATGGCGCCAGAACTGCCGGATCCGTCATTCGCCAAAATCGTGGTGCTGACGTCCAGCCAGGAGGCACGTGAAACCCTCAAGCTGCGTTTTCGCGAGGCGGTCGCTGCCGGGCTCGCCCCCGAGGCCCGTGTCAGGGCGACTCAAATTGTGTTTGGTCCGTATTCACCCTATCCCGTCGCCTACAGGGTAATGGGGCCTGACCCGACGAAGCTGCGCGAGATTGCGGGCCGTGTACACGCGGTCATGCAAGCGAGTCCGTTGATGAGGACGGTCAACAGCGACTGGGGCCCTCTGGCGCCGACCCTGCATTTCAGCCTGGATCAGGATCGCTTGCAGGCGGTTGGACTGACCTCCAGCGCCGTCGCCCAGCAGTTGCAATTCCTGCTGGCGGGCGTGCCGATCACGTCGGTTCGTGAAGACATTCGTTCAGTGCAGGTGGTTGGGCGCGCCGCAGGCGATATACGTCTGGACCCTGCGCGGATTGAAGGGTTTACATTGGTGGGCGCCGCGGGCCAGCGGATCCCGCTGTCCCAGGTCGGAGAGGTGGATGTGCGCATGGAGGATCCGATCCTCAGGCGCCGTGACCGTACACCGACGATCACCGTGCGTGGCGATATTGACGAAGGCCTTCAACCACCTGATGTATCGGGTGTGATCATCAAGCAACTGCAGCCGATTATCGACACGCTCCCCGCCGGCTATCGGATCGAGCAAGCGGGTGCAATCGAGGAGTCGGGCAAGGCAGGCCAGGCGATAGTGCCGCTGGTTCCGATCATGATTGCGCTGACGCTGCTGATCATCATCGTCCAGGTGCGTTCGATCTCGGCAATGATCATGGTGTTTTTCACCGCACCGCTGGGTCTTATTGGCGTGGTGCCGACGCTGCTGATGTTTCATCAACCGTTTGGTATCAACGCCCTGGTTGGGCTGATCGCGCTGTCGGGCATCCTGATGCGCAACACGCTGATTCTGATCGGGCAGATCCATCACAACGCCCAGGAAGGCCTGGATCCCTTTCACGCCGTCATCGAAGCCACGGTACAGAGGGCTCGCCCGGTACTGCTGACGGCGATGGCGGCCATCCTGGCATTCATCCCGCTGACCCATTCTGTTTTTTGGGGCACGCTGGCCTACACACTGATCGGCGGTACTTTGGTCGGCACCATCATGACGTTGGTGTTCCTGCCGGCGATGTACGCCATCTGGTTCAAAATCCGCCCTGGCAACGCGAGCAAGGCTCAAGCAGTGCAACCTGCCTGAACAAAGGGTGTTCGAGGGGAGGGCGCCGGCGTCCTCTCGTCGGTCAACTCGCCAAAGCTGCTGCTTCTGTAGGCGCGGATTGAACAAGGACGAGGATTCAAATGGGTACAGTGAAGTAAGCTGCTGCATGAGCTAACGTTCATGCATGCGCTTTTCCTATAACTCGCTGGATCCTGCCCCGATGAGAGACCTGCCGCCTACCGCGACCTTGCGCGCCTTTGAAGTTGCCACCCGCCACCCGACGTTTACTGCAGCCGCACAGGAACTGCATGTGACTCAAAGCGCGGTCAGCCACCAGCTCAAGCACCTTGAGGCGCTTTGGGGGCTGCCGCTGTTTGAACGTGGCAAGGCGTTACGCCTCACGGCAGCGGGGGCTGCGCTGGCGCCCATCGTGCGGGAGTTTTTCATCAGCCTGGAGGCGACTTTGGGTGATCTGCGCGAGCAAAAGGGCCGGGTTCGGCTCAGCGTCAGCACCACCTATTCCTTTGCGCTCAAATGGCTGCTGCCACGCTTGCCGCGTCTGTCTCGCCAGCATCCCGAGCTGCTGGTCTCGCTGGACACCACGGATAAAATCATCCACTTCTCTCACGGCCAGGCTGATGTTGCGATCAGGCTCGGCAAGGGCAATTACCCAGGCCTGCATTCGGAGTTCCTGTTTGGGGAGCAGGTATTTCCCGTGGCCAGTCCCGAATTGCTGCGGCGCGTTGGCACGCCGCAAAGCCCGGCAGACTTGTTGCATTTCCCGCTCCTGACTCGGGATGGCGCCGAGTTGGTGCCAAAGTGGGAGGTGTGGTTTCAAGCCGTCGGGTTGGCCTATTTGCCGCTCCAGGAAAGCGTCAGGTTTGGCGATACCAACATGACGGTCGAGGCGGCTTTGCTCGGCCAGGGCGTTGCATTGGTGCGCAGCGGGCATGTCGAGAACGAAATCAGCGATGGCCGTTTGGTGCGGCTGTTTGATGTGCCGCTTCCATCGCCATTGGCTTACTACTTTGTCTGCCCCAAGGGCATCGAATCCCAGCCGCACATCGCCAGCTTTCGCCAATGGCTGGTCAGCGAGGCACTGAAAGTCCAGCGACCGGATGAGTGAGTCATGAGTCTCCGCTCATGCTGCGCTGAGGAGACTTCGCTTTAGCCCCGGCGCCGGATTGCCTACAGTGGGGCATGCCTACTCATCTCATCCTCCTCGTGCTTTTCGCCGCGCTGCTGCATGCCAGCTGGAATGCGCTGCTGCGTAGCGGCGCCGACCGGCTGTGGTCCATGACGGTGATGTGCATTGCCATCGCCATCGCCAGTGTCGTCGCCGCAGCGTTCATGGTGCCCCCCGCGATTGAAAGCTGGGGCTACGCGGTGCTGTCGGGGTTGCTGCATGTGGGCTACAACCTGTTTCTGGTGCGCAGTTACCGCGTCGGTGACCTGGGGCAGATCTATCCGATTTCACGCGGATCGTCGCCGGTGCTGATCACCTTGGGTGCCGCCGTGTTTGCCGGGGAAAGCATCACGCCAGGCGAGTTGCTCGGTATTGCGTTGGTGTCCGGCGGGATTATTTCGCTGGCTTTCAGAGGGCGCAGTCTGTCGGTTCCCAGCCTGCCCTATGCGCTGGGGACGGGCGGCTTTATCGCGGCCTACAGCGTGGTCGACGGCATCGGCGCCAGGCTCTCCGGTGCGCCGCTTGCCTACACGGTGTGGATGTGCGCGCTGTGGGGCGTGCTGATGCCGGTGGTCTACCTCGGCCTGCGCGACACCCGCAGCTTGTTCCGCGTCCGGCCTGGAACAGTGACCGCGTTGGTCGGCGGGCTGGTCTCTTTGCTCGCCTATGGAATGGTCATTTACGCCATGAACGAAGCGCCACTGGGCGCGGTATCCGCATTGCGCGAAACCAGCGTGCTGTTTGCGGCGTTGATCGGCTATGTGTTCCTCGGCGAGACGCTTACCGCACGCCGGATACTGGCATGCGTAGTGATCGCCAGCGGCACCCTCATCATCGGCTGATACAGCCAACGGCTCAGGAGCAATATCGAATGGTCAACGTCTCGCAGGCACCGCTGATTCTAATCACGGGTGGAAGTCGTGGAGTGGGGGCGGCAACCGCCCGGCTGGCCGCCGAAAGAGGTTATGACGTCGCGATCAGCTACGTTGCCAACCAGTCCGCAGCGCTGGCGGTGGTGGCGGATGTAGAAGCATTGGGGCGCCGGGCGTTGGCGATGCGGGCCGACAGTGCGGACCCCCAACAGGTGGCCGATATGTTCGCGGCCATCGACCGCACGTTCGGTCGCATCGACGTACTGGTCAATAACGCCGGGGTGCTCGCACCTCAGTCACGCCTTGAGGACCTTGGCTTCGAGCGGATGCAGCGCATCTTTGCGGTCAATGCCATCGGGCCAATACTCTGTGCCCAGCAGGCGTTGAAGCGCATGTCTTACCGCTACAACGGCCCGGGCGGGGTGGTGATCAATGTCTCTTCGGCGTCGGCGCGCCTCGGCAGCCCCAATGAATACGTCGACTATGCGGCGTCAAAGGGCGCGTTGGAGACTTTCACCATTGGGTTTGCCAAGGAGGTGGCTCGGGAAGGGATACGGGTCAACTGTATTCGCCCCGGACATATCTATACCGACATGCACGCCAGTGGCGGAGAGCCGGGGCGGGTGGATCGTGTCAAGGACTCGATCCCCATGGGGCGGGGCGGTCAGCCGGAGGAAGTGGCGCGCGCGATTCTATGGCTGGCGAGCGCGGAGGCATCCTTCGTTACCGGTACATTCCTCGACGTAACGGGGGGTAAATGAGTCAAAGGCTCATCGGCTTCAAGTAACAGCGTGCGGCCTCACCTTGCGACTCAAACCCGGTGTCTTGCCCGTAATGCGCTTGAATGCGCGGCTGAAAGCGGCCTGGGAGGTATAGCCCAAGCGCTGCGCCACCTCTTCAATCGGCAGCCTTTCGAGCGTCAGCCACTGGCTTGCCAGCCGCATTCGCAGTTCGGTGACGTAGCGCAGCGGGGTCATGCCAATCGTCACTTGAAAGCGGTCCGCGAAGGCCGAGCGCGAGGTATTGCAGTGCTCGGCCAGCTGCGCAACAGTCCAGTCGCGCCCCGGTTGTTGATGGAGCGCAAGCAGTGCACCGGCCAAGCGTGGATCGCGCAAGGCGGCGACCAGGCCAGAGGCATTCCCGCAGGCGCACTCCACCCACCCGCGAACGACCATGGCGGCCACCACGTCGGCCAACCGCGCGAGGATACCGGCGAAGCCGATACGCGCGGCGCCGACCTCCCGCTCCATGGTGGTCAGGATCGGCACCAGTCCGGGGTAACGCTGGCCGCCGGCATCAATCAGCATCAGTCCCGGCATCAGCCGACCAAGGCCATGGATGCTGCCCAGTTCGAACTCCATGCAACCACTGAACAAAATAGTGCTCGGCGTGGGGCTGGCATCGGTTCCGGTATCCACCGCGCTGACGGTGTCACCTAAGGGCGCGCCGTCCAGGCGGTCGATGTCTTGAACAGGTGCGTCCGGATCGGAAAACAGTTGGTGGGTCGCGCCGTGGGAAATGAACACGGCGTTGCCGGCAGATAGCGCGTAGGTGCTGCCGTCCTCCATTCGCAGCACTGCGTTGCCGACGGCCATGAAGTGGAACCAGGCGTGCCCAGGTTTTTCCGCGAAGCCCAAACCAAAGGTTGGACCTGCCTGGATACGCCGGTATTCGACGCCACGCAGGCGCATGCCGCGCAACAGCTCGTTGATGAGGTCCGAGGAAAGAGCAAACTGATCTGCTGGCATCATTCAGGTGTTTTAGTCAAAAAGTAGAGATTTACGATCATAGATCATCCAGCTTCCCGCGCCTAGACTTCGGCTCGCCATGAAGATTGGGAGATCCGTGCAATGACTGACTGTGTATGTAACACCTTATCCGACCGCCATTCCGGCGTCGGTGCGGACGTAGAGCCTGCGACGCCCGCGTGGATGGCAGTATTTTCGTTGGCAATGGGCGTATTCGGATTACTGACCGCTGAGTATCTTCCGGCCAGTTTGTTGACGCTGATGTCTGCCGACCTGGGCGTGTCCGAAGCGCTGGCTGGCCAGGCGGTAACGGTGACCGCCGTGGTGGCGCTGTTCGCTGGCTTGCTGGTGCCCGGCCTGACCCGCAGCATCGACCGACGTTGGGTGCTGCTGGGTTTTTCCACGTTGATGGTCGCCTCCAATCTGTTGGTCGCCGTTTCCTCCAGCTTCGCGGTGCTGTTGGTGATGCGCATCTTGCTGGGCATTGCCCTTGGCGGGTTCTGGAGCATGGCGGCGGCGGTGGCGATGCGCTTGGTGCCGAGTGCGTTGTTGCCCCGGGCGCTGTCGATCATTTTCAGTGGCATTGCCGTCGGCACGGTCGTGGCTGTGCCGCTGGGCAGCTATCTGGGCGGGCTGTACGGCTGGCGCAGCGCGTTCTTTGCCGCGGCGGCGGTAGGCATGGTGACCCTGGCTTTCCAGTCGTTCACGCTGCCGCGCCTGGCGCCGCGCCGGCCGGCACGCCTGCGCACTGTGCTCGAGGTGTTGCAGCGCCCGGGCATCGCCATGGGGATGTTCGGTTGTGTGCTGGTGCACAGCGGCCACTTTGCGATGTTCACTTATGTTCGGCCATTCCTTGAAGGGACGACTGGCATCGGCCCCCAGGGGCTGTCGTTGATGTTGCTGGGTTTTGGCGTGGCGAACTTCGCCGGCACGCTGTTGGCCGGCAGGCTGCTGGAGCGCCACCCGCTGGCCACGCTGGTGTTGATGCCGGCGCTGGTCGGCGTTGCAGCCCTGGCGTTGGTGCTGTTACCGGCCTCGTTGCCGGGGCAGGCGCTACTGCTGGCGGTCTGGGGCTTGGCCTTTGGTGGTGTGCCGGTGGCGTGGTCGAACTGGGTCGCCAGCGCGGTACCTGACCAGGCGGAAAGCGCCGGAGGCATGGTAGTGGCCTCCGTGCAGTCGGCCATTGCCACGGGCGCCGCCGCTGGCGGTGCAGTGTTCAGCTTCGGCGGCAGCGCAGGCGTATTCGTAGCGGCGGCCGTGCTGATGCTGCTGGCCGCGTTGCTGATTGCGCTGCGTGTCCGCGTCCCTTCTGCCCAGGGCGTACGCCAGCCCAAGCCCGCGTTGCACCTTTGATCCGGTTTGCCAAACCGCTTCGATCCCGTTCGTCACCAGGAGATACCCCATGAACAATACGACGTCTCACCAAGGACGCCTCAAATCGTTGCGCGCAGCCGGTATCGGCAATGCGCTCGAATGGTTCGACTGGACCCTGTACGCCACCTTTTCGGTGTATCTGGCAAGCAACCTGTTCGACAAGACCGATGCGCGCTCGGCGATGCTCGCGACCCTTGCAGTGTTTGCGGTTGGCTTTGTCGCACGCCCTGTCGGCGGCTGGTTGTTTGGCCGGCTGAGCGACCGACTGGGGCGCCGGACCATCATGGTGCTCACCATGCTGCTGCTTGCGACCAGCAGCCTGGGCATCGCGCTTATCCCTGACTACCAGAGCATTGGCCTGTATGCGTCGGTCGCGCTGCTGTTTTTCCGGCTGATGCAGGGGCTCGCCCATGGTGGCGAGACAGGGGTGTCCTACACCTATGTCGCCGAGATCGCCCCAAGCAAGCACCGTGGCTTATGGTCCAGTTCCGTGTATGTGGGGGTGACGCTGGGCGTGATGGCGGCAACGGCCGTGGCGGCAGTTCTGACTGGGCTGCTGGGGGCGCAGGCCATGGGTGACTACGGCTGGAGGATTGGCTTCGCCATCGGTGGAGTACTCGGTATTTATGCGCTGTTTTTGCGCCGTGGCGCCCAGGAGTCTCATGTATTTGTAGAGCAGCAGGGTCTGGTGCGGCCGCCGCGCAAGCTGTCCACGGGGGAGATGCTGCGCGTGGCGCGCAACATCGTCATGCTTGCAGCGGCCGCCAATGTCACTTACTACGCGTGGGTCACGTTCGGCGCCTCGACGGCGATTGCCCAGGGCATGGACGCCACGGGGGCCTATGTGGCCAGTCTCCTCGCGCAGATCCTCTGCGTGTGCTGGTTGCCGGTCTGCGGGATGGTGTCCGATCGGGTAGGGCGCCGGCCCATGGTTATCGCCTGGGGCCTGGGCGTGATCGTGCTGACCTATCCCCTTTCGATAATGGTGACCACTGAGCCCTGGACGCTGTTTTTGGCCCAGGTGCTGGGGCTGGGCGCCTGGTCGTTGATCGCGGCGATTTTCCCCGCTGTGCTGTCCGAGCAGGTGCCGACCCAGGCACGGGCCCAGGGCGTCGGTTTGGTCTCGTCGGTTTCAGTGGCGATCTTTGGCGGCACCGCCCCTTATCTACACAACTATCTCAGCGGCGCCGACCTTGGCTATCTGTACGTCAGCTATGTGATCGGGTTGGGCGTCGTCACCGTCCTGGCGGGGTTTCTTATCGACGAAACAGCGGGCATCGACCTTGCGCACATCAAGGCGCCTGGCGCTCGAGTCAGCGTAACCACATTGGCTGGTCGATCCGCAGAATCAGCCGATCAAACGAGTACGGTTCAATGAATTCCACAGACCTCAAAAACACCGCTGCGCGAGGCGAACGCCCGGGCGCCAACGTGACCGTCAGCCGGACTTCGGGCCCACGTCAGGCCGCACGCGAGACCTGGGTCGAAGTTCCTTGCGAGTCGGGCCCGGCGGCCGCCTGGTGCTACTCGGACCGTCGCGCCTATGGCCCGGGTGATTCGGTTTGCCTGTATCTGTCGTCGAACCGCCCGCACTTGAGGCTGCGGATCTATCGTGATGGCGCCATCGCCCGCACGCTGCATACCACCGACAGCCTTGACGCTCGATTCCACCCCATACCCGAACGTGCCTATGAGCATGGCTGCCAATGGCCTGTCTTCATGCAATGGTCAATTCCGGCGGATGCCGAGCAGGGTGGCTACATAGTGGAAGTGCGGGACGGCGACGACAGCGTCCTCGGGCATCATCTGTTTATCGTCAAGGCGCTGCGCAAGCGTGCCGATGCCTTGGTGCTCGTCGCGGCCACCTCGACGTGGGCCGCTTATAACGACTGGGGCGGTGCCAATCATTACTTTGGCGTTCATCCCGGCACGCCACGTGGCCGCTCACCGTTGCTGTCGGCACAGCGCCCCTGGGCGCGAGGGCAGGTGTGGCTGCCGGCCGATGCGCCACGTTGCGTCAACGCGACCCGGCCCCGCACGCCAGGGCCGGCGCGCTATGAGTTCATCGAATGGGCCTCCCTTAACGGCTACGCCAAGTACTACGCGCTGGCGGGGTGGGCTTCCTTCGAGAGACCTTTTGTAGTCTGGGCCGAGCAGCAAGGTTATACGGTGCATATCGTGACCCAGGACGATTTGCATCACGACCCCCAGGCGCTTGAGGGCTACGCCTGCGCCGTCTTCATCGGGCACGACGAGTACTGGACGCGGGAAATGCGCGACCATGTCGACGCCTTTGTCGAGGAGGGCGGCAAGGTCGCGCGCTTCGCCGGCAATTTCATGTGGCAGATTCGCCTGGAGGATGAAGGCCGGCGGCAGGTGGCCTACAAGTACGATGCCGGTGCGTTCGATCCTGTGGCCGCTACCGAGCCTCATCGGCTAACGGGGGCCTGGGAAGATCCGAGGGTGAATCACCCCGGGGCAACGACGTTCGGGGTGAATGCTCTGCGAGGGATTTACGCCAGCTTTGGAGGCATGGCGCCGCGCAGCCCGCGCGGGTATACCGTCTTCAGGCCTGAGCACTGGGCGTTCCTGGGGACGGGCCTGGGTTACGCGGATATGTTCGCGGACGAAGCCAACATCTTCGGCTATGAGGTGGATGGCCTGGAATACACCTTCGTCGACGGCCTTCCGGAACCGCTCTACACAGACGGGGCGCCCTGCGGATTGCAAATCCTCGCCATGGGCTGGGCGACCAATGCCGAGCATGGCCGGTCCGAGGATGCCTATTCATTCATGCTCGGCGATGGCGATGCGCGGTTTCGTGCTTCCATCCTGGCGCCCGACCTCAGCGACGCCAGCATCGATTTGCATAGCCGCGGGGCCGGCATGGTGGTGCACTTCCACAAAGGTCGAGGCGAGGTGTTTACCGCCGCCACGTGCGAATGGGTGCATGGGCTCATGCAGGCAGACTTCTACACCGTGATGATCACCAACAATGTGCTCGAGCGTTTCCTGCGCAATACGTAACTATTGAGAGCTAGGTCCGCCGCGTGCTTAACCACCGTTGGCGCCGTTGACCTGCCGATGTTTGGAACGACCGTCAATGCCTGTCAGTCTATCTATACCTACTCATTTGGTAAGGTATAGCGCCATGGATAAGACCATCACCGTGGATCAATTGGATACTACCGACCTTGGATCAATCAACGAGATATGGCTCGGCGCAACTCATGCCCAACTGTGCCTATGGCGTGGCGAGCAGGTCTTCACTCACGAGATGATGAGCGAGGGCACCCACGATCAGAATGTCCGACGCCTGTGCGTGCAGTTGGTCAATCCTGATGATCAAGCCGCAGTGGCCCGGGTTGAGATAATTGTGCGCGAACGGCTGAAAAAGAGTGGGAAGGCTGGCGAGTTTTATCCCGCTGAGGAGGCGGACTCTCATCAATAGTAAAAGGAGTATTGGGCAGGCAGAGAGGTCCTTGGGATTACCCACTTATTTCAGTAACAAGACGGAGCAGACCACTGTTTATGGATATCGAATTTCGCGGTAATGGCATGCGTGAGAACCCGTCTGTAGGTACATGCGATGAGTACGGCGTAAGCGGGATTACCCGCTTTGACGATATGGCCGAAGCCCATCGTAGGATTGCTGAGTTGCACCCAGGCTTTAAACCTCTGTTCTCGCTCGATGACTTGCACCAAGCCCGCTACACCTCGGGGCATGCGCGCAACAATTCAGGAATGGACGATGCATCGGAGCAGGACATCGCGGCGTTACCGCCGGAATGCTTTGAGAATGGTGAATACATTGGCTATCCGACAACGAAAGCGGAATTTGCAATGTGCTTTCGCAATTTCATGAACCTGGTTGCATTCACCTCTTTCGAAGATGCTTGCGCCCATGGCTTGACGCTTGATGAGCAGGCCCTACAGGAGTGGATCGCTTACCAGAACGACCCTGTCTCTCTTCTAGATCAGCCCCTTTCAGCGCTCTTGGTACCCGTTCAGCAGTCGTGCGAGGCACTGGCGGCTTTTCCGAACGGCTATTTCACTTCAGATCTTGATCCTGCAAAGAACTTTGCGGTGGCGCATCATTTTTTACTGGCGCATGGTTATGAACTGATAGGAGTAGGTGCCTCTTACATCGGCTTCATTCGTGCTGAGCCGCCTGACCTAGCCCTGGCTAATCTGGTTGCCAAAGACATTTGTGCGCTCTACAACACTAGCGATGAATACCTGCAAGCACGCCACCTCGCAGTCGCCCAGGCGATCTCCGGTCGGACCCATCTTTGGCTGCGTTATGTGGAATGACCGCGATCGTGGCACGTACTTGGCCTTAGTTTGCATTGCTGCAAAATGGCCACGCCTGGCGAGTTGACTGGTATTTCCAACTTGCTCCCTTGCGTGGGATTCAATTTATCAGTCAGGGCGCACGTCGACAGATCCGGAGCAGCTGCGTGGGCACTGGCTAGTCAGATGTTTCCCGGCCTAGCCGCGTGATGCAGGGGGCCTATCGACGAGTTTTGGCCCAAAGCGTATGTGGTCGCAGGCCGGAGGGGTTTTGGGCTGCTGCGCCAGGTATTAAATATCGAGTTCAAGGTGTCGATGCAGTTTATTGCCGATAGCAGGCAAGATAAGGTTACTCAGCGCACCACTAGACCCTGTAATGGATTTGGTCACCCGTTCGCCAGACTTAAATGCTAGCCATTGCTTGGCGACATACTCGAAGGTGCGCTCTTCATTGAGCAACTGTGCCTCGAAGTTGGCGGTCTTGGCCTTGAGCGGGGCGATGTGGTTGGCCACGTCGCAGCGTGCTTGTCGGGTTCGTAATGTTTTATATCCGTTTATAGAGCCTGGTAGAGTTTTTTTACAAACTCTCAGGGTCCCCAAAAAACATCTGTATCCGCGATCGCAACCACCGCTCCCCCGGATCATTGTCCTGCGACCCACGCCAAGCCATATGCAGCTCGAACGAGCGTACCGGCAACGGCGGTTCTTCCGCGCGCAAACCCCCTGCGGCGGTCAGTGCCTCGGCGGCATAGTCC
Source organism: Pseudomonas sp. NFACC42-2 (assembly GCF_900116055.1). Lineage (NCBI taxonomy): Bacteria > Pseudomonadati > Pseudomonadota > Gammaproteobacteria > Pseudomonadales > Pseudomonadaceae > Pseudomonas > Pseudomonas sp. NFACC42-2. Next base: position 86,532 of record NZ_FOZO01000001.1, read on the forward strand.
GGCACAATGGCGACAATGTCCGTGCCTGCCAGCAATGTCCCCAGCCCGTTGAATTGCGGCACCGCCAGCACCACATGGCGCTTGCGGTCGAGTTTCTCCAGCTCTTCATCGATGAACCCGCTCAAGTCGCCGGCGAACGACACCAGGGCGTGGGGGCGGGCGCAGAAGTCGTCCAGGCTCAGGGAGCCCGGCACGCTGTCGGCGCGCAGCAGTTTCGGAAGGCTGCGGCGCAGTACTTTGCGCTTGGCGTTGGCCGGCAGGTCGGCGGTGTAGCTGACGCCGATGGAAATTTCGCCGGAGGCGAGCAGGCCGGGCATCAGGATGTAATTGACCCGTCGCACCACCAGTACAATGCCGGGCGCTTCGGCGCGCAGGCGTTTGAGCAGTTGGGGCAGCAGGGCGAATTCGACGTCGTCGGACAGGCCGATACGGAACACCGCGGTGCTGGTGGCCGGGTCGAACTCGGCGGCGCGGCTGACGGCGGTGGAAATCGAGTCCAGGGCCGGGGAGAGCAGGGCGAAGATTTCCACGGCCCGGGCCGAGGGTTCCATGCTGCGGCCGGTGCGTACGAACAGTGGGTCGTCGAACAGCCCACGCAAGCGTGATAACGCGGCGCTGATGGCTGGTTGGCCAAGGAACAATTTCTCGGCGGCGCGGGTCACACTGCGCTCATGCATCAAGGTTTCGAATACGATCAAGAGGTTAAGGTCGACACGACGCAGGTCGTTACGGTTCATCTTGTGTCCTGGAAGAGTCAGCTTTATTTGACGAGAACGGCGATATAAGAGCCCTGAAGGTCCATTCAGACGCGTGACCGGTATGAATCTTACGGGGAAAGGCTGGTACTCTGCACCGGCTAATTGAGTTTTCCTACGTTACTTGAGGTCTATTCCTCAGATGCGGAATCAATGACAGACATGTCGACTATTAACGGCGACCGGTGGCCTTAGCCGGAAAGCCCAGATAGAGTTCATGGCAATAGAGGTTACTTTGACGAGGTTTGCGATGTCCCGCACGATCCGTTTTCACAAGTTTGGTCCGGCCGAGGTGCTCAAGTGCGAAGAGCATGCAGCCGCGCAGCCCGCACCGGGCGAAGTGCAGGTCCGTGTCGAGGCGATTGGCATCAGCTGGTATGACATTTTGTGGCGCCAGAACCTGGCGTCTTCTCACGCACGCCTTCCATCCGGCCTTGGCCATGAGATGGCCGGGGTGGTCGTAGCCTTGGGCGAGGGCGTGGATGACTTGGCAGTGGGCGATAAAGTGGCCAGTTTTCCGGCCGAGAGCCCCAATGATTACCCGGTGTATGGCGAGCAGATCGTCCTGCCCCGTTCGGCCCTGACCCGCTATCCGGACGTCCTGAGCCCCATCGAAGCCAGCGTGCACTACACGCCGCTGCTGATTGCCTACTTTGCGTATGTGGACCTGGCACGGGTCAAGCCCGGGCAGTTTGCCCTGGTGACCGACGCCAGCCATTGCGCCGGCCCTTCGTTTGTGCAACTGGGCAAGGCCCTGGGTGTGCGGGTGATTGCCGCCACCAAGGACAGCGCTGAGCGCGAGTACCTGCTTTCTCTTGGCGCAGAAAAAGTCATTGTCACCGAGGAACAGGACCTGCTGATGCAAATCAACAAGTTCACCGACAACCGCGGTGTCGACGTGGTGTTCGATGGCTTGGGTGGCCCGCAGATGTCGCTGCTCGGTGATGTGCTGGCGCCCCGTGGCAGCCTGGTGCTGTATGGCTTGCAGGGTGGTAACCAGACACCGTTCCCGGCGTGCGCGGCGTTCCAGAAGAACATTCAGTTCTTCGTGCACTGTATCGGCAACTTCACCGGCAAGCCGGAGCTGGGCATCATCCAGGATCAGGTGGCGTTGCAGCGCGCGTTGCGTGATATCAACCAGCTGACCGCCGATCGTGTGCTCGTGCCCCTGAAAACCACGGTGTTTCCGTTCAATCAGTTTGTCGAAGCCCACCGTTATATGGACGAATGCCCGTGCCGCGAGCGGGTTGCGTTGCAGGTTGCGGCTGTTTGAGCTGTAGGAGTATTCGTAAATGAACGTTCCTACGCCTGAGTGAATGGGGCAAATGTGCCATTTGACAGGGCTTAACCTGCCTGCCCCGGAAGCTGCCGACCTGGCGCTTTAGCCCACAAATCCAGGCCTTTCTCCCCGACGCCGCCCTGAATCCCAGTGCGGCGTCGTTGCATGTGCGCCTTTTACGCGACATAGGTTGTACATCTGAACTGGTTTTCGGCCCGCTTCTGTATCTATTAATCATTATTCCAACACTGATAATTGCGCCTTCACTTTCATCTCAAGGATTGAGCAATGATTGAAACTATGACTCGGCTGCTGATAGTTACTCGAACTATCGACGCGCCCCACAGGTGTGCTCAGCAAGACAGGTACTTTCATAAAGCGTACCGGCCATGCAAATGGAAAAGTTGTTTAAGCTTGTTGTCGGACACTTCTTTAAAAGGCTGGTTAAAAACGCGTAGGACCTTGTCGGAAGACTCCTAGGGCTAACCTTGTAAAAGTTTTTCCCAATATTTTCATTAGGTTGTGCGCTTGTGCGGGTGAAAAATGCTCCCCGGCAATCCCTGTCGTTTTGTTGCGTGGTGCTAGTGTTTAATCATCGGCGCACACTACGGGGCGCGATTTTCCTACACGCAAAATAGGTCAAGCAAACACTGTCAGCAGTTGCTTGAAACTGATATTTCAACTCGGGTAGTAAACTATGAGCACTATTCACGAACAGGCTATGAATCATGTTTACCAGCAAGTTCTGCAACGTCTGATCGGGCACTTCAGTCGCGCGGGACGTACCGCTCTCCAGTTACTGGTCCAGCGAATCATTGTCGCGGCAGGCGGGATGGAACAGGTGGGGGACTTCAAGGTACTGGTGGCCCATGGTGGCGGTGAAGTCAGCAGCTATACCCTGGCGCTGCTCCGAGCGGCTCAACTGACCATTGCCGGTCGCGCGCCACGTACCTTTCAACTGAGGGTCGCGACGCTACGTCACGCGGGCATGACCGAGGGGCAGCTCGATACCCTGAATCGCGGCTACGGCCGGCTGTTTCTCCACGATGACCCGCGTGTCGAGTTGTTGATGGTGGAAAACCAGGAGGTACAACCCTTCAATCACCAGCGCCCGGCCTCAGCGATCGGGCGAAAGATCAGCCAGCGCAATATGTTGATGGTGGGCCATGTGAGTGCCGGGGACTGCCGCGCCACCCTGTGCAACGACACTTACCTGGCCGTCGGTGATTTTTACCAGCGTGTCACCACGTGCAATGGCGGCGTCCACGCGCTGGTCAGTGGTGACTCCCCGCGTAGGCAAAGTCGGTTTCTTGCCTGGCTCAAGAAAACCGCCCAGGGCGCAGGCGTCCGTGTTCCCAAGGGCCATCCGATGTCCCTCAACGCGTTGTTCGCACACATGGACGAGTGGAGCACCGGTTATTACCAGGATGTGTTCGGTGAGCATTACGTGGCCAGCGATAACCCCAGCACGGCGGGGCATCGTCACTTGGCCTACATCGGCATCGCCGACCTGCTGGAAGATGTCGACATCGCGTCGACCTCCCTGCTGACCGAGTTCATGGCCTACGCTCCCGATCCGCTGGGTTTTCACTTCAGCCATCCGGCCTATTCCAATCCGTTGCTGATGGCTCATCTACGTGGGTTGCAGGCCGAATGCCTGCGTGCGCTGGATTATGAGGAAGGCGTCGAAGGTTTTGTCCAGCAGGCCGCCGCGTACATGCGCCGTCTGCGCATGCCCGACGACTTGCTCATTCAGGCCGGGACCCGCGAAGGGCGCATGCTCTGGAGTACCTACGCCCAGGAGTTCTTCGGCTTGGATGAGACCCAGCTGACCTGCCTGCTGTTTTCACCCTTTGTTCATCACGGAGAGCGACTGGAAGGTTATCTGCGCCAATGTCACCCGGGCATGCTGGTGGCGTTGCCTGAGTTGCACAAAGTCCTCCAGGGCAACGGTTCCGCCGAAATGCTGCAGCAGTGGGTAACGGACACCAGCGGTTTGCCGATGCCCTTGTTGCAGCACCTGTACCGCAAACGGCCGCTGGCCAGAGAAAACGGCATGTGTCGCGCCGCTGCGGCCCAGGGCGCCGCGCAGGCCGTGCCATTGTTCGGGCGATGACCCTGCGTGGCGAGCGTCAGGCGGATTTCGCGTATCAGGCGGTCTATCGCTACATGATCAGTCTGATCAACGAGGTCAGTACCGACACCCGGGTAAAACTGCCGTCTTTACGGCAGTTGGCCGGACGCCTGAACGTGTCCATTTCGACGATCCAGTACGCCTATGCGCTGCTGGAGAAGGAGGGCAGGGTGTATTCGGTGGCCAAATCCGGCTATTACGCCTGGCCGATGTCGGCAAACCCGCTGGCCTGGGCCGGCGGGGACCTGCTTGATCGCCTCTACGCGGCGGCCCGGCGCCCCGGCATGCTGGTACTCAGTGGTGACGAGCCGGCATTGCTGGGCTCCCTGGATGAAACACTGCTGCGGCTCGAGCGGGAACTGGTGCGCCAGTACCCGTCGCATTTGCAGCCCTGGTCCCAGCCCTGCGGTGTATGGGAATTACGCGCAGCCCTGGCCGCGCGCTATACCTCGTCGCCTATGCGCTGCTGGCATGCCGACGACGTGTATATCGGCGCCGACCTGCGCGGCGTGCTGGACATCCTGATCGAAGTGCTGGGCCTGCGGGGCACCACCGTGATTGTCGAGTCGCCCTGCGACTGGCTGATCCTGCGCTTGTTGCAGGATGCCGGGGTGCGCATCATCGAGTTGCCCTGGACGCTGGAGGGGCGCCTGGATCGAACCGTGCTGGGGAAGCTGTTGCGCGATGAGCCGGTGCATCTGGTGTTGCTCTCGTCTTCCGTCAGCCTGCCCGGCGGGGTGGCCATGTCAATCGACGAGCGTCTCGACGTGGCACACCTGCTGGAGCAGTCCGGTTGCTGGTTGCTTGAAAACGACACCTTTGGCGAGCTGGGTTTTGAAGCCCCCCACACCGCATTGCGTGAACGGGTGAACCCTGAGCGGCTGATCGTGTTTTCTTCGTTCGAGAAAGTGCTCGGTTCGGAAGCCCCCTACGGCTACCTGCTGTGCCGGCGCATGAGCAATGAGTTGCAGCGTCAGTTCCTGCTGCGCTCATTCCGTTTATCGTCGATCCGTCAGCGCGCGATTGCCCGTTTGTACCAAAGCGGGCGGATTGACCAGCACCTGCGCACGCTGCGCCAACGCTTGAGCGAGCAGGCGGCGCACATGAGCCAGCGCCTGGAACAGCACTTGGGCGACCAGGTGACTTATCGGATGCCGGCCGCCGGTGCCGCGTTCTGGCTGGCCTCCACCCGGGCCGTAGACATGCGCCAGGCATTTCAGCGCCTGCTGGCACGGCAAGTGGTGATCGCCCCCGGTGAGCTGTTCAGTGTCAGTGGCTTGCACCACCAGCACCTGCGCGTGAGTCACACCTTCCACGGGCAACCCAATCTGGATATTGCCCTGGAAGCATTGAGCGACGCATTGCGCCAGGCGCAGACTGGGTGAAATTTCTCTTAACGATGTAGGATCGATACCGTCGCGCAGCAGTCCAACTCTCAGTAAACTGCCGTTTTTTCCGAATCCTTCTATCCGAGGTTTATGCATGACAATCAGTCCTTTTGCGGGCAAACCGGCGCCGGCCCAGTTGCTGGTGGATATCCCGCGACTGGTCACGGCCTATTACACCGGCCAGCCTGATGCAGCGATCTCCACTCAGCGCGTAGCCTTTGGTACCTCCGGGCACCGTGGCAGCTCGTTCGACCTGAGCTTCAACGAATGGCATGTGCTTGCCATCAGCCAGGCCATCTGCCTGTATCGCGAAGCCCAAGGCATCGACGGCCCGCTGTTCGTCGGCCTGGACACCCACGCGCTGTCGACCCCGGCCGGTGCCAGCGCACTCGAAGTGCTGGCCGCCAATGGCGTGCACGTGATGCTGGCCGAAGGCGATGAATACACGCCAACCCCGGCAATTTCCCACGCCATCATCTGCTACAACCGTGGCCGTACCAGCGGCCTGGCCGACGGCATCGTTATCACGCCGTCCCACAATCCGCCGCAAAGCGGTGGCTACAAGTACAACCCGCCCAATGGCGGCCCGGCCGATACCCACGTCACCAAGTGGATCGAAGCCAAGGCCAACGAGCTGCTGGCCAATAAACTGGCCGGGGTCAAGCGCATCACCCATGCGCAGGCGCTCAAGGCCGACACCACCCATCGCCATGACTACCTCAACAGCTACGTGGCCGACCTGATCAACGTGATCGACATGGACGCCATCCGCAGTGCCGGCCTTCGCCTGGGCGTGGACCCGCTGGGCGGAGCAGGGGTGCGCTACTGGTCGGCGATTGCCGAGCACTATCGACTGAACCTGGAGGTGGTGAACACTGAAGTCGACGCCACGTTCCGCTTCATGAGCGTCGACTGGGACGGCCAGATCCGCATGGACCCGTCCTCCAGCTACGCCATGCAAGGCCTGATCGGTCTCAAGGAGCGCTTTGACGTAGCGTTCGCCTGCGACCCGGACCATGATCGCCATGGCATCGTGACCCCGTCCGGCGGCCTGTTGGCGCCGAACAACTACCTGGCGGTGTCCATCGACTACCTGTTCCAGAACCGTCCCGACTGGCGCGCCGATGCGGCCGTGGGCAAGACCGTGGTCAGCAGCGGCCTGATCGATCGCGTGGCCGCGCGCATGGGGCGGCGCCTGTATGAAGTGCCGGTGGGCTTCAAGTGGTTTGCCGATGGCCTGTTCGAGGGTTCATTGGGCTTTGGCGGCGAAGAAAGCGCCGGGGCGTCGTTCCTGCGCAAGGATGGCACGGTGTGGAGCACCGACAAGGACGGCCTGATCCCGGCCTTGCTGGCGGCGGAAATGACCTCGCGCAAAGGCCAGGACCCGAGCCAGATCTACCGTGGCCTCACCGATGCCTTGGGCGAGCCGTTCGCCATTCGTGTCGACGCCAAGGCCACGCCGGCGCAGAAAGCCTTGTTGGGCAAGCTGTCGCCTGAGCAAGTGACCTCCACGCAACTGGCCGGGGAAAGCATCCAGCAGATCCTCAGCCACGCGCCGGGCAACAACCAGGCGATTGGCGGCCTGAAAGTGATGACCGAAAACGGCTGGTTCGCCGCACGGCCATCGGGCACCGAGGACATCTACAAGATCTACGCCGAGAGCTTTATTGGTGAAGATCACCTCAAGCAGCTGGTGCAAGAGGCGCAGGTGCTGGTAGACGGAGCCATCTCCCAGTAACGCCGCAAAACCACTGTGGGAGGAGGGTTTCCTTCCTCCCACAGGGTTGATCAGGCCAGGTCGACCAACACGATCTCGCTGTCTTCAATCGCGGTCACTCGTAACACCTGCTCATCCTCAACCGCTACACCGTCTCGAGCCTGCGCACGCAAGCCGTTGACTTCAATCACGCCGGTCGCCGGCACCAGGTAAGCTCGGCGCCCGCTGTCCAAGCGGTATTCCGCGCTTTCCCCGGCTTTCAGGTTCGCCGCTACCAGGCGTGCATCCGCGCGGATACGCAGGCTCTCGCTGTCACCGGCCTTGCCACTGGCCAGGGTCACGAACCCTTCGCGATCGCCTTTCGGAAACGGCTTGGCGCCCCAGGAGGGTGGCAGGCCGGCCTCGTTAGGGATAATCCATATCTGGAAAATCTTGGTCGGCGTCGCTTCCAGGTTGTACTCGCTGTGGGCGATCCCCGTGCCTGCGCTCATCACCTGCACATCGCCGGCTTCGGTGCGGCCCTGATTGCCCAGGTTGTCGGCGTGGCTGATGGCGCCTTCACGGACATAGGTAATGATCTCCATGTCGCGATGGGCGTGCTGCGGGAAGCCGGTGCCGGGGGCGATGATGTCGTCGTTCCAGACCCGCAGGTTGCCCCAGTGCATGCGCTTGGGGTCGTGGTATTCGGCAAATGAAAAATGGTGATGGGCGTCAAGCCAGCCGTGGTGGGCGCCGCCCAGGGCGTTGAAAGGTCGAAGTTCAAGCATGATCGTCTCCTGTTGATGGCGCTATGATCCGTGAGCTCATGATCGATAAAAAGCGTAAAAAATGCCTGATTCCTATCAGCAAATTCGATGGTTAAAGAGTGTTTTGACTTTCACTTCATCGCCTAACTGCATGACGATAAAGCAATTGGCTGGAACTGAGCGCCGATTCCGGCGACCATGGTGCCCTTGTCAAAACCCAGCTCATCGCAGGAGTCCGCGTGCCGCAACACAAGCCTGATCTGCCCCCCGAACTGCGCCCACTGGCGGAAATGCCGCTGCTCAAACGCCTTGCCGCACGCCTGTTTGGCCATGGCCTGACGCGTTTGCGCGCACAGCACCGGTTTTCCTGGTTGCACGGGCAGGCCGATGGTTTTCGCAGTGGCCACGAGGCCGGCGTGGAGTATGGCTATCGCGAGGGCAAGGCCGATGGCCTCGAGGAGGGCCGACAAGTCCTGTTGATCCGCGACTTCCGTCCCGATGAGCACCGCGCGCCCGGCGTCGATGACAGCCTGTTCGACGATTGGCGGCTGCCCTTGACCGCCGACGTGAAGAAACGCATCAAGGCTGATGTGGCCCGCTTGTTACCGGCCCATGCCCAGCCGAGCGCGGCGCAATGGAAGATGATCTTCAGCGATACGCCGTCAACCTCGGTGATCGCCGGTGCCGGCGCGGGTAAATCCACCTCGCTGGTGCTGCGTATTTTGCTGCTCACCCATTACCTGGGCTTCGAATTGAGCTCGATGACCGTGGTGACCTTCACCCGCGAGTCGCGCAAAGACTTCATCGACAAGCTCATGGACATTCTCACCCTGTGGGGCCAACCCATTGGCATGAAAGAAGCCCAGGCGGTGGTGCGCACCTTTCACTCGCGCATCCTGCCGATGGTCCGCAGCCTGCCGGGTTTTGAACGGCTGCAGGCGTTTGAAAACCTCAGTGCCGGTTTCGAAGACGCTGACAGCAACCCGTTCGACCTGCGCATCAGCGACGCCCAGCGCCAGCAGATGAATGCGTGCTACCACCAGTTGCAGGGGCGACATGCACGGTTTCGTGAACTGATTGCGCCACTGGCGCGCCACGGCCTGCAACTGCGTGAACTGGAGCGCGATCATCCGGATGTACAGAAGCGCATAGCGGTGACCGAACTGGCGGCCAAGCGCGATGAAGAACTCTGCGATGTGATCGAGGACCTGTGGTTTCGTGCCGGCGCCTGGCCGATCAAGGGGATTGAGCCCAGTCGCCAGCGCTTCGAAATCAATGGCGCGCAGTTCCATTGCCACGGCTATATCCCGGCGCTGGATGCGTGGGTAGTGCTGGGCTTTGACGCCAGTGAAAACCCCCAGGCCAGCCGGCCGAACTCGAAGCTGTCGGTCCGTGCAGAGTGGGCGGTTAAGCGCACCTTGTTTCAAGCTTTCTGTCGTAAGCCATTGATATGGCTGGATAGCTATGATTCGTCAAAGCGTCTTTTAAGCAGCCTCGCCGAGGATGCCAGCGCAGGTCCCGGCTTTGATTACAAGGTCAAGGGCGAGCTGGCGTCGGCACCGCTGCTGGACAGTTTCGTGATGGCCGCCGGTTTTATCGAGAACCTGGGGCTGGACGTGCCGACCGCCGTCGGCCAGATGAGCTTCGCCAAGGACGACCCGGACCGGTTCTTCTTTGAAGCCCTGAGCATTTTCTGGAAGGCCCTGGAAGACCACCTGCTGGATCAGTCGCCGCCGATCATGACCTATAACCGCATGTTCTCGCTGTTCGGCGAGAACACCCCGGAAAACCTCAAGCTCCTCAGCGATCCGCTGCTGCGGCCGATGTCGCACCTGATGATCGACGAATTCCAGGACGTATCGCCCCAGATCGTCTCGTGGATACGCGCCAGCCTGCGGGAAATCCGCAGTCGTGGGCCCGCGATGCATGTGGGCCGTGGCGCGCAACGTTCGTCCTTGCTGTGCGTGGGTGATGACTGGCAGTCGATCTACGGCTGGCGCGGCAGTTCGCCCAAGTACTTCATGGAATTCAACCAGCAATTCCCATCGCCGAGCACTACCCGCGTCATGCTCGGCGAGAACTACCGCAGCCATCAGCACATCATCGACGCCGCCGAACATATCGTGCGCGCCGCACCGGCCATCCCGGGAAAAAAGGCCAAGGCCAGCGGCACGCCAAAAGCCTTGGTGCCGGTCACGGTACTGGAACGGGACGATGCGGCGTTGGGGCGGCAACTGCTGGAGCATTATCAACGGGGTGATTCGATATTAATGCTGTATCGAAGAAGTAGCGATAAGTTACTGATTCAAGAGCATATTCAGTCGATTGTTAATGTTGATTCTAGCTTGCCCGCAGCGACGCGCAGGTTGAAGCAGCTGACGTACCACAGCGCCAAGGGCCTGCAGGCGGATGCGGTGTTCCTGCTCGGTGATTGCCAGCATGTGACCAGCTCGCCCTACAAGAACCAGGTCTACCGCATGGCGGGCCTGGGCAAGGACGGGGACAGCGAACCCTACGACACTGCGCAAAAGGACGAAGTGCTGCGCCTGGCCTACGTCGGGATTACCCGGGCCGTGAGCCATTGCTACTGGTATGTGGAAAAAACCGAGGGCCAGGCGGTGAATGTGCCCAAGGCCTCTGACCGGGTCGACGGCAGGAAAGCGTTTTTCGACGATCAGCGCCATTAGTAGGGGACAAAGGCGATTCCAATGTGGGAGGGGGCTTGCTCCCTCCCACAGTTGAGCTTCTTTCTGTTGGCTGGGCCGGGATCAGGCCCTCAGCGACAACGGCGGCACAAACGACTCCAACTCATCCTCCACCGCCTCGATAATCCGTTCCACGTCGGCAGCATTCATCACGGTGGCGCAGGGGATGCCGGCGATGGCAATCAGCGTCTCGCCGCTGGCCCGATCGAACAGGCGGGCGACCATACTGCCGGGCGCATCCATGCTGCCCTCGAAGCCCATCGGATGAAAATGCCAGCGCATCAGCTGGCAGGCATTGGGGAATGTCACTTTGTTCATGTTGCCCACCTTGTTCATTGAGCGCTTCCTTTAGCTCGCGGCAGGGGGCCAGGACCGTCACTGGTCGTGGCGTCGTAGGAGCTAAAAATAGCATTCGTTCGCAAGTACAAGGTGACTTTTTCTGCCCCGTTCGGCGGTTGTCAGCCATTCGCTTGATGTGGGTCATCTCTTACCAATGACTGGGCACAATGCCACTAATGCGAAGTTCCAATTGGCCATTGTCGGCACTGGCAAAATTCGGCAATCTCCGAGGTTTACCCGCCTCAGAGCCTTCCATGCCCGACATCGCGCCAGACGATGATTGCCATAACACCCACGCCACGCGTGAGCTGGTGCTGCGCCACCACCTGTGCTGGCGTCATCGCGACCTTGAGGGCGTGATGTCCTACTACCACCCGGACATCCAGTACCACGACTTTTTCCAGAATCGTGTGGTCGGTTACGCCGAACTGCGTGAGTACCTGCAAGCCAGCATGCCCCGCGAAGCCGACGAGGCCATTGAACATACCGACCGCATCCGCGCCGATGGCGACACGGCATTCATCCAGTACCGCATCACCTTGCGCGGCGGTCAGGGACTGGTGTCATTCCGTACCAGCGAAGCCATCACCGTCCGCGATGGGTTGATCTGGCGCGTCAACGAGTACGCGTCATTGGTGCATGAACAACCCTCCCAGGCCCAGCGCCCCAGCGTCAGCCGCCTGGGCCTGTCCCCCCAGCAATTGGGGCATATGGCCAATGACTTGCAGCAGTACTTCGAGCGCAGGCAGCCTTATCTGGACCCGGAACTGGACCTGCAGCGCGTCGCCAAGGAGTGTGGCTACAGCCGCAATCAGATTTCCTACCTGCTCAACCAGGTGCTGGGGCAAAGTTTCTACCGCTACGTCAACCAGGCTCGGCTCCAGCACCTGCTGGCCGCACTGGATACCGCGCAACCACCGATCAAGGTCGACGACCTGGCCTTCGCCGCCGGTTTCAATTCGTTGTCGGCGTTCTACAGCGCCTTCCGCCAGCATACCGGCCAGTCGCCCAAGGCCTACGTCAAACAAATTTCCCTGCGTGCACGCGCGCAAGACAGCGAATAACCCGCAGTTCTAGGATCCCCCCATCGAAACGTGGTTGGGGAACTTGGCATGCCGGCATGGCGCACTATCAGTTTATGGATGGACCAACTGGACGACCCGCTGTCGGCGCGGCCGGCCCTTGAGCATGACCTGGACGTCGATGTGGCCATTATCGGTGCCGGCTACACCGGGCTGTGGACCGCCTACTACCTGAAACGCCAGGCGCCTGAGCTGAAGATCGCGATTATCGAGGCGCAAACCGCTGGCTTCGGCGCCTCGGGTCGCAACGGCGGCTGGCTGATGGGCAATCTGCTGGGCGAAGACCGCCTGCTGGCCGGCCTTGCGCCTGAACAGCGCCGCGCCTCTTTCGACCTGCTGCATGGCATTCCCGACGAAGTGGCCCAGGTGCTGGCCCGTGAAGGCATCGACTGCGATTACCGCAAGGGCGGCGCGCTGTACTGCGCCGCGCGCTATCCCGAACAGGAAGGCAGCCTGCGCGCTTATCTGGACAAACTCTACGCCCAAGGCCTGACCGAAGCCGACTACCGCTGGCTGAGCCCTCGACAGTTGGCTGAGCAGATCCGCATCGCCAAGCCCTATGGCGGTATCCATGCCCCCCATGTCGCCACGATCAACCCGGCCAAGCTGGTGCGCGGCCTTGCGCGGGTGGTGGAGAACATGGGCGTGACGATTTATGAAAACAGCCCGGTTGCCCATTGGCAGTCCGGCACTGTGCGCACCGCCAAGGCCCGTGTGCGGGCTGCCTGGGTGGTGCCGGCTGTCGAAGGTTATGCGAATACCTTGCCGCCCCTCGGCCGATACCAGTTGCCGGTGCAAAGCCTGATCGTTGCCACCGAACCGCTGCCCGCCGGTACCTGGGATGAAATCGGCCTGAGCCGTGGACAGGCCTTTGGCGAAAATAGCCGCCAGGTCACCTATGGCCAGCGTACGGCGGATAACCGCCTGGTGTTCGGCGCCCGCGGCGGTTACCAGTTCGCCGGCAAATTGCGCCACAACTTTGATTTGACTGACAGCGAAGTGGCACTGCGGCGCTACCTGTTCGGCGAACTCTTCCCACAGCTGAAAAAGGTGCGGATTACCCATTCCTGGGGCGGCAACCTCGGCATGTCGCGCCGTTTCCGCCCGCACATGCTCTGCGATCACAAGACCGGCATCGCCCTGGCCGGTGGTTACGGCGGGGAGGGCGTCGGCGCCACCAACCTGGGTGGCCGCACCCTGGCCGACCTGATCCTCGGTCGCGACACACCGCTTATCCACCAACCCTGGGTGATCCGTGAGCGTGGCCTGCACGCGCTCAAGGCCTGGGAGCCGGAGCCATGCCGCTGGCTTGGCTACAACGCGATCATTCGCAGTTTTGTCCATGAAGACCAGGTGCTGGCCAACCCCAACACCGCGCCTTGGCGCCGCAAGCTGGCGATCGGCATAGCCGGGTTCATGGAAGGTTTCATGCATTGAGCCGTTTCACCTACACGAGAAAACCCCATGAGCATCACTCAATTCAAAGACACGCTGCATGCCCACCTGCCGGACTCATCACCGGTGGCCGTGCCCCTGGGCGAGCCGATCGCCGTGGCCTCGACCTTGAGCGTTGAACGCAGCGACGGCGTCGAGACCGGTATCTGGGAATGCACCCCGGGCCGCTGGCGTCGGCAGATCAAATCCCAGGAGTTCTGCCACTTTATCCAGGGGCGCTGCACCTTCACCCCTGACAACGGTGAAATCGTTCACATACAAGCCGGTGACGCACTGATGTTGCCGGCCAACAGCACCGGTATCTGGGACATCCAGGCAACCGTGCGCAAAACCTACGTACTGATTTTGTAACGCTTTGATCCTTGATCGCCTGCCATAAAAACAGCCCTAAAATCGCCAGGAAATCGAACCATGAAAGCCATTGCCCTGTTGCCCTTGATGTGGGTGGCCGCTATCAGCCAGGCCGCTGAGACGGTGAAGATCTACAACTGGTCCAGCTATATCGCGCCGGACACCACGAAGAATTTCCAGAAACAAACCGGCATCGGTTTCAGCTACGACGTGTATGACAGCAACGAAACCCTCGACGGCAAGCTGATGACGGGTAACTCCGGCTACGACGTGGTGTTTCCGTCCAACCACTTCATGGCACGGCAGATCCAGGGCGGCGCCCTGAAGAAGCTCGACAAGAGTCAGTTGCCCAACTGGAAAAACCTCAACCCCGTACTGCTCAAGGCCCTGGAAAACAACGACCCGGGTAATGCCCATGGCTTCCCGTACCTGTGGGGCAGTACCGGCATCGGTTACAACATCGACAAGGTCAAGGCGGTACTGGGGGAAAACGCACCGGTGGATTCCTGGGACCTGATCTTCAAGCCCGAGTACATGGAGAAGCTCAGCAAGTGCGGGGTGGCGATCCTCGATAACGGCCCGGAATTGCTGCCTATCGCCCTTAACTACCTGGGGCTGCCGCCCCATAGTAAAAACCCCGAGGACTACAAAAAGGCCGAGGCGCTGCTGATGAAAGTGCGGCCGTATGTGGCGTACTTCCACTCCTCGAAATACACCGGCGACCTGGCCAATGGCGACATCTGCGTGGCGGTCGGTTTCTCCGGCGACGTACTGCAAGCCGAAAGCCGCGCCAAGGAGGCCAAGAATGGGGTGAAGATCGGCTATGAGATTCCCAAGGAAGGCGCCGCAATCTGGTTCGACATGGTCGCCATGCCCGCCGATGCCCCCGATGAAAAGGCCGGCTACGCGTTCATGAACTACCTGCTGGAGCCCCAGGTGATGGCGGACATCACCAACTCCGTGCACTACGCCAATGGCAACCGTGCAGCGGATAGCCTGGTAGACCCTGAGATCAAGGCCGACACCAAGATCTACCCCAGCGACGAAATGATGGGCAAGTTATTCGCGCTGGAAGCGATGCCGCTGAACATCGACCGGATTCGCACGCGGGTGTGGAACACCATTCGAATGGGCCGCTGACGAGTAATATCTCGTCGCCTTTTGGGTTCGCTGTTTAGCTGTTTTTTTCTGTAGTGTCCTTGCCTCCTTTCAATAGAACGGGGGCAAGGAATGCTCACTTCGAACAAATCAGGCCGTTTGCGAATCGGTAGAGTGTCACAAGCAGGGGACGTTTACTTGCTGACCGCCGTGGTGAACCGGCGTGAACCAATCTTCGACGATTGGCGGCTCGGGCGCCTGGTTGTGAAGCAGTTTCGAGAAGCCCACGAGGATGATTGGGTTAACTCTCTGGCCTTTGTGGTCATGCCAGATCATATGCATTGGCTGGTTCAACTCCATGAGCGGACATTGGCGGAACTGATGTGCCGAATTAAATCGCGCAGCAGCTTAACGGTTAACGGCGCTCTAGGTCGTAAAGGGCGTTTATGGCAAAAGGGCTATCATGACCGTGGTGTACGGCGCGAAGCGGACTTGAAAGATTTTGCTCGTTACGTGGTGTGTAACCCCATTCGTGCAGGGCTGGTCAGTCGTGTTCACGACTACCCGCTGTGGGATGTCTGGTGGCTTTAAAAGCCCATGTATCCCGTAGATACAACGCAAATCCGTAGCAGCTGCCGAGCGCAAGCGAGGCTGCGTCGGGCACACCGCCGACATCACTGACCCTCCACGTTCTCGCGGCGATTGTGAGGGCCTCACGCAGCCTCGCCAGGGCTCGACAGCTGCTACGCGCCATCCCACGCCCCCGTAGCAGCTGCCGAGCGCAAGCGAGACTGCGTCGGGCACACCGCCGACATCACTGACCCTCCACGTTCTCGCGGCGATTGTGAGGGCCTCACGCAGCCTCGCCAGGGCTCGACAGCTGCTACGCGCCATCCCACGCCCCCGTAGCAGCTGCCGAGCGCAAGCGAGGCTGCGTCGGGCACACCGCCGATGTCAGGGGTTTTCCAGGTCATGCCCCAACGACTGGATAAACAATGAAAACAGTTCCGGCTGTGACGAGATGTCCAGCTTCGCGTACAGATGCCGGCGGTGCACCTTCACCGTGTCCGGCGAGATATGCAGGCGTTCGGCCATGGCCTTGGACGAGAACCCGCGCAGTACCAGGCGGGCGATTTCCAGTTCGCGCTCCGAGAGCACGCCGCAACCAAATTGGCTCAGCGCATCCCGGATCTGACTGTCCATGGCCGGCACGCGCCGGGTGCTTTGTTGCCAATGCTGCTGCATCAACGGCAGCACCCAGGCGGCCAGCGTCGTCAGCAACCCGGTCTCCTCAATGCTGAATCGCCGCTGCATGCCCAGTGACAGCGACAGCGTCCCCACGCCCGGCAATTGCAGGATCAACTGCACCTCGTCTTCCAGCACATTGTCGTGAAAGTAACTGAGGAAATATTCGCTCTGGCGAAAATGGTCCGGCGCCACTTCCTCAAGGCGATACACACCGCTGGCATAACCCTCGCGACAGGCCTGGAAAAACGGATCGAGCAAATACAGGCCATTGAGGTACGCCAGCATCGACGCCGGTTTGCTGCTCGGCTGGGCGTCGTACTCTTCCAGTGCCTGGGGCGCACCATCCACGGGGTAGAAGATCGCCAGCGCGTTATCGAAGGGCACGCACTGGTGCAGCAACAGCACCAGCTGTTTCCAGAAACGCTCGGTGCCGATGTGCGCAACGGTACGGCCCAGGCCGGCGTGCATGCCGACTTCGCGAAACAGGCTCATGTAGCAGGCTCCCGCCAGCAAAAGGTCGGCCAAGGGTTCGGCTTTTGCCGGGAGCCGTCAAGGGGAGTACGCCAATAGGGGAATTGGCTGGCATAAACCCCACGGTTACCTTTGGCATCATTCAGCGGGAAACATATCCCGTCACTTTCAGACCTTTCGTTTCTGCCTCACACCAAGAACAACGACAGAGGATAACGATATGAGCACTTCCCCCACGCCCGATGGCGTGCTGAAACCCACCCTGAGCGTCTTCGATGTGGTGGCCATCACCGTTTCGGCTGTGACCCCCGCCAGTTCCGTCTTCGTGATCGCGCCCTTTGCCATCCAGCAGGCCGGCAGCGGCGTGTTCCTGGCGTTCGTGATGGCAGGGCTGCTCGCGCTGATGTTCGCGTTTTGCTACGCCGAACTGGGCCGCGCCCATAACAGCGCCGGTGGCGAGTATGTGTATGCCAAGCGCGTGTTCGGTGGCATGGCCGGCTACGCGACGTTCCTGACCGTATTGGTGATGCTGTTGTTTATTCCGCCGGTATTGGCCACCGGTGCCGCCACCTATCTCAACAATGCCCTGGGTACCACCTTCGACGCGCAAACCGTGGCCCTGGTGATCGTGGTGTGCAGCTACGCCCTGGGCATCCTCAATATCAAGCTCAACGCCTGGATCACCGGGACCTGCCTGCTGCTGGAAGTCGCGGCGTTGCTGGTGATCGTGTGCATCGGCTTCGGTAACCCGGTGCAGCCCGCCAGCGTGCTGTTTCAACCCCAGATCGTCGAAAACGGTGTATTGCACCTGGCGCCCTGGGCCCTGGTGATCGGCGCGGTAGGCATTGGCCTGTTTTCCTACAACGGTTACGGCCCCGCCGTGTTGCTGGCCGAAGACATGAAATGCGGGGGCAAGGGCGTACACAAGGCGGTGCTGTGGTCCCTGGGCCTGGTGGTGGTGATCGAGCTGGTGCCGATCACGGCGCTGTTGATCGGCGCGCCGTCACTGAGTGCGATGATCAGCAGCCCGGACCCTATCGGCTACCTGCTCACCAGTCATGGCAATGAAACCCTGTCGCGCCTGGTCAGTGCGGGGATCTTCCTGTCGGTGTTCAACGCCATCGTCGCCATCGTTATCCAGATTGGCCGCGTGGTGTTCAGCAGCGGGCGCGATGCATTGTGGACGCCTACCATCAACAAGCTGTTCACCCGCATTCATCCGCGCTGGGATTCGCCCTGGCTGGCCACGCTGTTCCTGGCGATCCCGTCGGCGTTGCTGAGCTTCAGCTCCAACCTGGCCGACCTCACCTCGTTCAGCGTATTGCTGATCATATTGGTGTACCTGGTGGTGGCATTGAGCGCGCTGATGAGCCGCGTGCTGCTGCGCGACCGCGAGCATCCCTATCGCATGCCGCTGTGGCCGCTGCCGGCGTTGCTGGCTGCACTGGGCGCGGGTTACTTGCTGGTGACCTTGATCTACGCGGCGTCAGTACGCGACATCATGATCATCATCGGCTTACTGGCCCTGTCGGTGATTCTGTATTGCATCAGTGGCAGGTCGAGTCCGGCCTTTCAAAAATTGTAAGGAGTGGTTATGCGTGCACGTCAATTGGGCATCACGTTGGGGCTGGGCACACCCGGCGAGTTGAATGCCATCACCGATGTTCCCGGGGTTCGGGTTGGTCACAGTACGCTCAAGACCCGTGTCGACGGTAAACAGGTGCGCACTGGCGTCAGCGTGGTCCAGCCCCGCGCCGGGGAAGCGCGGTTGCAGCCGTGCTTTGCCGGGTATCACGTGCTGAACGGCAATGGCGACGCCACTGGCCTGGAATGGATCAGCGAGGCGGGCCTGTTGACTACGCCGCTGGCCATCACCAACACCCACAGCATCGGCATCGTGCGCGACACCTTGATTGCCCTGGAGCGCGAGCGCCTGGCGGACCCGGCGGTGTACTGGTGCATGCCGGTGGTGATGGAAACCTACGACGGCCTGCTCAACGATATCTGGGGCCAGCACGTCACCCCCGAGCATGTGCGCCAGGCGCTGGAGAGCGCCGAACGCGGCCCCGTGCAAGAAGGCGCCGTGGGCGGTGGGACGGGGATGATCTGCCATGAATTCAAGGGCGGTATCGGCAGCGCCTCGCGCCGTTTGCCGGCAGAGCAGGGCGGCTGGACCGTCGGCGTGCTGGTCCAGGCCAACCATGGCAAGCGCCAGGAATTGCGGGTCGACGGCTATCCGGTGGGCCGCCGCTTGACGGACATCCCGTCACCTTTCGCCGAACGAGGCACGCCGGGCATGGGCTCGATCGTGGTGATCATCGCCACGGATGCGCCCCTGCTGCCGCACCAATGCCAGCGCCTGGCACAGCGCGCGTCTATCGGCATCGCGCGCACCGGGGGTGGCACCGAGGATTCCAGCGGCGACCTGTTCCTGGCCTTCGCCACCGGCAACCAGGAGCTGCCGCCAGCGGACTACGCGCGCAAGGGCCTGCCGTTGAGCAGCACCTTGCAGATGGTGAATAACGATCATATATCCCCGCTGTTCAGCGCTGCGGCGGAGGCGGTGGAGGAGGCGATCATCAACGCGATCCTGGCAGGCGAAGACATGATGACGGACGACGGCGTACAGGTGCCGGGCTTGAAAGGCGAAACGTTGTTACGGGCATTGCACGACACGGGCTGGCGCGCGTCCCGATAATGGAGGGCCAGCGCCGATATATAAATATAAACAGTGGCTGTTTAATGTCGCCAATGACACCGTGACAATACAATGGATCCAATTATCAAGTACGCCGTTCAACTTGAGCGGCTTTAGCGCTATTTAATATTTAAATAACCCGCCGCTGTCTTTTGTCGGACAACAGCAACGTTGCCCAACAGATACGGCGCCTAACTTGGAATGCATGTTTGTTGGTCAATTTTCATCCTTGAAAAGATGTAGACGAAAGATTTCAAGTTGTGTCAGTTTCGTGACGCCTTCAAAAGAGGCGAGTGATAGGACGATCTCGCCCACGGGATTCCTATCGACCCAAGACTGATGCATTTGCAAACAAGGAAGTACGTTTATGTCAAAAGCAAAAGACAAGGCTATCGTGTCGGCGGCGCAAGCCAGCACCGCTTACTCGCAAATCGATAGCTTCAGCCATCTGTATGACCGTGGCGGCAATCTCACGATCAATGGCAAACCCTCCTACACCGTTGACCAGGCGGCCACCCAGCTGCTGCGCGACGGCGCCGCGTACCGGGACTTTGACGGCAACGGCAAGATCGACCTGACCTACACCTTCCTGACCTCGGCGTCCTCGAGCACCATGAACAAACATGGCATCTCGGGCTTCAGCCAGTTCAACGCCCAGCAGAAAGCACAGGCCGCCCTGGCCATGCAATCCTGGTCGGACGTGGCCAACGTCACCTTCACCGAGAAAGCCAGCGGCGGTGACGGCCACATGACATTCGGCAACTACAGCGGCGGCCAGGACGGCGCGGCAGCCTTCGCCTACCTGCCCGGCACCGGTGCAGGCTACGACGGCACCTCGTGGTACCTGACCAACAACAGCTACACGCCGAACAAGACCCCGGACCTGAACAACTACGGCCGGCAGACCCTGACCCACGAAATCGGGCACACCCTGGGCCTGGCTCACCCTGGCGACTACAACGCCGGCGAAGGCGCCCCGACCTACAACGACGCGACCTATGGACAGGACACGCGTGGCTACAGCCTCATGAGTTACTGGAGCGAGAGCAACACCAACCAGAACTTCAGTAAAGGCGGGGTAGAAGCCTATGCCTCCGGCCCGCTGATCGACGACATCGCCGCGATCCAGAAGCTCTACGGTGCCAACTACAACACCCGCGCCGGCGACACCACCTACGGGTTCAACTCCAACACCGGGCGTGATTTCCTCAGCGCCACTTCCAACGCCGACAAGCTGGTGTTCTCGGTCTGGGACGGTGGCGGCAATGACACCCTGGACTTCTCCGGATTTACCCAGAACCAGAAGATCAACCTCAATGAGGCCTCGTTCTCCGACGTTGGCGGCCTGGTGGGCAACGTCTCCATCGCCAAGGGCGTGACCGTCGAGAACGCGTTCGGCGGTGCGGGCAACGACCTGATCATCGGCAACAACGCGGCCAACGTGATCAAGGGTGGCGCCGGCAACGACCTCATCTACGGCGCTGGCGGCGCGGATCAACTGTGGGGCGGCGCGGGCAACGACACGTTTGTGTTCGGTGCCAGTTCCGACTCCAAGCCAGGGGCGGCGGACAAGATCTTTGACTTCACCTCGGGCTCCGACAAGATAGACCTCAGCGGCATCACCAAAGGGGCCGGCCTGACCTTCGTCAATGCCTTCACCGGGCATGCCGGCGATGCGGTATTGACCTACGCGGCAGGTACCAACCTGGGCACCCTGGCCGTGGACTTCTCCGGGCACGGCGTGGCGGATTTCCTCGTCACCACCGTCGGCCAGGCAGCGGTCAGCGACATCGTGGCATGATGCACGGGCGCGGCGCGCAAGCGCCGCGCCTCCAGGCTGGAGCGTTCAGATGCAGCGTTTTTACAATGTGATCGCCTGCGTGTTGCAGGTGATGTTCGTGTCGGCAGGAGCCCACGCAATGGCGAGCAGTCTTGTTTTACCCACCAGCGCCCAACTGGCCGGGCACTGGCAGTTGCACCAGCAGGATCAGGTGTGTGCACTGGACCTGCTCGAGCAGGCCAATGCTTTGGGCGGAGATGTGGCCTGTGTGGCGCAGTGGCTGGGGGACAAGCCCCTGACCTGGTCGCCCACACCCGACGGTATCTGGCTGTTCAATGCCGAAGGCAGCGGGATCACCCATTTGAATCGTCAGAAAGACGGTGAGTACCAGGCACGGACGAAGTCCGGCACCGTGGTTGAATTAAAACGAGTGCCTTAGTTGTTGTTATAAGCCTATAACTCGATTTCATTAGTTGAGCGGCCTCTATCGCGGAGGACGGCAAACTTATGCGCGTAATTTGATTCAAGGAAGATCAGAACCTATGGCCAGGCCCCATGCGGTTGCGCCTTTATTCAAGGCGCTGGGTGAATACAAGAGCATCTTGATCAGCGTCGGTTGTTTTACCGCGTTGATTAACCTGTTGATGCTGGTGCCATCGATCTACATGCTGCAAGTGTATGACCGTGTGCTCTCCTCGCAGAATGAAACCACCCTGGTGATGTTGACCCTGATGGTGGTGGGCTTCTTTGCCTTTATTGGCCTGCTCGAAGTCATCCGCAGTTTTATCGTGATCCGCATCGGCAGTCAGTTGGAGCGGCGTTTCAACTTGCGCGTGTACAAGGCCGCGTTCGAGCGCAACCTGCAACGCGGCCAGGGGCATGCCGGGCAATCCCTGGGTGACTTGACCCATATCCGCCAATTCATCACCGGGCCGGCGCTGTTCGCGTTCTTCGATGCGCCGTGGTTTCCCATCTACCTGTTTGTGATTTTCCTCTTCAACGTATGGCTCGGGGTGTTGGCCACCGCCGGCGCAGTGCTGTTGATCGGCCTTGCGTGCCTCAACGAATACCTGACCAAGAAACCCTTGGGCGAGGCCAGTGGCTTCTCCCAGCAGTCGACGCAGCTGGCCACCAGCCATTTGCACAACGCCGAAACCATCCAGGCCATGGGCATGCTCGGCGCGTTGCGCCACCGCTGGTTTGCTGTGCATTCGCAGTTCCTGGGTTTGCAGAACAGAGCCAGTGATACCGGGTCGGTGATCACCGCGTTGAGCAAATCCCTGCGCCTGTGCCTGCAATCCCTGGTGCTGGGCCTGGGCGCGCTGCTGGTGATCAAGGGCGACATGACCGCCGGGATGATGATCGCGGGCTCGATCCTGATGGGCCGTGTACTCAGCCCCATCGACCAGCTGATTGCGGTCTGGAAGCAATGGAGTTCGGCCAAGCTGGCCTATCAGCGGCTGGACGAACTGCTGCGCGAGTTCCCGCCGGAAGTGGAGCAGATGAAATTGCCCGCACCCAAGGGCCAGGTCAGCTTCGAACAGGTCAGCGCGGGGCCGCCCGGGCGGCGCATGCCCACCTTGCATCAGGTCAGCTTCACCCTTGGCGCCGGCGAAGTGCTCGGCGTGCTTGGTGCCTCCGGCTCCGGCAAATCTACCCTGGCCCGCGTGCTGGTGGGCGTGTGGCCGACCCTGGCCGGCACCGTGCGCCTGGACGGTGCGGATATTCACCGCTGGGACCGCGACGACCTCGGCCCGCACATCGGCTACCTGCCCCAGGACATCGAACTGTTCAGCGGCAGCATCGCCGACAACATCGCACGTTTTCGCGAGGCCGACCCCGAGCTGGTAGTGAAAGCTGCGCAGCAAGCCGGCGTGCATGAATTGATCCTGCGCCTGCCCCACGGTTATGACACGGTCCTCGGCGATAACGGCGGTGGCCTGTCCGGCGGCCAGAAACAACGTGTAGCCCTGGCACGTGCGCTGTACGGCGGGCCGCGCTTGATCGTACTGGATGAGCCCAATTCCAACCTCGACACCGTCGGCGAAGCCGCGCTGGCCAGCGCCATTGTGCAGATGAAGGCCCAGGGCAGCAGTGTGGTGCTGGTGACCCATCGTTCTTCGGCCTTGGCCCAGGCCGATAAATTGCTGGTGCTCAACGAAGGGCGTTTGCAGGCGTTCGGGCCGAGCCAGGACGTGCTGCGGGCGTTATCGGGCCAGCAGGAAGCACCGAAGGAAAAACCCGGTGTGAGTTTCAGCCGTCAGTATCAAGCCGGAAGGAATCCAGGCGCATGAGCAGTATCACTGTTGAACCACGTTTCAAAGAGCGCGACCCCCGGTTCTTTGCGCGCATGGGCTGGCTGCTGACCCTGGTCGGTGCCGGTGGCTTTTTCCTCTGGGCCAGCCTGGCGCCCCTGGACCAGGGCATCCCGGTGCAGGGCACGGTGGTGGTGTCGGGCAAACGCAAGGCGGTGCAAACCTTCAGCCCCGGCGTGGTCAGTCGGATCCTGGTCAAGGAGGGTGAACTGGTGAAGCAAGGCCAGCCGCTGTTCCGTCTGGACCAGACCCAGCACCAGGCCGACGTGCAGTCCCTGCAGGCCCAGTACCGCATGGCCTGGGCCAGCGTCGCGCGGTGGCAGAGTGAGCGCGACAACCAATCCGCTATCACCTTTCCCGCCGAGCTGAGCAGCAACCCCGATCCAGCACTGGCGTTGGTCCTGGAAGGCCAGCGCCAATTGTTCAGCAGCCGTCGCGAAGCCTTTGCCCGTGAACAGGCGGGCATCCGCGCGAATATCGAGGGCGCCACCGCGCAGCTCAACGGCATGCGCCGCGCCCGCAGCGACCTGACCGCCCAGGCCCAGTCCCTGCGCGACCAACTGAGCAACCTGCAACCCCTGGCCGACAACGGCTATATCCCGCGCAACCGGCTGATGGAGTACCAACGCCAGCTGTCCCAGGTGCAACAGGACCTGGCGCAGAACACCGGAGAGAGCGGCCGGGTGGAGCAGGGCATCCTTGAATCGCGCCTGAAATTGCAGCAGCACAGCGAGGAATACCAGAAGGACGTGCGCAGCCAGTTGGCCGACGCGCAATTGCGCAGCCTGACCCTCGAGCAGCAACTCACCTCGGCCGGCTTCGATCTGCAACACAGCGAGATCAACGCACCGGCTGACGGCATTGCGGTCAACCTCAGCGTGCACACCGAAGGCGCCGTGGTGCGTGCCGGTGAAACCCTGCTGGAAATCGTGCCCCAGGGCACGCGCCTGGAAGTCGAAGGGCACTTGCCGGTGCACCTGGTGGACAAGGTCGGCACGCACCTGCCGGTGGATATTCTGTTCACCGCCTTTAACCAGAGCCGCACCCCGCGTGTGCCGGGGGAGGTCAGCCTGATTTCCGCCGACCAGATGCTCGACGAAAAAACCGGCGCGCCGTATTACGTGTTGCGCACCACCGTCAGCGAGGCGGCGCTGGAGACCCTCCACGGCCTGGTGATCAAGCCCGGCATGCCCGCCGAGATGTTTGTGCGCACCGGCGAGCGCTCGTTGCTCAATTATCTGTTCAAGCCGCTGCTCGACCGCGCCGGCTCCGCGTTGACCGAGGAATGAACATGAAAGCTGTGTTCATTGCCTTGCTGTTCACCTGCTTCAATGTCCAGGCCGCCATGGGCCCTTTCGATGTGTACGAGCAGGCCCTGCGTAACGATCCGGTGTTTCTCGGCGCGATCAAGGAGCGCGACGCCGGCCTGGAAAACCGCACCATCGGCCGCGCAGGCTTGCTGCCCAAGCTGTCGTACAACTACAACAAGGGCCGCAACAACTCCCAGGCGACCTTGCCCGACGGCCGCGGCGGCAATTACCACGACGACCGCAACTACAACAGCTACGGCTCGACCTTCAGCCTGCAACAGCCGCTGTTCGACTATGAGGCATACGCCAACTACCGCAAGGGCGTGGCCCAGGCGCTGTTCGCCGATGAAAGCTTTCGCGACAAGAGCCAGGCGCTGCTGGTGCGGGTGCTGAGCTATTACACCCAGGCGCTGTTTGCCCAGGACCAGATCGATATCGCACGGGCCAAGAAGAAAGCCTTCGAGCAGCAGTTCCAGCAGAACCGGCACCTGTTCCAGCAGGGCGAGGGCACCCGCACCGATATCCTCGAAGCCGAGTCGCGCTATGAGCTGGCCACCGCCGAAGAGATCCAGGCGTTGGACGAACAGGACGCCTCGCTTAGAGAACTGGGCGCGTTGATCGGTGTGCAGAGCGTCAACATCCACGACCTGGCGCCGCTCAACCAGAGCTTTGCCGCGTTTACCTTGACTCCGGCGAACTACGACACCTGGCATGAACTGGCGATCAGCAACAACCCCACGCTCGCGTCCCAGCGCCAGGCCCTGGAAGTCGCGCGTTATGAAGTGGAGCGTAACCGCGCCGGGCACCTGCCCAAGGTCACCGCTTACGCCAGTTCGCGCCAGCAGGAGTCCGACAGCGGCAATACCTACAACCAGCGCTACGACACCAACACCATCGGCGTCGAAGTGAGCCTGCCGCTGTATGCCGGTGGCGGCATCTCCGCGTCCACTCGCCAGGCCAGCCGCGCCATGGAACAGGCCGAGTATGAGCTGGAAGGCAAGACTCGCGAGACCTTGATCGAGCTGCGTCGGCAGTTCAGTGCGTGCCTGTCCGGCGTGAGCAAACTGCGCGCCTATCAAAAGGCTCTGACGTCGGCGGAAGCGCTGGTGGTGTCGACCAAGCAAAGCATCCTCGGTGGCGAGCGGGTCAACCTCGATGCGTTGAACGCCGAGCAACAGCTCTACACCACGCGGCGTGACCTGGCCCAGGCGCGTTACGACTACCTGATGGCCTGGACCAAATTGCACTACTACGCCGGCAACCTGCGCGACACCGACCTGGCCAAGGTGGATGAGGCGTTCGGGCCGGCACCGCATTAATTGACTTTCTCGACAATTCCAACAACAGAGAGGCAATACCATGGGTGTGTTCGACTATAAAAAACTCGGGGCCGAAGGCTCCAAAGCGCTGTTCGCCGATGCCATGGCGATCACGCTGTACTCCTATCACAACCTGGATAACGGCTTTGCCGTGGGCTACCAGCACAACGGCCTGGGGCTCGGTTTGCCCGCCACGCTGGTCGGTGCACTGCTGGGCAGCACCGATTCCCAGGGCGTGATTCCCGGCATTCCCTGGAACCCGGATTCGGAAAAAGCCGCCCTGGACGCCATACAGGCTGCAGGCTGGACGCCCATCAGCGCCAGCACCCTGGGCTATACCGGCAAGGTCGACGCCCGCGACACGTTCTTCGGCGAAAAAGCCGGCTACACCACAGCCCAGGTCGAGGTGCTGGGCAAGTACGATGAAGCCGGCAAGTTGCTGGAAATCGGTATCGGTTTTCGCGGTACGTCGGGCCCTCGGGAAACGCTGGTCAGCGACTCCATCGGCGATCTGGTCAGCGATCTGCTCGCGGCCTTGGGGCCCAAGGATTACGCCAAGAACTACGCCGGCGAAGCCTTTGGCGGCCTGCTCAAGAACGTCGCCGACTACGCCAGTGCCCACGGCCTCAGCGGCCACGACGTAGTGGTCAGCGGCCATAGCCTGGGCGGCCTGGCGGTCAACAGCATGGCCGACTTGAGCAGCAGCAAATGGGCGGGTTTCTACCAGGACGCCAACTACCTGGCCTACGCCTCGCCGACCCAGAGCGCCGGCGACAAGGTGCTTAATATCGGCTACGAAAACGACCCGGTATTCCGTGCGCTGGACGGCTCATCCTTCAATTGGTCATCGTTGGGCGTGCATGACAAACCCCATGAGTCGACCACCGACAATATCGTCAGCTTCAACGACCATTACGCTTCGACGCTGTGGAATGTGCTGCCGTTTTCCATCACCAACCTGCCGACCTGGATCTCCCATTTACCTACGGGTTATGGCGACGGGATGACGCGCATCCTCGAGTCCGGGTTCTATGGGCAGATGAGCCGCGACTCGACGATTATCGTCGCCAACCTGTCCGACCCGGCACGCGCCACCACCTGGGTGCAGGACCTCAACCGCAACGCCGAACCGCACAAGGGCGATACTTACATCATTGGCAGCGACGGCAATGACCTGATCCAGGGCGGCAAGGGCGCGGACTTTATCGAGGGCGGCAAGGGCAATGACACGATCCGCGACAGCAGCGGGCATAACACCTTTTTGTTCAGCGGGCCGTTTGGCCAGGACCGGATTATCGGCTATCAAGCAACGGACAAGCTGGTGTTCAGGGATGTTGAGGGGAGTGCGGATTACCGTGATCACGCCAAGGTCGTCGGCGGGGATACGGTGATCAGTTTTGGCGCGGACTCGGTGACGTTGGTGGGGGTGGTTGGCTTGTCGGGGGAGGGGATCGTGATCGGTTAAAACGGTGGGAGGGGGCCAAGCCCTCTCCCACATTTGTTCAATGCGGGCCACCGGAAATCAGTCTTCCTTGCGCACCGTGGCCACATCGTCGGCTTTGACGCGGATGCGCTTGCCGGCGATATCGGTGAACTCATAAAACCCGTCGGCCGTCTTGGTTTTTGGAGAGTCTTTGGTCAAATACTGCGTGCCATTTTGCAGTGTCACTACGGTTTGCGTCGCGCAACCGGCCAATACCAGAAAAGTGAGTGCAACCAGTGGCAGCCCCAAATTCTTCATGTTCATAACCCTTACCTTTAACCCTGAAAAATCCCACGCCAGGGACGCGGGCGACAAATGTTACGCCATCGACTCCCCATCTGATCATTTTTATGCAAAAAGTTGCGTGTGCCATTTATCTATTACCGATTGCAACACCGCATTTACGACGGCACTCTGTATGCATAACCAGTATTCGACCAATGCGTACCATGGCCAATCCCCTCGAAAACCCGCTCTATTACCTGCATAACTTCCGCCAGGTCCTGCATTGGCTGGGGCAACGCTATGCCGATCTGCTCGACCCTGACGAACAGCATTTCATTCAGCAATTCGACAGGTTGCCGCAAGCGTCCCAGGCGCTGTTGGTGCGCATGGTGATGCGCAAGGGCGTGCATTTTCGCGTGGGCAAGCTGCACTACGTGGAGATCGGTTGCCCCCATGGCGCTGCCGCGCCTTTGCGGGAATTGGGATGGGTGGACGACAACCATCTTCTGGCATTTGAAGCATTATTCGCCTTGCTGCAAAAAGGCGAGATCCTCAGCACTTTCGCACCCTGGATCGACCAGCCCAAGGGCAAGAAGGCCGATTGGCTGGAAGGGTTGGCGGCGCAGTTCACCGACACGCGCCGTTTCGCCGACTGGTGCCCGGACCTCGCCGACACGCTGTACAGCCTCACCGTGATGGAGTTATGCGACCGCCTGCGGCTGATGTTCTTCGGCAACCTGCACCAGGATTGGTCCGAGTTCGTGCTCGCCGACCTGGGCATCTACACCTATGAAAAAGTCGAGTTCTGCGCCGAATCGCGGGGTTTGCGCAGTCGCGCCGACGTGCACGGTTTTCTGTTCCTGCACCAATGCCAGCAGGCGTTTGAACGCGGCGAGGCGCTGACGCAGGTGCTGGCTGAAGTGGCCACGCTGAACACCGATAACCCCTGGCTGGAAAAGCGCCGGGCCAAGCTGTTGTTCCAGCTCGGCCAGTATTGCGAGCGCAGTGCCGAGTTGGACCTGGCGCGGCGGGTCTACCGCACCTGCGCTTATCCCGGCGCCCGCGCGCGGCTGATTCGCGTGCTGGAGCGCCAGGAGGATTACGCCCAGGCCATGGCCCTGGCAAGCGTCGCGCAACAGGCACCGGAAAGTGCCGCCGAACAGCAGCACCTGTTGCGCGTGATGCCCCGCCTGCGCCGCAAGCTGGGCGAACCCCGGCTGCCGACGCTCAAATCCCGCGAAGTCACGCGCCTGGACCTGGAACTTGCGCTGCCGGAGCCGTTGATGTCGGTGGAATCCTGTGTCCAGGCCCACCTGAGCGCACCTGATGCACCGGTGCACTACGTCGAGAACGGCCTGATCAATTCGCTGTTCGGCCTGCTGTGCTGGGATGCGATCTTCGCGCCGCTGCCGGGGGCGTTCTTCCACCCGTTCCAGCGCGGGCCGGCGGACCTGCACAGCGAAGACTTCCACCAACGCCGTGCGCCGCTGTTCGCCGCGTGCCTGGAGCAACTGCAGGATGATCGCTACAAGGCCACGATCCGCCAGCGCTACGCGGAAAAATGGGGGATCCAATCACCCTTCGTCTTCTGGAACCTGCTCAGTGAAGAACTGCTGGAACAGGCGTTGCACTGCTTGCCCGCCGAACACCTGCGCTACTGGTTCGAACGGTTGCTGCTGGATATCCGCGCCAACCGTGCCGGCATGCCGGACCTGATCCAGTTCTGGCCGGCGCAGAAGACCTACCGCATGATCGAGGTCAAGGGCCCCGGCGACCGCCTGCAGGACAACCAGCTGCGTTGGCTGGAGTTCTGCGGCGAATACCAGATGCCCGTCACCGTCTGCTACGTACGCTGGGCGGAGCAACCCGCTTGAGCTACAGCGTAGCCGTGCGGGCGCTGTGCGAGTTCACCGCCAAGGTCGGCGACCTGGACCTGCGCTTTACCCCGTCGCCCAGCGCCCAGGAAGGCATAGCGGGCCATCGCACCGTCGCGTCGCGACGCAGCGCACACTACCAGAACGAAGTGGCCCTTGAAGGCGACTACCAGCAACTCAAGGTGCGGGGCAGAGCAGACGGCTACGACCCGGACGCCAACCGCCTGGAAGAAGTGAAGACCTATCGCGGCGACCTGGCTGCCCAGCCCGCCAACCACCGGCAACTGCATTGGGCCCAGGCCAAGGTGTACGGTTGGTTGATGTGCCAGAAGCTTGGCCTCACGGATATTGACGTGGCGCTGGTGTATTTCGATATCGTCGGCGAAGGCGAAACCCTGCTCAATCAACGTTTCCAGGCGGCCGAACTGCAAGCGTTCTTCAATCAGCAATGTGCACTGTTTCTCGGCTGGGCCCGCCAGGAAATGCAGCACCGCGAAGCGCGCAACGCTGCGGCGCAGACCTTGGGTTTGCCCCATGCCGATTTTCGCCCCGGCCAACGGACGCTGGCCGAGTCGGTGTACAAGGCTGTCAGCACCGGTCGTTGCCTGATGGCCCAGGCCCCCACGGGCATCGGCAAGACCATCGGCACGATCTTCCCGCTGCTCAAGGCCCTGGCGCCCCAGCAACTGGACAAGGTGTTTTTCCTCACCGCCAAGACCCCCGGTCGCAAACTTGCCCTCGATGCAGCCAAGGTGCTGCATGTCAGCAGCGACCTGCCCCTGCGCGTTCTCGAGCTGGTGGCGCGGGACAAGGCCTGCGAGCACCTGGACAAAGCCTGCCACGGCGACGCCTGCCCCTTGGCCAAGGGCTTCTACGACCGTTTGCCCGCCGCGCGCCTTGCCGCGTCCAAGGTCCGCCTGCTCGACCAACACAACCTGCGCGATGTCGCCCTCGATCACGGGGTCTGCCCCTATTACCTTAGCCAGGAAATGGCACGCTGGGCCGACCTGGTGGTTGCCGACTACAACTACTATTTCGACTTCGGTGCCATGCTCTTCGGCCTGGCCCAACTCAACCAATGGCGCGCTGCCGTGCTGGTGGACGAAGCCCACAACCTGGTCGAGCGTGCCCGTTCGATGTACAGCGCGAGCCTCGACCAGTACAGCCTGAAGATCCTGCGGGATACCGCGCCCGAGCCGCTGAAGAAACCCCTGCAGCGCCTCAACCGCGAATGGAACGCCCTGCACAAGGACCAGCTCGCGCCGTACCAGGCCTACAGCTTGCGCCCGGACAAACTGCTCCAGGCCCTGAACCTGTGCACCAGCGCCCTGGGCGATTACTTCAACGACCACCCCGAAGCCCTCAGCGGTGACCTGCAAGCCTTCTACTTCGAGGCCCTGCAATTTACCAAAGTCGCCGAGCTGTTCAACGAGCACTTCATCTTCGACATCAGCAAGCGCCAGCTCGGCGGCAAACGCAGCAGCTCGACCCTGTGCCTGCGCAACGTGGTACCCGCCGAATTCATCCGGCCGCGCTTGACGGCGGCCCGCAGCAGCGTGTTGTTTTCCGCCACCTTGAGCCCTCGCCACTATTACGCCGACCTGCTGGGGTTGCCAGCGGACACCGCCTGGGTCGACGTGGAATCGCCGTTCAAGGCCGAACAACTGCACGTGCGCATCGTCGATGACATCTCCACCCGCTTCGTGCATCGCCAAGCCTCGCTGGCGCCGATTGTCGAGCTGATCGCTCGCCAGTTCGCCCGGCAACCGGGCAACTACCTGGCGTTTTTCTCAAGCTTTGATTACCTCCAACAGGTGGCGCAACTGCTCGCCGAAACACACCCGCAGATCCCGCTGTGGCAACAGTCGCGGGGCATGGCCGAGGCCGAACGCCAAGGCTTTCTCGATCAATTCACCGAGCACAGCCAAGGCGTCGGTTTTGCCGTGCTGGGCGGCGCGTTCGGTGAAGGCATCGACTTGCCGGGCACACGCTTGATCGGCGCATTTATCGCCACCCTCGGATTGCCGCAACTCAACCCGGTCAACGAGCAGATAAAACTGCGCATGGCGGCGATTTTTGGCGCAGGGTACGACTACACCTACCTGTACCCCGGCATCCAAAAGGTCGTGCAGGCGGCGGGGAGGGTGATCCGCAGCCAGCACGACCGGGGCGTGGTGATGTTGATGGATGATCGGTTCGGGGAGGCGCGGGTCCGCCAGTTGTTGCCGGGATGGTGGACGGTTTATTGAGCTATTCCTGCCATCAATAATGCTGGTTCTTGCACAACGGATCCCCCAGGCTAGGCAAAACCTCCAGGAAAGGCCCCCCCCATGAGCCAACTGCCCCCGCAAAAGATCCCTGTAAACGGTATTGAGCTATGGGTGCATGTCGCGGGGCCGGAACAGGGCCGCCCCATCTGGCTGCTCCATGGGTTTCCCGAGTGCTGGCACTCCTGGCGTGAACAGATACCCGCGCTGGCCGCCGCAGGCTACCGGGTATTGGCCCCTGAAATGCGCGGCTACGGCCAATCCAGCGCACCCCCCGAGATAGCCGACTACGACGTGATGACCTTGTGCGGCGATATCCAGCAGGCCATGGACCATTTCGGGCACGAACAGGTCGTGATGGTCGGCCATGACTGGGGCGCCGTGGTGGCCTGGCACCTGGCGTTGCTCGAGCCGGAGCGCGTCACTCGGTTGGTCACGATGTCCGTGCCTTTCGCCGGGCGTGCTCGGCGGCCGGTGATCGACATCATGCGCGAGCTGTATGCCGACCGCTTCAATTACATCCTGTATTTCCAGGAGCCGGGAGTGGCCGAGCGGGAGTTGGATGCCGATATCGAACGCACCTTGCGCCTGTTCATGCAGGACCAGGATGTGTTTCTACAGCAGAAACCGGCCACCGCCACGTTGCTTGAGGGCACTTCAACGCCCGGTGCATTGCCGCGCTGGTGTTCACAGGCAGACCTCGACGTGTACGTGCAAACCTTCGCTGAACAGGGCTTTCGCGGCCCGTTGAACTGGTACCGCAACTTCGCGCGCAACTGGCAGCGCACCGAATTCCTCGCCGGCCGCCAGGTGTTGCAACCGACCTTGTTCCTGATTGGCGACCGCGATCCGGTCGGGGTGTTTGAGGCCCACACGCTCAAGCGCATGCCTGAGTGGGTGCCTGATCTTGAGCAGCATAACCTGGCCAACTGCGGTCACTGGATCCAGAACGAGCAGGCGCAACGGGTCAATGCGCTGGTGCTCGAGTTTTTAGGGCAGGCCCGGTCGTTCAACTGATGGTCAACACTCGCCGCAAGGATTCGTTCAAGTCGACTGCGCGTGCGCGGGTGAATTTCGTCCCCGAGATCACGTAATACAATTCCGGTTGATAGCCTTTGAACTGTTGCAATTGTTCGCGGTAGATCAGGCGCTTGACGGGGGCTCCTGCCGGCCAGGATGGGCCGACTTCGCGTTTTTCGATATGAACGATGACCTCGTTCAGCGACTTCACATAGCGCAGGATCAGCGAGATTTCGTCGGTTGGCTGGCGCCACGCGTAGTAGGGGCAACTCACCACCACATGCTCCGGGTCATCTGCAATCTGGTCGTTTGGGTAGCCTTCGACCTCGGGGGCTTCCAGACGGACAATACTGCCTCTGACGTCAGCATGGGTTTTCCGGGAGTAGACTTCGAAGGGAGCCGCAGTTCTTCGCACAACGAAACTCACCTCTATGCGGCCCCCAGCGGCGGCGCGAACATCGAGGTAGTCGAAGAACGCTGAATGCGGCCTGCTTGCCGTTTCGATAGGGACAAACCTGTGAACCACGATCACGCCGCCTTTGGGCGGATAGGCGCGGAACATCACATCATAGAGGTCCCCTTTGCGCCCAATGGCGGAAGGGGTGTGCATGTCCACCTTCAGGTCTTGCCCATTGAGCATTTCCAAGTCGACGTAGCCAACCGGCCCGGCGCCCACAATGGCGGGTCCGTCAGTTCTCGACTCGTCCAAGCTCACTGAAACATGCTCGCTCGCTGAGCCTGGCGTTGAAATATTCCCCACCAGATCAAGGATCTCCAACCACACGTTCTGGCGAGCACTGTCACCGGCGTCGACGATGTCCTGGTAAGTCACGGTAATGACGGTGGGCTTCAAAGGATCGACGATTGGCGTGGTAATGATGCTCGACCCCCAATGAACGATGCAGGTATCGCCTGGATGTGCATTCGGGTAGGGCTGGAGGGTGATCGTCACGCCTCTGGAGGCATTGCCCGGGACAATTACCTTTTCAGATACGCTGAATTTCAGTTCTGAATGCCCATCCTCGATCTGGTCATTGTCGTCGCCAGCCGGGAGATCGGTTTTGACCAGGCTCCGCAGCAGATAAGACTGATCGCTGTCCGCCCCCCCGCTGTACTTAACAACATACCCCAGCGCATACGGCCCGTCGGGAAGGAACTTTTGGTCCACGGAGAATAGGTAAACATTGCGGTTTTCTTCGCCTGGCGCAAGCGTCTTCGTGGCAAGTACTTCCACCGCGCCGTTATCGAGCAGCTTTACGACGGCGATGACATCGCCCGGTGCTGCTTGCCAATTTTTGTCTACCTGCACCGTAAGACCGGAGTAAAACAACCAGGCAGGAATACCGGCGTCATAGCCTACGACGTTCTCACTCATGCCGGGGATGTATAACCGGTCCAGGTTCCTTGGGCTGTCCTTTGGCTTGGCAGTGCCCTTCGGTTTGGCAGTTGACTTAGGTTTTGCGGGTTTCGCGCCAGTGGTTTTTTTGGCCTGCGAGCTTGAAGCTGCTGTTTTTTTTTGGACTGGCATGACGGCTCTCCTACCTAAATGGCGACGTTGTACGATTAGCCCGTGTTGTTTACGTCATAAAACCCCTGAACCCGCCCCTTGGCTACTGTCAGAATTAACAGGTACCGCCCGTAATGCACGTAAGGGTGTGCCCACAGCACAAAGCCAAAGGTCACTCGTCACTACCTGTTAATTCTGACAGTAGCCAATCAGTCCCTTCGGGCGTTTGATAGGGATGAACCTCCTGTGAAACGCCTGAAGGACTGTCGCCATGGCCAAGAAAAAAACCTCCACGAAGGCGCTGTTACCGCCCATCGACATACCGCTTCTTGAGCCGCCTGTCGAAGGCGATACCGAAGGCGCGCACGGGGGGATCGGCCTGCGGCACATCGAAAGGGACTTGGTCGTGTACCTGAAAAACCCCAAAGACGGCGTTGGCCCCGGGAGTGTCGCAACCCTTTATTGGGGCAATCGAAATGTACCAGTGGCGTCGACACCGATTCGCGAGGGCGAGGAAAACCTCGACCGCATCCCATTGACGGTGCCGGCGCACCGTATCGTCGAGTATTGGGCCAACCCGGTATTCGGCAAATTGCGGCGCGCCAGTGGCAATGAAACACCCACCGAGGAGCTGAAGCTGCGGGTGAGCCTCAATCGCCCCGCTGGGTTTGACCCGAATGAAAAGGAAGAGGGGCACCAAGGGCTGGTGTACGTCGTACCGCCGGAGATTCAGTTGAACGGTGTCAACGAGGCAGCGGCGCTGGCCGGTGTCCGGATCATCATTCGCCACTGGTTGTACATGCGTGCCTATGACTTGATCATGTTGGCCTGGGGCTCCCAGCGCGTGGAGCATCGCGTGCAGCCCGGCGAAGTGGGCCGTGATATTACCTTGACCGTTGACTACGCCACCATCAGCGCTGCGGGTAACCATCCGCTGACGCGAGTGGCTTACCAGGTCCGGGATGGAGGCGGGAACCTGCCGGATGAGCGCGCCCGCTGGTCGGCATCGTCCTATATTGATGTGCACATGAGCGAGGTACGGCCGGAAGCGCCCTGGTTGGAGTTTCCGAACACCGAGCCGGTGGTCGACCTGGGCGAACTGGGCAGTTGGAATGTGGAAATCGGCGCCTGGATCACCAGCGCGGAGGTTACCGCTTATTCCCATGTGCACCTCATCTGGGCCGGTACTGACAGCGACGACAACTCCATCCCCTATACGACCACCCAAGTGCTGAGTGGGTCGGGTGTCTATAACTTCGAGGTCCCCAACGCGTTGGTCGCCGCGATTGCCGGCGGTACAGTGAGTGTGCACCTGCTGTTTCAGAAGGGCCTTTTTGAGCAGCCGTCCAACAAGCTCTACCTGGACATTGTCGGTGAGGTCGTCAGGTGGCCGGCGCCGACGATTGATGAGGACCTGGGCGGGCACATTGAACCGGATGTGGCCGCGACCGTGCGTTTCCTTCTGCAAGGCAGTTGGCCGCCAGACGGCTATCTGGAAGTGATCTTCCGGGTGAGCAGCCCGGATAACACCATCGAGCATCGGATCGGCCGCGAGGTCGACGATATTGCGCCGACCCCCGAAGGGGACATGTTGTTTACCGTCTACCCCGATGAGCTGGCGCGCTTTGACGGCCACCTCGTGGAAGTGTTCTACGCCCACACACGCCCCGGCAGTCGGCCGCAGGAGTCCCTGCGGTTGCAGGTCATCGTGGGCCAGCTTCAACGCACCATGCCTGCACCGATCATCGAGAAAGCGATCAGTGGCCAGTTGAATCCGGATGATATCGGCGCTTATGCGAAGGTGTTTGCGCCCTTCACTGAAACAAAACGGGCGGACTGGATCCGGATGTACTGGATCGGTCCACGGGCTCGTACCGATGTCGCGGTTCAGGTGCCCGTTGACGGTGCCACCACCGAGCACGACATCGAAAGTTACTACGTGACCAACAACCTGGATGAATCCGTCGCGGTCTTTTATACCTCGCGCCGTGGCGACGATCTGCGTTATTCACTGATCACCGAAGTGCTGATCAGTCGTGGCGTGGGTGATTTGCCTGCGCCAATGTTGTTCGAAGCGCAGGTGACCGGCCCGGACACTGCCGAACTGGACCCGCTCAGGGTGCAGCTCGGGACCAAACTGGTGGTGAGCTACGTTGGCATGCGCGACGGTGACTCCATCAAAGTCACCATGGCCGGTGCGGGGGATGGCGGCTCGCCGGATATCCCGGCCAAACCGGGTAATGAAGCCTTGCAAAAGGTGGAGTTCGATATCACCAAG
Source organism: Pseudomonas sp. NFACC42-2 (assembly GCF_900116055.1). Taxonomy (NCBI): domain Bacteria; kingdom Pseudomonadati; phylum Pseudomonadota; class Gammaproteobacteria; order Pseudomonadales; family Pseudomonadaceae; genus Pseudomonas; species Pseudomonas sp. NFACC42-2. The sequence continues at coordinate 123,376 of NZ_FOZO01000001.1, forward strand.
GCGGCGATTCACGCCAATATTCGTGATGTTGCCACCACCGTGAAATTTACCTATGTGGTGACTCGCAACGGGGTGCCGAAGACCTCAGACACCTTGACGGTGACCGTGAAGCCGCTAGCGCTGGAGGAATTGGCGAAGACGGTTTTGCAGATCAATCAGGCCAACCCTGCGACCAAAGTACTGGACCTGGGCGCGTTTACCGGTGACGCCCAAGCCCGCGTCGGGGTCTGGCCGTTTATTACCACGCCATACCCGGTCTGGTTGTGGTTGCGGGGAAGGACGGCGGCCAACGTTATTCATGATCGTTTGGTGTTCGACGGGGCCAATACGTCGGCGGTCACTGCGAACTGGATCTCATCCGGGCGAATTGAAGCCACAATCCCACGTATCTACCTGGATGGGTTGGGCCAAGGCACTAAGTTGCAGATGGAGTTCAAGGCGGCGGTGAGTCTTAGCAAGGTTGAGGCCGATGCGATGACCTTTCCGGTGGTGGAGTACACTGTAAATAAAGTTCGGCCATTGTCGATTGATCAGACGATGATGGAATTGAATGGTGTTAAATTACTACAGTCCTATGGACTATCTACTAAGGAAGTACCGCGGAATACGGATGTTCGTACAGCGAGCGGTGGCGCCCCAGGTAGACGCTACATTTCTTCAGATCCGTTAGTTGCAAGCGTAGATTCTTCCGGAAAAGTGGTCGGTCTTCGCACCGGATTAGTGACTATTACTGTTGAAGATGGAGCAGGTTCAAGAGTTTCGTATCCAGTGAGAGTCTCCAATGTATTCGTTATGAAATTAACACCCATTACCGATAGATTGTCGTTTGATCAACTCAGTCAGTGGGCCCACGCACAGGGTGGTATTCAGTTGCCAGGTGCCGATGATTCTACTCCAATAAGTAGAGCTTTTATAGCGAACTTTTCCAATTATCATCAGTTTCTTCGACAAGTAAGTGCAGGCATGGATCCGCGTTATAGAGTCGTATGGCAAGCTCCGACAAGGGACAATATTGTGGCGGGGCACTATATAGATGAAAATGGTGAACCAACGGCTGTTGCTTATGGCCCAAGCGGCATGGCAGGGTTTGAAGGGCCAGCTTTTACCTTCGTGCCAACGTAAGGAAAATCAGTTTAATGAGTGTATGTTTCAAGGATTCGTTAGATGATTTTATATAAAGGAGGGCGAGCGAAAGTCTTGCCTGTGGGAGGGCTTAACCAGGCAAGTCTCCCTCCATAGAGAACAAATTCGCGCGCGATTAGCCCCCTGCGTCGAAAGTACAATGGACACTCTGCTTCGGCCCTTGTGCGTTCGTGAAGAAGAGCGTCACGGGCTGCATTCCCACGCAGAGACTGGGAGCGATCTTCATTGTAATTAGATCACTTCCAAATAAGAACTATGAACCGCTCGCGCCAACTCCCGCACCGTTTCGATAAATTCCGTAAGACGACTATGCAAGCCGTCTTCGAGAATCTCATCAATCCCCGTATACCGCAGCCGAGCCTCAAACTCCGCCGCCAACCGCTGCGCTGTACGCCCATAACTGCCGGGCAGGTCCGCAAGGATATGGCTCAACTCTTCAATGCACGCATGCAACGAACGCGGCACGTCACTGCGTAATAACAGCAACTCCGAAACCGACCGCGCATTCAGCGCATTCGGATACAGCTCCGTATACGCCTCGAAGGACGATAACGCGCGGAGCAGGGCGCTCCACTGGTAATACCCGCGTGCCGACAGGTCGCTGACTTCTTCCGACTCTTCGCCGAACATCTCATAGCGCGCGTCCAGCAGGCGCAGGGTATTGTCCGCGCGTTCGACGAAGGTGCCCAGGCGAATGAACCGATAGGCGTCGTTGCGCATGATGGTCCCCGAGGTCGCGCCGCGGAACAGGTGCGAACGCTGCTTGACCCAGTCACAGAAGTGGCTGATGCCATGCCGCGCCAGGCCACCGGCGGCGATGCTGCGCATTTCCAGCCAGGTGGCGTTGAGGTTTTCCCACATGTCGGCAGTGATGCGCCCGCGCACCGCATGGGCATTGCCACGCGCGGCGCGCAGGCAGTTGTAGATGCTGGCGGGGTTTTCTTCGTCGAGGGCGAAGAAGTGCAGCATGCGCTCGGCATCCAGGGTTTGATGGCGCTCCAGGTAACTGTCCAGGGTGCCGCTGCTGAGCAGCGACATCGCCAGTTCGTCCAGGCCATCGCTACGCCCGGCTTGGGGCATCAGCGACAGCGAGTAACTGACTTCGAGCATGCGCGCCAGGTTCTCGGCGCGCTCCAGGTAGCGGGACATCCAATACAGATCTGCGGCGGTTCTACTCAACATACTCAGCCCTCCACCACCCAGGTGTCCTTGGTTCCGCCGCCTTGCGACGAATTGACGATCAACGAGCCTTCACGCAATGCCACCCGCGTCAGGCCACCGGGCACCAGGCGGGTTTCCTTGCCCGAGAGCACAAAGGGCCGCAGGTCGATATGCCGGGGCGCGATGCCGTTTTCGACAAAGGTCGGGCAGGTGGACAGGCTCAGGGTCGGTTGGGCGATATACGCATGGGGGCGGGCCTTGATGCGTTGGCGGAAGTCTTCGATCTCGGCGGCGCTGGAAGCGGGGCCTACCAGCATGCCGTAGCCGCCGGAGCCCTGGGTTTCCTTGACCACCAATTCGGCCAGGTTGGCCAGTACGTGGGACAGTTCATCCGGCTTGCGGCACTGGAAGGTCGGCACGTTTTGCAGGATCGGCTCTTCATCCAGGTAAAACTTGATCATCGCCGGTACATAGGGATAGATCGACTTGTCGTCGGCCACCCCGGTGCCAATGGCATTGGCCAGCACCACATTGCCGGCGCAGTAGGCCGCGACCAGGCCGGGCACGCCGAGCATCGAGTCCGGGTTGAACGCCTGCGGGTCGAGGAACGCATCGTCGATACGCCGGTAGATCACGTCCACGGCCTTGGGCCCGTCGGTGGTGCGCATGAAGACCTTGAGGTCGTGCACGAACAGGTCGGCACCCTCCACCAGTTCCACACCCATTTCCCGCGCCAGGAATGCATGTTCGAAGAACGCGCTGTTGAAGCGCCCAGGCGTCAGCACCACCACATTGGGGTTATCCAGGCGGCTGGAGCTTTTCAGGGTCTTGAGCAGCAGGTTGGGGTAGTGGTCCACCGGCGCGATGCGCTGCTTGGCGAACACCTCGGGGAACAGGCGCATCATCATCTTGCGGTCTTCGAGCATGTAGCTCACGCCGCTGGGGGTGCGCAGGTTGTCTTCGAGCACATAGTAGGTACCGTCGCCATCGCGTACCAGGTCCACCCCCGAGATGTGGGAATAAATATCGCGGTGCAGATCCAGGCCGACCATGGCCTTCTGGTAACCCTCGTTGCCCAGCACCTGGTCCGCCGGAATGATCCCGGCCTTGATGATGCGCTGGTCGTGGTAGATGTCGGCGAGGAACATGTTCAGCGCATTGACCCGCTGGATACAGCCGCGCTCGATCACGCTCCACTCACTGGCGGGGATGCTGCGGGGGATGATGTCGAAGGGGATCAGGCGCTCGGTGTCCTGCTCGTCGCCATAGAGGGTGAAAGTGATCCCGGCGCGATGGAACAGCAAATCGGCTTCGCGACGGCGCTGGGCCAGCAGTTCCGGCGGCGTGTTGGCCAGCCAGCGGGAGAAGTCCTGATAGTGCGCACGGCACACGCCGTTTGCGTCATTCATTTCATCGAAGAAAGATCGAGCCATTCCAGTACCTTGTCAGTGCCGAGGGTAGCCTTGGGTGGCACTGCCGCTTTAAAAAACGCATTTTTTTATGAGCCCGTGGCTGATGGTGCCACTGGGCCTGGTCCTTACTTTCTTATGGGGTCGGCTCTGGGTCGGGGGGTAACGAATGTTCCTGTATTCGGGCAGATGAATGGATAAAGCAATGCGTGTGCCGGAATGGGCATCCCGCGCTGATTTCCCATTGTGGTGAGCCCGCTCACCACAACAAGCTCGCTCGCCACAAAAAAAAGGCAGGCCATGACAAGGCTGCTCACCATAAGGGAGCGGTTTGCGCACCGCGATGGTGCAACAACAAACTTGAACTTCGCCACAGCCCGATTCTTCTAAGGGGTTTCAGCCCAGCAGGGAGCACGGATGTGCCCAGAATCATTTCACCCGATACCCCGGAAGCGAACCTGGCCGACCACAGCGAGCACAACGCCAAGATCTTCGGCTCGCCCAAGGACCGCCTGGACTTCTACCGTCGCGAAATCCAATACGAAACCACCATCCTGGCCAACCGCACCGATGCCTACCTGACGGCGCAGTCGTTCCTGGTGATTGCCTTTGTCTCCGGCATGGGCAACCTCAACCCCGAGTGGGGCAAGTTGTTCACCCTGGTGGTGCCGGTGTTCCTGACGCTGCTCGGCATACTCAGTTCCTTGAATGCCTGGCCGGGGATCCGCGCCGCGTATGAAATCATCGATCACTGGCACTACAAGCAGAGCGAACTGCTGCGCAGCGAGCCGGTGATGGGCATGGCCTACGACGAATCGCCGCTGTTTTCCGAAATGGAGTCGTCCCATAAGGGCTATCGCAAATCGCTGCTGTTCTCCATGCGTGCGCCGTGGCTGTTCATGGTGTTCTGGGTGTTGCTGGGGGCGTACGCGTTTTATATCCAGGTGGATAACCCGGGCTCTTAAGCAATTGGAACTTCAGCGGCCGGCACGGGACCTTACCTTTACGCAGTCTGCGTTTTTCAAACGAGGTGAGCCATGAGCACAGACAAAGACCCCCAGACCAGCAACCGTAACGACCCGGCAATCGACGGCGGCGAACCGGCCCCAGGCACGGCGGCCGATGCACCGAAAGACCCGAAACCCGCCGCCGACCCCAAGGCCAAGGAAAACGACTACAGTCCAGACTTCAAGCCTGAGCGCGAGCCCAAGCCTGAAACCGATGCCGATATCGACACCCAAGGCGGTTAGAGGAGATGGTCATGTCCAAAGAACTGGAAGAAGAACTCAACGATCCGGGCAATGAAGACCCGGGTTCCCTGATGGATGATGCAGAAGTACCGCTCAATGATCTGGATGACGCGGCGGATGTGGGCAATACCGAGCGTCAGGACTGAGCTTTCGCCTGGGCACGTCGTTCATACCACGCGAGCATCGGCTGGGTACTCAAGCCATGAACGACGATGCTCAAGGCGATCACTGACAACGTCAGGTTCACCGCCACCGCGCTGCTGGTGCCGACAAGGCCATGGTTGAGCGCGTAGAACAGGTAGTAGATGCTGCCGATTCCGCGAATCCCGAACCAGCCCATCAGTCCGCGCTGCTGGCGATCGACCAGGCGACCCCAGGGCATTGCAAACACACTGACCGGTCGAATCACGCAGAACAGCAACGCCGCCAACGGCAATGCCCGCCAATCCCAATGACTGGCCAGCACGATGCCGAGCACCGTGACCAGGAACACTTCCATCGAGCGCTCCACCAGGCTGCCGAACGAGAGCATGTCGCCCATCATTACGCCGGCGGCGATCTGGGTCTCGGCCAGCTCGCTCACATCCCCTTGCAGGGCGTGCTCCGGTTCCACCTCAAGATGACCCACCACCGGCAGCGCCAAATGCTCCGATGGCGTGTGCGAGTTGCCGGTTGACCTGAACTCTGCCTGACGCAGCCCGAGCCCGGCGGCGAATACCGACAGAAAACCGTAACCCCCCACCGCTTCGGCCACCACGTAGGCCAGGGCGATCAGGGCGAGGGTCAGGTAGTCATTGGGGGAGAGCGTACTATCACTGTTGTTGACGCGTAGCCACAGGGTCGTGCGGCCAATGCCCCGGCCCATCCAGTAACCGATCAACAGCCCTGCCGGCACCGCCCACAGCAGGTTCTTCAACGCCCAACCGCCTAGCCAGTCACCGTCAAAGCCGCCGTGCTGCATGAAGACCAAGGCAAAAATCACAAAGGGAAAGGCCGTACCATCGTTCAACCCGGCTTCTCCGGACAAACCGAAGCGCAGCGCATCGTAATCCTGTGCATTATTGACCTGTACCAGGCCCGCCAGCACCGGGTCGGTCGGCGCGAGAATGGCACCCACCAACAGCGACACTCCCCACGACAGTTCAAACACATAATGCAGCGCCAGGCAGCTGCCGAGGATGGTCAACAGCATGACCGGCCCGGCCATGCCGAACGCGATGCGCCAGGTGCGATGGCCCAGGGGCAGGCGCAGTTTGAGCCCGCTCACGAACAGTGAAAACAGCACCGCGACTTCAGTGAGGTGCTCCATCCAGCGCGCAGACTGCTTGATGTCCAGGTGCAACAGGTCCACGCCGAGGGGGCCGATGCCCACGCCCAGCAACAGGCACACCGCCGAGGTGGTCACCGGCATCCAGCGCAGGTAAGAGGAGGTGAGGGCAAGGGTCAGCAGCACGGCACCGAGGACGGCCATCCATAGAATAAAAGTCATCGGGAGGGTATCCAGGGCCGTGGTCTATTCACGTTCGAGGCGTGTCGCCGACTGCAGGTTCAATGTGATTGCGTCGCTTTGAATTCATTGGCGATTGATCAGCAGGCGCTCCAGGTCTTCAGTTGGCAGCGGCCGGCTGAACAGGTAGCCCTGGATCTGATCGCACCCCGCCTCCTTGAGGAATGCCAATTGCGCCTGGGTTTCCACACCTTCGGCCACCACCCGCAGGTTCAGGCTATGGGCCAACTCGATAATGGTGCGGGTGATCGCGGCATCCTGGGGGTTGCTGGTGACCTCGCGAATAAACGCAATGTCGATCTTCAGCGTGTCGATGGGGAAGCGTCGCAGGTAGGCCAGGCTCGAATAGCCGGTACCGAAGTCGTCGATGGAGATCTTCACCCCCATGGCGTGCAGGCGTTGCAGGCTGGCGATGGTGTGCTGGGTATTCTCCATCAGCGAGCCTTCGGTCAGTTCCACTTCCAGCCAATGGGGTTCGACGCCGGTCTCATTGAGAATACGCGCGATATCGGCAATCAGGTCGCCCTCGATCAACTGATGGCCGGAGACGTTCACCGACACCTCGACGGCGCCAATCGCGCTGCGCTGCCACGTCGAAATTTGCTGGCACACGCTGCGGATCACCCAACGGCCCACCTCCACGATCAAGCCCAGGCTTTCAAGGATAGGCACGAATATCGCTGGCGATACCGCGCCGTAACCCGGGCGCTCCCAACGCAGCAGAGCCTCCAGGGCGCAGATCTGCCCATCGGCCAACGCGACTTTTGGCTGGTAGTGCAGGGTGAATTCCTCGCGTTCCACGGCGAGGCGCAGGGCGTTTTCCAGGTCCTGGCGGGCCAGGTCGTGCACGTTCATCCGTGCGCTGTCACCGGCATGGTGTTGCAGTTGCTGCTCAAGCAACTGGCTATGGCGCTTGAGTTGATCGCCGTGGCTTTTGAGCCGCAGCAGGTTGCGCACGCGCAGCCACAGTTCGACTCGCTCCACCGGCTTGCTGATGAACTCCTCGGCACCGGTTTCCAGGCCACTGACCCGTGCACTCGACTCGCTGAGAGCCGACAGCATGATGATCGGAATGCTCGCCGTCGCCGCGTCGCCCTTGAGCTGGCTGGCCACTTCGTAGCCGTCCATGCCCGGCATCATGATGTCCAGCAGGATCAGGTCAGGTGGCTGTTTGGCCACCAGTTGCAAGGCTTCCTCGCCGCTGGCCGCCGTCAGGGTCTGGTAGCCCTCATGTTGCAACAGGGTTTCCAGCAGCTTGCGAACCTGGGGTTCGTCATCAACGATCAACAGCGTTGCGGGTTGGCTGGCCATGGAGAGGACTCATCTGAGGGGGGAGAGGGTGGTGTGTTGCAACAGCGTGTCGATCACCTGGTACAGCTCTTTGTAGCGCAGCGGCTTGCTGATGTAGGCATCGCAACCGGCCAGCCGGGTCTTTTCACGGTCTTCCTTCATGGCCATGGCGGTGAGGGCAATCACCGGGATATGGGCGGTGTGTGGATCCTGTTTGAGCAGCGCGGTAGCGGCCAGGCCGTCCATGCCCGGCAGCTGGATGTCCATCAGGATCAGCGCCGGTTGGGCTTCACGGGCCAGGGTCAGGCCGTTCTCGGCGTCAGCGGCCCACACCACCGTGTGGCCGGCGTTGACCAGCAGCAGTCGGGCCAGGCGCATATTGGCCTCGTTGTCTTCGACGATCAGGATATGGGCCATTGCGCCTCCGTGCCGCGGTGGAGTGGCAGCCACACCACAAAGCGAGCGCCCTGGCCTTCACGGCTGGCCACCGCAACACTGCCACCGTGCAGGTCGACCAGTTGCTTGACCATCGCCAGCCCCAGGCCAGTGCCTTCGAATTTGCGCGCCAGGCTGCTGTCGATCTGGCTGAAGGCCTTGAACAGCTTGCCCATGTCCTCCTCGGCGATACCGATACCGGTGTCGCTGACGCTCAATTCGAGGAACTGCTGGTGGGCGCTGGGTTGAAGGGCAAACCCGTGCATCGGCCAATCGCCGGACACTCGCCCGACCTGTGCGCGGGCCACCTGGCGCACCGCCAGGGTCACGGAACTGCCGTGCGCGCTGAACTTCACCGCATTGGCCAGCAGGTTGTAGATGATCTGCTTGGTCTTGCGCAGGTCCAGCGCCAGTGTGCCGAAGTCGCCCTGGCTTTCGAGCTTCAACTGGATGCGTTGCAGGGCGGCTTTTTCGCGCACGATCAACAGGCTGTTGGACAGCAGGCCCGCCAGCTCCACGGCTTCCAGCTCCAGATCCATCATCCCGGCTTCGACCTTGGACAGGTCGAGAATGTCGTTGATCAGCGACAACAAGTGCTGGCCGCTGGTGAAGATGTCGCCTATGTATTCACGCTGGATCTCACTCATGTCGCCCACCAACCCGTCCTTCAACGCCTCGGAAAAACCGATCACTGCATTCAATGGTGTGCGCAATTCGTGGGACATGGTGGCGAGGAACTCGGACTTCATATGGCTGGCATGTTCCAGCTCCAGGTTCTTTTCCTCCAGCGCGCGCTCAAAGCCCTTGCGTTCGGCTTCTTCATGTTTGCGTGCGGTGTTGTCGGTGCCGATCAGCAGGTAACCGATGATGGTGTCATGCCGGTTGCGCAGCGCCGTGACCGAGACCATGGCCGACAGGCGGCTGCCGTCCTTGCGGATATAGGTCAGCTCATAAATATCTTCGATGCCACGGGAGGCCTTGAACACCAACGCTTCGAAGCCCGGCGTGATCGGCGTGTCCAGCTCCAGGCTGAGGGCGGCGGCGCGGGTGATCAGTTCGTCGGGGTCGGAGATATCGGCGGGGGTAATGCGGTTGAGTACATCGTCGGCGGCATAGCCGAGCATGCGTTCGGCGCCGACATTGAAGATCTGGATCACGCCCTTTTCATCGGTGGCAATGCTGGAGAAGTAGGCGCTGTTGAAGATTGCGTCTTGCAAGGCACCGGTTTTCAGCAGGGTTTTCTGGCGTTTGAATTCGACGATTTTTTCAGCCCGTGATTGAGCTTCAGGCGGTGATCCAGTAACCGGTTTGTCCATGGCGGTGTTTTCCAGGCATATCAGGCCCGGCCGTGTCGATGACAGGGCCGCAGAGCATGCTCACAGAAAATCGCGTGGACGCGATGAGGAGGAGATGAGGTCCTCGGACAATAGCAGATACCGCCCGCACTACGGTATGGATACACTCAAACGAGTGTACGCCGGCAAAGGGCGGCGGGCCGCCCTGTTACCGTGCGGCGCGGCGTAGAGCACTCAGATGCTGATGACTTGGTTATCGACATCTATCAATTAGTTAGTTGGGTGTTGCAATACGCAGGTTTAATTCGACGCCTTTTTGGCGAGCGCATGACCGCTAATAATCAGTTGCTTTTGCGCGCTCCCGTAATAGAGCTAATTGATATGGCCAACTGTTATTTATGACAGTGTCAAAATTAATCTGCCGGGCGTAGTGTCGAGCCTATCCAGCTTAGTCTGTGTAGAGATTTTTACGCGCTGGCTTTCAAGCTGGCACTACGTTACTAAAGAGGTGATCATGGAAAATAACATGTGTACTTTCCCTTTGGAAAGCCTGGACTTGGATACAGAATCATCATCCGCGAATTATTCCAGTACTCGATACTTTCGGATGATTATTCTGGAACTTTTTCACGGGGCAAATGTAATTGCTATCTCTGGTTTCGAGGCCAGAAGTGAAACTGGCGCAATCATCGACAAATCAACATGGCGCATACATGAGGTCACCAATCAAAATGCTTCGAATTTGGCGGAAAATGTCCTGGATGAAAACCCAGAAACTTTCTGGTCCACTGATAATTTACCTGAGTTGCGAGGTCACTACATTACTATCGATATGGGGCGCGAGCATACTATCGGCTCTATTTGTTATATTCCGGTGCAAAATACAATTCGAACAACTCACGGTCGAATAAAATCCTATGCATTGGCTTTTTATAATGATCACACAGGCTGGCGAACCGTTAAACATGGAAGTTTTAATCCCGGAAACGCGCCTCAAGATATCGTCTTAATTCAATATACGGATAGGCAGGACCTGTTTTTCATTTCCAGAAAGCATTCTCATATCGAGGACATGATAGACAGAGGTTTTTCTGCTCCCAGAGCCGAGTTTGAACCAACAGGTCTCTACTGTTCAGCAGCCGGCTCCTTCTATGTATATATAGAGAGGGATCTGCCGGGCAATATCGACATCGAGCTATTCATTGGAACAATGGGCCGTCAACCGACGCCGTCCCGGTACAAGTTAACAAAAGGGGCAAATATCATAACGCCGGGACGAGAGGGACTTCTGTATGTCTCAACGATCCATCCAGATCGAAAATTTCTAGTCCCTATCTCTTTCAGAAACGTCAGTCGCTCAGCTTATTATGTGCTCGGAAAAACCACTCGGGACGAATGGCGTCTCGCGCTCGCCACGTCGGCACATATTCCGGTCGCTCAGCTTTCAAGTGGAAAAGCCATCATCGCCATAACGGTAGCTAATGCCAGAAAGTAGGAAGATGAAAATATTGATGAGCTCCTGCATAGTTATAATCGGATTATTTCCAGGGTCGACGAGGTATGCGGGCTTAATCAGAGTGATAGCACAACCCTTCATTGGCCGACCCAGTCCTATTATCAACTTAACGAGAGCGATAGCGATGACGTATATATGTATGCCAGCTACTACTATATAGGATTTCATCGCGAAACGGCACATGCTTTCATCACGGTGGGAGGGTTAACAGGGTACAATGGTTGGGGGCCTTGGCATGAGATTGGGCACTGGTGCCAAATGCCTGTGTGGAACTGGATTGGCACTACGGAATCAACAAATAATGTGATAGCTGCGGCAATGGAGTCTTTGTTTGGAGTACAACCGACCTATATAGATAGGTACGGTGGAAGAGAGCAGGCGGAAAGGTGGCTGGAACGAGATGATAAAAAAATAGAAACGGCGGGCAATATGATTAACTTTGTCATGTTTAATAGGCTCACAGAACTATTTGGCACAGGATTTTATCCAATGCTCTATAGGGAATACAGAAGGGTTTTCAAGAATCCTGACTTCATCAGAGACACGTCGACCTCAGACCTTCGGCGAGATATGTTCGCGTTCATTTCGTCAAAGTGCGCCGGTAAAAACCTGATTCGACACTTTGAGTATTGGGGGTTTGATCTGTCAGATCGTACAAAGCAGAGAATCGTCGACCTGAATTACCCCGAGCTTTAACCAAGTGGAAGGGGTTGAGTGCCATTCTCGCGCTCCATGGAGCCGACATGGGGCATGCCGCGATGCTGAGCATGGTGTGGACTGCTGGCGGTGAGTCGAAGGCATTGCCACGGCTGTAGAAACGCTCGAACAGCCGCTCACTCTGGCTTTCGTCGATGCCAGGCCCCTGATCGTCGACGCTCGGACCCCATCCCCTGGCTGTTTTGCACAACCCCACGGTAATCATCCCATGCTCCGGGGAGAAGTTCGCGGCGTTGGTCACCAGGTTGGTCAGGGCGATGTTGATTGCGCCGGCATCGGTTGTTACGCGGTACTGGGCATCGTCGACGTCGAACACCAGATCGAGGCCTTTGCTCAGCGGCCAGGGTGTCAGCTCAATCAGCGTTTCACGCACTGGTGGCGGTGGACCCCGACCTGGCCAAGCAATTCAAGCACTGGCATGAGTGGCTGGGCAGCGCCGGCTATTGGTTGATCGGCCTGCACGCTGCCGCCGGGCTGTTCCACCATTACTGGGTGCGCGACAACACCCTGGTGCGCATGCTGCCAAAACGTTAAAAATGCCAAAATTGCACTTTATGCGCTTGATGAAACGTTTCTTCTAGCGACAAACGGCCTGCGCAAGCGCTTGCGTAAGTAAATGTATCTGATTAGAGTCGGTGGCAATCGGCTCTGATCAAAGGGGGCTGAACGACAAAAATAATAAAACCAGGAGCTCATTGATGAGCCTTGAACCCTTGCTCGAGATGCAGGGCATCAGCAAAACCTTCAACGGTTTGCGCGTGCTCAAGAATGTCGGCCTGAAGGTCTACCCCGGCGAAATCCACGCCTTGATGGGGGAGAACGGCGCCGGCAAATCGACCCTGATGAAAATCCTCTCCGGCGCTTACCAGGCCGATCCCGGCGGTGAAATCCGCATGGCCGGCCAGGCCGTCGCCACCTTTACCCCCGCCACCGCCAAAGCCCTCGGCATCGCCGTGATCTACCAGGAATTGAGCCTGTGCCCGAACCTGAGTGTGGCCGAGAACATCTACCTGGGCCGCGAACTGCGCCGTGGCTGGACCATCGACCGCAAGGGCATGCAAGCCGGTTGCGTCGAAGTGCTGCAACGCCTGGGCGCCGAATTCATCCCGGCCACTAAGGTCAGCAGCCTGTCGATTGCCGAGCGCCAGCTGGTGGAAATCGCCCGGGCCTTGCACGCCCATGCCAGGATCCTGGTGATGGACGAACCGACCACGCCGTTATCGTCCCGCGAGACCGACCGCCTGTTTGCGCTGATCAAGCAGCTGCGCAGCCAGGGCCTGGCGATCATCTACATCAGTCATCGCATGGCCGAGATCTATGAACTGTCGGACCGTGTCTCGGTGCTGCGCGACGGCCAATACATCGGCGAGCTGAGTCGCGACGCGCTGTCGGCTGAGGTCCTCGTGAAGATGATGGTGGGCCGCGATTTGTCTGGCTTCTACAAGAAGGAACACGCCGCCTACGACCCCGGTGCGGTGGTGATGCGTGTGCGTGACATGGCCGATGGCAAGCGCGTGCGTAATTGCAGTTTCGACCTGCATGCCGGTGAAGTGCTGGGTATCGCGGGGCTGGTCGGGGCAGGGCGCACCGAGTTGGCGCGGCTGATCTTCGCCGCCGATCCGCGCACCAGCGGCACCCTGGAAGTGGTGGGCAAGACCGTGACCCAACTGCGCAACCCGGCGGATGCGATTCGTGCCGGCGTGGTGTACCTCACCGAAGACCGCAAGGCCCAGGGCCTGTTCCTGGACATGAGCGTGGCCGACAACATCAACGTCTGCGCCTGTGTGCCGGATGCCCGTGCCGGTGGCGTGCTCGACCGTGGCCAGGGCTTGAAACGTGCCAATGATGCAATCAAGTCACTGTCGATTCGCGTGGCGTCGGGCAAGGTCAATGTCGGCACGCTGTCCGGCGGCAACCAGCAGAAGGTCCTGCTGGCGCGGCTGCTGGAGGTCAAGCCCCACGTGCTGATCCTCGACGAGCCCACACGCGGCGTGGACATCGGCTCCAAGTCCGAGATCTACCGCATCATCAATCAACTGGCGCAGGCCGGCGTGGGCATCGTGGTGATCTCCAGCGAACTGCCGGAAATCATCGGCACCTGCGACCGGGTGCTGATCATGCGTGAAGGCCAGTTGGTGGCCGAAGTCGGCGGGGCCTCCGGCCACGTCATCTCCCAGGAACGTATTATTGACCTCGCCACCGGTGGCGATCAGGTGGTTGCCCATGGCTGATTCGATGATTGCAACAACAGGCAAGGCCGAACGTGCCCGCGAACTGATGCGCACGGTCGGCATGCTGCCGGTGCTGATCCTGCTGCTGGTGGGCTTCGCCCTGGCCAGCGAGAACTTCCTGACCATGCAGAACCTGTCGATCATCACCCAGCAGGCCTCGGTCAACGTGGTGCTGGCGGCGGGCATGACCTTTGTGATCCTCACGGCGGGGATCGACCTGTCGGTGGGGGCGATCCTGGCGGCGTCGGCCGTGGTGGCGCTGCAGGCGTCGATGTCACCGCAGTTCGGCATGTTCGGGATTGCGGCCGGTATCGGCTTCGGCCTGCTGCTGGGCCTGGTCAACGGTGGGTTGATTGCCTTCATGCGCCTGCCGCCGTTTATCGTCACCCTTGGCGCACTCACCGCCATGCGCGGCCTGGCGCGTCTGCTGGCGGATGACAAGACCGTGTTCAACCCCGACCTGCCGTTTGCCTTTATCGGCAACGACTCGATCCTCGGCGTGCCCTGGCTGGTGGTGATCGCCGTGGCAGTGGTGGCGCTGTCGTGGTTCATCCTGCGGCGCACGGTGATGGGCGTGCAGATCTATTCGGTGGGCGGTAACCCCGAGGCGGCGCGACTCTCCGGGATCAAGGTGTGGAAGGTGCTGCTGTTCGTCTACGCCATGTCCGGCGCCTTGGCCGGGCTAGGGGCGGTGATGAGCGCCTCGCGCCTGTTCGCCGCCAACGGCCTGCAACTGGGGCAATCCTACGAGCTGGATGCGATTGCTGCCGTGATCCTCGGCGGTACCAGTTTTACCGGCGGCGTCGGCACCATCGGCGGCACGCTGATCGGCGCGCTGATCATCGCGGTGCTCACCAACGGCCTGGTGCTGCTGGGCGTCTCGGATATCTGGCAGTACATCATCAAGGGCATCGTGATCATTGGCGCAGTGGCGCTGGATCGTTATCGCCAGTCCGGTGCGCGGACCTGATTTCACTCATACAACAATCACAAGAGAGACTCCCATGAAGCTTAAACACCTGTTTCCTGTCGTTGCCTTGGCCGCCCTGATGTCGCAAGCCGTGGAGGCCCGTGAACTAAAAGCCCTGGGTATCAGCATGGGCTCGCTGGGCAACCCGTATTTCGTGACCCTGGCCGACGGCGCCACGGCCCGGGCCAAGGAGCTGAACCCCAACGTCAAGGTCACCTCGGTGTCCGCCGACTACGACTTGAGCAAGCAGTTCTCGCAGATCGACAACTTTATCTCGTCCAAGGTCGACCTGATCCTGATCAACGCCGTCGACCCGTCGGCCATGGCCTCGGCGATCAAGAAAGCCCGCGATGCCGGCATCGTCGTGGTGGCGGTGGATGTGGACGCCAAGGGCGTGAATGCAACCGTGCAGACCGACAACGTCGAAGCCGGCAAGCTGGCCTGCCAATACCTGGTGGACAAGCTTGCCGGCAAGGGCAACGTGATTATCCAGAATGGCCCGCAAGTCACCGCCGTGACCGACCGCGTCAAAGGCTGTAAAGCCGCATTGGCCGGCGCGCCGGAGATCAAGGTGCTGTCCGACGACCAGGACGGCAAAGGCTCCCGCGAAGGCGGCCTGAACGTGATGCAGGGCTACCTCACGCGCTTCCCGAAAATCGACGGCCTGTTCGCGATCAACGACCCCCAGGCCATCGGCAGCGACCTGGCGGCCAAGCAGCTCAAACGCAGCGGCATCATCATTACCTCGGTGGATGGCGCGCCGGATATCGAGAACGCGCTGAAGACCGATACCCAGATCCAGGCGTCAGCCAGCCAGGACCCGTGGGCCATGGCGCAGACGGCGGTGAATGTCGGCAATGACCTGCTCAACGACAAGGCCCCGGCCGAAGCGGTGACCCTGCTCACGCCAAAACTGATCACCCGCGACAACGTCGGTACGTACAGTGGCTGGTCGAGTAAACATTGATAGCGTGAGAGGAACAGCGTCGTGGTGACCATGGATGACGTGGCAAGCAGGGCGGGGGTGTCGACGTCGACCGTGTCACACGTGTTGAACGGCACCCGCAAGGTCAGCCCGGCCACGGTGCTGGCGGTGCAGCGGGCGATCCAGGCGCTGGGGTATATCCCCAACACCCTGGCGCGCTCGCTGGCGCGGTCGAGTACCAACACGATCGGCGTGGCGATTTCGGCACTGTCCAACCATTACTTCAGCGAGACAGTGCACGCGATTGAAACCGAGTGCGCCAAGCACGGCTACATGATGCTGTTTGTCGACACCCACGACGACCCGGAGCAGGAGCTGCGGGTGGTCACGGCGCTGCATCACCGGCGGGTCGACGGCATTGTGCTGGCGCCGTCGAACGGCTCGATGGCCCTGGAGTACCTGCGCGCCAACGCGATTCCGGCGGTGCTGGTGGACCGTATGATGAGCGAGCAGTTTGATCAGGTCGGGGTGGAGAATGCCCAGGCCACCCAGGCGCTGATTGAACACCTGATCGGTCACGGGCACCGCCGCATCGGCTTTATCGCCGGGCGCACGGGGTTCAGCACCACGGATGAGCGGGTCGCGGGTTACTGCGCGGCATTGCAGGCGGCGGGGCTGGCCTTCGATCCGCAGTTGCTGGTCAACGGTGGCTCCAACACCGAGCCGGCGCGCCAGGCCACGGCGCAGTTGCTGGGCCTGGCTTCGCCACCCACGGCGATCATGGCCGGCAATAACCTGATGACCCTCGGCGCGATGCACGCCTTGCGTGACGCGCAGCTTGAAGTGCCGAGACAAATGGCCCTGGTGGGTTTTGATGATTTTGACTGGGCGGATTTTTTCGTGCCGCGCCTGAGCCTGATCGCACAGCCGGTCAAGGCCCTTGGCGCCCGCGCGGTCGACCTGTTGCTGCAACGCATGGCGTCGCCTGACGCAGCGCCTCAGAGCGTGCGCCTGGCGCCGACCCTGCAGTTACGAAACTCCTGTGGCTGTCATTGATGGGAATAACACACGCATGAACAGTCCTGTTTCCCTGGGCATTGACCTGGGTACGTCGGAACTCAAAGCCATCCTCATGGACGCCACGGGCGCGGTGCTGGCCCATGCCGGCGTGCGCTTGAGCGTGTCGCGCCGGCACAGCGGCTGGTCTGAACAGGCGCCGGAAGACTGGTGGCAAGCCTGCTTGCAGGCGTTGCAGCAACTGCGCCAGCACCAGGCGTTTACCCGCGTGGCCTGTATCGGCCTGTCGGGGCAGATGCACGGCGCGGTGTTGCTGGGGGCGGACAACCGCGTGTTGTACCCGGCGATCCTATGGGACGACTCCCGTGCCGTGGCCGAAGCCGAACGCCTTGGAACGGAGTTTGCCGAGGTAACCGGTAGCCTGCCCATGGCCGGGCTGACCGCGCCGAAACTGCTGTGGTTGCAACGGCATGAACCCGAGGTGTTCCAGGCGATTGATTGCGTGCTGTCGCCCAAGGATTACCTGCGCTTGCGTTTGAGTGGCGAGCGCATCAGCGAGATGTCCGACGCGGCGGGTACGTTGTGGCTGGATGTGGCGCGGCGGCAATGGTTTACCCCAATGGTTCGCGCTACAGGCCTTACGCCCGGGCAATTGCCCAGGCTGGTGGAGGGTGGTGCGGCGAGCGCGTCGTTGACGGCCATGGGACTGGGCCTGTCAGCTGACGTGGTGATTGCCGGCGGTGGCGGTGACAACCCTGTGGCGGCGGTCGGCATCGGCGCGGTCAACGCCGGTGACGGCTTTATCACCCTTGGCACCAGCGCGGCCATTGTTGCGATCACCGATCACGCTGCAGGCAACCCGGCCAGCGCAGTGCACAGCTTCTGCCACGCGCTGCCCAACCGCTGGTACACCATGGGCGCCATGCTCGCCGGCGCCAGTTGCCTGCGCTGGGTCACACGGCTGACGGGTATGGCCGATGAGCAAACGTTGCTGGAGCAGGTGCAGGCGCAATTGCCGATTGAGCAGCACGTGCCTTTGGAGACGCCGTTGTTCCTGCCGTACCTGGCCGGCGAACGCACACCCCACAACGATCCTTTGCTGCGCGGCGGTTTCATGAACCTGGGCCACGATTGCACGCCGGCGATGCTCGGCTATGCGGTGATGGAAGGGGTGGGTTTCGGTTTGCTCGATGCGTTGCGCGCGGTGCAATCGACCGGCGCCGACGTTACCGCTTTTGCCCTGGTGGGTGGCGGTGCGCGCAGTGAGTACTGGGCGCAGCTGCTGGCGAATATCCTGCAGCGGGAAATCTTCACCTTGCAGGGCAGTGAATTGAGCGCGTGTATTGGCGCGGCGAAGCTGGGGTTTGTGGCGATGGGGCAGGGGGCGGAGCTGCTCGCGGCGGGGATGCCGGTCAAAGCCCGGTACAAACCTGACTTGACGCAGCAGCCGGTGTTGGAGGCGCGTTATCGCAAGTTTCAAAATTTGCTGCCCGCCGCAAAGGCCCTTCACGACTAGGCTCCTGTTGTGGTGAGCGGGCTTGCCCCGCGCTGGGGCGCGAAGCGGCCCCTAAACCTGACTACTCACTATGCCTGGATAAACGCGGTGCCTTTATTGGGGCTGCTTCGCAGCCCAGCGCGGGGCAAGCCCGCTCACCACAACAAGCCTGCTTGCTACAGGAAGCTTGTTTGCCACAACAAGCCTGCCTGCCACCGGAAGCCTGCTCACCACACCAGGCCCACTATCCACAAGAGTCGGTGTATACGGTTCAGTCGTTGGTCAGCGGCGGCAAACGTCGCTTCACCGGGGTTTTCTTGACGATGGCGGTGTTGGTTTCGGCATAGGCGTTGATCCGATCCAGCAGGCTGTCGAGATGGTCCATGGTGCGCACATGCAGGCGTGCGATAAAGCAGTCTTCGCCGGTGACCTTGTCGCATTCGGTAAACTCCGGGATCGCCTGGATCTGGCGCTCCACCTCCTGCAATTTGCCGGGCAGGGGGCGGATGCGCACGATGGCTTGCAGCAGGTAGCCGAAGTGCCTGGGGTCGATGTCGACGGTGTAGTGGGTCAGCACGCCGCGTTCTTCCAGGCGGCGCAGGCGTTCGCCCACACTGGGCGAGGACAGCCCGGTGATGCCCGCCAGGGCCTTGAGGGACAGCCGCGAGTCATCCATCAAGGCGGCGATCAGTTGCTGGTCGATGGTGTCAATCATGGAGTTCGCCTAATAAGAAAAGGTGATTGCGGGATTCTGCCTTTTTTACCCACTGGAGCCGCTCACCAGCAGATTGCCATAATTGAGCCTCACTTGAGGAGCATCAATCATGGATTCATCCATTCGTCGCGGTTCGTGGGAAATGATCGCCGCCATGCTGATCTCGGGCACCATCGGCTGGTTCGTGCTGGTGTCCGGCGTGTCGGTGATCGAAGTGGTGTTCTGGCGCTGCGTGATCGGCGGCCTGAGCCTGTTGCTGGTGTGCGCGCTGCTCGGCTACCTGCGCCTGGACCTGCTCAGTTGGGCCACGTTCGGCCTGGCGATGCTCAGTGGCGTGGCGATTGTCGGCAACTGGTTGCTGCTGTTCGAATCCTATTCCCGCGCCTCGATCGCCATCAGCACGGCGGTGTACAACGTGCAGCCGTTCATGTTGGTGATGCTGGCGGCGCTGTTCCTCGGGGAAAAGATCACCGTGCAGAAACTGGCGTGGCTGAGCCTGGCGTTCCTGGGAATGCTGGCGATTGTCACGGCCCATGGCGATCAGCCAACCGGCGACGATTACCTTGCAGGCATTGCCCTGGCACTGGGCGCGGCATTGCTGTACGCGATTGCCGCACTGATCATCAAGCGTTTGAAGGACGTACCACCGCATTTGATGGCGTTGATCCAGGTGACCACCGGCGCAGTGTTACTGGCGCCCTTGGTGCCTTGGAACAGCTTGCCTGCCACCACCAACGCCTGGGCGGCATTGGTCACGCTCGGCGTGGTGCACACCGGCTTGATGTACGTGTTGCTGTATGGCGCGATCCAGAAACTGCCCACCGCCATCACCGGCGCACTGTCGTTTATCTACCCGATTGCGGCGATCTTCGTCGATTGGATTGCCTTCGGGCATCGCCTGGGTTGGCTGCAATGGCTGGGAGTGGCGGCGATTCTGCTGGCGGCGGCGGGGTTGCAGCGGGGCTGGTGGTGGCCCCGCTCCCACAGGGTCAGTGCGTGCCCTGAAAGATGATATTTTCCGGGTTGAAATGCTCCACCACACTGCCCGGCTGCGGCAACCCAAGGATATGCCCCTTGATCTTGCCCACCACATGCATCTCGCAGGGTTTGCAGTCGAACTTCAACGTCAGCACTTCATCGCCGTGAATCAACTGCATCGGCGCGACCTTGGTCTTCACCCCTGTCACCCCCTTGGCCTGTTTAGGGCACAGGTTGAAGGAGAAACGCAGGCAGTGCTTGGTGATCATCACCGGCACTTCGCCTTTCTCTTCATGGGCTTCAAAGGCTGCGTCGATCAGCTTCACCCCGTGACGGTGGTAGAAGTCGCGGGCTTTCTGGTTGTAGACATTGGCCAGGAACGACAGGTGCGCTTCCGGATACACCGGCGGCGGCGTGGTTTCGGCCTTGCGCCCGCCACGGGGGTGGGCGGCAACACGGGCGGCGGTCAACGCTTCGATCACTTCGCGGCGCAATGCCTTGAGCTGCGAGTTGGGAATGAAGAACGCCTGCGGTGCATCCAGTTCGATACGGGTGGCGTGATACTCGGTGGTACCGAGTTGGCCAAGCAGGTCGCGCAGGGTGTCCAGCGCCTGTTCCGGCTTGTTGGCCGCGCCAAACGGGCCGGGCAGGGTGACACTGGCGTGGATGCCTTCTTCGCTGGTGGCGGTGACGTCCAACTGCTCTTCACGCAAACGCGCGACCCATGACAGGCCGATACGGCGTTCGGCCGAAGTCTTGAGCAATGCCTGCTGCCAGTTATGGTCCAGGTTGCGGTTCAGCGGGTGGTTCGGGCGCAACTGATGCAGGCCGGCCGGCATTTCATTCGGCTCGACGCGATAACGGTAGCGCTTCTCGCCGTCCTCCTCGAATTCGCCCTTGGGCTCGGCGATGTTGGCGCGGAACCCCACCACTTCGCGCTTGACCAGCACATTGAGGCCGTCGCCGTTGGACAGCGGCTCATGGGTGATCACTTGCAGATCACGCTTGCCGGCTTTTTCCACCACGCCCACCGGCAAACCGGTGAAGGTCGGGGTGTCGAAGGCGCCGATGTCGATCTTGCGGTCGCTGACAAAGTAGTCGGTGCTGCCACGGTGGAAGGTTTTTTCCGGGTCGGGCAGGAAGAAATGCGCGGTACGGCCGCTGGACGCACGCGCCAGGTCCGGACGGTCTTCGAGGATTTCGTCGAGGCGCTGGCGGTAATAGGCGGTGATGTTCTTCACATAACCCATGTCCTTGTAGCGGCCTTCGATCTTGAAGGAGCGCACGCCGGCTTCCACCAGCGCACGCAGGTTGGCGCTCTGGTTGTTGTCTTTCATCGACAGCAGGTGTTTTTCAAAGGCCACGACGCGGCCCTGGTCGTCTTTCAAGGTGTACGGCAGGCGGCACGCCTGGGAGCAGTCGCCACGGTTGGCGCTGCGGCCATTTTGCGCGTGGGAGATATTGCACTGCCCGGAGAACGCCACACACAGGGCGCCGTGGATAAAGAACTCGATGGCGGCATCGGTCTCGTCGGCGATGGCGCGGATTTCCTGCAGGTTCAGCTCGCGGGCCAACACCAACTGCGAGAACCCGGCCTGGTCGAGGAACCTGGCGCGGCCCAGGGTGCGGATGTCGGTCTGGGTGCTGGCGTGCAGCTCGATGGGCGGAATGTCCAGCTCCATCACGCCCAGGTCCTGCACGATCAGCGCGTCGACACCGGCGTCGTAGAGCTGATGGATCAGCTTGCGCGCGGGTTCCAGCTCGTTGTCATGCAGGATGGTGTTGAGGGTGGTGAAGACGCGGGCGTGGTAACGACGGGCGAATTCCACCAGTTGGGCGATATCGCTCACCTCGTTGCACGCGTTATGGCGCGCGCCGAAGCTCGGGCCGCCAATGTAGATGGCGTCGGCGCCATGCAGGATGGCCTCGCGCGCGATGGCGACATCGCGGGCAGGGCTGAGCAATTCCAGGTGATGCTTGGGCAAGGACATAGTTTTTTTAGTCAGGCTTGTCACGGTTGAGGCGCGCATTGTAGCTGTGAAATGCCTGACCGGCATTACTTCAGGCTTGAGCGGCCATCGCGGTGACTTCCACGCGCATGCCGTCTACCGCCAGTGCAGCCACGCCAACCGCCGCGCGTACGGGCCAGGGCTTGGCAAAGAAGCGTTTGTAGACCTCATTGAAGGCGGCGCGATCGGCCATATCGGTCAGATAAATGGTCAGGTGCATGACCCGGTCCATGGAGCTGCCGGCTTTTTCCAGTGCGACTTTAAGCGCTTGCAGGGTGCATTCGCTTTGCAGGGTGATATCGCCCAGTTCCAGGCTGCCGTCGGCGCGCGTCGGGATCTGGGTGGAGACCAGGATGCCGTTGAAACCGACAACGTCGGAAGAAATCGAGTCGGCATCCGGATCGGGGGTGTAGGACAGGTCATGGTTGGCCATGGGCGCCTCTTGGCAGTAACGGAAAGGCGCCATGGTCCCCGAAAACAATCCCAGGGGCAAACCGCTGGCTTATACCCAGCGGCGGAACAGCACGCTGGCATTCACGCCACCAAACCCGAAGCCGTTGGAGAGCGCGTATTCAATCGCCATCGGTCGCGCGTCACCACGCACCATGTCCAGGCCCTCGGCCAGGTCATCCGGGTGTTCCAGGTTGAGGGTCACCGGCGCGACCTGATCGCGCAGGGCAAGTACAGTGAAGATCGCCTCGATGCCGCCCGCGGCGCCCAGCAAATGGCCGGTGGCGGACTTGGTCGAGCTGATCGCCAGGTGGCCACCGACACCGAATACGGTCCTGATGGCTGCCAATTCGCCTTTGTCGCCCACCGGCGTCGAGGTGGCGTGGGCATTCAGGTACTGCACCGCGGACGCCTCGATCCCCGCCTGACGCAGCGCCTGCGTCATCGCCCGGCGCGCGCCGTCGCCGTCTTCCGGGCCGGCGGTCATGTGGTAGGCATCGGCACTGGTGCCATAGCCCACCAATTCGGCAATAGGCCGGGCACCGCGTGCCAGGGCGTGTTGCAGTTCCTCGATGACCAGGATGCCGGCGCCTTCGCCCATGACAAAGCCGTCACGCGCCTGATCGAACGGGCGCGAGGCGTGCTCGGGGGCGTCGTTGAAGTCGCTGGACAACGCCCGCGCCGCCGCAAAGCCGCCCAGGCTGACCCGGTGGATCGCCGCTTCGGCTCCCCCGCACACTGCCACATCCACTTCGCCCGCACGGATCATCCGCGCGGCGTCGCCAATGGCCTGCACACCCGCCGCACAGGCCGTGACCGGTGCCCCCAACGGGCCTTTCAAGCCATAGTTGATCGACACATGCCCGGCGGCCATGTTGCTCAGGAACGATGGAATGGTGAACGGCGACAAGCGTCGCGGCCCCTTGCTGTCGGTGGTACGTACCGCCTCGGCGATGGCCGGAAAGCCGCCGACGCCCGAGGCAATGATGGTGGCGGTGCGTTCCTGCTGCTCCACGGTGTTCGGGGCCCAGCCGGCCTGCTTCAGGGCTTCGTCGGCCGCCGCCAGTGCGAACAGGATAAAACGGTCCATCTTGCGCTGCTCTTTTGCCGCCAGCAGGCGATCAGGATCGAACCCGGCTTCAGGGTCCTGCAGCACGCTCTGCACTTGGCCGCCGATGCTGATAGCCAGGTCGCCGATCAGTTCTTCCGGCAGGCGACGAATGCCCGACTGCCCGTTCAACAGGCGTTTCCAGGTTGACTCCACGTCAGCGCCCAACGGTGTCAGCGCACCCATGCCTGTCACAACGATACGTTTACTCATGATCAATCGACTCCGGTTGCATTGAGGGTTCAGACTCTATGGACGTCACTATCATGATGAAAGTAACATGGCGTCACACAACTTTGCACCGGCCCCAAGGAACCTTTATGCAACGCAAGTCCCTGACCCGCGACGAATGCCCCATCGCCCGCAGCCTCGAACGGGTAGGGGAGTGGTGGAGCATCCTGATCATGCGCGACGCGCTGCAGGGGCTGCGCCGCTTCGATGAGTTCTCGCGCAGCCTGGGCATCGCGCCGAACATGCTCACGCGCCGCCTGACAGCGTTGGTGGAGGCGGGGATGCTGGAGCGCAGGGCCTACAGTGAGCGGCCGCCGCGCTATGAATATGTGCCGACCGCCAAGGGCGAGGATTTCCGCATGGTGCTGATGTCGCTGGTGGCGTGGGGCAACCGGCATTACGCCCAAGAGGGCGCCAGTGTCGAGTTGGTCGAGCGGGACACCGGGCGACCGGTACAGCCGATGTTGGCGAGCGCCGAGGGCCATATCGTCCCCTTGGATCACTGTGTGTTGCAGGCCGGCCCGGCGGCCAGCACCGGTATGCGGGAGCGCTTGGCTTCGCTTGCCGCAAAGCCTTGAATCCTGCGGCTCGCGCAAGAATTTGACGTCAGAAAATAATCATTTTTGCACCGTAAAGTCGCGAGTTTCCCAGCCGATAGCGAATAAAGGCAGAGGTTTTTTCCGCACGGCTGAGGGTACGTCATGTTCAATACAGCACTCAAAACAGAACTGGCGGCCAGGACGGCCGAAGTCAGCGAGTACAAAGGACTGATCAGCGCCCTGGAACGCTCCATGGCAGTGGTCGAATTCGACCTCAACGGCAAGGTGCTGCGTGCCAACGACAACTTCCTGAAAACCCTGGGCTACAGCCGCGACCAGTTGGCGAGCAAATCCCACCGGGACTTTTGCTTGCCGGCGCTGACCAACAGCCCGGCCTACAGCCAGTTCTGGGGGGAACTCAAGGCCGGTAAGTTCGTGTCGGGCACCTTCAAGCGGGTGGATGCCCACGGCAAGACGGTCTGGTTGGAAGCCAGCTACAACCCGGTACTGGATGAGCGTGGCCAAGTGCTGAAAGTGGTCAAGTACGCCCTGGATGTCACCGCCAAAGTCGAACAGGACGCGGCGACCCGCAGCAAACTGGCCGCAGTGGATCGGGCCATGGCAGTGATCGAGTTCGACTTGAACGGTCAGGTGCTGGACGCCAACGAGAACTTTCTGCACGTCATGGGCTATACGCTGGCCGAAATCAAAGGCAAGCACCACCGCCTGTTTTGCGAACCCAGCCTGATCAACAGCAGCGAGTACACCGACTTCTGGCGACGCTTGAACAACGGTGAATTTTTCACCGGGCAATTCAAACGTCTCGGCAAGCATGGCCGTGTCGCGTGGCTGGAGGCCAGTTACAACCCGGTCTACGATGGCGACGGCACGCTGATCAAGATCGTCAAGTTTGCCAGTGACATCACTGAACGCGTGGAAAAGTTCGAGGAAGATTCACGCGGCGCCTCACGGGCCTACCATATTTCCTCCGAGACCGAGCGGTTTGCCGAGCACGGTACCCAGGTGATCCAGGATACGGCGACAGAGATGCGCCGGATCGCCGAGAACATCGGCGCATCGGCGCGCCTGGTCGGGCAGTTGGGCGACCGCTCCGAGCAAATTACCGCCATCGTCAATACCATTCGAGGCATCGCCGACCAGACCAACCTGTTGGCCCTCAACGCGGCCATCGAGGCTGCCCGTGCGGGCGACCAAGGACGTGGTTTTGCCGTGGTGGCCGATGAGGTCAGGCAATTGGCGGGGCGTACCAGCCGCTCGACTGCGGAAATCGCCGAAATGATCGGCATGATCCTGTCGGAAACCCGCGACGCGGTGGCCAGCATGAGCGCCACCCAGGAGGGTGCGCAACGCGGCGTGAACCTGGCGGACCAGGCGGGTTCGGTGATTTTGCAGATCCGCACCAGCACCAGTGATGCGGTGCAGGCCGTGAGTATGTTTGCGTCGAAGCTGGATGAGTCGGAAGTGATTCCAAAAACTGCCGTCGGCTGGGTAGGCTGATCGCGTTTTAGGCGTGGAGAGGGAGCCATTCCCTCTCCTGACAAGGCTCCCTTTACAGCAAGGTGAACGGGTAGTCGACGATCACCCGTAGCTCATTCAAGTCGCCATCGCGCTGGTCGGCGTTGGACACCACGATGGCATCACGGACGCGCAACGACAGGTTTTTCGCCGGGCCACTCTGGATCACGTATTTGGCCTCCACGTCCGTCTCGTGATGGGCGCCGTCGGCACCGTAATCGCCGGCATAGGCGCTGTTGAACGGGGTGTGGGTGCCGTTGATATCCGAACCGTTGATATAACGGCTCATGAAACTCAACCCCGGCACGCCATAACTGGCCATGTTCAGGTCATAACGAATCCCCCACGATTGCTCGCCCGGCCCGTTGAAGTCGCCCCACTGCACCGAGTTGGCCAGGAACACCGAGTCGCCGCCTTCACCTGCGCCGTTGTTGCCGGTGCCGATGTAGTCAAAGGGCGTGTCGCCGTGCACCTTCTGGAACGACAGCGTCAGCGTGTGCGCCTGCAGGAACGAATAGGCCGCCGCCACCGAGTAGGTGGTGTTGTTGATCGCGCCGGCCTTGGCGGCGCCGGTGTCGAGGGTGCGGTACAGGTTGCCGTCCAGGGCCAGGGATTGGTCGTGGGGCAGGGCGATGACGTAGTTGAGGTTGGTGTAGTACTGGCGCCAGATGTCTTCCAGTTCGCCGGCATACAGTGTCGCGCTCAGTGACGGGGTGAAGGTGTATTTGCCGCCGACAAAGCTCGCGCTGTTGGCCGCCACGTTGGCGTAGGTGGCGTAGATATCGTGGTCATGGTTGCTGGTCATGCCGCTGTTGGTGCTGGTGAAGTGCCCGGCTTCCAGGTCCAGTCCGCTGATTTCGCTGCTGGTGAGATCAAAGCCGGTGGCGGTCTGCGGCAGCAGGCGGGTGCCGCCGGTGGCGAAGACCGGCGCGGTGGGCTGCATGTCACCGAACTTCAACTGGGTCTTGGAAATTTTGAGTTTCACCGCAGCACCGACGGAACCGTAGGCATTCTCGGGATCGCCGTGCCGATCGGTCGGCAGGTCGCCGGTGCCGGCGTCCGCGTGGGTAGCGTCGAGTTTCAGCGCGCCGTAGGCGTAGGCATCCACGCCAAAGCCGAGGGTGCCCTGGGTGAAGCCTGAGGCGTAGTTGAGCATGGCGCCCTGGGCCCAGTCGCGGTTGTCGGCCTTGCCGCTCGCACGGTCGCGGTCGAAGTAATAGTTGCGCAACAAGCCGGTGACGCTGCTGCCGTCGATAAAACCCTTGGAGTCGGCCTGGTCCGTGACGGACTCGGCAAACGCCACGGGGCTGATACTGGCGCACACCGCCAGCGCCAACAGGCTCCACTGTTTAATCATGTTATTAACTTCCCCGGAATAATGAACGCGCACAGAAACGCCGCACTGTCTGGCAGGCGTACACGCTTGTATGGGCAGAGTTTTAAAGTGAGGCGTTACGGTTTCTTATTGTCTTCGACGGGTTTGCCGAAGCTGACTCCAGGCAGAGTTTGCGCGGCCTGCAGGCGTGCCGGGGATGAAACTCGATTAATTAAACTTCACTATTTTCAATCGGCGGGAGGTGTAGCGTGGGGACTGTCTTAGCCGCTCTGCTTCGACAATACCCTTTGGTTGCCGCCGTAGTTGCTACGGCGGATTTTTTCCATGGGGAGTTTTTAAGTTGAACTAACAAGGGCGAGGGCGCTGGAGTAATTGGCCCCTTATTCCACGCAGTTATTACTCTTCCACGTCCATGAACTCCTTGGCCCACGCCACGTAACTTTCAGGCAGCGTGTAGGTATGGGTCAGTTCCGTCGCACTGAGGTTCGAGGTGCTGTGGGTCAGCTGGCGCTGGGCACGGAGGCTGTCGTAAGTAGCCTTGATCGCCGCAAAGTACGCGCCATGGCCGGCAACCACCACGCGCACGCCCAAATCCGCCAAACGCTGGGCGTCGTTGAGCTTGGGGTTGCCGTAGGTCACCAGCATCAGCGGCACGATGAGATTTTCCGCGATCTTCTCCAGGTGCTCGAAGTCGCTGACACCTACCATGCAGATGCCGTCGGCGCCGGCTTTCTGATAAGCCAGGGTGCGCTCGATCACCGCTTCGGTGGACAACACGCCGGCGTTGGTCCGGGCGATGATCGACAGTTCAGGATCGACACGGGCTTCCAGGGCGGCGCGGACCTTGCCGATGCCTTCCTGGATGGAAATCAGGTCGGTGGATTTGCGCCCGAATTGTGCAGGCAGCAGCGTGTCTTCAATCGTCAATGCCGCGACGCCGGCGCGCTCGAGCTCTTCGACGGTGCGCATCACGTTGAGTGCATTGCCGTAACCGTGGTCGGCATCGGCAATAAAAGGCAACTGGGCGACGCGGCCGATACGGGTAGCCTGCTCGACGAACTCACTCAGCGTGATCAAGGCAAAGTCGGGTGCTGCCAGTACCTGCAACGAGGCCACGGAGCCACCCAGGATACCGACCTCGAAGCCCAGGTCGGCGGCGATACGTGCCGACATAGGGTCGAACACGGACGCGGTTTCAACGCAGGTTGGCGTTGCAAACAGCTCACGAAAATTGCGGCGAAGCGCTGAGTGGGACTTTTTTGGCATGATCTTTCCTGGTTGGGGCCATTGTCGACTGACGATCAATGCCTATTCATAGTCGCAGCAGATTAACACGCCGCAAAAAATAGGATTATGACGTTTGAGCATGAGGTATGCGTGTAACACATACCCCCAGGCCATGGTGCAAGGCTCGGGTGGGCTGTTGACGAAAATCAGCTTTTTGCTGGCTCAGCTGATAAAGATCAACTAACCGCCGCTGTGCACGGCTCACTGGAGGCCAATTCACAGATTGAGATGGCCACGTGCCGAGGTGCCCTATATTGCAGAATCCGCGTTTACTATTGATTGCCCCTCCCACCATGAACTGGCCTAATGATTTTGGACACTTCAATCTGGCTCTATGAGGCGCTGAACGAAGCGCAGCATGAGGCATTCGCCGATTTGGCGGAGCGCCAGGGGATTGCCGTCGAACAACGGTATTTTATCGAAGGGGGGCCACTGAGGAATATCAGGTCCTGTCCCCATTTTGCCTATAGAGATAGTTTTCAAGCAGGGTGACAACCTCAGTAATAAAGCGCTGATCCCCCAACAATTGTGGCCGATCAGCCGTCACGGTATGGATGATCGCATGCGCAGCGATGCCCATCAGATAGATCGAAAGATCCGGATCGGGAACATTCTTCATGAAAGGTCTCAGGACGTCTGAAAACTGTCGCTGCATATGATCTTTTTCATGGTCTTCCTGGCGAACGGTGCGGGGCAGCTCTTCATGAATCGCCTTATGAAGCGCAGGCGCGATGCGATGCTCCGCGACGATCATTTCCACGATCATTGTGAGCGCCTCTCGAAGAGACGGTTGTCCTGGCAAAACTTCCAACGCGTTAAGCAAATCGGTTCGCGTTGCAGCGGCATGACGTCGCTGTAACTCTGCGATAACCGCCTCTTTGTTCGGAAAAAACTGATAGAGCGAACCAATATTGACGCCCGCGCGCTCTGCAATTGCATTGGTCGTCAGGCCTTCCCAGCCGACCTTGGTCAAAATGTAAGTCGCCGCTTGGATAATCGCTTCGACAGTTGCGCGGGAGCGTGCCTGGGCCGGGATTTTACGGGGGGTTACGGTCGTTCGGCTTTTGTTCATGGGACGCTCCAGAACGCGAGTTTTTAAAATATAAGCTTTAACTTACGATTTGAGTTGAGGAAACACAACGTTCTTAACCAACCGAGAGCAACTCAATCATGAATACACATCACCCGGTACTTCCTTGGGACGGCTTTCAAGCAGCGAACCGTTTCCGCAGGGCCATTCGTAAATTCAACTCGACGACGATTCCCGAAGGTGACGTGTATGCATTGCTTGCTGAAGCTGCTTTTGCACCTTCCAGCGGGAACATGCAGCCGTACGAGCTGCATTGGATTCGAGAGCCGGCCTTGAAAGCTAAAGTCGCTGCGGCCTGCAATGGGCAGAAAGCGGCGGCGACAGCGGCAGACTTTGTTGTCGTAGTGGCCAGCCCCGCGATGGGCCTGCGAACCGCCAGAGCGCAACTCTCTCATGTAGAAAGCTCGACGACACTGGGCCCTGACTCGAAGGCTTACTATCGCAAGCAAGTAGGCATGTTCCAGAAAATCCTGGGCATTGGATCTTCGGCATTCTGGTCACCGCTGGTGTCTCTTGCCGCACTTATCCGTCCCACCTTATCGCTGATCCCTATTGGGCACACCGGCGGTCGTCAATGGGCAGCACGCAATGCGATCTTCGCTGCTCAAACAATCATGCTTGGCGCAGCAGCCAAAGGCATCGACTCCTGCCCGATGGAAGGGTTTTCCGCGTCGCAGGTCGCCAAACTTCTCGATCTCCCACGGGGTGCGGTGATTCCTCTTGTGATTGCCCTTGGGTATCGCGCGGATGATGCACGGATCGAAGAGAGGTGGCGCTACCCGATCTCCGACATTGTGGTTTCGCACTAGGGCTTATTGAGAGGCTGGCGAAGCTTTTCACTGTCGCCGTGAGTCAGCCCAAAAAACGCCGGGGTTGCTTTGACGGTAAAGAATAAGTTGCTGCCGCCCACGATGATCCGACTTGACTCTCGACGCGCCAGCTTAAGGCTTTGCGTCTGCCGTTAAGGTCTTAACGTGCTTTATTTTCGGTTATCTGAGATGACTTCAAAAATCAAACGTGACGCCAGTCGTGCCAAGCGTAACGGGCACGCGTGGGTGCGCTGCAGGCGGCTGGCGATGTATGCATTCGCTGCATCGCTGTTGGCATCTGGTGGTTGTTCGTTGCAGCCGGCCTATACCAAGCCGACCCTGGCCACGCCCTCCGGTTGGTCTGGGGCGTCGGCGCCCGAGGACAATCAGCCTTCACTGGCGGCAAAGCCCTGGTGGCGGAAGCTCGGTGATGATGCTGTCGACGAGTTGATCGATAAGGCGCTTGCTGATAACCCAACGTTGCTTCAAGCGCTTATGCGTATCGACGAAGCCCGTGGGACGCTGGGAGTGACTACCGCAGATACGCTGCCCACCATCGGTGCGAGTGCGAGCTTGACGCGGGAGCAAAGCCAGAACACGTCTCCTTTTTCTTCCAGCACCACTGTGCTTGGCACCTCGGCTTCGGTTGGGCCGAGCTTCAGCTGGGAGATTGATCTTTTCGGACGGGTTCGGGAGTCGGTTGAAGCTTCTCAGAACCGCCTTGATGCTCGCACGGCTGATGCCGCATCAACGCGACTGACCCTGGTAGCCGATATCGCGAACGATGTGCTGACTCTGCGTGCCTGCGAAAACAGTCGGCGTGTGCTGGTTGATGACATCGCTTCCCGGGAAAGAACCCTCGCCCTGACTCGACGACGTCTGCAAAGCGGCTTTGCCGCTGCGGTTGACGAAGCTCGCATACTCACGGGCCTTGCGACGTCCCGTACCAATCTGGCGACTCAGCAAGAACAGTGCGCTCGCCAGGTGAACGCTTTGGTGGCCCTCAGCGGCCAGAGTTCTAGCAGGGTTAAGACATTGGTAGGTGTTGCTCCGTCAACGCCTGATGCGGCGCCCGTGTTCATGCCACGAGCGCCGGCGGCGGTACCTGCAATGCCTGCAACGGTGTTGGTGCAACACCCGGATGTTATCTCGGCTGAGCGTGAAGTCGCCGCTGCCTGGGCAGATATCGCTGTTGCTCGCGCAAACCGCCTGCCGCGTATTGATCTGACGGCAGCATTGACCGGTCAATGGATCCGCGCCGCAGGCTCCAGTCTTGATTTCAACACGTGGTCCATTGGCCCCAGCCTGAGCGGCACGCTGTTCGATGGCGGTACAGGCGCTGCGAATGTGAAAGTCGCTGACGCTCGCTACAGGCGCGCAGTAACCAGTCTGCAAGGCACGTTGCGCACTACCGTTCAGGACGTGGAAAACGCTATTGCTGCTCAGGCATCGGCCGAATTACGGGGTGCATCGACCCGAGAAGGTGTGATCGCTGCTTGCACCACACTGCTGGCTTCCGATGCTCAGTGGAAGGTTGGCGCTGTCAGCCTGTTCGAACTCGAAGACAGTCGCCGCCAGTTCGCCTCGGCACAGGACGCGCAGATTTCTGCGCGTCGCGACCAGGCTCAGGCCTGGATATCCCTAGTCAAAGCCACCGGCGGAGCAATCGCCCTAATTCCGGACAACACAGCCCATGAATAACTTGTTTTTTTCTTCGGGCCGTCTCGGCCGCAGGTCAGTCAGTGTCGTTGCCCTATGCATTGGGGCGATGGTCGGCGGTGTCCTGTTCTTCACCGCTCACTCCAACGCCACGCTGGCACCCATGCAGCCTGCCGTCGCGATGGCTGTGACTACCACCACAGCAACGCTGGTGCAGTGGCCTGCAACGCTTGAGGCCAGCGGGGTTATTGCCCCATGGGAGGAGGCAATCATCGGTTCCCAGGTATCGGGCTTGAGATTGGCTGAAATGCTCGTGAACGTGGGGGACCGCGTTAAGCGCGGGCAATTGCTGGCGACTTTCGATGCCGACCTGTTGGGTGCCGACGAGTCACGGCTAAGGGCGTCCTGGCAACAGGCCGAAGCCAATAGCCAGCGCGCTTTGCAGCTCAAGGGTACTGGCGGCATGAGTGAGCAGGACGTTCTCCAGTATGTGACCCAGGCCGGTGTTGCGAAGGCATTGCTGCGAGGAACGCTTTTGCAAATACGGTACGCCAAAGTGATCGCCCCGGATGATGGCGTTATCAGCGCCCGTAGTGCAACGGTGGGTGCGGTGTATGGGACGGGACAAGAGCTATTTCGAATGATTCGCCAAAGTCGCCTGGAATGGCGTGGTGAACTGACAGCTGTGCAGCTATCCCAAGTCAAACCCGGCCAGCGTATCAGCCTGGTATTGCCTGACGGTACCTCAGCCGTAGCGGTAGCGCGCGAGCTGGCGCCCAG
The DNA here is from genome assembly GCF_900116055.1 of Pseudomonas sp. NFACC42-2. Classification (NCBI taxonomy): domain Bacteria; kingdom Pseudomonadati; phylum Pseudomonadota; class Gammaproteobacteria; order Pseudomonadales; family Pseudomonadaceae; genus Pseudomonas; species Pseudomonas sp. NFACC42-2. The sequence continues at coordinate 156,264 of NZ_FOZO01000001.1, forward strand.
CCTGGATAGCCAGACCAGGCTCGGTATTGTCTATGCGGATATTGAACCCGGCAGCCTGGCAAGAGCTGGCATGTATCCAAGAGGGAGGGTCGTCGTCGCTGAAAGCTCCGCTCTGGTGGTACCGGCTGCAAGCGTAGTGATCCGCGATGGTCGCAGCTATGTGCCCAAACTGCTCGAGGGTGACCGCATCGGTATGCAGCCAGTGATCGTGGGGCGTCGACAAAACGCCGAGGTGGAAATCCTTTTAGGGCTTGGTGTTACAGACAAAGTCGTCGTGCAAGGCGCCGGCTTCTTGAACGACGGCGATCGGGTCCACGTTACCGCAGCGCCGGTTGCGGCCCAGGAGTGAATGATGAACTTTGCCACGTGGTCTATCCGTAATCCCATTCCGTCCATCCTGCTTTTTATCCTGCTTTCCTTGGCCGGGATCCTTGGCTTTCGTGCCTTGCCAATTGCCAACATGCCGGACATTGATCTCCCAACGGTCGTTATCGCTTTGACGCAACCTGGCGCTGCGCCAGCTCAAATGGAAACCGAGGTTGCACGTAAGGTCGAGAATTCCCTGGCGACGTTGTCAGGTATCAAACACATCAGCACCTCCATCGTCGACGGGCTGGTCACGATTAACGTTGAGTTCATCCTGGAAAAGAAACTCTCCGATGCCCTGATTGAAACCAAAGACGCAGTGGATAAAGTGCGTTCCGATCTGCCTGGCGACTTGGAGCAGCCCTCTATAAGTGCGGTGCGGGTGGGTGGTGATGAGGCGACCTTGCTCTACGCCGTGGCGTCTTCGCGAATGGACGAAGAGGCCCTGTCCTGGTTTGTGGATGACACCATTAACAAGACTATCCTGGGCGTGCCCGGTATCGGCAAGTTCGAGCGGGTCGGCGGTGTCCAGCGTCAAGTATTGGTAGAGGTGGATCCGGCAAGCTTGGCTGCCATGGGGGCAACAGCTGCGGATGTATCACGGGCGTTGAAAACGGTTGAGCAAGAGTCGTCTGGCGGAAGAGGGCAGGTGGGGGGCACTGAACAGGCGGTGCGCACCATTGCGACTATGCGTACAGCTGCCGAACTGAACAGCCTGCCGGTGGTGCTGGAGAGTGGGCGACGCGTCAACCTGGACCAGGTCGCGGTGGTTAAGGATGGCTACGCGGACCGGACTCAGATCGCCACCCTGGACGGCAAACCCGTGGTCGGATTCAGGATATTCCGTGCCAAGGATTTCGATGAGACGCGAGTGGCGGCCGGTGTGGCCGACGCACTCAACAAGCTTCACGGCACCGATCCAAGCCTGAGTTTTACCAAGGTCTGCGGAACCGTCGACTATACGCGTGAGCAGTACGAAGGATCGATGCACATGCTCTACGAGGGCGCGCTACTGGCCGTGCTGGTGGTGTGGTGGTTCCTGCGCGACTGGCGTGCAACCTTGATTTCGGCTTCAGCCTTGCCCTTGTCTATCCTGCCAACGTTCCTGGTCATGAGCTGGCTTGGCTACTCGCTCAATACCCTGACCCTGCTCGCATTGGCAGTAATCGTGGGTATTTTGGTGGACGACGCTATTGTCGAGATTGAGAATATCGAGCGTCACAGTCGTATGGGCAAACCGATCAAACAGGCCGCCGGTGATGCTGTAACCGAAATTGCCTTGGCGGTTATGGCGACCACCATGACCCTTGTCGTGGTGTTTTTACCCACCGCCATGATGAGTGGCATACCGGGACTATTTTTCAAGCAGTTCGGCTGGACCGCGGTGGTGGCGGTCCTCTCCTCATTGCTGGTTGCCAGGGTGCTGACCCCAATGATGGCAGCCTATCTGCTCAAGACCCATAGCGGTCATGTTGAGGCCAAGGACGGCGTGCTGATGACACGCTACCTCAGCGCAGTGAAATGGTGTCTTACCCATAGGCGCCTCACGCTGTTGGGTACGGTCCTTATATTCGCTGCTTCGATCGCGGTTGTGCCACTGCTTGAGACAGGTCTGATGCCGGCCTCCGACAAGGGCTATAGCAATATCAATATTGAGTTGCCCCCTGGCAGCAGCTTGGAGGCGACCCGAGCGACGACGGGAGCGGTGAGTCGTGCAATCCAGCATATTCCCGGCATCGAGCATGTAATGACCAGCGTGGGGGTCGCCCAACCTGCCGGACGCGGGCAGACACAGGCGGCAGAATTACGCAGGGCGACCATGACGATGGTACTTTCTCCTCGCGGCACGCGCCCAGCCCAGGTTGAGATCGAAACTCAGGTACGCGTCGCGCTGCGCGATGTACCCGGAGCCCGCTTTTCAATCGGCTCGGGGGGGCTGGGGGAGAAACTCTCGCTGATTCTCTCCAGTGACGATAAAGCAGCGCTGAAAACTACAGCGCAGGCGCTGGAGCGGCAACTTCGCGATGTCCCGGGTCTTGCCAACATCACCTCCACGGCAAGCCTGGAGCGCCCCGAGATCATCGTACGCCCCGACGCTCAGCAGGCAGCGGAACGTGGTGTTACTACATCAACCATTGGTGAGACGGTTCGCATTGCAACCAATGGGGACTTTGACGCAAAAATGGCCAAGCTAAACCTGGACAATCGTCAGGTAGCGATTCAGGTGCGAATTCCAGATACCTCAAGACAGGACCTTGAAACGATAGCTAATCTTCGGGTTCGTGGTCGCGATGGCTTGATCCCCTTATCCAGTGTTGCCAGCCTGACGGTAGAGAGTGGCCCTACGCAGATTGACCGTTATGACCGCCGCAGGTACGCCACCGTCAGTGCAGACCTGGGGGGCATGCCGTTAGGGCAGGCGCTGACCCTGGCTAAAGCTTTACCCGCGATCCAGGCTATGCCCACCAGCGTCAAGCTGATCGAAACCGGCGATGCGGAAATCATGGCTGAGCTGATGGGTGGGTTCGGCATGGCCATTGTCATCGGGGTGTTCTGCGTGTACTGCGTGCTGGTGCTTCTTTTCCGTGACTTCTTTCAACCACTGACCATTCTCTTCGCCATCCCGCTTTCAGTGGGTGGGGCCTTTGTCGCACTGCTCGTGACCCGAGGCATGCTAAGCCTGCCGTCCATGATAGGTCTTGTGATGTTGATGGGCATTGTGACCAAAAACTCTATCCTCCTAGTAGAGTACGCCGTGATGGGCATTCACCAGCAACGCCTGTCCGTTTTCGATGCGTTGGTTAATGCATGTCACAAACGTGTCCGGCCCATTGTTATGACGACCTTGGCAATGATCGCGGGCATGCTGCCCATTGCACTGGGGCTGGGAGCGGATGCCAGCTTCCGTCAGCCTATGGCCATCGCGGTGATTGGTGGATTGGTAACGTCAACCGCTTTAAGTCTGCTGGTCGTGCCGGTCGCGTTCACGTATGTGGATGATCTGGAGCGCGTGTTACAGCGATGGTTTCTTCCTTGGTCCGATAGTGCCCAGGCCGTGGAGCGCTAAATACTGGTGACGAAGTCGGCGGTCACTCCTAGCCCCGGAGGGGGCTTCGGATGACGTCTGCTTAGCTTTCAACGTCAGGGCACGCCCGATCAAAAAATGCGGGGAAAGCGCACGTTGATGGTATTGGAGCAGGAGGGCGCACAATGCCGGATCGACTCAGCGCGGCTCGGTGTGATCGAGCCCCGCCTGCTCCTGATACCCTTTGCGCAGTTTCTCCGCGATCAGCTTTTGCGCTTCGCGCTCTGCCCGTTCCGGGCTGTCGAGGGACTTGATCAGGGTCTGGCCCTTGGTGCCGATACGACCAAAGCTCACCACAACCTCCGCCTCTGCGACGCCGATACGCCAGAACTTGTTGGAGTTACCTTCCCCAAAGGTGAACTCGCGCATCGGAATCGCTGCTTCAGTGGCTGGCGGCGGCTCGACTTCAACCGCTGCAGGTTCCACTTCCGGTTCAGGCTCTGGCAGCGCGGGCACCTCATCATTCCTTAGCAGCGCTTCAATACGATTCAGCACGTCCATTGGGTCCCGCAGCCAGTCATGACTGAGCACGTCGATGATCTTCCAGCCGAAACTGCGCAGCACGGTCGGGCGGAAGATATAACGCTCTTTCACGTCAGTCGCGTGCGTCGTATCGCCGTCCAGCAGCACGCCAAGGCTGAAGTGCTCACCGCTGGCGTCGCTGATCGCCAGGTCGCAGCGGAACTGCGAACGCCCGACATACTCCTGCACCGTATGCCCGCGTTTGCGCAACGCGACGGCGATGGCTCCGCGCAGGCTGTCCTTGGGCAGGCTGACGGCAAAGGATTGCTTGGCGCCTGGGTTGAGGTTGGCGAGGATACCCTGGGAGCGCAGCGCATCCCCACTGGCGCTGGCCTGGGCGAACTGCAGGAAAGCGCGCAGTGCCGCAGCACCGTCGTTGTGGGTGTTGGTGATGGCCTCTGCCTCAATGCTGGAAACGATCGCCATGCGCTTGCGCGCACGGCTGAAGATCACATTGAGGCGTTTTTCCCCTCCGCGCTGGTTGATCGGGCCAAAGTTCATCAGCATCTTGCCGTTCGGTCCGGGCGCGTAGCAGATACTCAGGATGATCACGTCGCGTTCATCACCCTGAACGTTCTCGAGGTTCTTGACGAACAGGCCATTGAACTGCCCGGCATCTTCACGCACATACTCGCGCTCAAGGCGAGTGGCAAAGGCCGAGTCACTGGCGGCCAAGTCCTCCAGGGCCTGCTCGATGGCGCCCTGTTGGGCTTCCGAAAAAGCCACGATCCCCAGGCTCAGGCCGGTCTCACGTTGCAGCAGCTCACGCACCAGGTTGGCGATATAACGCGCTTCGGCCAGGTTACTGCGGCTGAGGTAAACGCCATCGCTCATCTTCAAAAAGCTGATCGGGCTGTCGAGCAGTGTGTCGGCGCCCTGCATCACTGCCTGGGCGTCCGTGGAGTCCAGCGCTGCATGGGCAGGAGCAGGGCGTTCGATGCGCCGGTCGGGGATGGTGATCAACCGCCCTTCGTAGAAGGCTGCGTTGGAGAAGCTGATCAGCGCTTCATGGCGGCTGCGGTAGTGCCAGGCAAGCAAGGTCGCCGGCAAATTACGCGCGGCCTGGCTCAGCAGGCTGTCGGCATCGAGGTTGATCGCAATCTGCTCGCCGTCTTCCATGGCAACCAATTCGTTATCGTCCTGGTCGCCTGCGCTGGAGAAGAAGTTGGTGGGTGGCAATTGCATCTCGTCGCCCACCACGATCACCTGCTGAGCACGGCTCAAGGCCGGCACGGCTTCTTCGCTGGGGATCTGGCTGGCTTCGTCGAAAATCACCACGTCGAACAGGTCCGGCGTCAGTGGCAGCGTGTCGGACACCGACAGCGGGCTCATCAGCCAAATGGGCTTGAGGTCGTTGATCACCCGGCCACTGTCGCCACTCGCCATTTCGCGGATGGAGCGGTAACGCATGGTCTTGCCCAGCTCATGCTCCAGTTCGCGGCGGCCCTTGGCATAGGCTTTCTTGAACTCACGGGCCTGGGCATCCAGTTGGGTCACCGACATCGCCGACTGCTTCACATTTTCCAGAAAGCGCTGATGCAGCGTGGCACTGAGTACATGGGCGTTGTGCTTGAGCAGGTTGCTTTCAGCTTGGCTGACCTGACGGACTGCCAGGCTCAACGCCGGGCCGTCGAAGCGTGCCAGTTGCGGGTTGGCGCGATACAAACGGGTCAGGTTCTCCTGGGCAATCAATCCATCCAGCGCCGGTTGCGGCAGGGCGTGCTGTTGCATGGCCATCAGGCAGGCGGAATCGGCCTGGTACAGCTCATTGAGCAGAGGGAGGATGTCGGGCAGTTCGTCGATTTCTTCGCGCAGGTCGCGCAGGTATTCAGCCAGCGCTCCCAAGCTTGGCGCCGGTTCGAATGCACAATGTTGCGCAACCAACTCGGCCAGGCGTGCCAATGGCTGGTGCAGGCTGGCTTCCTGACGCACGCTGGCCAAGGCGTTCGGATTTGCGCGCTGGCCTTCGACCCACTGGCGCAATAAGGGTGATGTGCTCAATTGCTGGAGCAGGGCTTGCAGGTGTTGCACGAACACATCGATATCCCGGACACCGTAGCGGCTTTGCAACCGCTGCTGCTCGGCCTGCAGCTCGGCGGTGGCGCGGTGTTCGCCGGCCAGGTTGTCGAGCACGCTGCGATAGCTTGGGCGGATCGCGTGCTGGCTGAAGTCATAGCGTCGTTGCAGTTCGCCACGTAGTCGCCACCAGGACGGTTTCAGCCAACGCAACAGCGAACCTTCCAGACGCTGCACCAGCTCCCGGGCGGCATCAGTGTCCTGGGGGGCGAGTTTGTCGCGCCAAAAATGGTTGGCTTCACTGGCGTTGTGTTGCTGCACGGCCAGGGTCTGCAATGCCGCCTGTTCCGCATGCAGCGCCTGGGAGCCCGGTGAACCGGGCTCCAGCAGGTCGAGGTGCGAGGCCAGATTGGCGCCGCTCAGTTGTTCGGCAGCCTGGGTCAGTACCCGCGCATCGTCCAGGCGGGTGTCACTGGAAAGCAGGCTCGACGATGCCTCCAGAAACTGCTCGACGCTGTCCATGAGCCCGCAGGCTTCATCCAGGAATGCCTTGAGTTGGCCATAGGCGTGTTCGTGGGTAACCAGGCTTGCGCCGAGGCGGCTGAAGGGGTGACGCGCGAAACTGTCGAGGCCAAAGCGTTCGTTGATCGCCTGATACACGCGCCCCGTCAGCTCACTGTGTGCCTGCCAGTGACGCCATTCGGGCAACCGCTCCATAACTTCGGGTGGCAGTTTTGTTGCAACAGCCGGCAGGTCGATCAGATGACGCACCAACTCACGCACCGAGCAAGCCAGCGTCTCTGGAACGCCGGCCATAACCTGTTCAAAGCGCTCAATCAGGCCCAGTTGTTGGCTCAGGGTGCTCAGCGTGGCGCTGCGTCGTGCTTGGAGCTGGGGCGATTGGGCATCGCCGGCAATCCAGCGCTCATAACACTCGCGCAGGTTGCCAACGAAGGCTTTTTTGTCCGTCTGGGAATCGTGAATCAGGCAGCACAATTCGCCCAGTTCACTCTGTTGCAGACGGTGGAATACCACATCCAGTGCGGCGCGCTTTTCGCACACGAACAGGACCCGCAAGCCGCGACCCGCATAGTCGGCGATCAAGTTGGTGATGGTCTGTGACTTACCGGTGCCGGGTGGCCCCTGAATGATGAAGTTGCGCCCGGTGCGGGCCAGTGCGACGGCAGCGTTCTGCGTAGCGTCGCCGGCCACTACGTTCCATTGTTCCGGCAGCGGGATCGGTTCCGGAGCCTGAACTTCGACCTCCCTCGGTTCGATGGAGAACATCCGGTCAAACGCTTCGTTGTGGGCCGGGTCGTCGATCAACTGCGCGTAGTCGCGTACCAGCGACATCTTGCGATAGTTGAAGTTGGCCAGTGTCACTTGGGTCAGGTCGATGTCCCATGCGTAGCGGTGCCCCTGGTTTTCGGGCATGGCGAAGGTGCTGTTTTCGGTGCTGCTGGCGACCATCTGCGGATGCTGGGTGCGCAGCGAGGGTTTGGCGCCGACCGCGAGGCGCAGCGGCAACTCGCTGGGCAGCACTTTTTGCTGGAACAGTTGCAGGCCCAGCGGGCGGTAATCTTCGCGATCGTAGCTGAAGTCCGGCTTCACCAACGGCATCGCCGAGCGCTGACGTGCGCGACGGCGCTGGAAGTGGTGCAGGTGCTGTACGGCCTTTTGGTGGATCAGTTCGATTTGCGGCTTGCTTTGCAGGCGCAGCTCAACGCCGGGCTCGGTCAGCTTGATCTGGCGCGCAATATCAGCGTGGATGTCTTCCAGAGAGGTCTTTTGCAGGTCGACGGTTTCCGGCAACTGGATATCGTAGAGCTGACGCAACTGATGGCGCAGTACCGGGTTGAATTCAGCCTCGGTTTCATCGCACTGCAACATGAACTGATCGCGCACACCTTTCTTGCGGCTCAGTTCCACCGGCAGCCACAGCAGCGGAGTGACAATGCGTTCTTCCGGCGTGTCCTTGAGGTTGTGCCAGCGCATGAAGGCCACCACAAGGCGTAGGTTGCTGAAGCCGAACTCGGCGCGGTCGCGGCGGGTTTCCTGGATGATGCGTTCCAGGGACGCCTGCAGCCAGGTCTGGTCGTCAAAGCGCAGCCATTGCTGCAGGCCAACGGGCTTGCCGCTCAGTACCTGCTCGGAGAAACCGCCGAAGGTCGGCTGCCAGGTGCACAATGCTTCGGGGCGGATGCTTTCAATACGCATCACCAGCGGTACGCTGGCGACGGTCAGGTTGACGTTGGCTTGGGTCGGCCGGAAGTACAGCAGACGATTGCGCCGCGACAGGTCGAATAGCCGGTTGCGCAGGTGTTCCAGCACGACGGTGCGCCGTGAAGCCGGCCCTTCGGCCTGGGCCAGCACATGCTCGACATCCAGGCTGGCCGGCTGCTCGCGCCAGGACTCCAGGCGCCGTACCAGCGAGCCGACATCCGTGGCACGCTCATGGCGGTTAAGCTCTGTCATCTCGACGATCAGATTGGCCAGCACCGGGTTGAGCCGGCCATTGAGCTGGAACAGGTTGCGCCGGTGCCGGGCAAACGCCTTGAGGTCGTTGATGTCGGCAAAGTCCAAGCCGCAGGCCAGGCACGCCAGCAACTGGCCGAGTTGGAAAATATCGGTGATTTCGTCGTGATGCCCGAGACGATGCTCCCAAGCGTACAACTCTGTGAGGAACACCGGGTGGTCGATAGCCTGGTGCGGGTCTTCCTGGACTTGCAGGTCGGTAATGGCCACGCCACTTTCAGAATCCCGGACCAGGCGGACCTTGCCGACAATATTCAGCGCCGATTCCGGATTGGGCTGCACCTGCTTGATCGCGTCCAGCGCCAGGCGCGGCGTCACGCCCTCGGGGTTACGCAGTTGCAGGGAGCGCTCCGGCCCTTGTATTACATCGAGGTAACCGAGTTGGGCGACACGCCCCAGTTCATGCAGCTGCGCTACCTGACGCAGCAGGGGCAGCGCCAGGAACAGCACATCATCGATGGGCACGGCGGCACCATCGTGGCTCTGCAGCAATTGAGTGAACGTGACGGTTGGGGTTATTGGGTCCATGTGTCGACCTCCGCTTTGAGCGCGCGAACGATCGGGTCGAGCTCACGTTTTGGAAATTTGATATCGCGCTTGAGTACGCTGATAAAGTCGTCGGCGCTGCCGAGTTTCTTCGCGGTGCGGGCGGCATGCAGCAATGCTTCATCCCGCAGGTCGCGGTCGACCAGGCACAGGTCGAGCATGATGAAGTGCAGGTATTCGTGGATGCTCGCGTCGATACGTTCGGCGTTCAGCGTACCAAGGTCCAGGGGCACTTCATTGTCCTTCCAGTCGGGGAAGAAGCCACGCACTTGATTGAGTACAACCTCCGACTGCAACACGGCTGCGCCGATAAAGCTGGCGATAAAGCCACGGGTGAGGGCGGTCAGCTCGACCTGGTCGGTCACATCCAGGCGATTGAGCGACAACGGCCCGCGTAGACGGCGGTGCAGCCACGCCTCTGTGTCCGGGACCTGCCGCCACCAGTTGTCGACTGCTTGGGAGCGTAGAAATGTCTCCGGATGCGACACGCCCTGGGACAACTGCGCATCCTTGTCATCCAGCTCGCGGGCCTGCTGCAGATAGTTGGCCGCGTCAACACTGACAATCCCGGTGTGCACCTTGACCAGCGAGGTAATTGACGCCTCTGGCCCGCCGGCTACCAACGCAGCGCCCCGGTCGGCGTAGATTTCGGTGTGCAGGCTGTATAAGCGTGCGGTCTGCTCCAGGCTTGGCGGCGTATACGCATCGGCCATTGCGTGATTGAGAATGCGCTCGGCAGTGAGATAGTCACCGTCGTGCTCCGACCATAATCGGTAATGGGCCAGCTCGTGCCCCAGCAACGCCAGTAACTCCTGGGCGTCGAGCCGCTCAAGAATCGGTCCGTAAAAAACCACATGCACTTCACCGGCCAGGTAATAAAGGCTCGCATTCATCGCGCCATCACCGGCCTGGTACAAAGTGGCGGGTGCCTGGATCTGCAACTGCTGCAAAGCCGTTTCACACGCCTGATAGGCCTGCGGGTGGGTCTCGGGGCTGAGCCGATAGGTGTCTCGCAGCAATTGTGCGCGCACATCCTGGGCGTGTTCCTGCTGGACGCCCAGGGACGAAGCCCAACTCCACACGGCGGGCTCACTGGTTTTCAGGTAATCGACCACCTGCTGGTGGTAAGGCAGTGGCGTCAGGTTGCTGATGTCCAGCGTGAGGGTACTCATCGTTCAAGCGTCCTTGAGGATACGGCTCCATAAACTGCGACTGAGCAGCAGAGACTTGGGCTGGCATCCCGGTATCAGTGATCGGCAATAAACGCGGAGCATACCTATGGGCTGGGAAAATTACTTGTGAATGTGCATACGTTAAACGCGCGATAGGGGGTTGGGCAGTTGCAATCATCTCGCTCCGCCTACCGGGCCGATTCAAGCGGCAGAAACGCCCCGGCAAAAATGACAGTCCCGGTTGAACGCCGTCCTGGTTAAATCTTGAATTGCCTCAACAGGCCTTCCAGGCGATGACCGATGGCGTACAGCTCATCGACCGTGTGTACGCCGCTTTGGGTCTGGTCTGCGACGTTTTCAATCGCGCGGGCTATCTGGTGGACGCTGCGATTGATGGCTTCGGCAACCGACGTCTGCTCTTGCGCGGCGCTGGCGATGTGCGCGTTCATGGTGTTGATGGTAACGATCAACTCGACCGCCTTGCCCAGCGACTGCCCGGCTTGTCCAGCGTGCAGGCTGGCGCCATGGCCTGCTGCGCCGGAGTGGCTCATCGCAGTGACGACCTTGGTGGTGGCCTGGTCAAGGCGCTCGATCATCGCTTGAATTTCCTGGGTGCTGAGTTGCGTCCGGCTTGCCAGCGCGCGTACTTCGTCGGCAACCACGGCAAATCCGCGACCTGCATCCCCGGCCCGGGCGGCTTCGATGGCGGCATTGAGTGCGAGAAGGTTGGTTTGCTCGGCGATCGAGCGGATTACATCCAGCACCGTGACAATGCCTGCTACATCGCCTTGCAGGCTTTTCAGCGAGGCGCCTCCCGCGGACAGGTCCTCGGTCAGGCTGCCCAACCGGGTGATGCTTTCATTGACGACCTGCCTGGCGTGCGGGACCTGCACATCGGTTTCGCCTGCTGCCTCTGAAGCGCTCTGGGCACTGTTGGCGACCTCTTGCGCCGCAGATGACATCTGATTGATTGCTGCAGCGACTTGATCGGTTTCCTGGCGTTGCTGTTCCATGACCTGATCGATGCATTTGCCCTGTTCGGCCACCTGGGTCACGGACGTATTCAATTCTCTGGCCATGCCGACGATCTGGCCGACCAGCCCATGAATCTTATCGGCGAAGGCATTGAACGACACGGCCACCTGGCCGAACTCGTCGCGGCTGATGGGTAAGCGCCGCGTCAGATCGCCTTCGCCCGCTGCGATTTCATCAAGGTGCTCGCGAATCCGCGACAGGGGACGCAGGCTGCTTTTAACCATTAACACTGCGAGCACGCCGGTGATCCCGAGCGCAATCAAGGCAATGACGGTTATCCCGTAGACCAGGCTGCGCACACGCTGATGGATTTCCCCTCGTACTTGGGCAACCTGGCTTTCGATACGGTCGAGATTGATCGCGGTGACCACGACCATGTCCCAGGCCGGCAGGTAAAAGCTGTAAGCCAGCTTGGGAACGACTTTATCCGTATTGATCAGGGCCCCCGAATAGTTGACGAAGTGGGTGTCGTTCTTCGCGGCGGCAACCATTTCCCGGTTCAGGTAAAGCCCGTTCCTGTCTTTACGCTCACTCATGTTGGTGCCGACGCCTTCACTGCTGTCACCACGAAACAGGCGCACGACCTGACTGTCGTAGCCGATAAAATAGCCGTCGTCCCCATACTTCATCCGGGACAGCCGCGCGATCGCCAGCGCACGCGTTGCGGTGTCTCCCGTCTCGGCCTGCGCATACAGCTCCGCTACCGAGGTTCGGGCAAGGTTGGCGTAGTCTTTCAAGCGTTCCCGGCTTTCATCCAGCAGGCGTTCCCGGGTCGCCGTGACTTCCTGCTCGGCGCTCGACAGCAAGGTGGTGCTCGTTGTCAGCGCCAGCACCGTGGACAAGAGCACCACCGGGGCCAGCACCAGCATCAGTACTTTGTTTTTAAACAGCATGCGTGGGGTTCCTCACCTGAATCTGTAGGAAAGCGGCCGCAAGGGCCGCGATCGTCGACTTACCAAAGGGCAATGTCATAGGTGAGGTAGAGGCGATTACTGTCGCGGCCGCGGGAGAACTCAGAACGGTAGACATAGTTGCGCATGCGCACGCCCAGCCCTTTGAACGTGCCGGCTTGCACAACGTAAGCCAGCTCGGTATCACGCTCCCATTCCTTGACCGTGGTGGCGGACTTGCCGTCATTGCCGCTCAGGTAGCGCGTTGAGAAGGTCAGGCCGGGCACGCCGACGGCGGCGAAGTTGTAGCCATAGTTGAGCATCCAGGTCTTCTCGTCCTCCTCAATGAATTTGCCGATGCCGGCATTACTGAACGAGTAGACGGTTGCGCCGCTGATGTAGGGTAAACCGGCATCACCGCGAAGGGCCTGGTAGCCGCCACCGAGGGTATGGCCTGCAATCACGTAGGACAACTGGCCGCTGAACATGTCATTGTCGATTTTGCCTGCGTAGGCAGAGCCGCTATCAACGCTGTTGAAGTAGCGCAGGTCGCTGGTCAGCACGCCACCGGCCAGCGGCAGGTCGTGCTGGATACCGGCGAAGTTCTGTCGGTAGAAGTGCTCGAGTTCCCCGTAGAAATAACTCAAGCGCAGGTTTTTGCCCCATTTGTACTCAGCCCCGGCGTAGTTGAAATCACCGGATTTTTCCCCGCTATAGCCATCAGGCACGATCGGCACGCTGTTGGTGGAGTCGCGCAGTTTGAAACGGTCCAGATGCCCGCCGGTCACGGTCAGGTTCTCGATGTCGCTGCTGCTGACCTGGGTGCCCTGGTAGGTCTGGGGCAACAAGCGTGCATCGTTGTAAATCAGCACCGGCGTCTTGGGCAACAAGGTGCCGTACTTGACAGTGGTTTTGGCGAACCTGGCTTTTGCCGTAGCGCCGGCGCTGGCAAACTCGCCGGCCGCCCGCCCGTCATCATGTACCGGCATGAGCCCGGTGCCGCTGCGCCCGCGCCCTGAATCGAGCTTTACCCCATAGAGTCCCAGGGCGTCCACGCCGAAGCCGAGGGTGCCCGCGGTAAATCCGGACTGATAGTCCAGCAGAAATCCCTGGGCCCACTCGGTGCGTTCGCTCTTTGCCGTTCTGGCGGCCCGCGCACTCAAGCCGTGCTCGTCGCGAAAGTTCTCGTTGAAATACACATTGCGCAGTTGCAGCTTGAGCTTGCTGTCATCAATAAAACCTTCGGCGTTGGCCGCCGCGACGGGTACCAGGCCTAACGCGCAAAACAAAGCTCGACGGGTATACATAGGGTTCATGGCAAATGACTCGTTGTTGTTATTTGGGGTACAGGTCGGCACGCGCCTCGTGAGTGAGGCGCGCTGGAAGGCAGCAGGGGTTATGGGTGGATCAGGTGAACAGGCTGATGGCACCGGTCAACAAGGCCAGGGCGGTGACGACCAGGGAGGTCAGCACGGCCCATTTGACGGTGGCCTTCTGGAAGTCGCCGATATCGCGATCGACCATGCCCACCAGCAGCAGGGTCGAGGCCACCAGCGGACTCATGAGGTGAACAGGCTGGCCCAGGATCGAGGCGCGGGCGATTTCGACCGGGTCGATGCCATAAGCGGCGGCGGCATTGGCCAGGATCGGCACCACGCCAAAATAGTAGGCGTCATTGGACAGTACAAAGGTCAGCGGCATGCTGGTGATCGCAACCACCAACGGAAACAGGTGGCCCCAGGATGGCGGGATCCAGTCGACAAGGGTCTGTGCCAGGGCATCCACCATCTTTGTACCGGAAAAGATCCCGGCAAAGATCCCGGCGGCAAATACCAGCAACACCACGGTCATGGCATTGCCCGAGTGCGCCAGGATGCGTTCTTTCTGAATGTCCAATTGCGGGTAGTTGATCATCAGCGCGAGCACGAAGCCGATCAGGAACAGAATCGCGGAATGCATCAGCCCCATCACCAGCGCCGCCATCACCGCGATCACCAGCACCAGATTGACATAGGCCAGCTTCGGACGTTTGTGGGGCGTGTCCTCGAGAATCGCCTCGATGTAGCAATCGCCGCCGCCGCTTTGCAGCTGCACGTTGCCGATACGCTTGCGTTCTGCGCGACCCAGTATGAAGGCCGTGAAGATCACCCACAGGGCACCGCCGATCATGGTCGGCAGCAACGGCACGAAGTACTCGCCGGCATCCAGGCCCAACGCGGCAATAGCCCGTGTCGCGGGGCCGCCCCAGGGCGTCATGCCACTCATGATGCTCAGCGACAGCATGGAGATGGTTGCCAGGATCATCGGGTTCATGCCGATGCGTTTATACAGCGGCAGCATTGCGGCGCAGGTGATCATGTAGGTCGTTGTGCCGTCGCCGTCGAGCGCTACCAGCAACGACAGCAGGGCCGTGCCTACGGCGATCTTCATCGGGTCGCCATTGACCCTCTTCAGGATTTTGCGGATCAGCGGGTCGAACAGGCCTGCGTCGATCATCAGGCCGAAGAACAGGATCGCAAACAGCAGCAACGCGGCAGACGGGGCGACCATTTTCAGGCCGTCGAGCATCATCTTGCCAGTGGTGCCGCCAAAGCCGCCGATCACCGCGAAGACGATGGGAACCACGGTGAGCGCGACGATGGGCGACAAGCGCTTCGTCATGATGAGATAGGTGAATACGACCACCATGGCCAAGCCAAGGAAAGCGAGCATAGGACGATTCTCTTGTTGTTATCGTAAAAATGGCTGACGCCGAGGCGCACGCGCCCTGACCCGCCGGGCGGCACAACGCGCCTGGCGGGGAGGGGGGGTCAGTCAAGTCAGGGGGGAAGCGTTATCCGGTTGTCTCTAGACGCGTTTGGCGTCCTTCAGGTCGTCCCAGGCTTTTCCCGGTGCGGCAGAAGATTTTGCGTCGAGCATCCGGTTCAGCGTGTCGCGGTGGCAGGCATTTTCAGACATCGAAATCACCACCGTCGCTACGGCGTTACTGGCCAGGCTGGTCAGGGCGCGTGCTTCAGACATGAAGCGGTCAACGCCGATCAGCAATGCCAGGCCGGCCAATGGGATGTCGTGAATGACCGTCAGGGTCGAGGCCAGTGCCACGAACCCGCTGCCGGTAACCCCGGCGGCGCCTTTGGAGGACAGCAGCATGATCGCCAGCATGGTGATGATCTGCGTCAGGCTCAGATCAATGTTGCAGGCCTGGGCAATGAAAATCGCCGCCAACGACAGGTAGATGGCCGTGCCGTCCAGGTTGAACGAGTAGCCGGTGGGCAGTACCAGGCCGACGACGCCTTTTTTGCAACCCAGTGCCTCGAGTTTCTCCAGCATGCGCGGCATCACCGGTTCCGTGGAAGAGGTGCCGAGTACCACCAGGAACTCTTCGCGAAAATAGCGCAGCAGCTTCCACAGGCTGAAGCCGTTGGCGCGGCAAATGCTGCCCAGTACCACGAACACGAAAAAGCCGCAGGCGATGTACAAGGTCATGATCAACTTCGCCAGCGAACCCAGCGAAGTGATGCCGTACTGGCCGACAGTGAACGCCAAGGCCCCGAAAGCGCCGACCGGTGCAAAACGCATCAGGTAGGAAAAGATCTTGAAGACCATTTGCGAGGCGGATTCGAGCACGTCGAGTACCGGTTTGCCACGCTCGCCCAGCGACGACAAGGCAAAGCCGGACAACACCGCGATAAACAGCACCGGCAACACTTCACCTTTACTGAAGGCGCCGATAAACGTCTCGGGAATGATGTGCATGAAAAACTCCACCACCCCAAGCTTTGCGGCCGACTCCGTGTACTGGGCCAATCCTTTGGTGCTCAGCTGGCTGGGATCGATGTTCATGCCGGCGCCCGGCTGGAACACGTACACCGCGACCAGGCCAATCACCAGGCTGATCACCGTGAGGACGAAGAACAACAGCATGGTTTTGCCCAGCAGGCGCCCGAGGGAGCGCTTGTCGCTCATCCCGGCGATGCCGGTGACGATGGTGCAGAACACCACGGGCGCAATCATCATCTTGATCAGTTTGATGAACGCGTCACCCAGGGGCTTGAGTGCAATGGCCTGCTGGGCCCAGAAATGCCCGACCACGATGCCGAGCGCCACGGCGCAGAGGATCTGGAAGTAGAGCGATTTAACAACTTTCATGGCATCACCCATTTTTAGAATTGTGCGGATGCAAAAATGCCAACGACTATCGGAATTTATCCGGCAAGGCGCTGCGAGTCAGTGGCGTAGACGTAGCCGGAGAAAAGCCTGCGGGCGGTGCGTACGACTGAGGCCTGAATTGTCTCACCGTTGACGCCGGTGTAGGACAATACGACATCAATCCCGCCGCTCGGGTGTTCGATCCGCACCGCTTCAAGGCGTGGCGTACTGATCCCGCCGAGCATCTGCGCGACGATGCTGCCTTCGATCACACACGCAGTGGCCAAACCAATCGAGCCCGTAATGGCGAGCGCGCGGTGGCAGTTGTGCGGCATGAAGTAACGAACCTGGATCGTGCCCCCCGCTTTCGCGGGCGAAACCAGTACCGGCTTGGGAATCACTTTGTCGCTGACATCGCCCAGGCCCATGGCCAGGCCGGCCTGAAGCCGCAGCGTCTCGAGGCGTCGCAGGAATTCCTTATCGGCGTCCAGTTCCGCCGGGCTCTCATCGCCGCGCTTGCCCAGTTGGCTGGCTTCGACAAGCACCATGGGCATCGCCATGTCGATACAGGTCACCGCAATGCCATCGATCACGTCCTGCGTGTTGCCGGTGGGGAAGAGCTTGCCTGTCTTGCTGCCGGCTGCGTCGAGGAACGTCAGTTGCACCGGTGCGGCCGTACCGGGCACGCCATCAATGGCGGTATCGCCCTCGTAACTGACTTTGCCATCCGGCGTGTACACGTCGGAGTGAATAAAGGTGCCGGTGTTTACGTTACGAATACGCACACGGGTGCGCTCTGGGGTGCCTTTGACCAGACCCTGCTCGACGGCGAACGGGCCCACCGCGCACAGCATGTTGCCGCAGTTGGGGGCGCTGTCGACCCTGCGTTGTGAAACCATCACTTGAACGAACAAGTAATCAACGTCCGCATCCGGGTGCAGCGAAGGGCTGACAATCGCAACCTTGCTGGTTTGCGGGCTGCCACCGCCGATGCCGTCGATCTCCAGTTCATGACCGGAGCCCATCAGGTTGAGCAGCAGTTCGTCGCGGGCCTCAACGGCGGCGGGCAAATCCCAGTCGAGAAAAACCGGACCTTTCGAGGTGCCGCCGCGCATCAGCACACAGGGAATTCTTTGCATGATACTGACTCTTGTTGATCAATCGGTGTAATTGATGTTCTTGGAGCAAGAGTCTCAAGCTTTAAAAAATGTTTCAAATGCAAAGATTGAAGAGATTATTGCGTTTTGCGAATGATAAATTTACGCTGAGTTTCCTTTTGACGCCTTGTGCGGGTGAGATAAGACATGGAATATGAGCTGAATGACATTCGATCCTTCGTGAAAATCGCTGAACTTGGCAGTTTTCACGAAGCAGCCGATGCCTTGCACCTGTCTCAACCGGCACTCAGTCGCAGAATTAAAAAACTGGAAGAGGGGTTGGGCACCTCGTTGCTGGATCGCACCACGCGCAAGGTCAGCCTCACGAGTGTCGGTCGTGACTTTCTGCCAAAGGCCCGTCGGTTGCTCGATGACTTCGATGAGTCGATTCTCAATATTCGTGAGCTGGCCGAACGCCAGATTGGCCGGGTAACCCTGGCGTGTATCCCTACTGCGGCTTTCTATTTCCTGCCATCAGTCATTCGCCTGTACAACGAGCGCTACCCAAAAATCCGCATCCGCCTGCTGGACTTGAGCGCCAATGAGGGGCTTGAAGCGGTGCTGCGGGGGGAGGCCGACTTCGGGATCAACATGATGAGTGGGCAGCATCCGGACATTGAGTTCGTGCCCCTGGTCAGCGAGCCTTTCGTATTGGCGTGCAGGCGTGATCATGAATTGGCTGGACGCAGTTCGGTCACCTGGTCTGAATTGAGCGATTACCGCCTGATCGGGGTAGGGCGCCTGAGCGGCAACCGCATGTTGCTCGATCACGCGCTGTCTGGCCTGAGTTGGCGGCCTCAATGGTTCTACGAAGTCCAGCACCTCTCGACTTCGCTGGGCCTGGTGGAGGCCGGCCTGGGGGTTTCGGCGATGCCAAGCCTGGCCATGCCGGCTGAAGATCATCCAACCTTGGTCAGCGTCCCGTTGATCGAGCCGGTTGTGAACCGCTCCTTGGGCCTGGTCTATCGCCGGGGAGCATCGCTTTCGCCGGCGGCGGAAAAATTCGTCTCGATACTGCTCGAGCAATGGCCTCAATGAGCCATATGGCTGGTTTTTTTCTCAAACACGGCGCGGCTCGTCCTCGACAATCTTGCGCATCAGGCTCAGGTAGCGACTCGCTGCCAGCCCCAGGGGGCGGTTCTTTACCCAGATGATATCGACCCATAGCCGCATCTGACTCGGCATGTTGTCAAACACCACCTCCGTCAATGCGCCCGAACTGATCAGAGGTTGTACCAACGGCTGTGGAAGATAAGCCCAGCCCAATCCTTGCTGGACCAGATCCAGCGTTGCCAGGTAATTGTCGCTGTGCCAAATCCGCCGTGACAGCACAACACGTGGATCAGAGTCTGTAGGCCCTCCAGTAGCCACGATGATCTGCCGAACGTTGACCAGTTGCTCTTCACTCAAGGGGCTTTTCTTGCCGGCGGCCGCAGGATGATCCGGAGCGGCAACGGCTACCAGCAATTGGCTCCCCGCTTCAAGAAACGTCTCCCGCTCGTCAAGCCCTGGTCGTTCAAATCCAAGGGCCAATTGCACCCGCCCTTCATGGAGCATGCGCATCGCCTCCGGATGGGACGCGGAGCGAATCTCGATTTCAAGCGTGGGAAACTCCCGGGCGATAATGGACAGCGGACGATTCCATACGCCTGTTTGCAACTCCGGCGCCATCGCAAGGACCAAGCGCTCCTCCAACCCCTGATGAAGCTGGAGCGCATGGGCGTCCAGCAGGTTTAACTGGCTGGCGACCTGTCGTGCCTGGGGCTCAAGGGCTTTGGCGGCGGCCGTAGGAATGGCTTTGCGGGTTGATCGGTCAAAAAGCAATAAATCCAGTTCGGCTTCAAGCTGCGACACCGCCATGTTGATGGCCGAGGGGACCCGCCCCAATTTGCGTGCGGCGGCAGAAAAGGAGCCGCTGTCGACAACCGCAAGGAAAACTTTCAGTGACTCACTGGTAAACGCCATGGTGGTTGTCAGATTTTCTGATGATGATCGTCTTTATTTATCAGGTTTATTAGCCTAATTTCCACTTCTATTCCAAATGAAGTCCGTGGGGCACACCATGTTAAACACTGATTTGAGGGGGCATGTGGCACTTGTCAGTGGTGCCGGAAGTGAAGCGGGTATTGGCATGGCGATCGCTCGCAGGCTAGGTGCAGCGGGTGCGAGATTGATCATCACCGCCAGTAGCCGCCGCATCGAGGAACGCGTTAAAGAGCTGCTCGCAGAAGGGTTTGAAGTTGAGGGCAGGGCGGTTGACCTCACCGATGAACGTCAGGTGCGTGAATTCGGCCTCTGGGCGGTGTCGGTCTGGGGGCGGGTCGATATTCTGGTGAATAATGCCGGTATGGCCATGCAAGGCAGCCCTGAGGTTTTCTCGGAGTTGGCGAGTATGGAACTGCATGAGTGGAACCTTTCACTGGCCAGAAACCTAACCACCGCTTTTCTTCTGACGCGGGCCGTTTTACCCGGTATGAGGGCGCGAAGTTACGGGCGCATTGTCAATATCAGTTCCACCACGGGCACCCGCGGGAGCAATCCGGGCGAAGCCGCTTATAGCGCTGCCAAAGCCGCGATGGTGGGCATGAACATGGGACTGGCACTTGAAGTCGCCAAGCACGGGATTACCGTCAACAGCGTGGCGCCCGGATGGATCACCACGGGCTCAACCACGCCGGTTGAAGCAGAGGCGGGGCGCTTTACCCCGATCGGGCGGGCGGGCAGTCCCCAGGAAGTGGCGGCGGCGGTTGCATTTCTGGCGTCTCCAGAATCCAGTTACATCACCGGGGAAGTTATCGTGGTCGATGGCGGTAATTGCCTGGTCGAGAATAAAGCCCCTTGATCCGGTTAATGACGTTTGAATGAACATCTGCGCGATTGGCAATGTAAATAGTTAAAGCCAACACCCACGTTATAAGTTCGCAGAGCGATATTCACCCAATATTCGGGAGCTGTTGCTGCACCTGGAGAATGAGGGCGTGAGGTTTATCTATACGGCAACGAAGTTTAACTAATGTGATACTTAACAAAGGGCTCTAGTCATGTCGAACAGTGGAGTTTGTGAATCAGCGATTGCTGCCTTTACCGCAGCCGAGCGTGCCCGTTTTATAGAAAACAACCCAACGTCGATGGCGCTGGCCAAGCGTGCCAAGGCGGCGCTGTTCAACGGTGTGCCCATGCACTGGATGAGCGATTGGTCGATGCCTTCGCCGCTTTTTGTCCAGCGTGCCAAAGGTGCCCGCTTCACCGATGTCGACGGTCATGACTACATAGACTTTTGCCTCGGCGACACCGGCACGATGTTTGGCCACTCACCTGATCCTATTGCCCGTGCCATAGCCGAGCAGGCGAACAATGGCTTGACCACGATGCTGCCCGGCGAAGATGCGGTGGTCTGCGCAGAGTTGCTGGCCCAGCGGTTTGAGCTGCCTTATTGGCAAGTTACCGCCAACGCTACCGACGCCAATCGTTATGTGCTGCGCTGGGCGCGCGCTATCACACAGCGCAATGTTCTACTGGTGTTCGACGGCTGTTATCACGGCACCGTGGATGACGTGATGGTCCGGTACCGAGAGGGCAAGACCGTGCACCGTTCGGGCCTGATGGGGCAAGCCTACGACTTGACCCAATACAGTCGATCCATTCCCTTCAACGATGTCGCTGCACTGGAGGCTGCTTTAGCTCAGGGCGACGTGTGCGCGCTGATGTGCGAGCCGGCGATGACCAATATAGGCATGGTCCTGCCCGATCCGGGGTTCATGCAACAGTGCCGCGAGCTGACGCGAAAATACGGCAGCCTGTTGGTCATTGATGAGACCCACACTATTTCTACCGGCATCGGTGGATGCACGCGCCAATGGGATTTGAAGCCCGACTTTTTCGTCGTGGGGAAACCCATCGCCGGTGGCGTGCCTTGCGCAGTCTTTGGCATGACCGAGCACGTTGCGTTGGCCATGCACGATGCGCAGAAGAGCATCAGCGAAGCGAGCGGCGGGCATGGCCACAGTGGCATGGGCACCACCTTGTCCGCCAACGCACTGGCGATGCGCTGCATGCGCGTCAGCCTCGAAGAGGTCATGACCGAGTCTGCGTACCAGCACATGCTGCCCCTGGCCTCAAGACTGGCCCAGGGATTTCGAGCGCTGTTCAAGCGGCACCAATTGAACTGGTCGGTAACCGAGTTGGGGGCTCGTTGTGAGTTTCAATTCTGTGCCACCGCGCCCAGAACCGGCGCGCAAGCCGAGGCGGCTTTTCATGACAGCCTTCAAATGGCGCTGCACCTCTATCTGATCAATCGCGGGATCCTGATCACACCTTTTCACAACATGACCCTGTGCTGTCCGCAAACAAGTGAAGGGGATGTCGACAGGCTGATCGGTGAGTTGGATAACGCGCTGACCGCGCTGCTTGCCCTATCTGGATCGAGGGTTATCTCTTCATAAGTTCCATTGTTCTTGAATACTGTCCAGTCGCTTGAATGAGCGCCGAGAGGTTTGATATGCAATTTGCTGATAAAAAAGAGGCCGAAGACTATCTGGCCGCCCATCCTGAAGTGCTGAGCATCGAGTTGTTCCTTATTGACGCGAATGGTGTTCCGCGAGGAAAGCTGCTGCATCGCGACGAACTGCTGGCGATCTACGCAAACGGTCGGCCGCTGCCAAGCTCCATTCTCGCCTTGACCGTGCAGGGTGAAGACGTCGAAGACACAGGTCTGGTCTGGGATGTCGCCGATGCCGATTGTTGGACATACCCCTTGGCGGGAAGCCTGACCTTGCAACCCTGGCGCACCAACCCCACCGGTCAGGTGCAGGTGAGCATGCACCCGACCCAAGGTATTCCTGCCGCACCGGCCGACCCGCGACACGTACTGGTGCATGCCATTGACCGACTCAAAGCCGATGGTTTCCATCCGGTAATGGCCGTTGAACTGGAGTTTTACTTGCTGGACCAGCAACGCGATGCCAACGGTCGGCCGCAGCCGGCATTGCAGTCAAACGGCGTCCGTCCTCGGGCGCCGCAGGTGTATGGCCTATACGAGTTAGAACAGCTGCAACCTTTTCTTGATGACCTCTACGCTGCGTGCGCGCTACAAGGGCTGCCCGTACGCACAGCCATCTCCGAGTACGCTCCAGGCCAAGTGGAGTTGACCCTGGAACATCGTTTCGACGCACTCCAGGCTATTGATGAAGGCGTACGCTACAAACGCCTGGTCAAAGGTGTCGCCAACAAACATGGGCTACAAGCGTGCTTCATGGCCAAGCCGTTCAGTAACCAGGCCGGGAGTGGCATGCATTTGCACGTCAGCCTGGCCGACGAGGAGGGTAACAACCTGTATGCGAGCGAAGACCCACAGGGTACGCTCCTGTTGCGTCACTCGATTGGCGGGATGATGGCGACCTTGTTTGACTCGCTGGCGATATTTTGCCCCCATGCCAATTCATATCGCCGGTTCCAGGCCAGCAGTTACGCGCCACTGGCCAAAAGTTGGGGCGTCAACAATCGTACGGTGTCGTTCCGCGTGCCCGGCGGGCCAGCAATCAGTCGGCACATCGAACACCGCATTTGCGGGGCGGACGCCAACCCGTACCTTGCCGCTGCCGCATTACTCGCGGGGATTCACTACGGCATCACCCATCAAAGCGATCCCGGCCCGGCGATCGTGGGAAATGGCTATGAGCAGGCGACCGATTTTCTACCCACCGACTGGCTGACCGCGTTGCAGGCCTTGCAGGATTCAACGTGGGCACGCGAGGCGCTGGGCGCCGAATTCCTGAAGGTGTATCTGGCGATCAAATGGCGCGAGTTCCGTCAATTCAACGCTGAGGTCGGGGAGCAGGACTGGCGCTGGTACCTCACTCACGCATGACTGATGGGCGATAACCGATGCTCACCAGCGGTTGTCAGCGTGGATTTGGGACCCGTGAGCCAAAACAAGGGTAGAGTGTTCATCACTTCCTGTTCATAAGGGCCTTCGCGTAGTCGCCCTCAGCGGTTCCAGCGTCCGGACAGGGCAAAAAAAACGGTATATCAATTGTTAAGTGAAGAATGAATCGTCCGCTGTTTGTTTCTCTGGATGGGCCCAAGGGCACCGGCAAAACCACGCTGTTGGAGGCCGTTACGAAAGTACTGAGGGCAGACAACAAAAAAGTGATCCGGCTTTGCGAGAGAAAAAGCGATCCGTACCGGGAGGGAACAATGGCGCTTGTTAACCAGCTCGTCAGAAGTCCCTCCCAGGAGCTGGAGCTGCGGGTGTGTGAACGCTTTGCTGACAGCCGTGCCTGGATTTCCCGGCAGGTGCTGGCTAAACAGCCACCAGGCAGCATCATCCTGATCGATCGCTGGTACCCGTCGGATGCCGCGTTTCGCCGGATAATTCCGTTTGCAGAGATCCTGCAATTGAACATTGATCGAAACGTGCGAGTGCCAGACCTGCATGTCGGGATTGTCACCGCCCCTGAGATTTCATGGGCGAGGGCAGCGGCACGACGGCGTGGGCTGAGCAGTACCGTGATCCATAAGCTGAAAGAACATGTCGCTTGTACCCTGGCATTCGAGCGAGCAATTGCAGATCACGGTTGGGTTGTGTGCCGTAATGAAGGCACGATCGAAGACGCAACGATGCAGGTGATCTCCGCGATCTATAGAGTCCTTGCTTGCGCGTCCCCGGCAGTCATTCTACCGGCCCCGACCTCCATCGACTCCTTGTGCTATCCAGGCTTCTAATGCCTCGGCGCTCATAGGCTTGGCTATCAAATAACCCTGTGCTTCGGAACATCCCCACTGTATTAACAGGTCCAGGATTTCTTGATTTTCTACGCCTTCTGCAACCACCTGGTAGCCGAGCCCCTTAGCCAGTCCGATCAGGGTTTTAACCAGTTGCTTGTCATTTTGATTGCTGCCCAGCCCGCTGATCAGAGATTGGTCAAGCTTGACGGTATTGGCCGGGAGCTCCTTCAAATAAGCCCAGTTGCTGTAGCCGGTGCCAAAGTCATCAACAGCAACCTCTACGCCAAACTTACGGACACGCTCCAGTTGCCGGATGACTTCTTCAGGGTTGGTCATGAGCATGCTTTCGGTAAACTCAAGTTCAAAGCCAGCGGGGTCCAGGCCGTGCTGTTGAATCTCATGGATCATCGCGTCGACGAATTCGGCGCTTTCAAGATCGCTGACGGTAATGTTCATCGCTATCCGCAGGCGCACACCTTGCGCTTTCCAAATAACCGCTTGCTGGATGATTGCGTTGAGCACCCACAATCCAACAGAGGGTATGAGTGCGGTTTTTTCAGCCAAGGGTATGAATTCAGCAGGGCTGATGGGCCCCAGTAAAGGATGTGTCCAACGTAATAGTGCTTCTACTGAATGACACCGTCCTGAGGGCAGTTTGATCTTTGGCTGGTACACCAGGCTGAGCTGTTTGTCGGCGCAGACCGCCTCCGGTAACGAACTCAACAACATGAACGCGCGTTGTTGAGCCGCATCAAAATGGGGTTCATAGCGCGACCATCCCAGCCTGCGGTCACGCGCCTCATCCGCAGCGCTGACCACCAGGCGAAGCCAGTCTTGCTGGAGCCCTGAGCTATGAATAGGCAGGACGCCAATCCCGACTTGCATGAGTATGGGGATGGCGTGGCATTCGACAGGCTTTTTGAAGTCCTTGAGGATGTTTTCACAAATGTGCTCGGCCGTTTGATCCTCCTCAAGGAGGAAACCAAACCGCGTCGGGCTAATTTTATAAAGTAGACACTGTGGCGGTAACAGTTTTTGTAGGCGCGCTTTGATTGCCAGGACCAAGTCCGTGGCAAAACTGTAGCCCAGCGCCTTCACGATATCGTTGAGGAACTTTGGCGAGATGATGTCAATCGCATACGCTTGGCACGCGCTGTGGGTCTTGAGCGCTTGGCGTATATCCTCCTCAAACCGGAGTCGATTAAATAACCCTGTGGGTTGGTCGACGAAGTTTCGAGCGCGCATGCTGTGGATGCGCATCATCACCAGTTCAGCAAAACCGCTGAGCATCCCGCTATCACGCTCACTCATAGCGGCGCGTGAGACTGTATCAATGATGCACAGGCTTCCCAGCGTAAAACCCTCTTCGGTAATCAGTGGGGTGCCTGTGTAATAACGAATATACGGAGGCCCCGTGACCAGGGAATTGTCTTTGAAACGGGGATCAAGCGTCGCGTCCAATACCTCCAGCGGGGCGTTATCCAGCGTCGAGTAAGCGCAGAAGGACACTTCTCGTGGTGTCTGCGTCTCTTTAAGCCCTACGCGCGCCTTGAACCATTGCTGATGCTCATCGACGATCGAAATCAGCGCTATGGGTGCGTTGAAGTAAGCAGAAACCATCTCGACGATTTTATCGAAGACAGTATCGTACTCGCTGTCAGCTGGACAAAATTTCGCGACCTCTTTAAGCCGTTCAATTTCATTCGGCGGAATAGGAGCGCCTGCGCCCATGACAATCCTCGGAGTGGCTGTGTTTATGTGCACGGTATCAGACAGTGCCATCATTATGATGTTGTTTTTTCTATTCCTCTGATAGCTCAACGGTATGCAGGCAGGCGGCCTCTCCTGTGTTGCCGGGAGAGGCGCGTGTTTGGCCTCAGCACTGCGTAGACCACATGGATCACACGTTGATTTGCTGTTCAGGGCCGGAAGGGTGGAGCGCCGTCTGTGCGGTGCGCGGCGAGAAATCCACTGCCAGCTAAATATTACTTATGACAGTTTTAAATCGACCCAACGTAATTGTAGTTGACGATGACCAGAAGCGAAGGATCGAAGCCTTACCGATGTATTGCAGCAGAGCGGCCGGTGATGCTCGGTTGATAATATGCATATGCTCTTTTAGTCGTTGATTCTTAATCAGCTTCACTTTCAACTGGCTTCTTTTTGACAGGTGAGCGTTGATGTCCGAGCGGTGTGATGTAGTGGTATTGGGATTGGGGGCCATGGGGGCCGCTACGGTGTATCAGTTGGCGAAGGCGGGTGCGAATGTTGTGGGTATCGACCGCCATCACCCACCTCACAACCTGGGCTCCAGCCATGGCGATACGCGTATTACCCGGCTTTCGGTGGGTGAGGGCGCGCAGTACGTTCCCATTGTGCGCAATTCCCACCGCATCTGGCGCGAGCTTGAGCAATTGTCAGGGGAGTCGCTGTTCGAACAGTCGGGTCTATTGGTTCTGACTTCGAGTCCCGAGTTTGACCCCAACGATAAAACCGACTTCACATTGCGCACCATCGGCCTAGCACAGGCCTATGGCATCGAGCACGACGTTTTATCCGCCGAACAGATTCGCCAGCGCTTTCCACAATTTGCCAACGTACACGACACTGCCATCGGCTATTTCGAGCCAGGTGGGGGGTTTGTACGTCCCGAACGTTGCATTGATGTGCAGCTCAAGTTGGCCGAGCAACACGGAGCAATCCTCTACAAAGGCGAAACCGTCACTGGGATTAGCTCGAATGAGCAGGGAGTCCATGTCACTACGAATCTGCGCACGCTCTTTGCAAACAAGCTTGTGATTAGCGCCGGCAACTGGAGCGGCGGTTTGCTGGGCGAGCCGTTTGACAGCCTGCTCAGCGTCTACCGGCAGAAGCTGTTCTGGTTCGGGCTGGAGGAGGGCGCCGAGTGGGTGGATCACTCACCGACGTTTATCCTCACTCACGGCCGTGGCGACGACAAAATCAACTACGGCTTTCCCGCATTACACGGCGAGGGCAGCTTGAAAATCGCCACCGCGCAATACCACACTACTTCGTTGCCGCAAACAATGGATCGTACGGTCTCGTCGGCGGAAGAGCGGGACATGTATGAGCACCAGGTGCGCGGCCGCATCGTCGGTGTTACTTCGAGCGTGGTCAAGTCTGCTGTCTGCGCCTACACCGTGACGCCGGATCGCCATTTCATTATCGATGAGCATCCGTCGTGGCAGCACACCTTGGTGGTGTCCGCCTGTTCCGGTCACGGCTTCAAACATTCCGCCGCGTTGGGCGAGGCGTTGTGCAATTCCAATATTCAGGTGCCCGTTAGGGTAGTGCTGCTCATCTATCTGAAGGGCTCGCTGGAGCGATTCAATACCATTATTTATCTGACCATTGAGCGTGTATGCCTGGCCTAAATATGTCCAGCGTCCTCCGAGGGAGGGGTCGTTTATGTCAATGTTCCGGTCGATCTCTAATGCGGTTTTAAAGTAAGTTATAGCGGAATCGTATTGTTTATTCGCCAAAAGACGCATGCCAATTTCATGACTTAAAAAAGCTAACTCTTGATTATTTAGATAATCACCACTTTTTTGTGACTCGTAGCTTTCAATCATGTTGTTAAGTTCAATATCTGCTGACGAAAGGCTTGGAAGCAGAGAGAGAAAAAGAACTAAAGCTAAACGCATACATTCCTTTATTCACATAACGTTTGGTTAAGGGGCGGCGGAACGTCGTCCCAGCGAGCGACTTAAACCATGTGTTAGACGCGGGGTAAGTCAAGCATTGAATGTGCAGGCGACGCCAAATGTACCTCAAGCCGAACCGAAAAGGTGGGCAACGAACGTGCGGGCGTTGGCAGATAAAGAAAGGCGAGACGATCAGTTTGTATCGTTTTGTATCTGCGCTTTAGATAGATACACAGCGATTCTTTTAAGTCGGTTGATGACACATACGGGATACCTGCGGGGCTTTAAATGAACCCATCGAGAAGGCGCAAACCTTCTCCAATGGATGACTCATTTAACTCGCAGCTATCTCTGCGCGTTTCGCGAAGTTGTCGATCAATGACTTATAGGAAATTCAAAATGCCTGCAGCTACGTTCGGTTTCACCTGGCGCCATTGTCTGGCCTCTTCTGTGAGAATGGGCGTTTTGGGGTTGGCCCTGATAGCCGGCAACGGCGGTGCCTGGGCTGCTGGTCCGGCCGCCGATGCGTCAGTTGCCAGCTCGGCCTCGACCAATCCCGAATCGATCCGACCTTATCGAATTCACGTCGATGAAGCTCAATTGACCGATCTGAAAAAGCGCATTGCGGCGACCCGCTGGCCGGACAAAGAGACCGTCAATGACGTTTCCCAAGGCGTGCAGCTGGCCCAGGTCCAGGCGCTGGTGAAGTATTGGGGCAGCGACTATGACTGGCGCAAGGCCGAAGCAAAGCTCAATGCGCTGCCTGAATTCATCACCACTATCGACGGCGTCGATATTCAATTCATCCATGTTCGCTCGCGAAACCCCAACGCGATGCCGCTGCTTCTGACACACGGATGGCCTGGCTCACAGTTCGAGTTCCTGAAGACTATCGGCCCGCTGACGGATCCCGTTGCTTACGGGGGTAAGGTTGAAGATTCGTTCGACGTGATCATTCCATCGATTCCGGGACACGGTTTTTCCGGTAAGCCAACTGAATTGGGCTGGGGGCCGGATCGAGTCGCGAAGGCTTGGGATGTGCTCATCAAGCGTCTGGGATATACCCACTATGTTTCCCAGGGCGGAGATCACGGTTCGGTGATATCGGATGCATTGGGCCGCCTGAATCCGCCGGGTCTGTTGGGCATTCACTTGAACATGCCGGCCACCATCCCGCCCGAACTGGTCAAGCCGATCAATAGCGGTGACCCGGCCCCCGTTGGGCTCACTGAGCCTGAACGCAAGGCGTTTGATTCCTTGAGCACCTTCTTCGGCCGCAATGCAGCATACGGCGCGATGATGGTTACGCGCCCGCAGACTATCGGTTACCTGCTGGCCGATTCGCCTACCGGTACTGCGGCGTGGATGTACGAAAAAATCGCCGCATGGACGGACAGTGATGGTCAGCCTGAACGGGTATTGACCCGTGACGAAATGCTGGACGATATCAGCCTGTACTGGCTGACGAACGCAGGCGCATCGTCATCGCGTTTCTACTGGGAAAACAACAACAACAATTTCAGCGCTGCCGCGCAGAACACCGCAAGCATCAAGGTGCCGGTGGCGATCACGGTCTTCCCGCACGAGATCTATCAGGCGCCAAAAAGCTGGGCACAACGCGCTTACCCATCACTTTCCTACTACAGCCAGGTTAACAAGGGCGGCCACTTCGCTTCCTGGGAACAACCTCAATTGTTCAGCGAGGAGTTGCGGGAGGCCTTCCGGCCGCTGCGCGCCAAGCTGAGCGCAACGAAGACCGCCCAGTAGCTCACACGCAATCCAGTCAACACACCGGGCCGCTATTCGGCGGCTCGCTACGGAGAAACACCATGGAGATGACCTTGCTGAACAACCAAAATAAATCCAGCCGCCTGCGGGGTCTTGCCCCATCGCTGTTGGCAGCAGCGGTGCTGCAATTCGCAGCGGTGTCTGTCGGTTTTTCCCAAGCCAGCGCGGCTGATGTACCAGCGTCCACCATTGGGGCTATCACGCCGGGAGCTCACACCTCTCTCGGTGATCTTAAGCATGTGAAAGCGGGGCTGCTGGACGTTTCTTACGCGGAACTCGGCCCAGCCGATGGCCCTGTGGTCATTTTGCTGCACGGCTGGCCCTACGATATCAACGCATACGCTGATGTCGCTCCTGCTTTGGCGGACAAGGGATATCGAGTGTTGATCCCTTCTGCGCGTGGTTATGGCGACACGCATTTTCTCTCGGCCAAGACAGTTCGCAATGGTCAACCTGCTGCGCTGGCGAACGACCTGATCGACTTCATGGATGCGCTGAAGATCAAGAAGGCGGTGCTGGGTGGGTTTGACTGGGGCGCCCGCACTGCAGATATCGTTGCCGCACTGTGGCCGGAAAGAGTGAAAGCCCTGGTTGCTGTGAGCGGTTACCTGATAGGCAGCCAAGAGGCGGGCAAGGCGCCATTGCCGCCAGCCGCCGAACTGCAGTGGTGGTACCAGTTCTACTTCGCGACCGAGCGCGGGCGCCTGGGCTACGAAAAAAACACTCATGACTTCGCCAAGCTCATCTGGAAGCTGGCGTCGCCACAGTGGAATTTCGACGACCCCACTTATGAGCGCAGCGCGGCGTCCTTGCAAAACCCTGATCACGTGGCCGTGTCGATTTTCAACTATCGCTGGCGCCTGGGGTTGGTCAAGGGCGAAGTCAGATACGACGCACTGGAGAAGAAACTCGCGGCATTTCCGTCCATCAGCGTGCCCACCATCACCCTGGAAGGTGATGCGAACGGCGCACCGCACCCACCTGCCGAGGCGTACGCCAAGCGCTTCACTGGCAAGTATGAGTACCGATTGATCACCGGTGGTGTGGGCCACAACTTGCCGCAGGAAGCGCCGAAAGCCTTCGCCCAGGCGGTGATCGACGCCGATCACCTTTGAGAACCGGTGGAAGGGATAGCGATGATGAAGCTGAAATTTCTGGCCGCGATGTCGACTGCCATTGCAATCGCAGCGTTGACCGCTACCGGTGTTGCCTCGGGCGACGCCGGTAATGGCGACGCCTCACCGATCTATGGCGTGAAATTGCCTGAAAACTACCGCCTATGGCCGCTGATTGCGCCCGCGCAGGAAGCGGCCCCCTTGAACGAACTGCGAGCCGTGCTGGGCAATGACTTGGCCATCAAGGCTTATCAGGATTCAACGCTGCCATTCCCTGATGGCACGGTGCTGGTAAAGCTGGCCTGGAAACATGTGCAGTCCCCGGAATTCGAGCCGGCGTCCATACCGGGGCCGGCCACGACCGTGCAGGTGATGGTCAAGGACTCGAAAAAATATGCAGCAACCGGTGGTTGGGGATTCGGGCGGTTTATCAACGGTAAACCGGCCGATGAAGCCCAACACGAAACCTGCTTCGCCTGTCACCAGGCGCGAGTGCGTAATCACGACTTTGTCTTCACTCGCTTCGCTCCCTGATTTCCCGTCAAACCCGGAGTTAACAATGAAAAAAGTATTAACCGCACTGGCCGTCGCCGTCAGCCTGAGCATGGCGACACACGCCTGGTCGCAAACTGAAAAACCCACGATTGTGCTCGTACATGGCGCCTTTGCCGATGCGTCGAGTTGGAATGGCGTCGTGAAGATTCTCGAGAAGGACGGTTACCCGGTGGTTGCCGCTGCCAACCCATTGCGTGGTGTAAAGAGCGATGGCGCAGCAATCTCGGCATTGCTGACGAGCATTCATTCGCCGGTGGTGTTGGTCGGCCACTCCTATGGCGGCAACGTTATCAGTGATGCGGCCAATGATCATGCAAACGTCAAAGCGCTGGTTTACGTCAGTGCGTTTGCACCTGAGGCCGGGGAAACCGTCGCCGGACTGGCCGGTAAATTCCCGGGCAGCACGCTGGGCCCAACGCTGGCTGCGCCTGTACCGCTGGCCGATGGGGGCAAGGACTTGTACATCCAGCAGGACAAGTTTCACACCCAGTTCGCCGCTGACGTCCCCGCGAAAGAGGCGGCATTGATGGCATCCACCCAGCGCCCGGTGACGGAAGCGGCGCTCAACGAAGCGTCCGGCAACCCTGCCTGGAAGCATATTCCGTCCTGGTACATCTACGGCGACAAGGACAAGAACATTCCCCCGCAAGCCATGGCATTCATGGCCAAGCGCGCCGCTGCCAAAGCAGTGGAAGTGGTCAAGGGCGCTTCACATGTCGTGATGGTTTCGAACCCGGAACCGGTTGCCCGCCTAATCGAAAAAGCGGCCACGGCGAAGTAACACGCCAAGGTCGAAGCGGCAGAGGAAGACATCGCTCTGATCAACACCATCCGTGTTCCGTAAGGAACCTTTCCAAAGAGAGAACGCAGATGCTTTTACATCTATCGACCTGGGCCGAAATCGAGACGTTTCTCCAGCGCAGCCGTACCATCGTCATCCCGATTGGTTCCAACGAGCAGCATGGGCCCACCGGACTGCTGGGGACGGACTGGATGTGCCCCGAAATCATCGCTCATCAGGCGCAGGAGGCTGCGGATATCCTGATTGCCCCGACGTTCAACATCGGCATGGCGCAACATCATCTTGGTTTCCCGGGAACGATTTCGCTCAGGCCTTCAACATTCATCGCCGCCATCGGTGACTGGGCTCGCTCGCTGGCTGCACACGGGTTTGAAAAAATCTTTTTCCTCAATGGCCATGGCGGCAACATCGCGTCGATTGAAGCGGCGTTTTCAGAGCTCTACGCCGAGGCGAGTTTTGCACGTCGCCCGGCGGGTTTCGCCTTGAAGTTGTGCAACTGGTGGGATCTTGAGGGTATCAATGATCTGGCGAAGGACCAGTTCCCGACAGGACACGGCATTCATGCAACGCCTTCGGAAATTGCCGTGACCCAGTGGGCCTATCCGCACGCTATCAAGTCGGTTGACTACTCGCCACAGATCGCCAACTGGGGGCCCATTCGGGAGGCTGCAGATTTCCGCGCCCGTCATCCGGATGGGCGCATGGGATCGGACCCGGCGCAAGCGTCCCCGGAAAAAGGCCGGCAACTCGTGATGATGGCAGCGCAAGGCCTGGTTCGGGAGGTGCACGCCTTCAACCATGAGCCGATGCCCGGCTGAAACGCGGGAGAGGGGGGATTCGACGTGGTCAACGCCTGGGCATACCGGGCGTTGTGCTTATCGCGGGCAACCGCAATCAATCAGGTACGCCACGATGTGGAAGATCAATCACAGTTACATTGATGGAGCATTCGTTCCCGTTCAGGGCAATGAAACGGTGCAATGCATCAATCCGGCGACCGAGGCGGTCATCGGTACGCTCACCCTGGCTGATCGTGAAGATGCCAGGCGCGCTATCGCGGCGGCTTCGCATGCTCAAGTCGCGATGGGCCGCACCTCCAAGGCCGAGCGTATCGACATGCTTGAACAGTTGCAGGCTGCCGTGCTGGCGAGCACGAATGAAATTCGCGATACCGCCATCGAAGAGTACGGTGCGCCGTTTGCCCGCGCGCAATGGGTCAGTCGCTACGCTTCGCAGTCATTTAGCAATGCGGCGCAGCTGTTGAAAAACTACGATCTGATTCGTTCGGTCGGTGACGCTACCGTGGTGATGGAGCCGGTCGGAGTCGCGGCGCTGTTTGCCCCCTGGAACAGCACCGCCGGGACGATATGCAGCAAACTGGCATCGGCCATTGCGGCTGGCTGTGCCTCGGTCATCAAACCGAGCGAGTTGAGCCCCTTGCAGACCACCGTGCTCGCCCAAGCGTTGCATCGCGCAGAGTTACCCAACGGGATTTTCAACATTCTGTTGGGGCGCGGCAGTGATGTGGGTGCCGAAATCAGCGCCAGCCCACTCATCGCGAAAGTTTCATTCACCGGGTCCACCGCCACCGGAAAGCTCATTGCACGCGCCGGAATCGAGACCATGAAGCGAGTGAGTCTGTCGCTCACGGGGAAGTCGGCCTCTATCATCCTGGATGACGCCGATCTCGACACCGCCATTCCCCTGGCTCTGAATGCTGCGTTCATGAACAACGGCCAGGCATGTGTCGCCGGCACACGTCTGCTGGTGCCACGCACGCACGCCGAGGACATTATCGACCGCGTCAAAAGCCTGGTTGGAGCGATGGTTGTCGGCAATCCGCAGGATCCGGCCACTGCTCTCGGGCCGCTGGTCAATCGCGCCCAATTCGACCGCGTACAAGCTTTCATCCGCTGCGGGCAGGCGCAAGGCGCGACGTTGATTATCGGCGGGGAGGGGAGACCGACCGGCTTGGATAAGGGCTATTTCGTCAGGCCTACGGTCTTTGCCGACGTCAGCAGTGACATGGACATCGCGCAAGAGGAGATTTTCGGCCCGGTGCTATCGATCATTGCGTATGACTCGCCAGAACAGGCGATCGATATTGCCAATGCCAGTCTCTACGGTTTGCAGGCTTATGTGTTTTCCCGGCAACCGGAACGTGCCCAACGCTTGGCGACCCAGCTGCAGGCCGGCTCGGTGTTGATCAACAGAATTTCGCCAGAGCTGCTGGCGCCGTTCGGCGGGGTAAAGCAGTCCGGTGTCGGCCGGGAGTTTGGAGTCTTTGGGCTGGAAGCATTTCTTGAGGCCAAAAGCATCGTGTCGGATTAGCCCGGGGTTGGCGGGAGATTGTGGTCGCGCAACCCAGGCCGCAGGAGAAAAAGCTAATGGCCCACGGCGCGTTGCCTGTGGGCCATTGATTTTTAAGGGTTACGCGGCTGGAGCTTTCGCCTCCTGCAGCAGTTGCTGAATCATCTTTTCCTGCGTCTCGTAGCGACCTTCTCCGAAGTGGGTGAAACGCACTTGCCCTTTGGCGTCGATCAGGTAGTGGGCGGGCCAGTACTGGTTATCGAAGTTGCGCCAGATCGCGTAGTTGTTATCGATGGCCACCGGGTAAGTGATGCCGAGCTTTTTCACCTCATCCCTGACATTGCTGATGATGCGTTCAAAGCCGTATTCCGGGGTGTGGACGCCGATTACCACCAAGCCATCCTTCTCGTATTTCTGCGCCCAGTCCTTCACATACGGCAGGGTGTGCTGGCAATTGATGCAGTCGTAAGTCCAGAAATCGACGAGCACCACTTTGCCTCTGAGCGACTCACTGGTCAGTGCGGGCGAATTGAGCCATTCCACCGCGCCGGACAGCGACGGCATCGGGCCTTGGGCGTTGTCGAGGGTGGGTTCGGCCTTGGCCTTGCTTACCAGGTATTCGACGACTTTGGGGACGCTTTCCAGCACGCCTTTTTCCAGCACGCTGACGCCTTCGGACGACGCCCCGGCCAACAGCGTCTTGTCGGCACCGGAAGAAATCACCAGCGCTGCGGCCAGGACCGCAAAACCGGTGGCGCGCCGCAGCCAACCGCTGACCGGAATCGAGGCCTTCAGGCGATTGACTAAACCGCGTCCGGCGAAAATCAGCGTACCCAACGACAGTGCACTGCCCAGGCCGTAGGCCACCAGCAACAGGCTGGTTTGCGCATTGGCGCCTTGCAGCATGGCGCCGGTAAGGATCACCCCGAGGATAGGCCCGGCGCACGGCGCCCAGAGCAGGCCGGTGGCGACGCCGATCATCAGCGAACCCAGCGGCCCGGACATTTTGCGCGTCTCGGGGTCGAGGCGATTACCCAGCAACACGAACGGGCTGGCCAGCCAGCCACTGATTCGCGCCGAGATCAGCGACATGGCAAACAGCGCCATCACCACCAGTGCCACATGACGCCCGGTGTTGTTGGCCTGAATCACCCATTCACTGCTGACCACGGCCAGACTGGAAACCAGCGCGAAGGTCAGGGCCATGCCGCCAAGGGTGAGCAGGATCGATGAGCGTGTGCGGTCGACACCAGCGAACAGAAATGGCACGACCGGCAGGATACAAGGGCTGAGGACGGTCAATAAGCCGCCCAGGAATGCGATGAGGAACATAAGGGTCACCTGATGAAATGTGGGCCGGACTCAGTTATCGCTGTGGCAATCGGCAAATTTGCGGTAGTTCAGGATCTCGGTCTTGCCCTGCGAATCCAGGTAGGTCAG
This sequence comes from Pseudomonas sp. NFACC42-2, assembly GCF_900116055.1. Lineage (NCBI taxonomy): Bacteria > Pseudomonadati > Pseudomonadota > Gammaproteobacteria > Pseudomonadales > Pseudomonadaceae > Pseudomonas > Pseudomonas sp. NFACC42-2. The sequence continues at coordinate 192,138 of NZ_FOZO01000001.1, forward strand.
TTGGGCATCGACAATGCCGCAGGAAGCCCCGGCATCCTGTGTCAATGCCACCACTTTCTGGATGTCCAGGTGCGTGCCGTAGGTGTAGGTTTGCGGCGTGACGTCGGCTTCGGCACGGGCCGAGAAGGTGCAGATATTCAGGGCGGCAAACAGGCAAGTGGCATAGAGGGTATTGGTGTTCATGGTCGTTTCCTCAAGGCTTCAATGGTTAGGTCGTTCAGTTGAGCCGAGGCGCTTGGGTTGGCCTCGATGTGGCTCATTAGAAGCCCGCGAGGTATCTCGCCTGTGTCAAAAACAGGCGCGGATAAATCGGTTCGTATCAGGACCCCGTCCTGATACACAGCCATACAAAACCCCGGAAATTCGTAGTTTTTGCCTCTGCATGTATCCTTCGCCAGAGCAGATACACTGCAATACAAACCGCCCCGGGCGAACGGGCTCAGTCTCTATAGACTGAGCCGCAATTCCCATTGACAGAGGCTTGGCCCATGGAACACGTTGATCACATCCTCATCGTGGACGATGACCGTGAGATTCGAGAGATGGTCGGCAACTACCTGAAGAAGAACGGCCTGCGTACCACCGTGGTTGCGGATGGCCGCCAGATGCGCTCGTTTCTCGAGGCCACGCCGGTGGACCTGATCGTGCTGGACATCATGATGCCCGGCGACGATGGCCTGGTGCTCTGCCGCGACATTCGCGCCGGCAAACACAAGGCCACGCCGGTGCTGATGCTGACCGCCCGCAACGACGAAACCGATCGCATCATCGGCTTGGAAATGGGCGCCGACGACTACCTGGTCAAGCCGTTCTCCGCCCGTGAATTGCTGGCGCGCATCAACGCTGTGCTGCGCCGCACGCGCATGCTGCCGCCCAACCTGGTCGTTACCGAAACCGGAAGGTTGCTGGGGTTCGGGCGCTGGCGCCTGGACACCTCCGCCCGTCATCTGCTTGACGAAGACGGAACCATGGTCGCCCTCAGCGGCGCTGAATATCGCCTGCTGCGGGTGTTCCTCGACCATCCGCAACGGGTACTCAATCGCGACCAGTTGCTCAACCTGACCCAGGGCCGTGACGCCGACCTGTTCGACCGTTCCATTGATCTGCTGGTCAGCCGTCTGCGTCAACGCCTGCTTGACGATGCCCGCGAGCCGGCTTACATCAAAACCGTGCGCAGCGAAGGGTATGTCTTCTCGCTGCCGGTGGAAGTGCTTGGAGCACCGGCATGAAGCCTTCGCTGCATTGGCCTCGTACCCTTGTATCGCGGCTGTCGCTGATCTTTCTGGTCGGTCTGACCCTGGCGCAGGCCTTGTCCTTCGGCGTGCAGTACTACGAGCGTTACGAAACCGCGAAAAACACCATGCTCGGTAATCTGGAAACCGACGTGTCGACGTCCATTGCCATCCTTGACCGCCTGCCCGCCGAGGAACGCATGAGTTGGTTGAAACAACTGGATCGACGCAATTACCGCTATTTGCTCGATGAAGGCTCGCCAGGCACCGCCCTGCGTGACACGCCGATTGCAGTGACCTCGATCAAGGAGGCCATCGGCAGGGATTACCCGATGACCGTGACAGACATTCCCGGGCCTATCAAACACTTCCAGGTCCATCTGAAACTGGCCGACGGCAGCCCGGTGACCATCGACGTGCGCCCCTCGATGGTGCCGTTGTCGTCGTGGCTGCCGGTGGTTTTGCTGGGCCAGTTGGCCTTGATGATTCTGTGCGCGTGGCTGGCTGTCCGCATTGCCATACGCCCGCTGACTCGCCTGGCCCAGGCCGTGGAAAACCTCGATCCCAATACTCACCCGGTGTACCTGGATGAACAAGGCCCGACCGAAGTCGCACATGCTGCCATCGCGTTCAATGCCATGCAGGCGCGCATTGCGGCCTATCTGAAAGAACGCATGCAACTGCTGGCGGCGATTTCCCACGACCTGCAAACCCCGATCACGCGCATGAAGCTGCGTGCCGAATTGATGGACGACTGCGGCGACAAAGACAAATTGTGGAATGACCTCGGCGAGATGGAGCATCTGGTGCGTGAAGGTGTTGCCTATGCCCGCAGCGTGCATGGTGCCACCGAGGAAAGCCGCCGTACCGATCTTGATTCATTCCTCGACAGCCTCGTGTTCGACTACCAGGACATGGGCAAGGACGTGCAGCTCAGCGGCAAAAGCAACACAGTGATCCACACCCGGCCCCACGCGCTGCGCCGAGTGCTGGTAAACCTCACGGATAACGCGCTCAAATTCGCCGGTGCAGCGCAGCTGCGGGTTGAATCGAAGGACGGCGACAGCCTCTCGGTGACCGTGATGGATCGTGGTCCCGGCATCGCCGAGGAGGAGCTGGCCCGTGTGATTGAGCCATTTTACCGCGTGGAAAATTCGCGCAACCGCAGCACCGGTGGCACGGGCCTGGGCCTGGCTATCGCCCAGCAACTGGCACAAGCCCTCGGCGGCTCCCTGACCTTGAGAAATCGCGAAGGCGGCGGACTGTGCGCTGAGCTGAGATTACCGACTCGCTCTTTTTAGCGGGCTTGCTCAGGAGCGAGTCGCCCCTACAAAAGCGATCACTGCCGGCACACGAGCTGAAACGATGCTGGCAATCGAAGCGCCGGGCTGCACGCCATGTCCTGGTTTTTGTGGGGCTGGGTAACTGACTCGGGCGGACGGATAAGGCACTGAGTACGCCAATCCTCAAGAGGGAAATTGGAATCAAGGAAGAGGGCAGTCTGAGGAAAAAAGCAGGCGCTTGAATGACGCCAGTACTCCCGCCAAGGCCCGAGTGGCCCAATGTAAGCAGGCGTGCGTGAAGCCTTGGTGCGCACTTCGTCAGCCACTACGGCAAAACGCGGCGTTCAGGGCAAGCAGATTGGTCTGGTCGGCGATGTTGCGGATCATCTCGGCCAGGGGGCTCAACACTGAGAATGGCAGCGGGAGCTGGGCAGGATTAAGGCGAGCGGTTTTCTTCGAGGTGGCCGAGGAGAGGGAAGGCAGATTGGACAACATATGAACATATCTGACATAACACATAATTTAACATAATATACATTATGCGTAATGCGATGTTACGTAATGAGGGGCAGTGCCCGTCAGATTCCAACAGGCAAAACCCCTCTCTGGTTCAAACCTGAGCGAACCCTCCATCCACGAACATTTCGCTGCCGGTCATGAAACTGCTGTCGCTCGACGCCAGGAACAATGCCGCCGCCGCAACTTCTTCCGGTTGGCCGATACGGCCCAGTGGCAACTGCGCCGTCATGTCGTCAATGATTGCATCCTTCTGGCCGGTACTTGAAAGCGCCAGGTCCAGGCCCGGTGTCGAGATCGGTCCCGGTGAAAGTACGTTGACGCGAATACCGCTGCCTTTCAAATCCAGCGCCCAGCTCCTGGCGAAATTACGCAATGCGGCTTTCGTGGCGCTGTACACGCTGAACGCCGGTGTGCCCATGGTGCCGGTGGTCGAACCGGTGAGGATGACCGAACCACCGGCGTGCATCAGTGGCAGCGCTGTTTGCACGGTGAACAGTGTGCCTTTGACGTTGATGCCGAACGTGCGATCGAACGACTCTTCGGTGATCGACCCGAGCGGCTGGAAATCCCCCAGGCCTGCATTGGCGAATAGCACGTCTACGCGACCTTTGACGCTTTTGATTTGGGTGAAAATGCGCTCCAGGTCGTCCAGCCTCGAGATATCCCCTTGAATGGCGAGCGCTCCAGGCCCGATCAGCCCGAGCGCCTTGTCCAGTTCTTCCTGCCTGCGTCCCACAATCACAACCTGTGCACCTTCCGCTGCAAAGCGCATGGCGGTTGCCAGGCCAATGCCGCTGTTGCCACCGGTGATCACTGCAATTTTCCCGTCGAGCCTGCTCATGGTTAACTCCGAAGAATGTTGAGGCCCAACTCTAGATCCAGACTTTTCTTTTGAATAGTATGCACCTTTTAGTAAGTACCCCTTTGGAGCACCCATCACATGACGAACAACACCTTCAATTGCGGGCTCGAGGCTGCCCTGGCGGTGATTGGCGGCAAATGGAAACCGCTGGTCCTGTATAACCTGGCGCGACATGTTCATCGGTATGGCGAGTTAAGGCGTGCGATTGGCGGCGTGACCGACAAGGTGTTGATCCAGCAACTCAAGGAATTGGAACGCGACGAAATCATCGCGCGGATCGACTTCCAGGAGATCCCGCCCAAGGTCGAGTATTCCCTGACACCCTTCGGGCAGTCACTGGCCACTGCGCTGGGCGCGTTGTGCGTGTGGGGCACCGAACATATGGACACTGTCGAACGCATCAGCGAACGGCGTATCAGCGCCCTCGCCCAGGCCTGAGCCCTGCCCCCGATAGCCAACTCAACTAAATGACTATTTAGTTGAGTTATAGGCTTGGGGGCGAATTCGCAGTGTTACGCTCAGCGAGCACTCTTCATTTCCAGAGCCTGAGCGAGACTGAGCTTGAGCTCTTCATCATTCCAGGGCTTGCTGATGTAACGGAACACATACCCATCATTGATCGCCTGGGTGATCATGCTCATATCGGCGTAGCCGGTCAGCAGGATATTCACGCAGTGCGGGTCGCGCCTATGCACTTCGCGCAGCAAGGTCGGCCCGTCCATGAACGGCATGCGCGCGTCGCAGACGATCAGGTCGACCGCGTGTTGTTCGAAAAGGCTCAGCGCCTGGGCCCCGCTCGTGGCCAGCAGCAAATCGTAAGGCTTTGCGCGCAGCAGGCGCCGAAGGCTGTTGAGAATACTTTCCTCATCATCCACCAGCATGACGGTGTGTCGTTTTTCGCAGGAAGACAGCGTATCCATGATCAGCGTCCTTCAACGGCGCAGGTAGAGACAGCCTCTATCACCGGCTGGCGTAAGGGTAACCAGACGCGGAAGCGACTCCCCCTGCCCGGCTCACTGTCGACCGTGAGCCGTCCATGGTGCTTGACCATGATGCTGTACGACAACGACAGGCCAAGGCCCGACCCCATGCCCACCGGCTTGGTGGTGAAGAACGGTTCGAATATCCGGTTCTGGATTTCAAGGGGAATGCCATGGCCGTTGTCGGCGATTTCGACGAAGACTCCACCGTCCTCCCTGCCGCTGCTGATGGTGATTTCGCCGTCGGCACCCACGGCATGGCTGGCATTGATGAGCAGGTTCAGGAAGACCTGGTTGATCTGTGAGCCCATGCATTCGATGGGCTCGACATCGCCGTAGCGCTTGATCACCTGAGCCTTGAACTTGATCTCGCTCCAGATAACGTTGAGGGTACTGTCGAGCCCCTTGTGCAGATCGGCCAACTGCCATTCGTAACTGTCGACGTGGGAGAACTCGCGCAGGTCCTTGACGATGCGAGTGACCCGGTCAAGGCCGTCGACCGACTCGGCCAGCAGGTCGTCGATGTCCTGGCGCATGAAGGTGTAATCCATCTTGTCCCGCATCACCGCAAGCTCGGGATGAGCGTTGGCATGCCTGTCGTCGGTCGCCTGTTCATGGGCTTCGAGCAGCGCGAAGATGTCCACCAGGTAACGACGCAGGCTGTTGACGTTGGAGCCGACAAACCCGATCGGGTTATTGATCTCGTGGGCCACGCCTGCAGCGAGTTGCCCTATCGCCGCCATCTTCTCGGACTGCAGCAACTGCGCCTGTGCGTCTTCGAGCCGTGCGATCAGCAGTGCCTGGGCACCCTTCTCTTCTTCCAGCAACTTGTTAAGGTGCGTCAGCTCAAGTTGCCGGGCAGCGGTATCGGTCGTGTCACTGATGGCCAGGCCCACGCCGAGATTGCTGCCGTCGGCGTCTTGCACCGGGAAGAAGGTGCAGTTCTGATACATGTGCCGGACCAGCCCACTGATGGGCCGGGTGCTTTCGAAATTGAACAGGTGCGGCCGCTGCTGCCATGACGTGAACGCAAAGTTTTGCAGGGTAATGACGCTGTTGATCTTCTGCCGGGTCCAGGCCTCCGGCAGCTCCGGAAAGGCTTCGAACAGCGTACGGCCGACCAGTTCTTCCGCGCTGCGGCCACTGTTGATGGACATGAATTGGTTAGAGAACAGCACCTTGCAGTCCTGGTCGACCAGCAATACGCCCATGTTGATGGCCTTGAGCATCGACTCAAGGGTTTCCCGGGAAATTGCCTTGATGTCTGTCATGAAGAGATCCCTTCAAAGTTCGTCCAGCAAACGATCGATGGCCCGAACGACAACCCCAGCCGTACGTTCAGTGATGCAGATCAACAAGTCGCAGGAGAACTGATGAGCCTGAACCTCGAAACGGATTTCCAGCACCATCGCCAGGTGTTCATTCAGGTTCAATTCATCCAGTGCATTCGCCGCATGTTCGGTGTGGACGAGAATGGACGGTGCGTCATAGCTCACCTGAGTTGCCACCTGCCTTGCCAGGCCACTGATGCAGGCGCCGGTCAGGATGTTGGTGACATCAAGCATCAACTCGTGCTGCTGCTCCAGGCCGCTGCCCTTGTAGCCCAGCAGTTCGGCCAGTTCATCGGCCCCCTTGGAGCCAAAGCACACAAACACTTCGCCGCGTAACTCACCCAGAAAAGACTGGCGGGTGACGATCATGAAGCTCCGGCGCAGATGCTCCGGAATCAACAGGTTATTCTGTTCCCGGATCAGCGGGTGAATAAAGGGAACCGAAAGCGTCACCATGGTATCGGTCAGCAGCGCCAGTCGCTCGGCCGCCTGTCCCATGGCGATGTTCATCAGTTCCTGCAGGGCATCACGTTGGTCTTCGGTGAGTGCGGCCAAGGTTTCCATCAAAGCACTCCTATGACGTGCAAGGCATTGACCACAGCTTCAGCCGTAACCGGCTTGGCTACGAATGCAGCAGCGCCCAGGTCGAATACCCGTTGCCGGGCCAGGGGTTGGATGTCTGCACTGATCACCACGACGACCACATTGGCGTCTTCGCGCTTGAGTGCCTCCAGGGTCTGGAAGCCGTCCATGACGGGCATGGTGAGGTCGAGAAAAAGCAGGTCGACCAAACCGGCGTGGTAAGCCTCCATCACCTCGGCACCGTTGCAGGCCTGGCGAACATCTTCGGTCAGTGATTCCGGCAGGGAACGCAAGACCATCTTGCGGGACATGGATGAATCATCGGCGATTAGAACTTTCATGGTGCACTCCACAGGTATGAAGTGTCCTGCGGCCTCGGCCGAGGCCGGAGAAATCAAGACTTCATTGAATCTTCCAATCACTCTAGCGTGACATATAGCAAAGAGCCATGAAGAAATCCGGATAGTGCTCTAATGATTTGCGCAGCCTGTAGGTATTTCCCTACAGGCTGCCAAGCGCCGGCCCGAAACTCAGTAACCACTGGCCGCCGTCATCGCCCCGCCGACAATCGCAATCCCCGAACTGCTGCCCAAGCGTGTCGCGCCAGCTTCAATCATTTTCAGTGCTGTCGGATAATCGCGCACGCCCCCGGACGCCTTGACCCCAACCGCGGCGCCCACGGTTTTACGCATCAGGGCCACGTCTTCGGCGGTGGCACCGCTTCGGCTGAACCCCGTGGAGGTCTTGACGAACGCCACACCCAGGTCTCGGCAGATTTCGCAGGCCTGGACTTTCTCTTCGTCGTCCAGCAGGCAGGTTTCCAGGATGACCTTCAACGGCACGACGCCGCAGGCCTTGTGGACCAAGGCAATGTCTTCGCGCACCGCCTCCAGCAAGCCGTCCTTCAACCAGCCGATATTGAGCACCATGTCGATCTCCCCTGCCCCGGCGGCAATCGCCCGTTCGGCTTCGAAGGCCTTGGTGTCGCTCAGGCCGGCGCCCAGGGGAAAGCCCACCACGGCACAAATCACCACGCTGTCGTCGGTCAGGCAGGAAGCGGCGTAAGGCACCTGCCCTGAGTTCAGGCACACCGAATAAAAACCGTGCTCCCGAGCTTCCTCGCACAAGGTGCGAATCTGCTCGCGGGAGGCGTCGGGCGCCAGCAAGGTGTGATCGATGTACTTGGCCAATGCTGCGGGTTGAAGAGTGTTCATTTAACGTGCCCTTGCCTGTATGTTGCGAATGGTCGTGTGCCGCTTGTCACAGCACTCACACTAATGCGTTATAATAATAACAGTAAATGTTACTTATCTAACACAAACAATCAAGCCCTGGAATACTCGTGGACAGTAGAAAAGCCGAGCGACTCAAGCTTATCCAACAAGCCTTGCAGGACCAGAACGCCATTCACCTGAGGGAAATGGCGGCGCTGCTGGAGGTTTCGGAGATGACCCTGCGCCGCGATCTCAATCACTTCAGTGATCACCTGCGCCTGCTGGGTGGCTACATCACCCGGGTCGGCAGCGAGGTCAGCGATTACCGGGTTGCCGAGCAGGACACCCGCCACGTCGAGGAAAAGCGCCGCATCGGCAAACTCGCCGCGCGCCTGATCCAGCCCGGTGACACGGTGTTTTTCGACTGCGGTACCACCTCGCCGTTCGTGATCGACTTCATCCCCGACGACTTGGAGTTCACGGCGGTGTGCAGCTCGTTGAACGTGCTGCTCAAGCTGCATAACAAGCCCAACTGCCACATCGTGTTGTGCGGCGGCACCTTCCATCGCAAGAACCAGGTGTTTGAAAACAGTGCCGAAAGCAGCATCCTCGACAGCGTGCGCCTGACCTGGGCCTTCGTGACTGCCGCTGGCGTCAGCCAGGCATTCGGCGTGACGTGCTTCAACTTCAATGAAGTCGAGGTCAAGCAAAAGGTCATGCGCCAGGCCCAGCAACGTGTGTTGCTCGCCGACTTCAGCAAGTTCGACACGGTGCGCACCGCTCACTTCGCCGCCCTGGAGGACTTTCAGTACGTGGTCAGCGACAAGAAAATCCCCCGCAGCTACAAGGACGCCATCCAGGCCCACGGCGCGCAATTGCTGGTTTAACCCAGCAACCGCTGGCGTTCCTGCACGCTCAGGTAGCCGGTGGTGACACTGAACGAAGCGCTGGCTCCCGCCGCCAGCAGACGCACGTGGCCTTTGGCTTTCTCGGCGTTATAGCCCTCGGGTTCGCACGTCGATGGCAGCACGAACGCCGCCACTTGCTGGTCCGGCGTGTGCAGGATCCAGCGTGCGGCGTGCTCGAATTGTTCGGGCCGATAGCGGGTGTAGAACGCCGCGCCATCGGGATGATCCAGCAGGAAGTGCGCCTGGCCGGTGGCGTCCGTGCCGACGCCGTCGAAGAAAAACACGATTTCAGGGGCGTACAACCCTGGCTGATCGAGACAGGCCAATTGCCGGGGTTGTTCGGCCAGTTGCGCCATGTAGGCACTCCAGTCCGGCGTCGGCTTGACGTGGCCCGGAATACTGGTGCGCAGGCGCAGGCGCTGCGTGCCCCATGGCTCGACAAACCGCGCGCCGGCCACAAAGGCGTAGTTCATGTGGGCCATGTACATCAGCTCCATCGGCTTGCCGGCCAGGTTGGTCACGTCCATGTCGATATCGAACACCGCCGAATCGGCGCGCAGGGTCACGCTGGGGCACGCCCGGTAGCGATCGCCGAAGCCCTTGGCGTATTGATAGCAACCGCCCAGGCGCACAAAGCCCTCGCCGAGGTCCAGCCAGGCCGAGTCCATCGGGGCGCAAGGCATTTCGCCGTGCAAGGCATGGGTGTCATCCGGCGCCGGGCAACCGTTGCGCAGCAAGCCACTGTGAAACATGAAGCAGCCGTAGGTATCGATGACCGCCGGACTGGGCCGGGGTTGCTCGAACAGGTTGCTCATGGTCAGGTCACAGCCGTCGAACACCGCCGACCAGATCATCTGCCCTTGATAAGGCAGCAGCACCAGGCGTCCACGGCTGTTCTCCAGGCTCACGGCCTGTACGCCGGACGGATAGATCCAGGCACTGACCTTGAAATCCTCGGACTGCAACAGGACTCTCTCCTGCTCGGCAAACACCGCTGGATACAGCGGGATCCGCGTATTCATGAGGCCACCGCCGCCGCAGCACTCGACGCTAACGTGCCGGGTTGGCGCATGCACTTGACCGCGTACATCACTATCACGATAAAGCACAGCAACGGCACGCTGTAGGCCAGCTGCATATTGCCGCCGCTGGCATCGGACAACAGGCCCTGGAAGATCGGAATCACCCCGCCGCCGACGATACTCATCACCAGCAATGAACCGCCGACGCCGGTGTCTTCACCCAGGCCATCGATGGTCAGGCCGTAAATGGTCGGCCAGCACGGGCCGAGGAAAATACTCACGCCGACCGCTGCGTACACCGCCGAAATGTTCGGCACCAGAATGGTGTAGGCCAGCAGCACAATGCACAGCACACCGTAGATCGCCAGGACCTTGGCCGGATGCAGGCGGCGCATCAACAGGTTGGCGATCATCTTGCCGACAAAGTAGGCGGCAAAGGTGGTCAGCAAAAACCATGAAGCGCTGCGCTCATTCATTCCGCCCATTTGCATCGCCAGGCGAATGGTGAAACTCCACACGCCGACCTGGGCGCCCACGTAGAGAAACTGCGCCAATACGCCAAAGGTAAAGCGCGGGTTACGCCACAGCCGGCCCAGGCTGTGGCGCAGGCTGCCAGGCTTGCTGTCAGCCGGCTTATTGCCCTTGCAGGCGGGGAACCGGGTGATCGCGACCAGGATAAACATCAGCACCAGCACGGCGATCATCCACTTGTAGGGCAACAGCGTGGACTGGATCATCTGCAACTGCTGCACGGCGGCCTCGGAGGCGCTCATCCGGGTCAGTTGTTCCGTGGTCGCGTCGGTGTCCTTGAACATCACGAAACTGCCGACGTACACCCCTGCCATCGCACCGAAGGGGTGGAACGTCTGCGAGATGTTCAAGCGCCGCGTCCCGGTTTCCCGGGGCCCCATCAGGGTCGAGTAGGTGTTGCAGGCGGTTTCCAGGAACGACAGGCCGGCGGCAATCACAAACAGCGCCAGCAGGAACATGCCGTACTTGGCCGTCGACGCCGCCGGGAAAAACAGCAGGCAGCCGAACATGTACAGCAGCAACCCGATCAGGATCGTGCTCTTGTAGCTGAAGCGGCGCACCACCATCGCCGCCGGAATCGCCACGAAAAAGTAGCCCATGTAAAACGCCGACTGCACAAAGGCGGTCTGGAAATCACTGAGCAAAAACGCTTTCTTGAAGTGTGCGATCAGCACGTCATTCATGCTTGCCGCCGCCGCCCACAGCGCAAAGATGCTGCACAGCAGGATAAAGGCGAACCAGGGCGTGCGGTTCAGGTAGAAACCATCGGGTGTCTGTTGCAGCGCAGGTTTGTTCATTATTGTTCTCCGGGCTGGTTTGGGGGTTACGGCTGTTGCTGGAAACGGGCGAACGCCTCGCTGTCGGGATATGACGTCTGGGTGCCCAGGGCCATGACCGAGCAGGCGGAATACGCCACGGCCTGTTCCATGGCCTGCCGGATACCGCCGTCGCGGCTCCAGTGCTGAATGAAGCAACCGATAAAGGCATCGCCGGCGCCCGTGGTGTCCCGTGCCACGACCTTTCGGCCCGGCAGCCGGAATTCGCCCTCCTCTCCCACGTACAACGCACCGTGTTCACCGAGGGTGACGATCACGTGACGAATGCCGCTGGCCACCAGCGTGCGCGCGGCACGCTGGGCGGCGTCCGGCGAGTCCACGACCTGGCCGGTGATCAACGCCAGTTCCGATTCATTGGGGATCAGGAAGTCCAGTTGCGCCAGATGCTCCCCGCTTAGGCCGGCCAGGGCCGGTGCCGGGTTGAGCAGCACCGCGATGCCGTGCCGGTGCGCAAATTCGATGGCGTAGTAGACCGTCTCCAGATTGATCTCCAACTGCAGCACGATCAGCGTGCACTCGCGCAGGTCGGCGGCCGCTGCGTCGATGTCCGCCGGCAACAAATGCGCATTGGCGCCTTTGACGATCAGAATGCTGTTGTGGGAGTCGGCCCGCACAAAAATCGGCGCGACACCGCTGGAAACCCCAGGCACCCGCTGCACATGACGGGTGTCGATACCAAAACGCTGGAAGTTGGCCAGGGTGTTGTCGGCAAACATGTCGTCGCCGACCTTGCTCAACATCAGCACCTGCGCCCCAAGCTTGGCTGCCGCCACCGCCTGGTTCGCCCCCTTGCCGCCACACCCGAGGGCAAAACCAGGCGCTTCCAGGGTTTCGCCCTGGGCCGGCATGCGGTCGATGTAGGTGATCAAATCCACCATATTGCTGCCGATGACTGCGATCTTGCTCATTGCTATTCCACCTTGTTGCAACACGACCAGGCAGGTCGTGGTGCTCTTGTTTTGTTATTTAAATAACATTAGGTGTGAATATTCAATCTTTTTTTTGCAAAGCACGGCCAACGAGCCCTCCGGGTGGGCCGGTGGACCGGGCAAAAAAAACCGACCCACAGGGGGCCGGGCCATAAAGCGTGTATCAGGTCTGTGCGGTGTTACAGGCTGAAGCGATCCACGGATTGCGACAACTTGCCGGCCAACCCGGCCAGTTCATCGGTGGTCGAGGCGGTTTCGCCGATGATGCGGCTGTTGTTTTCCGACATCCCTGCAATCATCTCCACCTGGTGGGAGATCTCGTTGCTGGCCAGGCTCTGTTCACCGATGGTGCGCGAGATGTCGTTCACCAACTCGGTGGTATTGAGGGTGGCCTGCAGAATATCGCGGATCGCTCGCTCCACCTCGGCAGTCACCGCCATGCCTTTGTCCACTTGGGTGACGCCCTCCTCCATGCTGGTCACCGCTTCCCGGGTGTTCTGCTGGATGCGCCCGACCATGCTGGCAATTTCCTGGGTCGAGGCGCTGGTGCGACCCGCCAGGCTGCGCACTTCATCGGCGACCACCGCAAAGCCGCGTCCCTGCTCGCCGGCGCGGGCGGCTTCAATCGCGGCGTTCAGGGCCAACAGGTTGGTTTGGTCAGCGATGCCCTTGATCACTTGGATAATGCTGAAGATCGCCTCGGACTCCTTGTCCAGCGTACGAATGACCTGGGCCGATTGCTGCGCTGAGCGAGCAATACCATCCATATCCTTCACCACCTGGTGGATCACCCGGCCGCCATCCTTGGCCAGGGCTTCGGCTTGGTTGGCCATGTCCAGGGCGCGTCCGGCATGCCGGGTGATTTCCTCGATACTGGCGGTCATTTCACTGGCCGCCGCCGCCATGGTGCTGGCGGCCGCGCTTTGCTGCTGGCTGCTGCCGGCGACGTCATGGCAGCCCTGGCTCAAGCGTTCACTCATGCCATTGACGCCATGGGCATTGCTGCGCACCACCTCGATCATGCCGCGTAGATCTCGCTGCATGGTGGCAAGGCTGCGGATCAACGAGCTGGCTTCGTCCTTGCGCTTGGGTTCGACAATCGGCTCGCTCAAGTTGCCCCGGGCGATACTGGCGGCAATGCGGCTGGCGGCCTGCAGCGGCGCCATGATGCTCGACAACACCCAGCGCCCCTGGGCCAGCAGCAGCAACAGGCTGGCGAGCAATACGGCGCCCAAGGTCAAATTTGCGTGGCTGATGGTCTGCCGCGTGCTGGCGCTGGTCTCCTGGGTATTGCTTTCGATCAGCTCGCTCATCGCCGCCATTTGATCTTCCAGCTGGGAAAACGCCTTGTTGAAGGTGTCCAGTTCCCCGCGAGCGGCCTCGGGATTCTCCAGTGCCAGCGCGACGATGCGCTCGCCGGCACTGATATAGGTGTCCAGGCTGGGTCTGATTTTTTCCAGGCCGGTCTTGATCGTGGCATCCAGCGGCAACTTGAGGTTGTCCCCCAGTACCTGACGGAAATGCTCGGCGTGTTCCTTCAACGAGGTGTTGACCTCATCCTTGCTGCTGGTGCTTTTGCCCAACCCCACGAGCATGGCAGACAGCACGTCGGCACGCAGTGCGTCGTGCATCATGTCGGCTTCCATATGGTTGCGCAGGACCGTCATGCTCACCTCGCTATCCTGTACGGCCTGGCTCATCCGAACATTCCCCAGGTAGCCGGCCAGGCTCATGACCAGAGCCGTGAGCAACCCAGTGGCAATCAACAGCATCAAGCGTAATTTGATCGTCATGCTGACATCCCCATACCCAACCGTCGAAGCAACGTTCTTACCGTTATCGGCATCAATCCCTGTTAGTGAAGCCTAAGTTTGCGGATCTGCGCGGATCCCTTAAGCTGATCGACTTTTGCCCTGCCGGAAACCGCCCATGTCCCGAAGTATTGCCCACCTTGCGTTACTGCTGGGGTTGATCACCGCCGTCGGCCCGTTCGCCATCGACATCTACTTGCCCGCCCTGCCCACCCTGGGCGCCAGCCTGCACGCCTCGCCGGCGGCGGTACAGATGAGCCTCACGGTATTTTTCATGATCATTGGGGTTTGCCAGCTGTTCTACGGACCGATCAGCGATGTGTTCGGGCGCAAGCCGCCGATTTACGCCGGGCTGCTGATCTTTGCGGTGGGCAGCGTCGGCTGCGCGCTGGCGCCTACGATTGAAGTGCTGATTGGCTTTCGCGCCGTGCAGGCCTTCGGCGCCTGTGCCGGGATGGTGATTCCCCGGGCGATCGTGCGCGACCTGTACACCGGCCATGAAGCCGCGCGGCTGATGGCCTTGCTGATGCTGGTGATGAGTGTGTCGCCGATTCTCGCGCCGCTGGCCGGCAGCCTGGTGATTTCGTTGTGGAGTTGGCGCGAAGTGTTCGCCGTGCTCGCGGTGGTGGCCGTGCTGTGCCTGGTGATGACAATTGTGCAGCTGCCCGAAACCCATCCCGCCGAGCGCCGGCTGGGCAAGACCTTGGGCACGGCGTTCAGCAGCTACGGCGCACTGCTGCGTGACCCGGTCTTCATCGGTCTGTCGGTGGTGTGCGGGTTCGGGCTGGCGACGTTCTTTGTGTTTATCGGCAGTGCGCCCTTCGTGTATATCGAATACTTCGGCCTCACGCCTACCCAGTTCAGCCTGTGTTTCGCCCTGAACGCCGCGTCGTTTTTTGCCATGAGCCAACTCACTGCACGCTTGAGCGCGCGCTTCGGCCTGGCGCCACTGATTCGTTGGTCGGTGGTCGCCGTAGCCGCCGTGATGGTGCTGCTGGCCGCGACCACGCTGTGGGTCGACAGCCTGGCCTTGATGATGGCGTTGCTGTTTATCGGCTTCGGTTTCCTCGGCCTGCTGTTGCCGGCGGCGGGCGTGTTATCCCTGGAAGATCATGGTGCTGTGGCGGGCTCTGCCTCCGCGCTGTTGGGGGCCATCCAGATGATCACCGCTGCCGTGTCCATGACCCTGGTCGGTGTGTTTGCCGACCACACGCCGGCGCCTATGCTGGTCGGCATTGCGCTGTGCGCCGTCGCGGCGATGCTCACCACCCTATGGACCTTGCGCCGCCTGCCGGCGCACCTGGCGAGCGCCCCGCCCCACGGCTGAGCGATACCGCTCGTCGGGCCTGGCCGGCATCCATTACAACTATCGCCGGCCATGAAACTACTAATCCCATAGCACCGTTCGAAACCTATGGAGATTGGAAATGACTGACTACCCACGCCCGCCCTTCGCCCCCCAGGCGCAAAACGTGCCTGGTACCCAACGCAAGATGGACCCGTATCCGGACTGCGGGGAGCAGAGCTATAAAGGCTCCGGTCGATTGGCCAACAAGATCGCCCTGATCACCGGCGCCGACAGCGGCATTGGCCGCGCAGTGGCCATCGCCTTCGCCCGTGAAGGCGCCGATGTGGCCATCGCCTACCTGGACGAACACGAAGACGCCAGGGAAACCGCGCGCTGGGTCGAGGAAGCCGGCCGCCAATGCCTGTTGCTGCCCGGTGACATCGCGCAAAAAGCCACCTGCCAGGCGCTGGTCGACAAGACCGTGGAACAGTTCGGGCGCATTGACGTGCTGGTCAATAACGCGGCATTCCAGATGACCCACGAAACGCTCGAAGAGATCGAGGATGAGGAATGGGTCAAGACCTTCGATATCAACATCACCGCGATGTTTCGCATCTGCAAGGCTGCGCTGCCGCATATGAAGGCCGGCAGTTCGATCATCAACACCAGCTCGGTGAACTCCGACATGCCCAAGCCGACCCTGCTGGCCTATGCCGCCACCAAGGGCGCAATCGCCAACTTCACCGGCGGCTTGGCGCAACTACTCGGCAGCAAGGGCATCCGCGTCAACAGCGTCGCGCCCGGCCCGATCTGGACGCCGTTGATCGTGGCGACCATGACTGATGAAGACGTGCAGAACTTCGGCAGCGAAACACCGCTGGGCCGCCCCGGCCAACCGGTGGAAGTGGCGCCGATTTATGTGCTGCTGGCGTCGGACGAGGCCAGCTATATCTCGGGTTCGCGTTATGCGGTCACCGGCGGCAAACCGATTCTGTAGGTCCGCGGCTGTTCGTCTACAGATCAAACCGATCCACCGCGCGCCGCCGCTCGTTGTCGTCACGCACGTCATAGCTGGCGGTGGTCTGGATATTGGTGTGGTGCGCCAGCTTTTGTGCAATCGACAGGTCATGCTCCTCGATCACCCGCGTGATGAACGAGCGGCGAAAATCGTGGGGCATGATCTTCACCCCCACCTGCTCACCCCGCTGGCGGGCGATGTAGTAAATCGCGTGCTTGGTGATACGTTCCCGGGTGAGATGGCTGCCCCTTCGTATGCGGTTGAACAGGAAGCTGTCGTCCTGCTCGCCTTCCTTGAGTTGCTCGCGCCTGAACGCCAACCAGGCCTGCAGCTTGGCGAAAGCCCAGTCCGGTGCATACTTGACCAGCTCCTTGTTGCCCTTGCCGATCACCCGCAAGCTGCGTTCATCGAAGTTGATCTGCGCCAGGTCGAGGTTGACCGACTCGGATTTGCGCATGCCCGAGCCATACAGGATGCCGATGACCGCTGCATCACGCAGGCCCTGGGGGCGAGGGTCGGCGGCGCAGACCTCCATCATTTCCCGGATCAACGTGCGTCGCAGATTGCGGCCCTGGCCCAGGCGCGTGCCGGGCGTGGCCTTGACCGTGCGCATTTTCAGGAGATGTTCCTGGCTGATCAGGCTCATGCGCCAGGCTTCGTTCATCACCCCGCGCACGGCATTCACGTACAGGGATGAGGTATTCGGCGCGTAGCCGTCTTCACGCAACGCTGCGACCAGGGCGATGACATGTTCGGGTTGCAGCAGGTGCCAGTCGATGTCTTCGAGGTTGATGTCTTCGAAGCCCAGGCGGTCGGCGGCGTCCTGCAGCACGTAGCGCATGGTCAGTTGGCTGGAGGGGGCCAGGCGGGTGAGGTAGAGGGTCAACGGGTTGCGGATAGACTCGGTCAAGGTAGATCAGCCTTTGGATTAAATACCTCGAACAACTCATTGTTTAATCGAGGTATTTAGTGAATTGGCGAAGACCGAGTCTAACCCAGGAAAAGCCCTGGCACAAAATCACGGTGCCGTGTCTTCATCCTCGGTGGGCGCCTGGGGCTGGGTCTGGGCCTGGCTCCATTCGGCATCCTGCTTCTGCATCAGGGCGAACCAGTGCTGACGCATAAAGGCCAGGTAAGCTTCCGGCGCCTTGGCAAAGTCCTTCTCATCGCCATAGCAACCCGGCAACGGCAACTCCGTGCCCTGCTCCTTGTACTGGCTGACCAGCGCCTGCTGCCCGGCCACGCTGCAATCCTTGGGCAGCGGCATGCCACGCAGGGCCCCGGCCTCTTCATCCCACCAGGCTGCGCCGACCCGGTCGACCCCGCGCAGGCGGTACTTCTGCGACTTGCCGACATGCATGATCAGCTTGAATTCGTTGGGGCTGACATCGCTGGTGCAGGTGCGTGAATAGCCCACGGTGGCCTGGGTAATGCCATCGCCGGTGAGGTCGGTCACCTTGGTCGCGGCCATGTCGAAGCGCAGCGCCGCATCGAACTGGCAATGCTGCACGTCGTCGTAGAGCATCCACATGCGCTTGGGACGGTCACCGTCGATCAGGTATTGGGCCGCGTAGACAAATGCCGACTGGGTGCCGTCATCCTCGCGTTCGCTGACCTGCTCGGAGAGCACCAGCAGGTTCTTGCCCTGGCGGTCGTCCCAGGTATAGGCGGCGACCTGCCTGCCGCGCACTTCAACACCCTCAGGCACTTGGGCGAGCGCGGTGAGCGCCACGCCATCATCTGCCCGTACGGCGCTGACGCAGGCCGCCGTCATCAACAATCCGATCAAAACGGGCCGCCATTGGCCGCTTATACGCTGCACGCTATTCATCCGAGTACCCTGGCAAGAGATGGCTTACTTTACCGGCACTTGAGGCGCATTGCAGAGAAGATTCTTCAATTAGGACCAAGGGCTGGCGGATTAAAGCGCCTCACCTGCAGACAACGCCTATTTAGCCTGCAGACCTTCCCCTGCCATACCTGAGTTGCCTAGCTGAACCCTAGCTGTCTACCTGTCAAATAAACGAGTTTTTCATCTGCCTTTCATATCTGTTGCACATTTTTGCGCTTAATCTTGAACGTGAAACTTCAGAGCGAGTCCCACAACACCAGCTAACCTGTTGATTAAACTTCAACTTTTGCGCCGTTTTTTACCTGCGAGCCCTACGTTTGCCCAATGATCACTGCTGTTTTCACGCTCCAAGTTGCTCTAGCCCCGAGGTCATGAATCTTTGAAACCCTACCCTATTCATTGCGTGTCGATCGTTATCCCGGTCTACAACGAACAAGAAAGCCTGCCTGAACTGCTGCGTCGCACCACCGCCGCCTGCAAGCAACTGGCCTACGAATACGAAATCATCCTGGTGGATGACGGTAGCCGCGACAACTCCGCCCAATTGCTCGAAGACGCCGCCGCGCAAGACGGCAGCAACGTGGTGGCGGTGATCCTCAATCGCAACTACGGGCAGCACGCGGCGATCATGGCCGGTTTCGAGCAGTGCCGGGGCGAAGTGGTGATTACCCTCGACGCCGACCTGCAGAACCCCCCCGAAGAAATCCCGCGCCTGGTGGAACAGGCCGCCCTGGGCTACGACGTGGTCGCCACCGTACGCAACAATCGCCAGGACTCGGCCTTTCGCCGCTGGCCTTCGCGCCTGATCAACCTCGCCGTGCAACGCTCCACCGGCGTGGCCATGAGCGACTACGGCTGCATGCTGCGCGCTTACCGGCGCACCATCGTCGACGCCATGCTCGCCTGCCGCGAGCGCAGCACCTTCATCCCGATCCTGGCCAACGGCTTTGCCCGTCACACCACCGAGATCCTGGTGCACCACGCCGAGCGTGAACACGGCGAATCCAAATACAGCGCCATGCGCCTGATCAGCCTGATGTTCGACCTGCTGACCTGCATGACCACCACGCCGCTGCGCTTGCTGTCTATCGTCGGCTTCAGCCTGGCGGCGCTGGGCGTGTTCTTCGCCTTTGCGTTGATCGTGATGCGCCTGGCCTTCGGCGCCGACTGGGCTGGCGACGGTCTGTTCGTACTGTTCGCGGTGCTGTTCGTGTTCACCGGCGGCCAGTTCATCGGCATGGGCCTGCTGGGTGAATACCTGGGCCGCATGTACAGCGACGTGCGTGCGCGCCCCCGCTTCTTTATTGAAAAAGTGCTGCGCAACCAACCGGCAGCACCGGCACCCGTGGTCGTCGTCGACGGCCTGGTGTCCTCCCATTCCACCACCACTTTTCCTTCCGATCAGGTTTCGTCATGAATTCAAAAGCCGTTGTCTTCGCTTACCACGATATTGGCTGTGCGGGCATTGAAGCCCTGCTGACTGCCGGCTACGACATTGCCGCCGTGTTCACCCATGCCGACGACCCCAAGGAAAACAATTTCTACGCTTCCGTCGCCCAACTCTGCGCGCGCAACGGCATCCCGGTACATGCGCCGGAAGACGCCAACCACCCGCTGTGGATCGAGCGTATTGCCAAGCTGAACCCGGAATACATCTTCTCCTTTTACTACCGCAACCTGCTGAGCGAGCCGCTGCTGGCCACCGCCAGCAAAGGTGCGTTCAACCTGCACGGCTCGCTGCTGCCTAAATACCGTGGCCGCGCACCGGCCAACTGGGTGCTGGTCAACGGCGAAACCGAAACCGGCGTGACCCTGCACCGCATGGTCAAGCGCGCCGATGCCGGGGCGATCCTGGCCCAGCAAAAAGTCGTGATCGAGCGCACCGACACCGGCTTGACCCTGCACGCCAAGCTGCGTGATGCGGCCACCAGCCTGCTGCGCGACGCCCTGCCGCAACTGGCTGCGGGCAAGCTGACGGAAACGGCCCAGGACGAAAGCCAGGCCACCTACTTTGGTCGCCGTACGGCCGCCGACGGCAAGCTGGAGTGGAAAAAGCCCGCTGAAGAACTGTTCAACCTCGTGCGCGCGGTGACTCAACCGTACCCGGGGGCGTTCTGCGCCGTCGGCGAGCACAAGCTCATCGTCTGGCAAGCCGAAGTGGTCAAGGGCAATGAAGGCCTGGCGCCGGGCCGTGTGATCAGCGTCAACCCGCTGCGCATCGCCTGCGGCGAAGACTCCCTGGTGGTCAAGTTCGGCCAGCGCAACGACAACGGCCTGTACCTGGCCGGCCCGTCACTGGCCAACGAACTGGGCCTGGTCGACGGCTCCGTGCTGCGCGGTGCCGAGTCCGGCCGCAAGCCGCGCCGGACCCGCGTGCTGATCCTCGGTGTGAACGGCTTTATCGGTAACCACCTGTCCGAGCGCCTGCTGCGTGACGACCGTTATGAAGTCTACGGCCTGGACATCGGCTCCGACGCCATCGAGCGCCTGCGCAGCCACCCGAACTTCCATTACGTCGAAGGCGACATCAGCATCCACACCGAGTGGATCGAGTACCACATCAAGAAGTGCGACGTGGTCCTGCCGCTGGTGGCCATCGCCACACCGATCGAATACACCCGCAACCCGCTGCGCGTGTTCGAGCTGGACTTCGAAGAAAACCTCAAGCTGGTGCGCTACTGCGTCAAGTACAACAAGCGCGTGATCTTCCCGTCGACCTCCGAAGTCTATGGCATGTGCCAGGACCAGTACTTCGACGAAGACACCTCCAACCTGGTGGTCGGCCCGGTCAACAAACAACGCTGGATCTATTCGGTCTCCAAGCAACTGCTGGACCGCGTGATCTGGGCCTACGGCGCCAAGGGCCTGAACTTCACCCTGTTCCGTCCGTTCAACTGGATGGGCCCGCGCCTGGACCGCCTGGATTCGGCGCGTATCGGCAGCTCCCGGGCGATCACCCAACTGATCCTGAACCTGGTGGAAGGTACGCCGATCCGCCTGTTCGACGGTGGCGAGCAGAAGCGTTGCTTCACTGACATCGCCGACGGTATCGAAGCCCTGGCGCGCATCATCGATAACGACAACGATGCCTGCAACGGCCAGATCATCAACATCGGCAACCCGGAAAACGAAGCCAGCATCCGCCAGTTGGGCGAAGAGCTGCTGCGTCAGTTCGAGGCGCACCCGCTGCGCGGCAACTTCCCGCCGTTCGCCGGTTTCCGCGACGTCGAGAGCAAGGCGTTCTACGGCACCGGTTACCAGGACGTGGCACACCGCAAGCCAAGCATCGAAAACGCCAAGCGCCTGCTGAACTGGGAGCCGACCGTGGAGATGAGCGAAACCATCGGCAACACGCTGGACTTCTTCCTGCGTGAAGCCATGCTCGAAATCGCGGACAAAAAGTAATGAAGGCAGGCTTGCGCATCGACGTCGATACCTACCGCGGCACCCGTGAAGGCGTGCCACGGTTGCTCGAATCCCTGGATGAGGCCGGGGTCAAGGCGACGTTCTTCTTCAGTGTCGGGCCGGACAACATGGGGCGCCACTTGTGGCGCCTGATCCGCCCGCAGTTCCTGTGGAAGATGCTGCGTTCCAACGCGGCCGGCCTGTACGGCTGGGACATCCTGCTGGCCGGCACCGCCTGGCCGGGCAAGCCGATCGGCCGTGACCTGGGGCACTTGATGCGTCAGGCCAAGGCGGCGGGGCATGAAGTCGGCCTGCACGCCTGGGATCACCACGGCTGGCAGGCCAACACCGGGCGTTGGAGCGATGCACAGCTGGTGGAGCAGATTCGACGCGGCGTGGAGACCCTGAGCGACATCCTCGGCGAACCCATCGACTGTTCGGCGGCCGCCGGTTGGCGTGCCGACGAGCGTGTGGTGCAGGCCAAGCAAGGTTTCAACTTTCGCTACAACAGCGATTGCCGGGGTACCAGCCTGTTTCGGCCGACATTGGCCGACGGCAGCGCGGGTACGCCACAAATTCCGGTGGACCTGCCGACCTTCGACGAAGTCGTCGGGCCGGTGGTGGCCGCCAAGGACTTCAACGGCTTCATTCTTGACCGGTTTGCCGAGTCGAAGCTCAACGTCTACACGATCCACGCAGAAGTAGAAGGGATTCTGATGGCCAACGATTTTCGCCAGTTGCTCGCCCAGGCAGGGCAGCGCGGCATCGACTTCAAACCCCTGGGCGACTTGTTGCCTGCGGACCTGACCACCCTGCCCCGGCAACACCTGGTGCGCGGCGCATTAAGCGGCCGTGAGGGGTGGCTCGGAGTGCAGCAGGCATGATCCGGCGTTGGGCCTTGCCCCTGCTCCTGCTGGCGTTCGGTGTGTTTTACCTGTTGCCGCTGACCACCCACGGCCTGTGGATTCCGGATGAAACCCGCTATGCACAGATCAGCCAGGAAATGCTGCTGACCGGCAAGTGGGCCTCGCCGCACTTCATGGGGATCCGCTACTTCGAAAAACCCGCTGCCGGTTACTGGATGATCGCGCTGGGCCAGGCGATCTTCGGGCAGAACCTGTTTGGCGTGCGCTTCGCCTCGGCGCTGAGCACCGGCTTGAGCATCCTGCTGGTGTACCTGGTGTCGCGCCGCTTGTGGAATGACCCGCAAAAAAGCCTGGTCAGCAGCGTGCTGTACATGAGTTTTGTCAGCGTGGCGGCTTTAGGGGGCTATGCCAACCTCGACCCGCAGTTCACGTTCTGGGTCAACCTGACCGGCGTTGCCCTGTGGTTCTGCTTCGACAGCACCACCCGCAACGGCCGCCTGGGAGCCTGGGCGCTGCTCGGTTTTGCCTGTGGCATGGGCTTTATGACCAAGGGCTTCCTGGCGTGGCTGTTGCCGGTGTTGATCGCCCTGCCCTACGCGATCTGGCAGAAGCGCTTTCGCGAACTGCTCGGTTACGGCCTGGTCGCAGTAGTCGTGGCTATTGTGGTGAGCCTGCCGTGGGCCCTGGCCGTGCACCTGCAAGAGCCGGACTACTGGAACTTCTTCTTCTGGCACGAGCACATCCAGCGCTTTGCCGGCGACGACGCCCAGCACGCCGAACCGTTCTGGTACTACCTGCCGCTGCTGATCGCCTTCTGCCTGCCGTGGGTGGCGCTGTTGCCGTCCACCCTGAAACAGGCGTGGCAGGAAAAACGCGCGGCGAAAATCGCCTTTCTGTTGTTGTGGCTGCTGATGCCCCTGGCGTTTTTCAGCCTGGCCAAGGGCAAGTTGCCCTCCTACATCATGCCGTGCCTGCTGCCGCTGGCGTTGTTGATGGGCCACACCCTGGCCGACAAACTGGCCCAGGCCCGTGGGCGCGTCTTGCGCATCAACGGCTGGCTGAACCTGGTCATCGGCGTGTTGGCCTTGCTCGCGCTGACGTGGGTCCAACTGAAAAAACCGGTGTATGAGCACGGCAGTGAAACCCTCAGCCTGGTGCTGGTGTTTGTCTTCCTGTTCGGCTGGATCGTCGCCAACCTGCTGCAAGCGTCGCGCCCGCTGCGCTTGTGGGCGGCGCCGGTGATCGGCAGCTGGTTGCTGGTGGCGCTGGTCCCGGCCGCATTGCCCCATTCGGTGGTTTATAACAAGACCCCGGACCAGTTCATCATCGATCACCTCCAGGAGTTGAGCCAGACCAGCGCGTTGCTGAGCAACGACCTCGGCGCGGCCTCCGCCCTGGCGTGGCGCGTCAAGCGCCCGGACGTGACCCTCTATAACACCGTCGGCGAAGTGAAATATGGCTTGGCCTTCGACGATGCGGCCCATCACAAGGTCGACACCACGCAGGTCCAACAGTGGATGAGCGACGCACGCAAACTCGGCGCGGTCGGAGTGGTGATGCGCGTCAAGGGTGACGACGAACTCGCCGAAGTGGACTTGCTGCCCAAGGACGGCAATCGCTACGAGCAAGGCAATATCGTGATCCTGGTGTTCCCGCAGGTTGCGCCATGATCACACTGCTCCTGTTATTGGCGGCCTGCCTGCTGACATGCATGGGCCAGGTCTCGCAGAAATTCGCCGTGGAAGGCTGGCGCGACCAGCCCGACGGTTGGGCGCTGAAACTGCGCTCGCCATGGTTGTGGTCGGCCCTGCTGTGCCTGGGTTTTGGTTTGCTGGTGTGGTTGCTGGTGTTGCAGCGCC
The DNA here is from genome assembly GCF_900116055.1 of Pseudomonas sp. NFACC42-2. NCBI lineage: Bacteria > Pseudomonadati > Pseudomonadota > Gammaproteobacteria > Pseudomonadales > Pseudomonadaceae > Pseudomonas > Pseudomonas sp. NFACC42-2. Next base: position 216,466 of record NZ_FOZO01000001.1, read on the forward strand.
TGGAAGTCGGCATCGCCTACCCGATGCTCAGCCTCAATTTTGTCCTGGTCACCCTGGTGGCGCGCTGTGTATTCAAGGAACCCATCGACACACGGCATTGGCTGGGCGTGGTGCTGGTGATTGCCGGTGTGGTGCTGCTGGGGCGCCAGGTATGAGCCGCGTGCGTGGGTTTGCCCTGGCCCTGGGCAGCGTTGGCCTGGTGAGCGCCGCCCAATTGGGTATGCGCTGGAGCATGACGCGCCTGCCCTTGCCTACCGAATGGCTGACCGCGTTCAACAGTAACGCCATCGACTTCACCGCGTTGGGCGTAGTGAGCCTGGCGATCCTGGCCTACGCGCTGTCGATGCTCTGCTGGCTCGGTGCCCTCAAGCACCTGCCCCTGGGCCGAGCCTATTCGCTGCTGAGCATCAGCTACGCGCTGGTGTACCTGCTGGCCGCCAGCCTGCCGGTGTTCAACGAACATTTTTCCCTCTCGAAAACCCTGGGGGTGGCGCTTGTCATCCTTGGTGTGCTGGTTATTAACTCTCGCCGTGCTAGCGCTGCAAGCGCCAGGAATGCCCCATGAAAATCAGTGTATTTGGTAGTGGTTACGTCGGTCTGGTACAGGCCACCGTATTAGCCGAAGTCGGTCACGATGTCATCTGCATGGACGTCGATCAGAACAAGGTCAAGCTCCTGCAGCAAGGCCATGTGAGCATCTTCGAGCCGGGGCTGGCGGCCATGGTCAAGGAAAACCTGGAGAGCGGGCGACTGCACTTCACCTTTGACGAAAAGCTCGCCGTCGAACACGGCGAAGTGCTGTTTATCGCGGTGGGTACACCGTCGGATGAAGACGGCTCGGCGGACCTCAAGTATGTGCTGTCGGTGGGCGATGCGGTGGCCCGCCACCGTATCGAACCGGTGATCCTGGTGGAGAAATCCACCGTGCCGGTGGGCACGGGTGACACTCTGCGGGCGCATATCGAAAGAGCCCTGCACCTGGCCGGTCGGCACCTGGAGTTCGATATCGTCTCCAACCCGGAATTCCTCAAGGAAGGCTCGGCCGTTTCCGACTGCCGCCGCCCGGACCGCATCATCATCGGCTGCGAGCGCGAAGAAGTGCGCGACGTGATGCGCGACCTGTACGCGCCGTTCAACCGCAACCATGACCGCATCATCTTCATGGACCTGCGCAGCGCCGAACTGACCAAATACGCCGCCAACTGCATGCTGGCCACCAAGATCAGCTTTATCAACCAGATCGCCGAACTGGCCGAACACCTGGGCGCCGATATCGAAGCCGTGCGCCTGGGCATCGGTGCCGACTCGCGCATCGGCTACCACTTTATCTACCCCGGCTGCGGCTACGGCGGCTCGTGCTTCCCCAAGGACATGCGCGCCTTGATCCACAGCGCCAAGCAGGCCAACTGCTCCAGCGACCTGCTGGAAGCCGTGGAAGCCATCAACCAGCGCCAGAAGAGCAAGCTGTTCGAACGTATCAATGCGTTCTTCCAGGGCAACCTGCGCGGCAAGACCTTTGCCCTGTGGGGCCTGGCGTTCAAGCCCAATACCGACGACATGCGCGATGCGCCTAGCCGCGTGCTGATGGAAGCCCTGTGGGCCGCCGGCGCCACTGTGCGGGCGTTCGACCCGGAAGCCATGCAGGAAACCCAGCGCATCTACGCTGACGAGGAGCGGCTGATGCTGATGGGCACGCCGGAATCCACGTTGCTCGGCGCCGATGCGCTGATCGTCTGCACCGAATGGCAGCAGTTCAAGGCGCCAGACTTCGAGCTGATCCACCAGCGCCTGAAAACCCCGGTGATCTTCGACGGCCGCAACCTGTATGACGGTGAGCGCCTGGCGCGCAAAGGCTTCCAGTATTACCCGATCGGTCGTGGCGATTCCTGCCAGTTGCCGATCCCCCAGCAACAGTGGGTGCCGCAGGTCGTGGAAGCCTGAGTCGTGAACAAGGCTCAACCGTCCCTGCTCAGCCCGACGATCCGCCGCCAATCCCTCGGCTTGGGATTGCTGGCGCTGCTGCTGTTCATCGCCGGCAGCTGGCACCAGGCGATTATCGGTTTCGACTCACGCTTCGTGGTGTTTGCCCAGGAGATGCTGCGCCATGGGCCGGGCTTTTTCCCCACCACGTACGGGCAGCCGTATGCCGATTACCTGGCCACCTCGACGCTGATGACCTGGCTGTTGTCCCTGCCCCTGGGCGAGGTCACCAGCCTCACGGCCTGGCTGCCCACGTCGATTGCCTCGGCAGTGATCGTCATCCTGGTGTATCGCCTGACGGCGCCCTACTCCCAGCGTTGGGGGCTGCTGAGCATCGCGCTGTTGTTGCTGAGCAGTACCTTCATCAGTGAAACCCGTGCGGTATCCCTTGACCAGATGCTCGCCGCCATCGCCCTGGCGGTGTTCTACCTCGGTTATGCCCATGATCATTTCGGTGCGGGCAGACGCCTGTACTGGCTGTACCTGCTGCTGATCCTCGGCTTTGCGATTCGCGGGCCGATCGGGCTGGTCATTCCCACGGGTGTGCTGTGCAGCTACTACCTGATCAACCGGCAATGGCGCCAACTGTTCAGTTTTGGCCTGCTGGCCCTGGCGCTGCTGGCGGCCTGTGTCGGCCTGCTGTTGCTGATGGCCAAGCTCAGTGGCGGCGAGAGCTTCATGCAGGATGTGATCCGCATGCAGTTCCTGGGGCGCATGGACGGCAGTGAAGGCTCCAGTGGCGCGTTGTATTACTTCACCAGCTCGCTGGGCAACTACGCCCTCGCCTATCCCGTGGCGCTGCTGGTGCTGCTGGCGGTTGCGGTCGATGGGCGCCGCGTGCCGACGCCGGCGTTGCAACTGGTGTTGTACTGCGCCGCCGCAGGCTTGCTGGTGATGCTGGGCCTGTCGATTCCCCAGGCAAAGAAGGCTCGCTATGTGCTGCCGATGTTGCCGATGGCGGCGATCATTGCGGCGTACCCGTTCCAGGCCGCTGAGGGGCGGCTGTTTGCAGGGTTGCGTGGGCTGATGCTGGGTCTATGGACGCTGCTGCCAGGCCTGCTGATCGTCGGGCTGGTATTCGCGCGGCCACGCTATCCGCAGCAGTTGAGCGAGCTGGGGCCGGTGTTCGCCGTTCTCGGCGTATTGCAAGCCTTGGCATTGCTGGCGTTGTTCAGGGCTCGCCTGCGGCCGCTGGGTCCGGCGCTTGCCGCCGTGCTTGCGGTGTGGGCAACCTATATTGCCGTGGTCGAACCGCTCGAACGCAGCGTCTACGACACCCGCACCTTTACCCTGCAAGTGCATGAGCAGGTCAAGCAACAGCGCGCGCCCGTGGTATTGCACGGCCTGGGCAAAGACGCCAAGGCGATCAAATACATGGTCAACCTCGACTGCGACCAGGTGCCGTTGTTTACCCAACAAGCCTCTGACCTGGCACCGCTGCAAGGGCCGGCGTGGCTGGTGATGAGCCAGGCGGATTTCGAAGGGCTCGAAGACCCGCGCTTTGCCTCTATCACGCCTACGTTGACCGGTGAGTTCGACCGAAACCCCTATGTGCTGCTGCACCTGGCTAAACCTGCTCAACCTTGAGTTGCGTCTGAAACCCAACTGTAAACTCGATGGCCACATGCGGTAGCTATCTACCGCTCCGCCACGCCTTGATAACCTCATTATTTTTGTATTTAACCCTCATTAATATGCATTGGCGCTGCCCTGCCGGGCGCGGCACACTGCGCGGGTTCCTCCCCCAAATGCAGGAACTTTCAAAGGGCTTTTCCGGGCAACCAGACAAGCCTTTTTTTTGCCCGCCGTTTATGGATTTCCTTTCAATGCGCTCTCGCTGGTTTCCCGCTGCTATCAACACCCGCCCCACCGAATGGAGCCGTGCCGCGATTGGCATGGCCTTGGGTACATTCTTCAGTGTGTGGCTCTGCGCCCAGGTCTTCGGCATGGAGGTGGCGCTGCACCTGCTCGGCCCGCTGGGGGCATCGGCGGTGTTGTTGTTTGCGGTCTCGTCCGGGGCGCTGGCACAACCCTGGTCGATCATCGGCAGCTACCTGTGCGCCGGTGTCGTGGCATTGCTGGTGGCCCGCGTCCTTGGGCGCACCCTGGGCGGTGCCTGCCTGGCGGCCGGCATGGCCGTGGTGCTGATGTGCTGGCTGCGGTGCCTGCACCCGCCCGCCGGTGGACTGGCCATGAGCCTGGTCCTGGCCGACCCTGCCTCCGCCGCCCTGGGCTGGCACGAATTGGGGGCCGTATTACTCGGTGCCGGCGCCTTGCTGGCCTGCGCATTGGCCTACAATAATGCGACGCGAACGCGCTACCCCAAAGGTACTGTCGAGACGTCGACGACTGTCCTGCCTGACCCCAGGGCCGCCCGCGACCCCGCTATTACGGCCGCCGACTTGAAGTTGGCGCTGGCGGACATGGAGCAATTCTACGACGTGGCCCCGACGGAGCTGGAGCAATTGATCCATGCTGCAGAAACCCACGCTCGGCGCCGCAGCATCGGTGAAGTACTGGCAACCCGCGTGACCTGAACCCACGCCCGCCACCCTGCATAAATGCAAAAACGACCTGCATGATTCCGGGTTGTACTGTGCAAATTTGCACTGGTACGATCACGGGAGTGTTTGTGCACGACCATCTTGATAAAGAACAATAAAAGCAGGGAGTTACAGATGACTGCTCAGGTTTCAAGCGAAGCAAGCAGCGCCGACAGGCGTCAGGACGACGTACTGGCCGAAGTACGCAACCATATCGGTCACCTCACCCTCAATCGCCCCGCCGGCTTGAATGCCATCACCCTGGACATGGTCCGCAGCCTGTCGCAACAGCTGCAGGCCTGGTCAGACGACCCGCAGGTGCATGCCGTAGTCCTGCGCGGTGCGGGCGAAAAGGCATTTTGTGCCGGCGGCGATATCCGCTCCCTGTATGACAGTTTCAAACGCGGCGACACCCTGCACGAAGACTTCTTCGTCGAGGAGTACGCGCTGGACCTGGCCATCCACCATTACCGCAAACCCGTACTGGCCCTGATGGATGGGTTTGTCCTGGGCGGCGGCATGGGCCTGGTGCAGGGTGCGGATTTGCGCGTCGTCACCGAGCGCAGCCGCCTGGCGATGCCGGAGGTGGCGATCGGTTACTTCCCGGACGTCGGTGGCAGCTACTTCCTGCCGCGCATTCCCGGCGAGCTGGGCATTTACCTCGGCGTGACCGGCGTGCAGGTTCGCGCGGCAGACGCCCTGTATTGCGGGTTGGCCAACTGGTACCTGGACAGCGCCAAGCTGGCCAGCCTCGACCAGAAACTCGACAGCCTGCAATGGCACGAATCGCCCCTCAAAGACCTGCAAGGCGTGCTGGCCAAGCTGGCGGTGCAGCGCCTGCCCGACCCGCCGTTGGCCGCATTGCGCCCGGCTATCGACCACTTCTTCGGCCTGCCGGACATTCCGAGCATCGTCGAGCAACTCCAGGAAGTCACCGTCGCCGACAGCCATGAGTGGGCACTGAACACCGTCCACCTGATGCAAACCCGCTCGCCCCTGGCCATGGCCGTGACCCTGGAAATGCTGCGACGCGGCCGGCGCCTGCCGTTGGAACAGTGCTTTGCCCTGGAGCTGCACCTTGACCGCCAATGGTTCGAACGCGGCGACCTGATCGAAGGGGTCCGCGCGCTGATCATCGACAAGGACAAGAACCCTCGCTGGAACCCGCCGACGCTCCATGGACTGGACAAAAGCCATGTCGACAGCTTCTTCCATCACTTCGAGCAGGTTGCGAAATAAGCCATGCAAGACATTGAATATACTGAAGAACAGGTAATGATCCGTGACATGGCGCGCGACTTCGCCCGTGGCGAAATTGCCCCCCATGCCCAAGCCTGGGAAAAAGCCGGCTGGATCGACGACGCCCTGGTGGCGAAGATGGGCGAACTGGGCCTGTTGGGCATGGTAGTGCCGGAAGAATGGGGCGGCACCTATGTCGACTACGTAGCGTATGCCCTGGCCGTGGAAGAGATCTCGGCCGGCGATGGCGCCACCGGCGCACTGATGAGTATCCATAATTCAGTGGGTTGCGGGCCAATCCTCAACTACGGCACCGATGCCCAGAAACATACCTGGCTGGCCGAACTCGCCAGTGGCCAGGCGATTGGTTGCTTCTGCCTGACCGAACCCCAGGCCGGCTCCGAGGCCCACAACCTGCGCACCCGCGCCGAACTGCGCGATGGCCAGTGGGTCATCAATGGCGCCAAGCAGTTCGTCAGCAACGGCAAGCGCGCCAAGCTGGCGATTGTATTTGCCGTGACCGACCCGGACCTGGGCAAGAAGGGCATTTCCGCGTTCCTGGTCCCCACCGATACCCCAGGGTTTGTGGTCGACCGCACCGAGCACAAGATGGGTATTCGAGCCTCGGACACCTGCGCGGTGACCCTCAACCACTGCAGCGTGCCCGAGGCCAACCTGCTCGGCGAGCGCGGCAAAGGCCTGGCCATCGCCCTGTCCAACCTCGAAGGCGGCCGCATCGGCATTGCCGCCCAAGCCCTGGGCATCGCCCGGGCAGCCTTTGAGGCGGCGCTGGCCTATGCCCGCGACCGGGTGCAATTCGACAAGGCGATCATCGAACACCAAAGCGTGGCCAACCTGCTGGCGGACATGCAAACCCGCCTGAACGCTGCCCGTTTACTGATCCTGCACGCGGCGCGCCTGCGCAGCGCCGGCAAGCCGTGCCTCTCGGAAGCGTCCCAGGCCAAGCTGTTTGCCTCGGAAATGGCCGAGAAAGTCTGCTCCAGTGCGATGCAGATCCATGGCGGCTACGGATACCTGGAGGATTACCCGGTGGAGCGTTACTACCGGGATGCGCGGATCACGCAGATTTACGAAGGGACCAGCGAGATACAGCGGATGGTGATTGCCCGGGAACTCAAAAACTACCAGCTATAAGAGCTGCAAGTCTTAAGCTGCAAGCTTCAAGTAAAAAGCGCATTGGCGATTACTTGAAGCTTGCAGCTATACGGCTGGCAACGGCTACTTATCCTTGAACGCCGGCGTACGCTTGGCCACGAACGCCGCCATGCCTTCCTTCTGGTCCTGCGTGGCGAACGCGGCATGGAACACCCGGCGCTCAAAGCGCACGCCTTCCGACAGGCTCACTTCAAACGCACGGTTCACGCTTTCCTTGACCATCATGCTGATCGGCACCGATTTGCCGGCAATCAGCGTGGCGACCTTCAGCGCCTCGTCCAGCAGTTCATCGGCGGGCACGATGCGCGCGACGATCCCGCAGCGCTCGGCTTCCACCGCATCGATAAACCGCCCGGTCAGGCACATTTCCATGGCCTTGGCCTTGCCCACCGCGCGGGTCAGGCGCTGGGTGCCGCCCATGCCCGGCAGCACGCCGAGGTTGATTTCCGGCTGGCCGAACTTGGCGCCGTCACCGGCCAGGATAAAATCGCACATCAGCGCCAGTTCGCAGCCACCGCCCAGGGCGAAGCCGTTGACCGCGGCGATGATCGGCTTGCGACGGTTGGCCACGCGGTCGCTGTCACTGAACAGGTCGTCGAGGTAGATCTGCGGGTAGGTCAGCTCGGCCATTTCCTTGATGTCGGCGCCGGCAGCGAAAGCTTTTTTCGAGCCGGTCAGCACGATGCAGCCGATTTCCGGGTTGGCTTCCAGGCCATCCAGCGCCTGGTTCAACTCGCTGACCAACTGCGCATTCAGGGCGTTCAGGGCTTGGGGACGGTTGAGGGTAATCAACCCGACGCGGCCCTGGACGTCGAGCAAAATGGTGTCGTAACTCATGTATCGGCTCCTTAGAGATTGCGTGAGATGACCATGCGTTGAATATCGCTGGTGCCTTCGTAAATCTGGCAGACCCGCACATCGCGGTAGATCCGCTCCACGGGGAAGTCGCTCAGGTAACCGTAACCGCCGAGGGTTTGCAAGGCAGCCGAACAGACTTTTTCGGCCATTTCCGAAGCAAACAGCTTGGCCATCGAGGCTTCGACCAACGCCGGCTTGCCGCTGTCCCGCAGGGCGGCGGCGTAGTGCACCATCTGCCGCGCCACGGCGATTTGCGTGGCCATGTCCGCCAGGCGAAAGGCCACGGCCTGGTGTTCAATGATCGGTTTGCCGAAGCTTTCGCGCTCTCGGGCGTAGTCGCGTGCAGCCTCAAAAGCGGCGCGGGCCATGCCCACCGATTGCGAGGCGATGCCGACGCGACCGCCTTCAAGGTTGGCCAGGGCGATCCTGTAGCCCTCGCCCTCCTCCCCAAGGCGGTTAGCCACCGGCACCTTCACATCCTCGAACAGGATCTGACAGGTATCGGAGGCATGCTGGCCGAGCTTGTCCTCGACCCGCGCCACGCTGTAGCCCGGCGAATCGGTGGGCACGATAAACGCGCTGATCCCACGCTTGCCCGCTGCCGGGTCGGTCACCGCGAACACAATCACCACCCCGGCATTCTGGCCGGAAGTGATGAACTGTTTACAGCCATTGAGCACGTAATGATCGCCTTCACGGCGTGCACGGGTTTTCAGGCCACTGGCATCCGAACCAGCTTGCGGCTCAGTCAGGGCGAAAGCACCGAGCATGGCGCCGCTGGCCAGGGGCTTGAGGAATTGCTCTTTCTGCTGATCGTTGCCGAAGCTCAGGATCGGCACGCAGCCCACCGAGTTGTGCACGCTCATGATAGTGGAGCAGGCGCCGTCACCGGCGGCGATTTCTTCCAGGGCCATGGCGTAGGCCAGGTAACCGGTATCGCACCCGCCCCACTGTTCCGGCACCAGCATGCCGAAAAAGCCCAGTTCGGCCATTTCGCCGATGGCTTCCTTTGGAAAGCGATGTTCGCGGTCCCACTCGGCGGCAAACGGTTTGAGCCGCTCCTGGGCAAATTGCCGGGCGGCGTCGCTGATTTGCAGTTGTTCGTCATTGGGCAGCATTGGGCTCAGTCCTTAATACAGGCATTCGACGGCCATGGCCGTGGCTTCACCGCCGCCGATACAAATGGCGGCGACACCCCGCTTGAGGCCTTTCTGGCGCAGGGCCGAGAGCAGGGTGACCAGGATCCGCGCGCCGGACGCGCCAATCGGGTGGCCCAGGGCACAGGCACCACCGTGGACGTTGACCCTGGCGTGGGGGATTTCCAGCTTGCTCATGGTCACCAGGCTGACCACGGCAAAGGCTTCGTTGATTTCAAACAGATCGACATCGTCGAGGCTCCAGCCGGTCTTGCTCATCAGCTTGCGAATCGCGCCCACCGGCGCCACCGGAAACAGCCCCGGTTCATCGGCAAACGCTGCGTGCCCATGGATCACCGCCAACGGTTTGAGCCCCCGCTGTTGTGCCTCGGACTCGCGCATCAGCAGCAATGCGGCCGCACCGTCGGAAATCGAGCTGGAATTGGCCGCCGTCACCGTGCCGCCTTCGCGGAACGCCGGTTTGAGGCCGGGGATTTTTTCCGGCTTGGCCTTGGGCGGTTGTTCGTCATGCAGGATGGTTTTCTGCTCTTTGCCGACGGTGACCTGTACCGGGACAATTTCGGCGGCGAAGCTGCCATGGGTGATTGCCTCCTGCGCACGGCTCAGCGACGCGATGGCAAACGCATCCTGCGCCTCGCGGCTGAAGCCATTGAGCTGCGCGCACTCCTCGGCAAAGGTGCCCATCAGGCGGCCCTTTTCATACGCATCTTCCAGGCCGTCAAGGAACATGTGATCGATGACGCGCCCGTGGCCCATGCGATAGCCGCTGCGGGCGCGGTCCAGCAGGTAGGGCGCGTTGGACATGCTTTCCATGCCGCCGGCGATCACCACGTCGACGCTGCCGGCCAGCAGCGAATCATGGGCGAGGATGGCCGCTTCCATGCCCGAGCCGCACATCTTGTTGAGGGTGGTGCAACGCGTGGACTTATCCAACCCGGCGCCCAAGGCGGCTTGACGCGCGGGCGCCTGGCCCAGGCCGGCGGGCAGCACGCACCCAAACAACACCTCATCCACGGCATCGGCGGCGATGCCGGCACGCTCGACCGCCGCACGGATAGCCGCAGAGCCCAGTTGCGGCGCAGTCAGGCCCTTGAGGTCGCCCTGGAACCCGCCCATGGGGGTGCGCACGGCGCTGACAATCACGATGGGATCATTCATGGCTCATCCTCCTTACTTGGCCGCCATGCGCAAGGCGCCGTCGAGACGGATCACCTCGCCATTGAGCATGCTGTTTTCAATGATATGCCGCACCAGCGCGGCGTATTCGGCAGGCTTGCCCAGGCGTGGCGGAAACGGCACGCCGGCGGCCAGGGAGTCGCGTACTTCCGGGGTCATGCCGGCCATCATCGGGGTTTCGAAAATGCCCGGGGCGATGGTCATCACGCGAATGCCGAAGCGCGCCAGCTCCCGTGCGGCGGGCAAGGTCAGGCTGGCTATCGCGCCTTTGGACGCCGCATAAGCGGCCTGACCGATCTGCCCGTCGAACGCAGCCACCGACGCGGTATTGATGATCACCCCGCGCTCGCCGTCGGCGTTCGCTTCCGTTTCGGCGATGGCCGCCGCCGCCAGGCGCAGCAGGTTAAAGCTGCCGATCAGGTTGACGTTGATCACCTGGGCAAAGCTGGCCAGCCCGTGGGGGCCAGTCTTGCCGAGGATCTTTTCACCGCGCACCACCCCCGCGCAGTTGACCAAGCCGTGCAAACCGCCAAACGCCGCGACGGTTGCCTGCACGGAGGCTTCGGCTGCGGCCTCCTGGCTGATATCCGCCACTGCGCTGCGGGCGTTGTCGCCGAGCTGCCTGGCCTTGGCCGCCACGGCGTCGGCATTCAAATCCACCAGCATGACCTTGGCCCCGGCCGCGACCAGCATATCTGCGGTGGCCGCACCGAGGCCGGAAGCGCCGCCGCTGACCAGAAAAACTTTGTTCTCAATCTGCATTATTGTTTCCTTGAACGGTCGAGATCGTCGAAATAGTCGCTCTGCAACGCCACGGCAGCAATGGTCAAAGCCTTCAACATGGCTGACTGGTTTGGCCAATCATCGACCGCGCTGATCGTCCGGTCAGCCCAAGCGATTGGACGTGCGCCGTGCAAGCTCCTAACCTGAGGGGCTGCGCCACCGAAGAAGTCCTCCCCGCGATGATCGTACGTCCCAAACCGAACCTGCTGGGCATCCTGTTTTCCCTCAAGGGCTCGATTGCCAAGCGCATCGCCCTGCGCAGCCTGCTGGTCACGCTGCTGGCGTCGGTGATCGTGTTGGTGGAAACCTTGCACCCGGCCTATTTCTCCAAGGTCAACGCCACGCCCTTTACGTTGCTCGGGCTGTCGCTGTCGATCTTCATGAGTTTTCGCAATAACGCCTGCTATGACCGCTGGTGGGAAGGCCGCAAGCAACTGGGGCAGATGATCATCGAGGTGCGCTCGCTGATTCGCGAGACCCAGGTGCTCACCGACCCGGCGGAGCGTAGGCGCCTGCTACGGGGCCTGGGCGGCTTCGCCCACGGGCTGGTCGCGCGTTTGCGCCACGAAGACCAAGCCCGGGCGATCCAGCCCTGGGCCAGCGTGGAAGCGAGTCATCCCAACCTGCCTGACCGGGTGCTGCAACAGATTGGCGCGGGATTTTCCGCCTTGGCCGAGCAAGGCACCCTCAGCGAATGGCGTTACACCCAGTTGGAAACCCGTCTGGTCAGCCTCAGCCAGGTACAGGCCGCGTGCGAGCGAATCAAAAGCACGCCGCTGCCCTTCCCTTATACCTTGCTGTTGCACCGCACCATTTACCTGTTCTGCATCCTCTTGCCGTTCGCCATGGCTGAACCCCTGGGCTGGCTGACGCCGGTGTTTACCGCCATTGTCAGCTACACCTTCTTCGGCCTCGATGAAATCGGCGACGACCTGGAAGACCCTTTCGGCTTTGACGAAAACGACCTGCCCTGCAATGCGATCCTGCGCACCCTGGAGCGTGAGCTGCTCGCCGCCCTCGGCGAAACCGACCTGCCGCCGCCCCTGGAGCCGGTGGAATACGTGCTGACCTGACGCAGGTTTGACACCTGCCGTGGTCTGGCCGAAGCTTGCGGCTTTGCTTCTTCAGCTTTTCGGACGCCTGCATGTCAAAGTCACGCCGTTACTCCATCGTCGGCCTGTGCGCCCTGTTGTTGATTGTGCTGATCACCTGGTATTTCTCCCGCACCACCCAGGTGGCCGTGCCTCCTGCCATTGCCCACGGTTACTCAAAAGCCTTGAAACAGGCGCATAACGGCGAGCCGGGCGCCGCGCGCGTGCTGTATCAGCAACTGGGCCGGCCGGACCTGTCACCCGAACGCCGCGCTGCGCTGCATGCCGAATTGCCCAACTACCCCAGCCCCCAGGCCTTGAAGCTCGCCGACAAAGACCTCACCAGCGACTCCGCGTTGGTGCGCGAAGCGGCTATCCACAGCATTGTCGGCCTGGTGCCCAGCGGCCAGCGCACCCTGCTGCTCGGCCCGGTGCTCGATGATCCCGAACAAAGCGTACGCTTTGCCGCCGCCAATGCCCTGCTCGGCCTGTCGCCCGACACCTTGGGCCTGTACTTCGGGCCATTGCAGCAGGTATTGGACGAGTTCGTGAAAAAGCTCAAGGCCCAGCCGGAAACGGCCGAAGGCTGGATTCAACTGGCGCGCCTGTACATTCACAGCGCCCTGCTGCCGGAAGCGCAAAACGCCTTGGAACAGGCCATGCGCTTGCAGCCGGACAACCTGCAAGCGGTGGTCGCGCAGATCGAGTTGCTGGATAAACAGGGCAAGACCGATGAATCCCGCCAATTGCTGGCCCGGCAATTGGCGGCGCACCCTGAGTCGGCCTACCTGCAACATGCCCTGGGTATGTGGCTGCTGCACCATGGCGAGCGCCCCTATGCGCTGCTCGGCCTGTCCAAGGCCGTTGAGCTGGAACCGGACAATCAGGATTACCGCTACGACCTCGCCACGACCCTGCATGCCCAGCAGGAATTGGAAGCGGCCCAGCGCCAGCTGGAGGAAATCGTCCAGCGCCACCCGGCCAATCGCAAGGCGCGGGTGCTGCTGGTCAATTATTGGAAAGAAAGCGGCCAATTGCAGAATGTGCAGGTGCTGCTCGCCCAACTCGAACAGCAAAACCCTGACGATCCGGCACTGCAGCAAGGCCTGTAGGCACAATAATCGCGCATCAGTTTGAACCGCCACAAAGCGCTACGGTCAAGAGAACATGGCGCGTCCACCTGGATGCGCATCCTCTACTCGTATGTGACCTGAGGGCACTTCTTGTCTACATCCAAAGCGTTGTTAACCGAAAAAGCAGCCATCGGCATCGAAGGTCTCGACGACATTCTTGCCGGAGGGCTATCGCGCAGCCACCTGTTCCTGCTGGAAGGTGAACCTGGCACCGGTAAAACCACGGTCGCCCTGCACTTCCTGCAGGCCGGGGCGAAAGCGGGTGAGCGAACGCTCTACATCACACTGTCCGAAACCGAGCGTGAGTTGCGCCAGGGCGCCGAGTCCCACGGTTGGGACCTGGACGACAATATTCATATCTTCGAGCTGACCCCGCCGGAGAGCCTGCTGGATGCCGAGCATCAGCAGAGCCTGCTGTACTCTTCGGACCTGGAGCTGGGCGAAGCAACCCGGCAGATCTTCGAAGTGGTGGAGCGGGTCAAGCCGACCCGAGTGGTCATCGACAGCCTCTCGGAAATCCGCCTGCTCGCGCAAAGCTCGCTGCGCTATCGCCGCCAGATCCTGGCGATCAAGCATTATTTCGTGCGCTACGACGCCACCGTGCTGCTGCTCGACGACCTGACTACCGAATCCCTCGACAAAACCGTGCACAGCGTGGCCCACGGGGTGATTCGCCTGGAAGAACTGACCCCCAACTACGGCGCCGAACGCCGTCGCGTGCGGGTGGTGAAATATCGCGGGCAGAAATATCGGGGTGGGTTTCACGACTTCACCATCATGCACGATGGCATTCACGTCTTTCCGCGCCTGGTCGCCGCCGAGCATCGTGGCGGTTACATACGCCAGACCTTGAGCAGCGGCATTCGCGAGCTGGATGCCCTGATGGGCGGCGGCGTCGAGACCGGCTCCAGCAGCCTGATTCTCGGCCCGGCCGGTACCGGCAAGTCGCTGATCTCGATGATCTTCGCCGCAGCGGCGGTAGGCCGTGGCGAAAAGGCCGCGCTGTTTATCTTCGATGAAGAACTGGGTTTGCTGTTCGAGCGCATGAACAATATGGGCATCGACCTCGCCGCCCTGCAGGCCACCGGCAACCTGCTGATCGAACAGGTGGATGCGGCCGAACTGTCCCCCGGCGAGTTTTCCCACCGCGTGCGCCGCTGTGTGGACGAGCGCGGGATCAAGACCGTGGTCATTGACAGTATCAACGGCTACCAAGCGGCGATGCCGGAAGAAAACGCGCTGATCCTGCATATGCATGAACTGCTGCTGTACCTCAACCGCCGTGGCGCGGCGACGTTCATGACCGTCGCGCAACATGGACTGGTCGGCGACATGCAGGCCCCTGTCGACATCACTTACCTGGCCGACACCGTGATTCTGCTGCGTTATTTCGAGGCATTGGGCAAGGTGCGCCGCGCCATCTCGATTATCAAGAAACGCACCGGCGCCCACGAGTCGACTATCCGTGAATACCGTATCAGCAGCCGCGGCATGACCGTCGGCGAACCGCTGGACAATTTCCAAGGGGTTTTGCGCGGTATCCCGACCTACATGGGCGCCGGTTCGCCTTTGCTCAAGGATGAGGCCGTGTGACCGACCTTTCACCCGTATCCGAACGCGCAATCGTCCTGGCGCCCATGGGCCGTGATGGCTCTTTGGCGCTGATGATGCTCAAGGAAGCCGGCTACACCGGCGTGATTGCCAGCAGCCTGCCCGCATTGTGCGAGGCCGTGGAGCAAGGCGCCGGCATGCTCATCATCGCAGCCGAAGCCCTGCGCGGCGCGGACCTGGAGCCCCTGCTGGAATACCTGCACCAGCAGCCCGCCTGGTCCGACCTGCCCATCGTGCTGATGACCCATCACGGTGGTAGCGAACAGAACGGTTCATCCCATCTCAGCGGCTTGCTGGGCAACGTGACGTTCCTGGAGCGCCCCTTCCACCCCGTGACGTTGATCAGCCTGGTGAGCGCCGCCCTGCGCGGACGGCGTCGGCAATATGAAGCACGGGACAGGTTGATCGACCTGAGCGAGAGCGAACTGCGCCTGCAGCGCACCCTCGAGACGCTGGAGCAGCAAGTCGAAGAACGCACGGCGCAGTTGCGCAGCAATGAAGAAGCCTTGCGCCAATCCCAGAAGATGGAAGCCGTCGGCCAGTTGACCGGCGGTATCGCCCACGACTTCAACAATATGCTCACCGGCATTATCGGCAGCCTGGAGCTGCTGCGAAGGCGCGTGTCCCGCGGCAAGCTGGACGATCTGGACAGCCTGATCGACCTCGGCGTGACCTCCGCCAACCGTGCCGCCGGCCTCACCCACCGTCTGCTGGCGTTCTCGCGGCGCCAGTCGCTGGATTCCAAGCCGGTACAGATCAACCAACTGGTGACGTCCATGGGCGAGCTGCTGCAACGCAGCCTCAACGAAAGCATCGCCTTGGACATGCGCCTGGACACTCAGTTGTGGACCGCCGAGGCCGACCCCAATCAACTGGAAAGTGCCCTGCTCAACCTGGCGCTCAACGCCCGGGATGCCATGCCGAGTGGGGGCCGCCTGGTTGTCGAAACCTGTAACCGCCACCTCGATAGCGTCTTCACGGCCGCCTACGGCACGCTCAAGCCCGGCGACTACGTGGAATTGAGCGTCAGCGACACCGGCTGCGGTATTCCGGAAAGCCTCATGGGCCGGGTCTTCGACCCCTTCTTCACCACCAAGCCCATTGGCCAGGGCACCGGCCTGGGCTTGTCGATGATCTACGGTTTCGCGCGCCAGTCGCGCGGGCATGTGACTCTCCACAGCGAGGTAGGCAAAGGCACCACGGTGAGCCTGTTCCTGCCGCGTTTCGTCGGCGAAATCACTCCCGATGTGACCGTGGACCCTGCCCTGTTGCCAATCGCCAACAGCGGGGAAACCGTGCTGATCGTCGAGGACGACCCGGCGGTGCGCGTGCTGGTCAGCCAGGTATTGAGTGAGCTGGGCTACGCCTTTGTCGAAGCGGGCGATGCCGATGGCGCACTGCCGATTATCGAATCCAGCCAGCGCATTGACCTGATGATCAGCGACGTCGGCTTGCCCGGCATGAATGGACGCCAACTGGCAGAGATAGGCCGGCAGGTTCGTCCGGACCTGAAGGTGCTGTTCATTACCGGATATGCCGAGCATGCGGCGGTGCGTGGTGGGTTCCTGGATCCGGGGATGCAGTTGATCACCAAGCCGTTTACCTTTGATTTGTTGACGGCGAAGGTACGGGAGATGATTCGGGCGTAAATGGCCATTAGCCAAGCAGTGTCATTCAGGCTCAGGAAGAGCCTGATTCACCACTTGGCCCTTCAGGCCAACAAACGCTGTATATGCTCCTGCAAGGTATCCAGGTCAAACGGCTTGGCCAGGATCGGCGCATTGCGCGTGATCGGGCTGTTGCAGTCGAGAATTTCCTGGGGGTAGCCGCTGATAAAGATCACTTTCAATTCCGGGCGCAACTTGATGGCCGGCTCAGCGATCTGCACGCCGGAAATCCCACCGGGCAAACGGTAGTCGGTGACCATCAGGTCCAAGTGCGGCTTGGTGGCGAGGATTTCAAAGGCCTGCTCCCCGTTGATCGCCTTCAATACCCGATACCCCAGGCCGGCCAGGTACTCACCCAGCACAAACATAATGGATTCGTCGTCCTCGACGATCAGTACGACATCTTGTGCATCTTCACTCATGGGAAGCCTTTGTCCGGTCAATTGCTGCAATTACGACCATGGGGTCACGTAGAGGTTGCGTCGGGGTGACGATTGATTTCATGCCGACGGTTCAAGGGGCAGGCACACCCGGAACAAGGCGCCCTGGCCTATCTGGCTCTCGACCTCGATGGTGCCGCCATGGGCGGCCACGATCTGTTCGGAAATAAACAACCCAAGGCCCAGTCCCGCGGCAACCTGGCTGGCTGACACCCGTTCGAACTGCTGGAAAATACGCTTCTGGTTCTCTTCGCTGATGCCGATCCCGTGGTCACGCACTTCTACCCTGGCTTCGCCATGCTCGGTATACACGCGCACCTCCACCGGGCTCTTGGCCCCGTAGCGCAGGGCGTTGGTCAGCAGGTTGGTGACCACCTGTTCGATACGAAACTCATCCCAATTGCCCACCACCGGCCCCTCGGCCGCCAGGTGCATCGACGATTCGGCGGCGGCTACCTGCGGTGCGAAATTCTCCACCAGGTTGCTCACCAATTGCGCCAGGTCGAAGCGCCCCGGGCGTATCGACAATTTGCCGGTGCGGATACGCGAGACGTCGAGCATGTCTTCGATCAGGCGGATCAGGCTCTGGATCTGGCGCTCATCGCGGTCGACCATGGCGTGCATCTTGTCCAGAGTGAACGCGGCGGCGTTATCCCGGGCCAGGTGCATCTTGCGCAGCTGGGTTTCGAGGATCAGGCCGTTAAGGGGCGTACGCACCTCGTGGGCGACGATCGACATGAAGTCGTCGCGCATGCGCACTGCCTGCTCCAGCTCGGCCTGGGTGGCCTGCAGGCGCGTGAGCAACAGCTCCTGCTCGCGGCGGCTGCGCTCCAGGGCTTCGACTTGCTGCTTCATCGCCTTGCTCTGGCGGTACAGGTCGACAAACACATTGACCTTGCTCTTGACCGCGTGGATATCCAGCGGCTTGTGCAGGAAGTCCACGGCGCCACTTTCATAGCCCTTGAACGCATAGTTGAGTTCACGACCGGCGGCGCTGACGAACACAATCGGGATGTTCTTGGTTTTCTCGGTGCCGCGCATCAGCTCGGCCAGCTCGAACCCGTTCATGCCGGGCATCTGCACATCGAGAATCGCCATGGCGAACTCGTGCTCCAGCAACAGGGACAAGGCCTCGTCGGCGCTCAGTGCCTTGAAGACCTGGCGATCCTCGCGCTTGATCAACGCTTCGAGGGCCAGCAGGTTTTCCGGCAGATCGTCGACGATCAGCAGTTTGGCCTGGACAGTACTTAACATGGGGAGGATTCCAGGGAAGCCAGCAATGCGGCAATGCGGCTCAGGGTCAGAATATGGTCAGGGGTGTGCAGGGCCAGGGCCGCCCGCGGCATCACGGCAATCCGTGCTTCGCTGGGGTCCTGGACCACCGTGGTGCCGCCCGAATGCTTGACATGGGCCAGCCCGTGGGCGCCGTCCTGGTTGGCCCCTGTCAGCAAAATCGCCAGCAGGCCCTTGCCATAGGCATCGGCGGCGGAGGCAAACAGGTAGTCGATCGCCGGCCGGGAATGGTGTACCCGCTCTTCCTGGCTGAGGGACAGGCTGCGGTCATGCTCGATCGAAAGGTGATAACCGGGCCCGGCGAAATACAACGTGCCCGCCTGGATCGCTTCCTTATCCTGCCCTTCCCTTACCGGAATCGGCAGGCGTCGCGCAAAGACTTCCGCCAGTTGGCTGCGGCGCTCATCCGGCAGGTGCAATACGGCAATGATCGGCAGGCCGAAGGTCTCGGGCAGCTCGCTGAAAATACCCAGCAACGCCTCGACGCCGCCGGCGGAGGCGCCGACGACGATGGCTTCAATCCCGCGAATCGGGTTGGCGGCAACGTCGTTCATGATTTGCGGTAGATCCGTTCCTGCTTGACCAAGGGTTCGAATTGCTTGCTGTACCCCGAAAACTCCAAGGTTTCCTTGCTGCCCAGCACCAGGAAGCCGCGATGGCACAGCGACTCATGAAACAATCCAAACGCTCGATCCTGCAATTTTTTATTGAAGTAGATCAGCACGTTACGACATGAAATTAATTGAGTTTCCGAGAAAACACTGTCGGTCGCCAGGCTGTGGTCGGCGAAGGTCACATTCTCCCGCAACGATTTGTCGAAGATCGCGTAATCGTAAGCCGCCGTGTAGTAGTCGGCAAATGATCGCTGCCCCCCGGCCTGCTGATAATTGGCCGTGTAGGCCCGCACGTTCTCCAGGGAGAAGATGCCTTGCTTGGCTTTATCCAGGGACGCGGGGTTGATATCGGTGGCATAGATGATCGTGCGTTCCAGCAGCCCTTCCTCACGCAACAGGATGGCCATGGAGTACACCTCCTCCCCCGTGCTGCAGCCGGCAATCCAGATCTTGATCGACGGGTAGGTCTTGAGCAGCGGCACCACTTCCTGGCGAATGGCCAGGAAGTGCGACGGGTCGCGAAACATCTCGCTCACCGGGATCGTCAGGAACTGCAGCAACTGCATGAACGCCGCCGGGTCGTGCAGCACCCGCTCCTGCAGTGCCGAAATCGTGGCGCAGTCGAACTGGCGCAAGGCATGGGCCACGCGGCGCTTGACCGACGCGCCGGAGTAGTCGCGAAAGTCGTAGCTGTACTTGAGGTAAATCGCCTCGATCAACAGGCGCAGCTCAATATCGCTGCTCTTCTCCAAAAAACGTTGCTCCACTTAAATGCGTTCCATCTTCGGTAGCCACACGCGAATCAGCGAGAACAGGCGATCCAGGTCGATCGGCTTGGCCAGGTAATCGTTGGAACCCGCCGCGAGGCAGCGTTCCTGGTCGTCTTTCATGGCCTTGGCCGTCACCGCGATGATCGGCAGTTTCTTCCAGCGCGGGTCCTGGCGGATCAAGGCGGTGGCCTCGTAGCCGTCCATCTCCGGCATCATCACGTCCATCAGCACCAGGTCGATATCGTCGACTTCATTGAGTCTCTCGATGGCTTCGCGGCCGTTACGCCCGATCACTACCACGGCACCT
The DNA here is from genome assembly GCF_900116055.1 of Pseudomonas sp. NFACC42-2. Taxonomy (NCBI): domain Bacteria; kingdom Pseudomonadati; phylum Pseudomonadota; class Gammaproteobacteria; order Pseudomonadales; family Pseudomonadaceae; genus Pseudomonas; species Pseudomonas sp. NFACC42-2. The sequence continues at coordinate 236,304 of NZ_FOZO01000001.1, forward strand.
TTGTGCTCCAGGGCGCTGGTCAGGGCGAAGATGTTACGCACATCGTCGTCCACCAACAGGATCTTGCGCCCCTCGAAGACCTTGTCGCGGCTGCGGGCGGTCTTGAGCATCTTCTGGCGGTCATGGGACAGCTGGGATTCGACTTTGTGCAGAAAGAGTGTGACTTCGTCGAGCAGGCGCTCTGGCGAACGGGCGCCCTTGATGATGATCGAGCGCGAATACTTGCGCAGTTCGGCCTCTTCATCGCGGGTCAGGTTGCGCCCGGTGTAGACGATTACCGGCGGGAACGAGCAGATATCTTCGGTGGCCATGCGCTTGAGCAACTCGTTGCCCAGCATGTCCGGCAGCTTGAGGTCGATGATCATGCAGTCATAGACGTTGGTGCGCAGCAGCTCCAGGGCGGCCTGGGCGTAGCCGACATCGGTGATTTCGATGTCATCGTCGCCGATCAGGCGGGCAATGCTGTCGCGCTGCAGGTCATCGTCCTCTACCAGCAGCACGCGCTTGACCTTCTGGGTCAGCTTGGCCTCAAGGCGCGCAAACACGTCCTTGAGCTCTTCGCGCGTCGTCGGTTTTACCGCATAGCCGATGGCGCCCATGTGCATGGCGGCTTCGACGCGGTCTTCCACGGAAATCACGTGCACCGGGATATGGCGCGTGTTGGCGTGCTCCTTGAGGCGTTGCAGGACAGTGAGCCCGGAATGGTCCGGCAGGCGCATGTCCAGCAGGATCGCATCGGGAATGTACTCCTCGGCCAGGCTGTAGCCCTCGTCCGCGCCGTGGGCCACCAGGCACTGGTAACCCAACTCATGGGCCAGGTCGAACAGGATGCGGGCAAAGTTCGGTTCGTCCTCCACCACCAGGATGCAGCGGGTGGTGAACGGCGCCTTGTCGCGGTCATCGGCGAAGCGCGGGATCTGCTTGGTGTCGGCCACCGGCAGCGGCGAAATTGCGATGGGCGTGGGTGCGGGTGCGGTAATCACCTGGCGCGGCGGCTCGATTGGCGCGGCATCTTCCTCGCGCTCGACATACTGCTCCGGCAACACCAGGGTGAAGGTGCTGCCTTTGCCGGGCTCACTGGTCACGCTGATATAGCCGCCAAGCAACGCGGCCAGGTCGCGGGAAATCGACAGGCCCAGGCCCGTGCCGCCGTAACGGCGGTTGGTGGTGCCATCGGCCTGGCGGAACGCCTCGAAGATGCTTTCCTGCTGGTCCGGGGCAATCCCGATGCCCGAATCGCGCACGGTAAAGGCGATGCCTTCCCCAGGCGCGCGGGACACCGACAGGCTGACCTCGCCTTGCTCGGTGAACTTGATCGCGTTGGAGAGCAGGTTCTTGAGGATCTGCTCCAGGCGCTGGCGGTCGGTGAACAGCATGATCGGTGCATCGGCCTGCACCTGTACCTGGAACCCCAGCTTACGGTCGGCGGCCAACGGCTCGAACATCCCGCGCAGGCCATCGACCAGGCGTGTGACGCTTGAGTTTTCCGGGCGCACTTCCAGCTTGCCGGCTTCCACCTTGGAAATATCCAGGATGTCGTTGATCAGGTTGAGCAGGTCATTGCCCGCCGAATAGATCGATTCGGCAAACTTGACCTGTTCGGCGCTGAGGTTTTCCTGGGGGTTTTCCGCCAGCAACTTGGCCAGGATCAACGAACTGTTCAGCGGCGTGCGCAGTTCGTGGGACATATTGGCGAGGAATTCGGACTTGTACTTGCTGGAGCGCTGCAATTCATCGGCGCGATCTTCCAGCTCCAGCTGGGCCTGGTTGAGCTCGACGTTCTTGCGGTCCATGGCGTCGCGCTGTTCGGCAAGGGTCTGGGTCTGTTCGGCCAGTTGCTCGTTGGTCTGCTCCAGCTCTGCCTGCTGGGTTTCCAGGTGAGCCTGGGACTCCTTGAGAATGCGCGACTGTTCTTCGAGTTCTTCGTTGGCGGTCTTGAGTTCTTCCTGCTGTACCTGCAGTTCTTCGTTCAGCTGCTGGGTTTCGGCCAGCACTTCCTGCAGGCGTTGGCGATAACGGGCGGCCTCGATGGAGGTGCCGATATTGCCGGCGATCAGCTCCAGCAGTTCGACGTCGCGCTCCTCCAGCGGGCGCAAAAAGCCCAGTTCGATCACACCGTTGACACGGTCGTCATCGCTGGTGGGAACCACCAGCACGCTACGGGTCGTGCCTTCGCCCAGGCCGGAGCTGACCTTGAAGTAGTCCACCGGCACGTCGTCCAGGCGAATCAGGCGATCGAGCTGGGCGGCCTGCCCAACGATGCCCTCATCGCTGTAGATCGACTGCTCCAGCTGTTCCTGCTCGCGGGAGAAGCCATAGGTGGCCACACGCTTGAGGCCGCCATGCTCTTCACGGACATACAGCGCCGCCACCGCCGAGCCCATGTATTGGGCAAAGAACTGCAGGATATTGCGTCCGAGCATGTTCAGAGTGAGTTGACCGAGCACCTGTTCGGCCAGTTCGGTCTGGCCGTTACGCAGCCAGGCCTGCCGCTCCAGACGCTGCGCGATCTTCTGTTGTGACGCGAGGTTTGCGCTGTAACTTTCTGAAAGAGAAAGCAAGTTTTTTCTACCCATGTAGGCCAGGATCCCGCTCAGGCCGAGAACGAACAACAGATAGAGGGTGACGCTGATCACCGTGGTGCGCGTGACTTGTTCATTGCGAGTGATCCGGAACTGCTGCTCCATCGCCACCGCGTCTTCGTATTCCTTGCGAATTTCGTCGGTCAGGCGCTTGCCCCGGCCGGACTTGACGGCGTTGCGGTAGTCACCGCTTTCGCGCTGCAGGTCGATCATCGACTGGGCGTATTTGTTCCATTCGGCTTGCAGGGCTTCCAGGCGTTTCAGACGGTCCACCTGTTGCGGGTTGTCCGCCACCAGTTCCTGCAGGTTACGCAGGTCGGCAATGATGCGCGGCTTGGCCACTTCGTAAGGGTCGAGGAAGTGCTCGTCCCCGGTGATCAGGAAGCCACGCATGCCGGTTTCAAGATCGACGGTCAGCTTGGACGACTCGTTGAGGTTGTTGATGACCCGGTCAGTGTGCTCCACCCACTGGATCACCGAGAGCAAATAGGTGATCAGACAGACGAAAAACACCGCGCTGAGCACGCCCACACCCAGGGGCAATGCCACGTTTCGGCTGAGCAGTGTACGAAAGCTCTTTTCATCGACGGACGACGCGGGAGTCATGGGCATGCCTTGGCCAAATAGGGAAAAACCGGGAGTTTGCCCCAAAGTGCCGGTAGAGGGCTACGTTTCTGACGCGTATTGAGGTTTAAACACATTCACATTCCAAACTTGCCACCGCCGATGCCCGACATTTATGGAACCAATGCCGGGGGAACACCTGGGTGCGCTCCCGACACTCAACGGAGGTCTGAAGCAGGTCCAGGGAGGACCAACCACCAAAGGTAATGAAGATGGCATCCTCATTGAGCCTCCAGCCACGCCCCCAGGTTATAGATCACTCCATCGCATCGACGCCTGCTCAGTCGCAGGCCACCCCCGGTAACACCCTGTCCATACACCGCGACCCAACTTCCACACCTGCGCGACGCTCCTCGGATGAATCGCAGCCTCTTTCACTCCAAGCACGCGCACAGGCAAACGCACGGAACTGGAAAAACCTCGCGCACCAGCTCACCGAGGCGACGAAGAGCCTGGGAGAGGACGCGACTCCAGCAGCCGTGTTGTCACATTTGAAAACCACTCAAACAATCATTGATCCACACTCGACCTTTCACGCGTCCGGCGCGCCGGGCAGCGACTCCACTGTCAGCCTGGAAAGCTTTATCAAGCATCACGATTTACCTATCCCTGAAACCCGAGCTGACCTGGTTCACTTGGCAGATGCCGCTAACGCTCGAGCCCTGGAACCGCTGCTGGGTGATCTCGGTGGGGGCTTATCCTGGCCCCTTCCCCTGACCCAGGAACAACGGCACAAGATACGAGTCATCGTCGAGTCCAGCATCCTGCGCGGCAATATCCGGACCGAGCCCGCCTTACTCCGGGCGGAGCTGGCCAAAGGGGCGCTGGGTGCGCTTATCAAGGCCAGCGCTCTTTCGGAGGTCGAACTGCAAGACCCGGCCAGGGCGCTGGACACCCTGCTCAAGTCCCCCATGGCCCAGAAGATAGGGCAAGGGGTCCAGGACGGGCTGAATGGTATCGCCACGCCAACCAGCATCAGCGATTACGTGTTGGCCGCCCTTCACATCGGTCTCGATCGTGAGTCCGTCGTGTTGCCTGTGAGAAATTCAATCGCCGGCTTTGACTTGGGCCATCAAGACTATTGGGGCCTGCCACCGTCAGCCATCGTCCAGGGGCTCAGTAAACATCTGGTGACTAAAGGCAGGGCCACGCCGGCCACGGCCAAGCTGGCCACCCACCTGTTGCTGTCACGCACAGCCCCCCAGTTCCTGGTCAAGGATATTCCCGACTCGCTGGTGAACGGCAGCCAGGCCTGGGTGAGTTTCTGCCTTGCGGTGGCCAAGGTCGAAGCGAGTGCGCCGGGGACCGCATCGCAGATGAGCTACGGCCAGGTCATGAGTGCCGCACAAGCCTTGAATGGTCCTGCGGAACACGCCATCACGCCGTTGTTACTGGATTGGGGCGTGTCCAACGGTCTGGTCGAAAAGAAGGACGATGCCCTCTACACCCCTGAGGAAGTCGACAGCATCCGGACCGCGTTCAATGAGCAGTTAAGCGCCAGAATCAAGGCCTCCCAATTAATCACTGCCGAGATTCCTAGTAGAAAAGCCATCGCCCTGGAAAAACTCAAGGAGCATTTTGGTGAGCGCACGGACTTTGAGTCGAAAAGTCTCTCAACCGTCACCGATGACAAAGCCAAGCAACTGGATGGCAAGCACTCGATGCTGGACATGGCCATGATGGGCATCAACGTCAACTGGAAAACCGACGACCCTGACCTTCCGATCGATGTGATCAATCAGCAACCCCGGCTCAACGTCAATGGGATATTTCTAGAGCAATACGAATCGGCGATCAAATCACTCGAAGAAGGCATTCAGACCCAGGTAAAACACATGATTTCCGAGCTGCCACTGGAAGATCGGGAAAACCTGGAGTTCGGTAAAATCGAATTATTTCAATACAACCAATACAAGATTGGCAGGGGTTTCATAAACCCGGCCACCTTCCAATCCAGGCTCAATGAATTGCTGGTAAGAACCGAAAGGCAGGTTGACGGAGAAACCCAGGTCAATGTTTATGAGATCGATGTCCGGAACAAACGCATCGTGAAGCGACAGAGTGAGGCAGCCATCACGCGGGGTGGATGGCGGGACGCGAATATATCGACCAAAGTAGAAAAGTTCGCCCCTGAGCACCAGGACCGGCTCGAGCGAGAACAGCCGCCAGAAGACCCTTCTCGTCCCCCATCGAGTTTCACCTCTACCCGAACACACGACCTGGCAGGCGCTTTTTTTGAGCACCTTGGTATCGGGAACCAATGGCAGCAAGCCAGGGGAAGCACGACACTCGATCAGCAGAAAGAAAGTGATGAGCGACTCAAGCAGTTTTCTCTCAACTTGATTCCCTTGAGATCGGCCATTGTCAACTTTCGTGACGGTGACTATGAAGCCGGGCTTTTCGACCTCGGCCTGGATGCTCTCGGGCTGCTGACCATGGGTTACGGTGCTGCCGCAAAGCTCGCCAAGGTGGCTGCATCCTCGGCGTCCGCTACCGTAAAGGCATTGCAGGCGGGTCGCGTCATCGGCAGTAGCCTTATCAGCTCGCTCAACCCGTTGAGCGGAGTGAGGGGCGCGGCGACGGGAGCCGCCAAGCTGGCCACGCGCGGCGCAAAATTTCTCGGCGATTCCGGGCAGGTACTGATCAACAAGGTGCGTGGCGCATCGGGAAGCTATGACCTGTTGAAGGCCGCAAACAAGGAATACGGCACCGCAACCATCGGATCGTTCAAGGCTGCCGAGGGTAATATCGACGGGATCGCCGTACACCGGGACGGGAACTGGTATGCCTACGACGCGGTCAAGCAGCAACCCTTTGGCGCCCCCTTGCAAGACTTCACCCCCATTCATGGCAGGGTGACAACTATCAACGATGCTACCCCTCTGAACGGGCCTCATCATGAGGGGTTCAAGCAAAACCTGGAACGGGCGCAACAGCCGCAGAATCGTTCCGACTTTAATCGCGGCTACGACCATGGGGAAGTGACAAAACTTCGTAATTACCATTCCAATATTAGCGGCAGAGGTCTCATCCAGCTGATTTCCGACCCAAGCCTGACAGCGGAGGAGATTGGCATACTCGCTAAGCAAATAAAATTAAAGGCAATTGAGGAAGCCAAGTACGCCTCTCAACTGCTTAATGCCGACGTCAAGGCTCCGGGTGTGCAGTTGACTCCTGCCTCACTGCATTACTACCTCGCCCATGTCGACCCCGCGTCACGCGGCGAATGCGCCGCAATGGCAAATACGATGGCCATGGCTATCGAGCAAGGAAAGGAGGATCTATTCCTGACGAATCTTTACCGCGCAGCGGCCTCTCCGCTGACGCAGCAATCGCAAAAATTCATCAAGACGCTGAGGTCTTTCCAGGACGTCGTTGGTAATAAGATAAGTTATCACTTAGATCAACCCTTCAAGAAATTGAATGTCGCGCAGATCATTGAAGATCTCACCAACTCCCCTACATCGAAGACACTCAGAATCGGTGAAAAAGACCATGGATTAATTGCCGGCATCAGGGTCAAGGATGGGACTACGGATTGGTTTTTCTACGACCCAAACGCGGGATTGGTAAAGTTTCAAACATTGCAATCCATGCAAGAGGGATTGGATAAAGTGTTAAGTAGCGGATTGAGTGCCCCAACACGAAATCCCTATGGCACAAAACGCGGGACGATCGAGTACAACGTCAGTGAGTTCCATTCTCTCGACGTGGTTTACGACAAGGTTGACGACTTGGCCGTAGCGAATCTGGTCTTTACGCCGCTATGAAGTACGGTTTCGGGCATTGAGTCCGCTGAGCCTCCTCGCCTCGTTTGAAGGCGTGAGGCTCAGGTGCTCGGCCAACACTGATGGGCCCCGTGCTCAACCAGACAAAAAATGCCCCTGCTTCTCTTTCCCAAACGGGACATTCTGGCCCGTTGCCGTCACAATACTCGCCTGCTGTGGGAACTTGCCGAGATTGACGCGACTCATTAGAGAATGGTCTTTCAACCGCTAAAGACCTGCACCTCCATTTTTTCGGGAACCCTCATTATGTCCGCAGCCCCCTCCACCCTCCTTGTCGTCGAAGACGATGCCATCGTGCGCATGCTGATCGTTGATGTGCTCGAAGAGTTGGAGTTCCTGGTGCTTGAAGCTGCCGACGCTGAAGAAGCCTTGAAGATTGTCGAAAATGCCGCGCAGCACATCGACCTGATGATGACCGACGTCGGGCTGCCGGATATGGACGGTAAGCAATTGGCAGCCAAGGTGCGTGAAGTGCGGCCCACCCTGCCGATCCTGTTTGCCAGCGGCTATGCCGAGAACATCGATGTACCTGCCGGCATGCAGGTGATCGCCAAGCCATTCTCCATCGATCAATTGCGCGACAAAGTCAAATCGATGCTGCCTGCCGCCTGACCCCCCCCTCTTTTACACAGTGCCGCCCATCGAGGCGGCTATTTGTGCGCCTTTACCCACAGGTTCAAGCCGCCGTACGGATCGGCATTGATGAGTTCGCATAATTCGCAGGGATTAACGTGACGTTCGGGAAATAAAACAGGAAACTCATCGCCTTTATTCCCCGTCAGTCAAACGCACTTTGGAAGGACGCGACAACATGATTGGAAAACCGACGCGCCTGCTGTTGGCGAGCCTCTCGATACTCATGAGTACCGGCGCCTGGGCCGACTTTACCGCCACCCCCAGCGAAGCGCGGGCCATTGCCAAGGAAGCCTACCTGTATGGCTACCCGGTGGTGGAAATGTACAAGACGCTCTACACCCAGGCCGTCGACAAGGGCGGTGCCAACTTCAAGGCACCGTTCAACCACATCGGCAACACTGCCCAGATCGTCACCCCCAAGGACACCGCCTTCGCCACCCCGAACCTGGACACGCCCTACTCCTTCATCTGGCTGGACCTGCGCAGCGAGCCCCAGGTCCTGACACTGCCCAGGATCGAAGACAACCGTTATTACTCGGTGCAGTTGATCGATCTCTACACACAGAACATCGCCTATCTGGGCACCCGCAGCACCGGCAACAACGGCGGCCACTACATGATCGCCGGCCCTGACTGGAAAGGTCAGCAGCCGGTCAACGTGGACCGCGTGGTCTACAGCGAAAGCAACATCGCCTACGCTCTCTACCGTACGCAGTTGTTCGACGAGAAGGACCTGAACAAGGTCAAGCAGGTCCAGAACGGCTACAAGGTGCAGTCACTGAGCAGCTACGTGAAGCAAGCTGCGCCGGCCAAGGCTCCAAAAGTGGAGTGGCCCAAGCCCATGGCGACCATGACCGAAGGCCCGCAGCTGTTTCGCTACCTGAACTTCATGCTGGCCTTCGCCGCGCCCCAGGACAGCGAGAAAGACCTGCTGGCGCGCTTCGCCAAGATCGGTATCGCCCCAGGCGCGCCCTTCAAGGTCAAGGCGTTGACCGCTGAACAGCGCAAGGCCCTGGAAGACGGTATCTCCGATGCCCGCGCCGAGTTTGCCGCGTTCAAAAAGGACAAGATCGACACGCATCAGGTCTCCAGTGCCGATTTGTACGGCAGCCGCGACCACCTGAACAACAACTACCTGTACCGCTACGCCGGTGCGGACATGGGGATTTTCGGTAACTCCGGCGATGAGGTCGCGTACCTGAGCTACGTCATCGACAGCGAGGGCAAGCCTGCCAACGGCGCACGCCACAGCTACACCGTGCACTTCGCCAAGGACCAGTTGCCACCGGCCGATGCGTTCTGGTCGCTGACCATGTATGACGCCAAGACCAAGCAGCTGGTGCCCAACCACAAGAAACGCTACCTGATCAACTCGCACATGCTGTCCGGCCTCAAGCGCGACGCCGATGGCGGCCTGACCCTGGCCCTGCAGCACCACGAGCCGCCAAAAGCCGAGCAGAGCAACTGGTTGCCGGCCCCACCCGGTCCGTTCTACGCAATCCTGCGGATTTACCTGCCCACGCCTGAGGTGGGCAATCGCCAGTGGAAGCTGCCGCCGCTGACACCGCTTAAATGACTTGCTGGAATGTCCTTGGCCTGGCGCCGGATGTCGATAGCCGCACGATAAAGCGCCAATACGCGGCCCTGCTGAAGAAAACCCGGCCGGATGATGATCCCGAGGGTTTCCAGCGCCTGCGCGAAGCCTATGAGGCCGCGCTGGCGTGGCGCCAGGGGCAGCAGGAAGCTGACGAAGTGGTCATCGACATCCAGGGCGACAGCCTGGCCGACCACTACCAAACGGCCATGGCCCATGGCAATGCGCTGCACTTTGAAATCCAGCTGTTGTTGCGCGACATCGAGGGGCATCTCAACCCCGAAGACACCCGCTGGGCGTTTGAAACCTTTAACTGGCTGACGGCCTGGCAGCGCCTGGAGTTGCCCGGCGAGCTGATCGAAAGACTCGAGCGCAAGCACCGCAGCGCCTTGCAGCAGCCATTGCGCCAGGCCCTTGAGCAAAAGGACGAGGCCGCGTTCCTGGCTGCCTATGCCGCACGTTCCGAACATCCCTGGGTGAATAATCATCCCCATGCCGAGTGGTTCAACCAATGGCTGGCCCGCCTGCTTGCACAGAGTCACTACTGGTCGAGCGCAGTGTTCGACGCGGTGTGTGCCGGCCAGCACTGGCATGGCGGCGCCGGTCATGACTGCCCGGCTGGGGATTGGGCGCGGCTGTTGCAACGCCAGCAAGGCCCGGTCTTCATGGCACGCCAACGGGCACTGGCCACCGAAGCGCCCAACAGCCCGCAACAACGTGCCGCCCGGCTGCTATTGGCTCCGATGAGCCTGGGGCAGCGCCGTGCCTTCGCCCAACGCTTCGATGAACATGACTGGAAAGCCTGCCAGGCACTCAGCGCAGATATCTACGCCGACCATGTGGCCGAAGCCGAAGCGATGCCCGGCGGTACCGTGTATTTCTGGCAAGGGTGGGACACGGCCATGGACACCTGGCCCTGGATTGTCGCACTGGTGTTGAGCTGCCTGGTGGGCGTGCTGGTGAATGCCGAGCCCCTGGCCGGCAATGTGCTGCCGACCTTGGGCTACGGCCTGCTGTGGTCATTGGGCGCCGTGATAGGTGCCGGATTGGCTTGGCAGGTCTGGCGCCCGCTGGCTCATCAGTACCGCGTGCTCGATGAACGACTCAGTGAGCGCCTGCCGCGCTGGTTCAGCCCTACTCACCTGCCGTTGTTGCCGATACGGGACCTGCTGCCAGGGCTGGTCCTTGCCGCAGCGCTGGGTTACGCGTTCGGCCCGTTTGCCAGCCTGGCGCTGGTCGCGACCCTGGCGGTTATCGGCGTGATCAAGCGGCCCTTCATGAACAGCCACACCCCCTGGACCGCCCGCCACCCACGCTGGACGGCCCTGGGCATGGTGCTGTTGGTCACCAGTGGGATTGTGCTGTACGCCGGCTTGACGGTGCTCGACAACCAGCAACACGTAACCCGTAACCAGGGCCTGCAACAGTGGCCCGAACGCCTGTGCAGCCGCATGCCTCGCAGCGCCCCCGACTGTCAGGCGCCCGCCACCCAGGCACAGTGGTATGGCCAGGAGGCCGCGCAATGAATCCGAAATGGTTGTTACCCATCAGCCTGGTATTGGGCCTGGGATTGCTCGGTGTGGCCGGCGCCACCAAACCCCTGCAACGCGTGCAATTATGGCTCGACCAACGGGACAGCCCTTCCACCGCAACGGCCAGCGCACTGGCGCCGATCATTGACTGCGTGAACCGCATTGATCGCGATACGCGCCTGGCGTACTACCGTATGCGTTCGACACAGCCCGAAGCACCCACCCAGGATAAATTTGGCGACCGTGATGAGCCTGAACCGCGCCTTATCCAAGCGGCGGTCTGTTCGCAGTTGTACACACTCAAACTGGAGCGCCAGCAGCCCGGAAGCCACCTCGGTACTCTCGCCACGGTGTATGCCGACAAGCTGAATAAATTCACCTCGCTGGCAGACATGGTTGACCCGATACAAACCGAAGGTATGCCGTCGAACATGCGCCAGTTTGTGGCGCAGGCCATGAACAAGAGTCTGGAAGGGAAACTGGCTCAGCGGGGCGAAGAATACCTGAGGGCATCCGCCGAGTTACGCACACAGTTGGAAAACGAAGACATCCATCTGCGGCCGGTACAACTGGCGCGACTCGAATCGCGCTTCGGCCGGGACCTGCATTGGCACCTGCTCAACCATATGATCGCGGCCCGCCAGGCGATGAACCAGATTGACCAGGGCGTACGCGACGCCAGCCTGACGCCCCAGCAACTGCTCAGTTTGACCGAGACGCTGCAACAGGCCAGCGATGCCAGCAAGGCCTTCCTGGTTAAAATGCCGCGCAGCAAACGGGAGGATGAGGCTACTCACCTCTGGTATGCCACCCGCTCGTCAGCCGACGCGTACCTCCAGGCGTTGCGTACCCTGCATCGGGACTGGCGGGAACACGCCTCGCCGCAGCAACTGAGTGATGACTACTACCTCATCACCCGTTGCTACGACGCCCTGCTCAGCTACTACAACAAACCCGCCAGGAATGCGTTCTAGTCCCTAGTGTTTTTTCAGCTTCACATACGACTGATGCAGGTCCGACGCCCAGCCATCGATCACGCCTTTCACGTCATCGGCCTTCATCACCTGCGAGTCGTTGGACAGCGGCTTGCCCGTGCCCTTGCGCACCACTTGGGCGAGCACCTTGCCACTGGCACCATCGAGGAACTGCGCCTCGGTGCCCAGGGTGGTTTCCTGGTCGCGGATGCCGGTACCGGTACTCACCGCTGCCGCCACCAGGGCCACGGGCACGAATTCATAGGGTTTGAGGCCTTCGGTCTTGCTGCTGACGGCGGTGATCGCCGCACGTACCACCATCACACCGGGGCCGGGCCCGTTGGCCAGGGGCAGTGATTTGCCCAGCTCACGCTTGAGTGCCTGGTTGAAGTAGGTGTTGATGCCATTGAGGGTGCTGTCGGGGATTTTCGTGGTGGCCTGGGGCTTGGGGTAGAACTGCGTCGGTTCGATGTACACCGCGGTGTAGCGGCTGAGGTCCAGTTTGGGGTCGACCCAGCGCATCACCTCGGCCCCTGACGGCGACTTGGCTTCCTTGAGTTGGCTGTAGTCGGAAAGAAAACCCGAGTACTCGTCCGGTTGGGTGACCTTGCTGGCGCAGCCAGCCATTGCGATGGAAGCCACGCACAGCGTACTGATCATTAGCCTTAGTTTCATCATTGAACTCCCTGGCGATCATCATCGAAACATGGAGCTGTAGGTATAGCCAATCCTGGGCAAAAAATGCGTATTTCCACCCAGTGTTTGACACACCGATGTCCCCCATCGACGTTGCGCGAAGCGGGAGCCCCTCAGCCGCGTTCGCGCGGGATCAGGCTCTGCAACTGCGTAGCCAGGAAGTTGGCGTCGAAGCTGAAGGTGTCCGGGTCTTTGAGGCCGTTGGTTTTCTTCCACAGCCAGTCGTTTTTGTCGGCCGGCAGCACCAGCGACACGCTGCCGTGGCGGGCAGCGGTCAAGCCCATCACCGAGAGCGAGATCACGCCGCCCACGCCCATGACTTCAGGCACGAACTCCACGGTCTTGCCGGTGATCTGCACCAGCAGCTTTTCGGTCTTGAAGGTCGAGGTTTCCACCGGCACGCCCGGCCCGCTGGCGACATAGGCTTCACGGTGCACCTCCAGCAGGCCGACAGTCTTGACCGGCTCCAGCCATTGCTCGATCTGCCCGAACAACGCGTCGAGCTTTTGCGCCCAACGGGCCGACTGCACATCGAACTGCTGCTTCTTGTGCGCTTCGCTATCGGCGTAATGACGAAGCATCTCGCCCAGTTGCTGTACATCGTCCATTGCGGATTTCCTTGGGTGTGCCACGTAACAAAGCCCGATCATGGCAGAAGCGGCCGCTCGGCGTATGACTAAACACCAGCCTGAGGCACGGGTCGTCGTTTACAGCTGGATGAACTCCCGGCCTCAACGTGACGGCAATGGACGGTGCGGTTGACGTGCTAGCCCTGGGCTGCGGTTTCATGGGGTGGGTAATACGCCACGGCCGAACGGTGAACCGCGTGCTGACTGACGTAGGCGCCGTAGTCGATATGCAGTTCCCTCGATTTGGGAAGTTTGCTCTTATCAACCACGACTTCCATGGGCTGCTTCAAGCTGCCTTCTTCCAGGGTCAGGTAGATGGCAATGCCATGCCCCAGATGCGTGCGAAAGAAGAACACCACTTCCTGTCCCTTTTCTAGCCCACGAATCGCCGGCGCGGTGACTATGAGCTCTTTCTCGGTATCGGTAATCACCGCAGCAGGCAGTCCATCGAAGCTAATAAACTTGTATACATTTGGCATTAGGCAATCCTCATCATGTTAATGGACCAAGCCGCCAAGGCGCAGGCCTGGCCTCTATTAACAAGGCCAAATTACTTGCCGTCTACTGTCAGAAGTAACAGGTTTATACGTGTCGTGACGGTGTCGTATTCTCCTCCGGGCAGATCTGCAATGCCGGTGTATCGAACGAAGGGTGTTCCGATAAAAGACGATGCCACTCCATTCGAAACCAAGGCGTGAATTGCCCTTGCGACTCTGAAAGTTGCGCTGATATTTCGGCTCGCGTCCACCACTTGATCTCGCTGACTTCTTCAGCTGCCGGGCAGACCACAGCGTCAGATTGCGCAACCAATACATGACAAAATTCGTGTTCCGCACCGATTGAACCAAAGTGCGCATGGTACTCAAAACTATATAAAAAACGGCAGGAGGCAGAGATGCCCAGTTCTTCACGCAGACGACGGGACGCCGCATCCAGAATAGCCTCTCCAGGTGCCGGATGACTGCAGCATGCATTCGACCAGAAACCTGGCCAGAGCATTTTACCTGCTGCACGGCGCTGCAGCAGGTGACGCCCGCGACTGTCAATCAGGTGCACTGAAAATGCGCGATGAAGCTTTCCCGTTCCCAAGTGTGCGATGCGTTTGTCACAAACACCGATCTGTACATCGTGTGCGTCAACTAACACTACCTCATTGGTCATTTTGTATTCCCTTCGATGTCATTACCCGCCCCCTCCCGCACACTGTTTCCAGTGTGCGGGTTTTATCCAAGTCGGGGGACTTGTCCCCAGGCGCTGACGAACGTCAAAGCTGTGTGGGTGAATCCTGGATCGGCACGCAGGCTGGCCATGGCCTCAAGGTCGTCTTGAGTGAGTAACTCAAGTTTCAGCAGCGCCGGCCCAGCCTGTGCGGTGGTTGCAGCCCAGAAGGTATCGGCGGGGCTGTTGTCACCGATTCGGCCTTCGAGGGTGCGATGCCCAACGTTGGAAAGTCCCCGATCACGTAATTGACCCGGGAGCGTATCGGCCCAGAGCATGTCGGAACCAATGGTCCGCTCCAGGAGGGTGACTCCGGCCTGGGCTACTTTTCGGAACACCGGGTTCGCCGTTCTCAAGCTCGGTTGCAGACTCACGTCCTCGATCACCAGCCAACCACCCGGGCGGACCCAGGTGGCGGCTCGTGTCAATATGTCTTCGCGTTCGCTGAGGTGACACAGAAGCGCCCGAGCATGCACCACGTCAAAGGAGGCGGCAGGAAAACTCTCGGTCCCCGCATTATGGGTGATCACCCTAATGCCCGGGATACCGGTAAGGAATCGGGTGTCGATATCAGTGGCGGTGACCGTCGCATCGGGATATCGCTTGCTCAGCCAGCCGGCGAGCGATCCAGCACCGGCGCCGAGATCGAGGATGGCAGGCTTGCGCGGAAGATCCAGTTGATCAAAAACCGCTTGGCTCAACGGGTCAAACGCACGTTCCAGGGTGCGTAGCCGTGCCAATTGGCCGGCGTGCTGATCAGCAAGATAACTGCTGGTGTAGCCCGGTTCCTCGGCGGAATCGATAGTGGTCAAAGTACGACCTCCAGTTGATCAGGGCAGCGATTGAGGAATCCACGTTCGGCAGGCTTGAACCCTGGAGCCCAGCGCACGTTAGGAAAGGCCTGTAGCAGCATGCGGGCGCTGATCGTGATCTCCATCCGCGCCAGCATCGATCCGAGGCAGAAGTGACGACCCGCGCCGAAGGCGAAATGACTGCTCGCCTGTTCGGTGCGCGACATATTGAAGGTGTCCGGGTCGGTGAATTGATCCGGATCACGGTTGGCCGAACCGATAAGACAAGCCAGGGTCGCGCCCGCAGGAATCGTTCCCGAGGGCAGTTGCAGCGACTCACGGGCCTCCCGGAGTACGAGTTGCAAAGGGGGGTTGCGTCGCAGGGTTTCGGTGAGCGCATTATCCATCAGGTCTGGATTAGCGATCACCGCCTCTTTGACGCCAGGCTCGTCCAACAGGTTGACGATGAGATTCGCCAGCGCACCGTGACTGGTCTCGCTACCCGCCGTCATCAGGATTGCGCAGTAAGACCGGACGAACGTCTCGGACAACGGCTGACCATCAATCTGCGCAGCCAGGAGTTGCGAGATCAAATCGTCTGAGGGTTCTGCACGGCGGGCGTCGATATGCGGCTGGATGAAGTCGTAGAAACTGTCTCGGTTGGATAACCCGCCGGTCAACAGTGCCGGATCCTGTCGATAATTGCCCATGTAAGCGAAGCCGATGGCACACCAACGCTTTAGCCGCGCCACCTCCTCGCGGGTTTCAGCCGGGAGACCCAGCGCACGAGCCATCACCCGCACCGGCAGCGCTGCGGTGAAATCGGCGATGAGGTCCACCTGAGGTCGGCCGTGCATCTGCGCCAGAAGGTCTGCGGTCACCGAGGTGATGGATGCTTCAAGCGCTGTGAGGGCCTTGCTGCGGAACGAAGGGCTAAGCAGCGCTCGGTGCTGAGCGTGCTCGCACCCGTCCATCGTGACAATAGTGTGTCCCAGCAGCGGTCCGATCTGCCAACTGTAGTTGTTATTGCTCGCCCCAGGATGGGTCAATGCGGCTTTGACATCCACGTGCCGACTGACCAGCCACACATCGGAGGGCTCGTCATAAACGATCGGTAACGTGGTACGTAAACGCTCATACAATGGGTATGGGTCGATTTCGAACAGCCGGGACTTAAGGGTCGGCGGGGTCAGTTTCAGGTCAACTTTCCGGTTGTCCTGCGCCGACGCGTCGGCGGTTTGCAGGTGATAGCGAGAAACGCTCTGGTGCCAGTCGCCTGCCGCCCGGACAACCTGACGCAGTCGGTCCGGGTCGGTCGCGGCGCACCGCCGCTGGTTTGCATGCTGGGTGGCGACCGCAGTGAATTGCGCAACCGCCGTGTTCACCATCTGATGGGCAGACTCAATCGCGGCAGGCCAGTCTGTGCCGGTGGTATCCGCCAGTATCGACACCAGGTTGAAGCGCTCACCGCATACAACATCCTTGGCAACCGAATGGATGTCGTTCGTCCAGGCGATGATATCGGCAGCGTGTTCACGCAGCGTGTTCCACCATTCGATGTCCGCTGGATTCTCGTACGGGTCGAGCGTTTCGGCCGCATCGATGAGATCAAAGAAGAACAGCGCCCCGAAAGAGTCCCGGCGCAAAGGCAGGTACTCGGCCAACGTGAGCGCTGTGTCGGTTTCCCGCCCTCGTACCAGCGTCGCCTGCGCACGCAGATGTTGGATCAAATGTCCCACGAGCCTATGCCGCCAATGGCCGGTGCCCAAACACTTGGTCTGAGGCCACAGATCGTCGACCAGAACAACGAGCATCGGATCATCGAATCGGCTGGTTTCACTTGACGGATCAGCACCGCCACTCTGGGTCAACGCCTGCACTGCGGTGATGAAACGATCCAGCGCACCGTTTTCCGCCCAGGGGCCGTCATCGATTCGATCATCGAGGGTGAGCGCCCACAGATACCAGCACACCAGAAGCTCGGCGTGGTCTGTGGGTGCCCTCCCACACAATGCAATTCCCAGGTCGAGCAACGCAGTAGTGCTCAATCGATGCGCACCGCGGCGTCCGATCAATCCGTACCGCTGGGCCCAGGCGAGAGCATGCGTGCGCAACCGTTCACTGTCGGAGCGCGGTGGCGGGCCGGCGAAAGGAAGCCGGATCTCGGGAATAACCAGCTGTGTCGTCGGTAAAGGACCGCCGTAGGGGGTGCCGGAAGCGCCTTCCTGGAGTTCCGCTGCCATGATGTGTCCTCTTGAATCAACTTCCAGTAAGAGATACTTGGCGGCTATTGCCAAGCCGCGTAGCCGGTGAAATCACCGGGAGCATTTTCCCAGCCGGCCCGATCTTGCTCGAAGTTCACATCTTGAGAAATGAGAATTGTCGGAGTTCGCCCCAGGAAAAACCCCCGCATAGTGGACAGGTGTATTGGTCCCTCATCCGTGCGGATTAGATACGTGCATTGACTCAAAATATACTGTCATTTCTTACAGGTATGGACGACGCAGCTCGGCATGTAAGCGGTGATTGGTAATCACCGCTTTTTGAACTGCTCTGGTGAATGGGTTGGCAACTGCGTATGACGAATCGGCTTTCGATGGGTAAGGTGAAGCAACTTTCCCTGTCAGGAGCATCGCATGCGCACCATCGGCCTTATCGGCGGCATGAGCTGGGAGTCCAGCGCCGAGTACTACCGCATCATCAACCAGCGCGTGCGCGACCAGCTCGGCCCGCTGCGCTCGGCCCAGGTGTTGATGTACAGCGTGGACTTCGGCCCGGTGGAACAGGCCCAGCACGCCGGGCGCTGGGATGACACCGCGCTGATCCTGGAAGACGCCGCGCGCCGTTTGCAGGCCGGCGGCGCCGAGTGTGTGGTGCTGTGTACCAACACCATGCATTTGGTGGCGCCGCGTATCGAGGCGGCGGTGTCGATCCCCTTCCTGCATATCGCCGATGCGGCCGCTGCGGCGGCGGTGGCAGCCGGCACCCTGACCGTCGGCTTGCTCGGCACCGCGTTCACCATGGAGCAGGATTTTCTCACGTCACGCCTGGCCGCCCAGGGCCTCACCGTGCTTGTGCCTGACGCGCAGGAGCGCCGCGCCGTGCACCGGATTATCTATGAGGAGTTGTGCGTCGGCGTGATCAGCGATGCATCACGCCAGGTTTACCTGCGGGTCATCGAGTCCCTGGCTGCACGGGGTGCCCAGGCGGTCATCCTCGGCTGCACGGAAATCAGCCTGCTGGTCAAGCCCGAACACAGCGACCTGCCGCTGCTGGACACCACCGAGCTGCATGCGCAGGCTGCGGTGGCATTTGCGCTCGCGGATTAAGCCGACTGGCGCAGGCGCGCCATGCTCAGGGTGTCGACAAACACCCCATCGCGCAGGGCGTAGTCACGCAAGCGCCCTTCGACCTCGAAGCCGAACTTGCGGTACAGGTGATGCGCGGCTTCGTTGTCGGCGTACACCGTGAGTTCCACCCGGTGCAGGTTCATCCAGTTGTCGGCCACGTCCAGCGCGGCCGTCAACAACCGCGAGCCCACGCCCTTGCCCTGCCAGGCCGTCGCCACGCCCATGCCGAACGAACCGACATGGGCCTGGCGTACGCGCAGGTACTGTTCCAGGCCCAGTTGGCCGATCACCTCGCCGCCGTGCACCGCCACCAGTTGCAGGCGCCGCTCGTTGTCGGTGACCAGGCGTTTGCGCCAGACATCCGCCGACTGGAACGGCATCTGCAGTACCTGCCGGCACACGGCCGGTTCGTTATAGAGCGCCGCGACACCTTCAAGGTGGGCCTCGGTAAAGCGCTGGATCACGATATGGGGTTCAGGTGCGTGCATGGGGTTTCATCCTTTGAAAGACACGTGGCCGGCCAGTGTAGAGGCCATGCCTGCTCCCTGGCTAGGACGCCGGCACGGTCGTCCATAACGACGGCCAGTCGCCGTAACCGACACCGGTGCAGCGCGGCATCATATGAAACTCACTGAGCTGGAACGCCTTGCCGTCAAACACCCAGACACCACCGCCGCCACAGTCACCGATGCCGCGCTGCTTGTAGAAATAACTCAAGGTGCCGTTGGCTTCGTCATAGCCCACCGAGCCTTGCAGCGCGGCGCCGTCCAACGGCAAGGGCTCAATCTCCAGGGGCGTTTGCGCATAGGGCGCCTGACGCTGGCGGCTGACCACGTCGAACTCACAGTTGTAGGCCGCGCAGTCGTAACGCACCACCGTCATCGCCTGTTGCGCCGTCAGCGCCCCGGCCTTTGCCTCGGGCTCACCCTCCTCCGGCGTCACGGCCTGCAATGCAGCGGCCACCAGGCCCGCCTGTTCCTGCGCGGTCAACGCCGGCGGCGCAGGGAACTTGCGCAGCACCGGTGTCGGCAAACGTGGCGGCACCTCATGGGCCGGAGCTTTTCCGGGGCGTGCCAGGGCCGTCACGTTATCCAACCGCCCCTGCACCGCATCCATCAACAGCAGCGAAGCGCTCAGGCCGCTCAGCGACACATGGGCCTGCTCATCGCCCGGCAATTGCAGGCGCTGGCCATTGCGCAAACGCTGCAACCAGCGCCGCGCCGCTGCGTCCTCGATCACGCCGTAAGACTGCACTTCGGGATCGCCGCCCTGATCGTCCAGTTCTACGTGCAAATCCCGGGTCAGTTCCAGGCCCAGCGGCTGACCGTCCAACACCAGGGTCGACAGGTCCAGCGCTTCGCCGCGATGATCAAAGCGCAGGCGCAGGAACCCTTCAGGCCCGGCCTGGTGCCAGACATGCAAGGTCAGGGCGCTGTAGTCTTCTTCATCGACGCCACTGGGCGCGCTCAGGGCATGGCAATTGCGCAGGTTGTCGCAACCGGTGACCCAGTTCTTGATTTCCCGCAGCAGCGGCACGGTTTCAGCGGGCGGTTGAGCGAAGGCATGGGTGGCGGTGCCGGTCAGCAGCAGGGCCAGGAGTACGGGGCGCAGCATGGGGACTCTCCGTGTCGAAAAATGGCGCGGATTGTCCCATGTTCACTGTTTAAGACGGTAGTACTCAGGGCCTGGCTTGGCCGCGAACACGGGCTGCGTACTTTTCGAGACGTTGTGCATGACGTTCTGCCTGTTGCTTGAGTGCCTGGCAGTATTCGGGGAGGCAATGCTGGGCATCCGGTGAATTGACTTCGTCTACCAGACGCCGCGCGGCAGCGGCAGTAATCGGAGTACCACGTGGTCGCAATCGGCCTCTGACAACGGCGGCCCTATCGTTTACCAGCGTCGGGTGATTGAGCTTAAGGACCTCGACGGTGGCAACAGCGTCAGGCGTCAGACCTTCTACGTAGCCATCACTGGAATATCGAAACTGGCGCTCGACATTGGCTGACAGCGGAGAAACGAAGGGCTTTCGGGCCACGTCGTAGTCGGCTTTTTCCACGGCACCATAACCACAAGCCATTTTGGTCTGGCTTGAGGGGTAACACGCTACCAAATTGTCGTAGGCGATGCTGTCAGCCTCGTGATGCGTTTGTGGAAGGACGTGCTCAATGTGGCAACTGAACTGTGTGCCCTGCCCCTTTGCCTGACATTCGCGCGCGGTGGGCAACCGCCGCAAGGTGTAGGCGCATAAATGGAACTGCTCCTTCAAGAGCGCCTGGCGAACGGGCTCGCTCGGAAAGCTGCTTCCCTTGCCGTAGTAAAGGTTATGCGGCGTATTGCGGTTTTCTCTTTTCCATTCAATCAGCGCCCGTGGCTCGGCGCCTTTTTTGATAGACCTCACGCGCCGCCCTCTTCTAGCGACCTCAGAGAGTCAATACTGGCTTGGGCTTCAAGGACATCAGGGATTTTTCCGACCTGTTCGCGCAATTTCGCGAGTTTAGCCTGGGCGGATTCAAGATTGTCGTCGTCGAGGTCACGGTAGATTGTTCTGAGTTGCTGGCTGACGTTTTGATTTTGGGCCAATTCCCCCATCAGTTCCTCTATGACCTCCCCACTTCGAAGGCCCAGTGAGCGCTCCGGATGACCGATATACTTGCCTTCCTTGAGCAGCATCACCGCCTCAGCAGGAAGTTCACCCAATATTTGCGGGGAGTGGGTGGTAATGATGAATTGGCAGTTGGGAAATGTTCGTTCCAACTTGGCGACAACGGTGCGTTGCCAACCTGGATGAAGGTGAAGATCCAACTCGTCAATAAGGACGACACCTTTGCCCTCCAATGGGTCAGGCACTTCGCGATTTAACAATGTAAGTCTTCGAGCCAAATCGCCAACCATTGCCAACAAGCATTTCTCTCCATCCGAAAGCTGCAGGACGTTGAATTCGAGGTTACCTTTGAGAACGGTCATCCTAAGTGTTGGCTTGCGACGTACTCGAATGTCCTTGAATCCTGTGAACATTTCAATTGCTCGCCGAACTGCTGAAAGCTCATGGTCACGGAATCCTGGAAGGTCTCGACTAATTTCATTTTCGAGATCTTCCTGGTTGCGAAACCAGATGAAAAATCTTTTAAAGTCAGCGCCGCCATGACCAAGTGCGTCGTCGTAACCTTCATCGATTGTGTTCACCAAACGCTCACGAACACGTAACGGAACATCTAAAACAGCCCGATGAACGTCGTAATAAACTGCAAGAGGCAACTGAATAGGCTTGTCACCAATGAGCTCGTAGTGAAGGGCATTGATTTCAAAAGACGCAGCCGTCTCTTTCAGCAAAGCCAAATCACTACTACGTTCCTTGGGGTGTTTTCCTGATTTTCGGTTAAGTGCTATTGCCCAATCGACATCGTGCTCATCTTGGAACCCGACGACAACCTTCAGTCGTGTGTATTCAGCGCCAGTCTTGATGTCATCTTTTGATATTGCTCTGGACTTCGAAGCCTGATTAACAATCCGTGCCGTCAAATTCGAAAGCGTAATCGCCAACGCATCCAGAATCGAAGACTTGCCCACCCCATTGACGCCCACCAAAGCGACAGTCTTCTTACCCTCGAAGTCGAGTTCCATGTGCTCGATGCCGCGAAAATTGACGAGAGTAAAACGCTTGATCTGCATGATCGGCTTCCAACGTGTCCGGCCAGGTCAGCCAGTCTTAAAAGAATGCACGGATCATAGTAATTATCGACAGCTGTGTCACGGCAGCCGAGGGCTGCCTCTATCAGCCCCGCGCAGCCACACGCCACACCCGCGCAATATCCGCCGCGCGCTCGCGCAGCAAACGCGGGGCCTCGCTGCAGGCCTGCTCCAGGCTTATCGGGCCGCTTGGCAAGGCAAACGCCGCCGCCACGCCATGGGCGTACATCTGCTCGTAGCCGTCGCCCAGGGTGCCGGCGATGACGATCACCGGGACGCCATGTTGCCGGGCGATGCGGGCCACGCCGAAGGGGGTTTTGCCGCGCAGGGTCTGGGCGTCGAAGCGGCCTTCGCCGGTGATGACCAGGTCGGCGCCACGTACGGCTTCGTCAAGTCCCACCAATTCGGCGACGACTTCCACGCCCGCGCGGAACTGCGCGCCGAGGAACGCCTTGGCGGCGAAACCCAGGCCGCCGGCGGCGCCGCTGCCGGGCTCGTCGCGCACGTCCTTGGGCAGGACGTTGGCGCAGTAATCGGCGAAGTGGCCGAGGGCGGCGTCCAGTTGTTGCACCTGCCCGGGGCTGGCGCCTTTTTGCGGGCCGAAAATCGCCGAGGCGCCGTGGGGGCCGCACAGCGGGTTGTTCACATCGGCGGCGATTTCAAAGCGTACCTGAGCCAGGCGCGGGTCGAGTTTTTCCAGGTTGATATGCGCCAGCCGTGACAAGGCCAGGCCTCCGGGCGGCAAGGCCTGTTCCGCAGCGTCGAACAGTTGCACGCCCAGGGCTTGCATCGCCCCCGCGCCGCCGTCGTTGGTGGCGCTGCCGCCAATCGCCAGAATGATGCGCCGGGCCCCCAGGTCCAGGGCCGCGCGAATCAGCTCGCCGGTGCCGTGGGTGCTGCTGGTGCACGCATCGCGCTGGCCTGGCGCTACCAATTGCAGGCCGCTGGCTTCGGCCATTTCGATGATCGCGGTGTGGCTGTCGGCCAACCAGCCCCAACGGGCTTCAACCGTACCGCCCAGCGGGCCACGTACCGCCTGGCGGCGCAATTGGCCGTTACAGGCGGCGAGCACCACGTCCACCGTGCCTTCACCACCGTCCGCCATCGGGCACTGGATCAGCTGTGCGTCCGGCCAGACTTGCGCCAACCCTGCGGCAATGGCCTGGGCGACGCCCTCGGCACTCAGGCTGTCCTTGAACGAGTCGGGGGCGATGATGATTTTCATGGGCTTTCTCCGGTTTTTATCACGCCCATGCTGCCAGTTGGCACCGCCGCTGACGCCGGTCCGATGCACAAGTACGGGGAAGGTTTGTTGTTCATTCCGACAAAGCCTGGGGCAATAGCTGCACGCCGAGGTACAGCGCCAACATGCCATCCAGGGTCAGCGGGTCAACGCCGCTGAGTTCGGCGATGCGCTCCATACGATAACGCAGGCTGTTGCGGTGAATGCCGAGGGCGTCGGCACAGGCCTGGCTTTGCCCGTCGTGTTCGCACCAACTGCGCAGCGTGGCCAGGAGTTGGCCGTTGCTGTCCTTGCCCAGCACCTTGCGCAAGGGGTTGAGCAGTTCGTCGAGGGCATCGTCGTTGCGATGACGCCAGAGCATCACGGGCAGGCGGTAGCGGTTGAGGGTCAACAGCCGCGAGTGCGGCAGTACATCGCGACCGTAAGCCAGCAAATCGCCGACGCGACGATAGCAACGGCGCAATCCGGCCAGGCCATCCGCCTGCCCGCCGACGGCCACCCGCAGGATGTTCCAGCCCAGGCCCTGGAGCTTTTCCAGCAACCGTGGATTGTCCACCTGCTGCGCCGCCGGTCGGCACCACAGCAGCGAGAACTGCGCCGAGCTCACGCACCAACTGTCCGGGTAGCGCGAGGTCAGCCAGGTGTTCAAGGCCTCCGCCGATTGGCCCGCCCCCAGTTCGAACAGGTACGGCGTGCGTGCCAGCTGCGGCTTGAGGCCCAATTGCTGGGCTTCGTCGACCAGGCGTGGTGAGTCGCCGCTGTCGGCGAGGAGCAACGCCAACAGATCATCGCAACGCTGGCGTCGCCATTGCTGCTCGGCTTGCTGATGACGATGGCTGACGAGCATTTCGGCGGTCATGCGCACCAATTCGGCATAGGTGCGCAACAGCTCGGGCTCGCCGGTGATGCCCAGCACGCCGATCAAGCGCTGATCGTGCATCAGCGGCAGGTTGATGCCCGGCTGCACGCCCTTGAGGTGCTTGGCGGTCTGCCCGTCGATCTCGACCACGCGGCCGTTGGCCAGCACCAATTGTGCGCCTTCGTGGCGGGTGTTGATGCGCTCGGGTTCGCCGCTGCCGAGGATCAGGCCCTGGCTGTCCATGACGTTGACGTTATAGGGCAGGATCGCCATGGTGCGATTGACGATATCCTGCGCCAGGTCATGATCCAGCTCGAACATGCGGCCATCTCCTTGAAAGAAAGTCCTTGAAAGCGTGGTTGTTCATCGGCACAGCGCAAAGCATGCATCACTGTGCGCAAGCACAAAGACAGCACCCCGCCACGTGGCCGAGACTCGTTGGGCGATCAACGTTACCCTCGCATCGCAAAAAATCATAATAAAGAGAGATTCCCATGTCACAGAGCGCCGCTGTCACACTGGCCACCGATGACGATA
Source organism: Pseudomonas sp. NFACC42-2 (assembly GCF_900116055.1). Taxonomy (NCBI): domain Bacteria; kingdom Pseudomonadati; phylum Pseudomonadota; class Gammaproteobacteria; order Pseudomonadales; family Pseudomonadaceae; genus Pseudomonas; species Pseudomonas sp. NFACC42-2. The sequence continues at coordinate 261,044 of NZ_FOZO01000001.1, forward strand.
AAAACGCCATCTACAAGCGCATTACCCTGCGCCTGATCCCCTTCATTTTCATCTGCTATCTGTTCAACTACCTCGACCGGGTCAACGTTGGCTTTGCCAAGTTGCAGATGCTCGATGCGCTGAAATTCAGCGAAACCGTATACGGCCTGGGTGCCGGGATCTTCTTTATCGGCTACGTGCTGTGTGGCGTGCCGAGCAACCTGGCGCTGACCAGGTTCGGTCCACGGCGCTGGATTGCCTTGATGATGATCGTCTGGGGCACGCTGTCCACCTGCCTGCTGTTCGTCACCACGCCAACCCATTTCTACACCTTGCGCCTGTTTACCGGTGCGGCTGAAGCCGGCTTCTTCCCCGGTGTGGTGCTGTACCTCTCGCAGTGGTTCCCGACGTTTCGCCGTGGGCGGATCATGGCGCTGTTCATGTCGGCGATCCCGGTGTCCGGTTTGCTTGGCAGCCCGTTTTCCGGCTGGATCCTCAACCACTTCGCCGCCGGCCAGGGCGGCCTGGCGGGCTGGCAGTGGATGTTCCTGCTGCAAGGCATCCCAACCGTGATCCTCGGCGCCCTCGCCTACTTCCTGCTCAGCGACAGCTTTGCCCATGCCAAGTGGCTCAAGCCCCACGAGCGCGCCGTGCTGGAAGCCGACCAGGCCACCGACCTGGCGAACAAGCCGAAAACCACCACCGATTCACTCGCCGAAGTGTTCAAGAACCCGGCGATCTGGGCGTTCGGCCTGATCTACTTTTGCATCCAGAGTGGCGTATACGCCATCAACTTCTGGCTGCCGTCGATCATCAAGAACCTCGGTTTCAGCGATAACCTGGTGATCGGCTGGCTCAGTGCGATTCCGTATCTGCTGGCAGCGGTGTTCATGTTGCTGGTGGGCCGCTCGGCGGACTTGCGCAAGGAGCGTCGCTGGCACTTGGTGGTGCCGATGCTGATGGGCGCCATCGGCCTGGTGATCGCGGTGAACTTCGCCACCACGCCGGCCATCGCCATCCTCGGCCTGACCATCGCCACCATGGGCGCCCTCACCGGCCTGCCGATGTTCTGGCCGGTGCCGACCGCCATGCTCAGCGCGGGCGCAGCGGCCGGTGGCCTGGCGCTGATCAACTCCATGGGCCAGATGGCCGGCTTCCTCAGCCCGTATATCGTCGGTTTTGTGAAGGATGCCACCGGCTCCACGGATATGGCGCTGTACCTGCTGGCGGCGGTGATTGTGGCGGGCAGTGTGCTGGCGTTGCGGATGACGCGGACCTTGAAGGTATAACGCGGTCCATGTGGGAGGGGCGGTGCGACGATTCGACTTGCCCCTCCCACATTTAGCCTGCGTTTACAGCAGCCCGCCGCCGTCGATATCAATGACAGCACCGGTCATGTAGCCATTTTCCATGGCCAGCACATACCCCGCCGCCACTTCCTCGGCCTGCCCCACGCGCCCCACGGGCAACGCGCCACCCGCCTTGGCAAACATCGCCAGGCGCTGGTCCTCGGCCAACCCCGCATACGCCGGGGTATCAATCACACCGGGACTCACTACGTTGACGCGGCGCGGCGCCAGCTCCTTGGCCAACTGCTTGCCCAGGGCTTCAGTGGCGGCGTTGATACCGACTTTGATGAACTGCCCCGGCGCCAATTTGCGCCCCAGTTGACCGGAGGTCAGGCTGATGCTGCCGCGCTCATCGAGGAAAGGCAGCGCGTGCTGGATCGCCCGCAAGGCACCCCAGAGTTTCACGTTGAAGTTGTCCTGGGCCTCGCCCAGGTCGGTTTCGGCCAAAGCCTTGGCGCGCACCGAGGGGCCGGAAGTGTACACCAGATGGTCAAACCGCCCGACGGTTTCGAACAACCGTTGCAGGGACGCGGCGTCGGTGACGTCCACCGGTTCGCTGCGCAGGCCGTTATCGCGGCCAGACGATAGGCGCCGCCCCGCCAGCACCACCTGGGCACCGCGTGCGGCTGCGGCCTTGGCCACGGCTGCACCGATGCCGCTGCTGCCGCCGATGACGATGACCGTTTTGCCGTTGAGTGAGGAATTCATGGGGAAGTGTCCTGGGTCAGAAAGTGAGCGTTCATCTTCCCAGCTTGGCAATCAACGAGAAATCCCGGTAAAACGACAGGATCTTTAAAGGATTTTTACAAATGAGCTCAATCCTCGACCTCGAAGTGTTCGCACGCACCGCCGACACCGGCAGCCTGTCTGCCGCCGCACGCGGGCTCGGCTTGACCCCCGCAGCGGCCAGCATTGCCCTCAAGCGCCTGGAAACCCGCTTGGGTACCCGCCTGCTGGCACGCTCCACCCGCAGCATGCGCCTGACCGAAGAAGGCCGGCGTTACCTCGACAGCGTGCGCGAGGCCCTGGCCGCCTTGGCCGAAGGCGAGCAAGCGCTCAAGCAGCAGAGCCAGGGCCTGACCGGCTTGTTGCAGTTGGCCGCGCCCTCGGATTTCGGCCGTAATGTGGTGCTGGGCTGGCTGGATGAGTTCAAGCTGGAACACCCGCACATCCGCCTGCAACTACTGCTCAACGACAGCAATGCCGACCTGTTCCGCGACACCGTCGACATCGCCCTGCGCTTCGGCGTCCCCCGGGACTCCAGTCTGGTGGCGCTGCCGGTGGTGCCCGATCACCAACGCCTGCCCTGCGCCAGCCCCGACTACCTGGCGCGCCACGGCACGCCGCGCACCCCGGCGGAGTTGGCGCAGCACAATACGCTGCGGTACATGCGCCAGGGCAGGGCCAACAGCACCTGGTACTTTCGCCAGGGCACTAGGTTGCAGGAAGTCGAAGTGACGGGCGACTACCTGAGCGATGACGGCGAGATTGTGCGGCGCTGGGCACTGGCCGGCCACGGCATTGCCTATAAGGCCAACCTCGACATCGCCCGGGACCTCAAGGCCGGACGGCTGGTGCAACTGCTGCCGGACTGGCAAGGCGAACCCACCCCGTTCAACCTGATGTGCCCGCACCGCCTGCAAGTGTCGGAGCGGGTGAAAGTGCTGCACCGGTTTCTGCAAGGGCGTTGCCAGGCCTTGCTGAGTGCATGAAGAAACGCCCGCAGGGCTTGTTCCAGAGCCTGCGAGTCTGGTATTGCATAGGGCACGTCTCACTGCCGCAAGGAGCTTTGCATGATTTACCGCACATTGGGCCAGTCCGGTTTGAAGGTCAGCGCCTTGACCCTGGGCACCATGATGTTTGGCGAACAGACCCACACCGAGGACTCGCTGCGCATCATCGACAAGGCCTGGGACCAGGGCATCAATTTCATCGACACGGCGGATGTCTACACCGGCGGGCGCTCCGAGGAAATCGTCGGCGAAGCCATCGCTCGCCATCGTCAGGATTGGGTGGTGGCGTCGAAAGTCGCCATTGGCCCCACCGAGGGCCTGCCCAACCGCAGTGGCCTGAGCCGCAAGCGCATCTTCAACGCGCTGGAAGCCAGCCTCACCCGCCTCGATACCGACTACCTCGACATCTACTACCTGCACCGCGAAGATCACGACACCCCGCTGGAGGTGACGGTATCGGCCATCGGCGACCTGATTCGCCAGGGCAAGATCCGCTACTGGGGCCTGTCCAACTATCGCGGCTGGCGGATTGCCGAGGTGATCCGCGTCGCCGAGCGCCTGGGCGTGGACAGGCCGGTGATCAGCCAGCCGTTGTACAACATCGTCAACCGCCAGGCTGAAGTCGAACAGATCACCGCTGCTGCCGCGTACGGCCTGGGCGTGGTGCCTTACAGCCCACTGGCCCGCGGCGTACTCAGCGGCAAATACGCGCCGGACGTGACACCCGAAGCCGGCAGCCGCGCTGCACGCCAGGACAAGCGCATCCTGGAAACCGAATGGCGCGTGGAGTCGTTGCGCATCGCCCAGCAGATCCAGCAATACACCCAGGGCCGTGGCGTGGGCATTGTCGAGTTTGCCATCGCCTGGGTACTGAACAACTCGGCGGTGAGCTCGGCGATCGTGGGGCCGCGCACCGAGGCGCAGTGGGATGCCTACACCGGTGCGCTGGACGTGAAGATCACGGCTGAGGATGAAGCGTTCATTGATTCGTTGGTAACGCCGGGGCACTCCTCTACACCGGGGTTCAATGATGTGGGCCATTTTGTCTCGGGCCGGGTGACGCGCGCGTAGGCTGATTGACCAAGTCAGGGTTGCGGAGCGGCCTTGCTGTGGTGAGCGGGCTTGCCCCGCGCTGGGCTGCGCAGCAGCCCCAATAACTGGCGACGAGGTTTTCCTGGAAAAACGCGACGGCTTTAAAGGGCTGCTGCGCAGCCCAGCGCGGGGCAAGCCCGCTCACCACCACAACCACAACCACAACCACACCCCGACTGCCCCTGCCAGGCAGACCCAGACAGCGGCCGCGAGACATTTTCCTGAAAAACGCCCCAAAACAGCGCGCCCTTCCCGCTTCAAAAGCACCATAATCCCCTGTTGAAATTCCCCCTACTTGTTTGAAATCGGTTTTCGCGAGGACAGCGTGTCTAAAGGTGTTGTGTTATCGGTGTCGGCCTCGGTGTTGTTTGCCGTGATGTATTACTTCACGTCATTGCTGACGCCATTGAGCGGCCTGGAAATTTTCGGCTGGCGCATGTTGCTGACCGTACCGTGCATGACGGTGTTCATGATCGTCAGCGGCGAATGGCGGCGGGTCTGGGAATTGCTGCGAGTGCTGGCGGCCAAGCCTCGGCTGATCGGCGGTGTGGTGCTGTCGTCGGCGTTGCTGGGCGTGCAGTTGTGGTTGTTCATGTGGGCGCCGCTGAACGGGCGCAGCCTGGATGTATCGGTGGGTTACTTCCTGCTGCCGCTGACCATGGTGCTCACCGGGCGTCTGGTATGGGGCGAACAGTTGTCCTACCTGCAAAAGATCGCGGTGTTTTTTGCCGGCCTCGGGGTACTCAACGAGTTGTTCCAGGCCGGCGGGTTCTCCTGGGCGACGCTGGTGGTGATCATCGGTTACCCGCTGTATTTCATTGCGCGCAGATACCTCAAGACCGACCACCTGGGCGGACTGTGGCTGGACATGGCACTGATGCTGCCGGTGGCCTGGTGGTTTGTGCAAAGCGGCGAACAGGGCTTTGCGGTGATGGATGCCCACCCCAAGCTGTACGGGTTGATCCCGATGCTGGGCCTGATCAGCGCCTCGGCGCTGGTGAGCTATATCATCGCCAGCCGCCTGCTGGCTTTCAGCCTGTTCGGACTGCTCAGTTATGTCGAGCCGGTGTTGTTGCTGGTGGTGGCGCTGCTGCTGGGTGAAGGCATCAAGGCCGGCGAATGGTTGACCTACATCCCGATCTGGATAGCGGTCATGGTCCTGGTGTTCGAAGGGGTCAAGCACCTGGTGCGTCAGCGCAGGGCTTGAGCGCCGAACAGGCGACAGGCCGCAACAGCGCCTGATGGTGCTGAGTGGCACCCTCATCGTCCAGGGTGGTGAACTGTACTTGCGTACCGGTCAGGCCCTCGTGAGGCAGCCCGGGCATCGCAATCCGTGCAGTCCCATAGGGCGCGACCATCGGCGGATCTTCGCTGCGATGCTCCACTGCGCTGAGTGTCAGTACCACCCCGGACAAGGTCACGTGATAGGGCGTGGGGTTAAGCACCTCCAACCCCGCCTCGCCTCCACCGCTTACGGACCATTGCAGCGCATGAGCCGCGTCCTGCACCTGCCCCGGCAGTTCGGCGGGCCGGAGGAAAAGCTTGATCCGCGTACGAAAGGCAAATTGCAGGACGTTGGTTTCAGCCGGGGCCTCAACGCTCGGCCTGATTGCCAGCACGTTCAGCCAGTACACCGACTCCCGGTCAGCCATCGGCTTCGGCGTTTGATAATGCATGATCCGCAAGGCGCGTCCGGTGCTTGCATTCATGCGAACGATGGGTGGCGTAATCGTGAACGGCACATCACTGTTTTCGGGCGCCGCCGCCGCATCGCCGTCATCGATCCACGCCTGCACCAGGCGCGGACTGTCAGCCTCATTGTGCAGGTTGATCACCACCGCGCGCGCGGCGCCCGGATAGATGACACGTGTGCGGTCAATCACGATTTCACCCTGCGCAACGATCGCCTGCAAGCTCATCAGCACGCCAAGGCCCCTGCTCCACAGCGCGATGCTCATCGGTAGCTCATTGTGAAGGACGCCAACCCGTTCGCGCTGCCGGGCCGGATCGATGAGCCCGTCTGGATATAACGTGCAGTCAAAGGAATCTGCACGGTTGCATTGCCGGTTGTGCCGACCAGCCACTGGTTCGGGTTGCCAATGGTCGTGGAGTCAGCACCGTAACGCACCAGTGTGCTCCCCCGCAGCAATTGCAGTGCGACGCCGCTGGCCACGGAGGTCGGGGTCAGGGACAACACATCGCTGCGATTGGCCGGCGTGGTCTGGTCTGTCACCGTTATAAATACGTCACGCGTAGCGCCGCTGGTGCCGCCCGCACATGACAGTGTGATGTTGCGGGTCACGCTGCCGGCGAAGCTGCCCACCCCGCGAAAGTCACGTGCAGCCACGGCCGGCATGGGCATTGCAACCGAAGGCGTCGTGACGCTGCAGGTGGGTTTGCGGGGCGCATTGATCGTGATATTGGAAAAGTTCACCGCGTAATAGCCGGCGCCGCTGATGGGCGTGCCGGTGATCGTATACCTTGCAAGGTTCCTGGCGGCGATCGTGCCACCGGTGATGGGTCCCGTGGCTACAAAGTAGATACGGGTATCAAGCCCTAAATATCGGGGCCTCGATCCGGTAATCAATGTAACACCTGCGGTATTGATGGCCATGAACGGCCGATTCGGGTCTCTCGCCATCATGGCAAATCCAACCCCGGGTACATCGGTGGCATGCACCGTCATTGAAAGCCCGTTGGCGGAGAATATCCGTCCCGTACTTGAACTGTTCACAAGCGCCAGCCGGGTCGCGGCCCCGGTGCTAATGCCTTCGTCACACCGTAACGCAGAAGCGGGCGGGCTGACGAAGGCATAGCCGTTGGCGGAGCCAATCACTTGCCCGACTTGTTGGTTGGCGGGAACCGTGATTGGAGGAACGGAAATAATCAACGCCGGGCCGGGATTACAGAGGATCGCTTGAGCTTCCAGCGCCACCATCCATCCTCCCAGCACCACGCCGACAAGCGAATATCTAGTCATGAAAACAACACCTCTGTCATATCGGATAAGTCTTGCATCGCATCAATCATGAATCGGCGCTCGCTCATGGCTGGCCCGCCACCTGGCGAGCCTGGCTCGCCACGCATACCCCTTGCATGAAGTCGGTAGTGACCTGTCGCTGGCCGGCGGTGGCCGGCGGCATGTGGTAGTGGATATCGCACTGCTCGGCGATTTTGCTGCCCCACTTGACGGTCAGGCGGCCTTCCTGCGGGATGTCCCGGACGAAGGCTTTACTGGCCTGCCCCACCACACCGACCTCACGCCCTTGCCCATCGAATACCTGTGCGGCAAATGGCAGCGGGCTGCCATTCTCGCGAACGCCCTTGACCACCACTGCCCGGCCGTTGACCGTGTCGAACTTGACCAGCGATACCGCACCCGAGGTCGGTACGACGTTGCGGGTCGATTCCTGAAGCTCCACATCCAGCGACATGCCTTCCGGATCGATCTCCACCGTATTGTTCTGGAACGCCGTCAGATTGGGCACGACGGCGTATCCCTTGCTGTTGACCCGTGTACCGCCGCCACCGCCAAGCCGGGCGCCTTCGGCTCCCGGCACATGGACCAGCGCCGAGGCTTCGCCCAGGCTTTGCGAGAACGCCACACCGTCGGCGTGCACGACGACCCCGCCGTCGGCGCCGAACGAAAGCTGCGAGCTATCGCGGCTCTGGCCATATCCGGCGCGCAGGTGGGTGGCATCGGTGCGATAACCCGCATAGGTGTTGAACTGGCTGGAGCGCGTGCTATCACTGGTCGCGCGGTGGGCGGAAACACCGTAGTTGACCTCGGCGTTCTCGCCCAGGAAGCCGTTGATGCCCACCTGCTGCTGGCTGCCCCGTGTATCGCCGGTATCCCGGGACAGCGAAGTATTGATCGTCGGCGACCTCGACTCACTCCCCAGGGGCATCGATAGCGTGAGCATGTAGCGGTTATCGATGCGCCCGGGTTGACCGATACGCCCGAAGAACACATCGTCACTGAGCTCGCTTTGGGTCAGTTGTCGCGTGTCCTGGACCCTCGAACGTTGCGCCGAAAGATTCCAGTTGAGCTTGTTCCAGGTCGAGCCGTAGCTGGCGGTGAATGAAACCTGGCGGCCCTCGTTCTCGCCCCAATAGTCGACAGAGCTGCCGTACAGGCTCAGGGTGCCGATGCCCAGTTGCTGGCTGATGGTCAGGTCGAGCCGGCTTTTTTGCCGGGCATAGCCGTTGACATCACCGGAGCGGCTCGCGATCTCACGCACATTCAGGGCATCCGGAAGGTTCAGGTATCCCTCCGTGGAGAATCGATACGCGCCCAGTGCAAAATGCGTACCCGAGGCCGGCAGGCTTTTGTTGTAGCCTAGCCCGAGGCTTTGTCCGGTCAGGCGTCCATGCTCTGGCACCGCGGTACGTGAGGTGGCGGTGTCCAGCGAAAAGGCGCCGACGGGCGTATTCAACGCAACACCGACCTTTCCCTGCTCATAGCCTTTGGAAAGACTGCCGCCGCCATACACCGTCAGGTCATCGGCCAAGCCGTGTTGCAGAGTGCCTTGAAAGACGCTCGCACCTTTGGCATCGATGCCCTTTTGCTGCACCTCACCCAGGGTGGCACTGTATTTTGTCGTGTCGGCCCGCAGCAGTTGCGGGGCCACCGAGTACGGCACGACGAAGGTGTTCCGACGCCCGTCGACTTCGGTCACGTTGACGATCAAGTCACCGCCGTATCCGGTGGCATGCAGGTCACTGATGACAAAGGGACCAGGCGCCACCGTGGTCTCATAAATGGTGTAGCCGTTCTGGCTGACCGTGACCGTTGCATTACTGTCGGCGACACCCCGTACCTGCGGTGCATAGCCTTGCTGTGTCTGCGGGCGCATGCGGTCGTCGGTGGCCAGGGTCACGCCCCGCAGGCGGACCCCGTCGACGATCTGTCCGTTGCTGAAGGTGTCTCCCAGGGTCAGTTGCGACTGCCAGGGGATGATACTGCGCTGCACATACGTGGACGTGTTCTGATAAGTCTCGAAGCCTGTACGATTGCTCCAGGCCTGGGCGCCCTGGTGCCGCAAGCGCCAGGCGCCCAGATTGATCCCCGCATTGAGGCCCAGGTAAGTGCGACCGTCACCTTCACCGGCGGTGACTGCGCTGGTGCTGAAGTTGTAATTGAGCAACCCTGCGGCAATCCCCTCATCCAGCGACTCGGGGTCGATGTAGCCACGCATGGAACGCTTCATATAGGCCTGCGGTACGCTGGCGGCCAACTCGAGCGCACCCGGGTCGAAGGTGCTGGATGCCATCGGAATCCACTGACCCAGGTCGCCGCAATACTGGCCGGCTGCGGCAGGGTTGCCGACCTCGCGCCCATGGGCCTCGGTATCGACTTTATCCATCGCGATACCGATCTTTTCCAACACTTCGCGACTCAAGCACGGCTGCGCGCCGGCCTTTGCCTGGGCTGCGACGAACTCCACCTCCCTGCGCCCCAATGCCTGGCCGTTGACCACGATATCTACGCGGTACAGGCCGGGGCTCATCGGGTTGCCGGTGTTGAACCGTGACGTGTCGACCGACGACGCCAGGCCACTGGAGAATGCGTTCAGATCAAAGCTCAATTCAGACGCAAGCGCGGCATCGCTTGCCATCACGGCCGCACTCATCAAACCACCCAACATCATCGTGCGAGGCTGGAATGGCAAAATCGGGGCGCAACGATGCACCCTTACCTGGATGTGACTAGGCATAGTTATGACTTCAGTGGACGCTGGGAAATGTACGTTTGCTTGCCCTCATCAACGCTCCGGGGACGCGTTCAGCGGTGCAACACAGCAGGCTGCACCGATGAAAAGCCACCGAAATCGTTGATGTAGGTGAAACTCACCCGCGCATCGGCAGGTATTGCCTTCGCGGTTTTCGGCACCGGTACCTTCAACGTGCCTCCTGGCGCCACCATCCCTTCCGGCAGGGCCAGTTTTTTCGCGTTGGGATCAGCGCCCATGAGCAGGGCAATGTCGTTGAAGGTGACGTGATACGCCGATGGGTTATGCACCTGTATCTCGTTGCCCTGGGCGACCCGCGCCAGGGACCAGCGCAACAGCCCGGGCGCCTCCTCGGGTGTTCCGGATAACTGCGCCGGACGAAAAAACACTTTGGTGCGGATACGGAACGCGAACTTGAAGTGGTTCCGCTGGTCGTCTTCAAGCGTGGGATCAAACTCACTGGTCGCACCAGGGACCTCAAGTACATTCAACCAGAACAGCGACTCTCTATCCGCAGGCAGCGGTGCCTTGGTGTAGGACAGGCGCATGGACTGGCTTTTGCCTGAGTCCAGGCGAAATACCGGCGGAGACAGCACGAAAGGCACATCGCTCAGCGACGGCGCTGCCTCTGGGTCACCGGCGTCCAGCCATGCCTGGACCAGACGGGGTGCATGTTTGTCATCGTTGGTCACTCGCAGGGTGACCTCGCGTCGCTGCTCGGGGTAAATCTGTCGCGTACCGTCGATAACCACGCCCGCGTGGGCCATGTGCGAGGCTATCCCCAAGGACAGGCTCAGCGCCACGCACATCGCTCGACGACTTAAGATCATCAGTAAATCCTGCATCGGGTAATCCTTGATAACAGTTGTCCTGCGCCCGACCGCCGGGTCGAGCGAGGATCTCAGGCGATGGTCATCTGCGTGGCTGCATCAAGGAAAGGTGACCGAGTACTGCACACTGCTGGTGACATTACCCGCGCCCGCCGCGCCACCGTTGGCGATATAGCGTGCGTAGAACGGCAAGGTCGCCAGGCCATTGGTAACGGTGGCAACGGTCGAGTTGTTGCCGGTGCGCAAGTCCATCGGCGTGGAGGTCGCACCATCGAGGATTTGTACCTCAACCCGCGAGGCCGGCGTTGCCGTGGCCGTGTTACGCAGGTTGCCGGTTGCCGGGTTGATGCCAGGGCTGGTCGGCTCATAACGTACGGCGACCTTGGTCCCGTTCGGGCATCCGCCCGAGCCGCCGACATAGACAAAGTAGCGCTTGGCGCCGGCCGTATCGCCTGCGGCCTTGAGGGACGAGGTTTGCACTCGGTCAAGCACTACCGGGAAGTTGGCGCCCGAACCTGGCGAGGCCCCGGTACCGCCACTGATGGTGCAGGTGGTGCCACTGACCGAGCCTGTGATGGTGATGGTACCGTCTGCCGCATAAGCGGAGCTGGCGGCAAAGCCGCAAAAAGCCAGCACTGCAGCCGCCAGAGTTTGTTTTGTCATAATCAATCTTTCCTTAAAGTTGGGTTCGCGGAATGCACGGTTGCGACACAGGAGAACATCAGCTCTTGCGCCCCCCATGTGTGGATATCGCGATCAATCGGGTTCCCAGGCCTGGAAAAGTCGTTTGTTTCAAGCTCGTTCTGAATTGGCAGGCAAAAAAAATGCTCCGTACCTTGGGATACGGAGCATGTTCGTCAAGCACCTGGGCAGTCTGCCAGGCCCCACATGGATCAGTCGGCGGTCAACACGCCTCGGCGAACCTGATCGCGCTCGATGGACTCGAACAGCGCCTTGAAGTTGCCCTCGCCAAACCCGTCATCGCCCTTGCGCTGGATGAACTCGAAGAACACCGGGCCCATCAGGGTTTCCGAGAAGATCTGCAGCAACAGGCGCTTGTCGCCTTCGATGGATGAGCCGTCCAGCAGGATGCCACGTGCCTGCAGTTGATCCACCGGTTCGCCGTGGTTCGGCAGGCGACCTTCGAGCATTTCGTAGTAGGTGTCCGGCGGTGCGGTCATGAAGCGCATGCCGATCTTCTTGAGTGCGTCCCAGGTCTTGACCAGGTCGTCGGTGAGGAACGCCACGTGCTGGATACCTTCGCCATTGAACTGCATCAGGAACTCTTCGATCTGCCCGGCGCCCTTGGACGACTCTTCGTTCAGCGGGATGCGGATCATGCCGTCCGGGGCGCTCATGGCCTTGGACGTCAGGCCGGTGTATTCGCCCTTGATATCGAAGTAGCGCGCTTCACGGAAGTTGAACAGTTTCTCGTAGAAGCCGGCCCAGTAAGCCATACGCCCGCGATAGACGTTGTGGGTCAGGTGGTCGATGACCTTGAGGCCGGCGCCTTGGGGGTTGCGCTCGACGCCGTCGAGGTAGACGAAGTCGATGTCATAGATCGAGCTGCCCTCACCAAAACGGTCGATCAGGTACAGCGGCGCGCCGCCGATGCCCTTGATGGCCGGCAGGTTCAGCTCCATCGGGCCGGTTTCGATATGGATCGGCTGGGCCCCCAGTTCCAGGGCGCGGTTGTAGGCTTTTTGCGAGTCCTTGACGCGGAACGCCATGCCGCACACCGACGGGCCATGCTCGGCGGCGAAGTAGGAGGCGATGCTGTTGGGCTCGTTGTTGAGGATCAGGTTGATCTCGCCCTGACGGAACAGCTGGACGTTCTTGGAGCGGTGATTCGCGACTTTGGTGAAGCCCATGATCTCGAAGATCGGCTCCAGGGTGCCCGGGGTCGGCGATGCGAATTCGATAAATTCAAAGCCCATCAGGCCCATTGGGTTTTCGTAGTGGTCGGTCATGGCCGGCGCCTCATCATTCTTGTGGGTAGCAATTGGTTATGTGCGAGCAAGGATGAGGTCGGGGGGCGGCGCGCAGGACAGGCCTCGCACACTGCGGGCGAGGAAGTCACCAAAGATGAGGGGGGAGCCGAGTAGCTTCATGGTTACATCAGTCTCTGACAGCCGAGGCTTGCGTGAGCGCAAGTCCATATTCTTGTATGCGTAAATCGATTCTACACAGCGTAACGGTATTTGTCCGTACTCTTATCAAATCCCCATTGCCCTGGCCTGTGCAAGAGGTTTGTTGCACAGGTAGATGCCCAGCAGGATGACGGCCCCGCCCGCCAGCATGGGCGCCGTCAGCTGCTCCCCCAGCAGCAAGGCACCGCAGATCACCGCCGTCAGCGGGTTGAGTGCGATAAATACCCCGGAGCGGGTCGTGCCGATGCGTCGGATGCCGTCGTAGTAACCGATATACGCCAGTGCCGAGCCCAACACGCCGAGGTAGGCCAGGGTGAGCCACTGAGTGATCTGCAAGCGGCCGAGCGCTTCTACGCTGACGCTTGCGGTGGCAAACGCGCTGGTGGTCAACATCAACGTACCCAGCAGCACCGACCAGGTGACCGTCTGCAATGGCCCCAGGCTTTGGTTGAGCCCCCGGGCACACAGCGAATAAACGCCCCACCCTGCCACACAGCCAAGGATCAGCAGGTCGCCGATCCAGGCATCGGCGGTGGCCTGCAGCAACTGCGGGTTACGGCTGACAATGACCGTCCCGGCACCGACCAGGCAAAGCAGGATCCCCAGCAGCTTGATCCGACTCAGCCGCTCCTTGAATAACAACCAGCTCGCCAGGCCGATCACCGCCGGGTTCAACGCCACGATCAACGAAGCCCGCGACGCATTGATGTACTGCAACCCATAGAAGAAGCACAGGTTGTAGAAAAAAATCCCGCAGAAGCCCAGCACCGCCAGTTGCGTAAACTGCCGAAGGTTCGGGCGTAACAGACGAATACGCGCGCAGGCCATGAACAGCAACAACGCCAGGCTGGCGAGGATAAAACGCAGGCTGGCGGCCAGCAGCGGATTGAGGTGGTCAGCCAGGAAGCGCCCGGCGACAAAGGTGCCGCCCCAGATCATGGTGACGACGGCGAGTTTGCAATAAGTCAGGTGATCGGAGGCGAGGCGCATGGGGATGGGCTCAAGGGGGGAGAATTGGCGTATTCTTCAGCTAATAACTGATCATCGTAAAATGAGCTTTCACTCATGACCCTGACCCAATTGGAAATCTTCTCGCTGGTCGCCGAGCTGCAGGGCTTTACCAGCGCCGCCCACCGCCTGGGCATCAGCCAATCGGCGGTGTCCCATGCCATCAAGGCCCTGGAGCAGGAGCTCGGTGTGGAGCTGTTTCGGCGCCACCAGTCGCAGGTAGAACCCAGCGACATCGGCCGGCAATTACTCGGACGTGCCCGTGCCATGCTCGGCCTGGCCAATACCCTGCAACAAGAGGCGGCCGATGCCCGTGGCATGCGGCGCGGTACTTTGCGCATCGGCTCATTCGGGCCGACCGCGTCGATTCGCCTGCTGCCTACCATCCTCAGCCAGTTTCGCAGCGCCCATCCGGGGATTGAGGTGCATGTGGACGAAGGTCCCGACCGCCAGGTGCTGCAGTGGCTGGATGAGCGACGGATCGATGTGGGCTTTGTGGTGCTGGAACAGGAGCGCTTCGACACCTTTGCCTTGTTCGAGGACCAACTGGTGGCGCTGCTGCCGGCAGATCATCCATTGGCTGCGCGGGACACGCTGGCCCTGCCGGACCTGTGCGACGATGCCTTTATCCTGACCGAAGCCGGCTCCTCGGAATTGGTCACCCGCCTGTTCGACGCCGGACAACTGCGACCAAGGATTCGTTACCGCTGCGCACAACTGCTGAGCACCCTGGAAGCGGTCAGCCGTGGCGATGGCCTGAGCATCGTCGCTGAAGCGTCGCTGCCCCAGGCACTTGATCCGCGCTATGTGAAGCGACCGCTTTCACCCCGTGTGCCGCGCCAGATCGGCCTGGCGGTGCTGGATCGTCGGCAGTCGTCACCGGCGACCCTGGCCTTTATCGAGATTGCGCAAAGCCTTGTCAGGGCGAGCAAATTCCAAGCGGGCCATCTATCATCGGAACATTTCCCGCCGGCCTGCCGGTAAAGCCCTCCCCCTGCGCAACAGGCCTGAACCCATGCCCCTCACCGTCAAAGGCCCGCGAAGACTTCTCACCCGCTATGCGATCAGCCTGTTGGCGGGTGTGCTGCCGATCCTGCTGGGTGCGGCCATCCTGTATTGGCAAGCCGAACGCACCCTCGAACAAAGCACGGCGCAAACCGCCCAGGAAGCCGTACGTCAATTCGACCTGATGCTCGACAATACCGCCCTCGCCGCCCAGGCCTTGCTGCCCCTGGCCGGACAGCCGTGTGACAGTGGCGCGCAACTGGCGCTGCGTGAACAGGTCACGCGCCGGCCGTTTGTGCGGGCGACGACCTTGTCCTGGCAGAAAAACATCTATTGCAGCTCCCTGTTCGGCAGCAACTACGAGTCACCGGTAAACCCGGATGACTACGTCGATGGCCGCCTGTGGCTGATGAACGGCAACCCGGTTACACCGGATACCGCGTTGCTGGTCTACCGCCTGGTCGACGGGGACAAAGCGGCGTTTGCCTCCATCGACGGCTATCACCTGACCAACGCCCTGCGCCTGATCAGCCGCTATGCCCAGCTTGTGCTGCAAGTCGGGCCTCACTGGCTCGGCGCCGATGGCAACGTGCGCGACACCGCGGTTCCGGTATTTGCCGTGGCCCATCATCACCTGGCGTCCGAGCGTTATCGCTACAGCGTCGACGCCGGCATGCCGGACGGTGAGGTGTGGCGCTATATGCAGGCGCGTTACCCGGCGGTGTTCAGCCTGGTGGTGTTCTTTGGCGTGCTCGCAGGCCTGCTTGCGCACTGGCTGCAAAAGCGCTCCTCGGCGCCCACCCATGAGCTGCAGCGGGCCTTGGGGGCCAATGAGTTCATCCCGTACTTCCAGCCGGTGGTACGCGGTGACACCCGCGAGTGGGCAGGCTGCGAGGTGCTGATGCGCTGGCAGCACCCCAAGGAAGGCTTGGTCCGGCCCGACCTGTTTATCCCGCTGGCTGAACATTCCGGCCTGATCGTGCCGATGACCCGCGCCCTGCTGCGCCAGACCGCCGCCCAACTGGCGCCCCATGCGACGCAGTTCAGCCCGGGCTTCCATATCGGCGTGAATATCACCGCGCGCCATTGCCACGACCTTGCCCTGGTGGAGGATTGCCGTGAGTTTCTCGCCGCCTTTGCACCGGGCCAGGTGACCTTGGTGCTGGAGCTGACCGAGCGCGAGCTGATCGAGCCCACGGATATTACCCGCCGACTGTTCGACGCCCTGCATCAACTAGGGGTGATGATTGCCATCGATGACTTTGGTACCGGCCATTCCAGTCTGGGCTATTTGCGCAACTTCAATGTGGATTACTTGAAGATCGACCAGAGTTTTGTCGCCATGATCGGTGCCGATGCACTATCGCGGCATATTCTGGACAGCATCATCGAATTGTCCGGCAAGCTGGACCTGGGCATCGTTGCCGAGGGTGTAGAGACTGCCGAGCAGTGCGAATACCTGGCCGCTCACGGCGTGGATTTCCTCCAGGGCTACCTGTTTGGAAAGCCATTACCCAGCGATGAATTCATTAAAAACCTGGCCAGCCATTGAATAGCCATGCACTAGCGGCGTTGAAATAATGTTAATACGACAAAAGACGTGATTTACTCGTGGCGGATTAACTACTACAATTTTTCTTGCCTGTGCAGAACTCGCAGGACGACTTCTTCTGTGAGTCGCCTTAACGCTATTGGCTTATAGCTTTGTCTGTAGTTGACATCAGCCAAATACACTATTGGAGTACAGATTTTGTCCAGACTCGCCGAATTTCGCGCAGCAGAAAAAGCCCTTCAAGAGCAGCTCGCCCAGCTGGAGTCCCTGAAGAACGACGCCGGCCTGAAGAAAGAAATCGAATTCGAAGAAAAGCTTCAAGGACTGATGAAAACCTACGGCAAAGGCCTGCGCGACATTATCCTGATCCTTGATCCAAACCCGGGCAAGACCAGCGCTGCCGCCGCCAGCGCACCCAAACAGCGCCGTGCACGCGTGGTCAAGGTTTACCACAACCCGCACACTGGCGAACTGATCGAAACCAAGGGCGGTAACCACCGTGGCCTCAAGGCCTGGAAAGAACAGTATGGCGCAGCCACTGTAGACTCCTGGCTTCGCGGCTGATCACAACGCACTAACAAAGAGCCCCGCACATGCGGGGCTTTTTTATTCAAGGGTTTGAAACAGAACTTAAATAACATTTCACTTTGTTCAGAATCGACGGGCGAAACGCACTTAAAGTTTGAGGCTGGCGCGCACCGAACTGACTTCGTCCTTGCTGGCTTCGTAGGCATCGGCCTGACCCGCGTATGAAAAAACATACGCTTTATCGATATCAACAGCCCCCACCAATGTTTGTGAAAGCACGTGCCGTCCATTCTCGGTAATCACACAGGTAGTTTCCACGGCCTCAAGACGACTCAGTGTTGTCGAGTGCATCTTGCTGCACACACTCTGGTAACCGCCTTGGGCAAAATCCTTCTGGATGGACTTGCGCATCTCCAGCAATACGCCCTGAAGATTAACGTTATGTCCGGCTTCGATCGGCGTTCCCGTCAACTCCATCACCATCAGTGTGTTGCCATTTTCGTCGTTCTTGATCGCACGCTGCCGCGAGACCGGCTGCGGGGTGGCCGGCGCGGCGCCGTCGGGCACCACTTCCTCGACCTGCCAGCCGCTGGGCCAATGAATCTCCGGGTCGCCCGCCCACACCCAGGGGCTGGTCAACAGCAAACACAGAGCGCTCAACAGCGGTATACGACATTCGATCATTGCAAAAGACACCCAAGGTTCAAGCGACAAAGTGTGAGCCCCGCCACCGGCCGGTCGCAAGACCTGTGCGCGCTTTTTCATTTGGCGCAGCAAGCGGGCCTTGCGTATCATGGCCCGGCTGCACGGACGCCAGCCGCAAGCCAAGGGAACGCTCCTCTCACCTGGAGCCGCGTTTGCCCCATTTTTTTCTGGAGGGCCCATGAGCCTGCACGAACTGAACACCTTCCCGGGCGTCACCGCCCAACCTGACACCGCCACCTCGAACTTCGTGTTCAACCACACCATGCTGCGGGTCAAGGACATCACCAAGTCCCTGGACTTCTACACCCGGGTCCTGGGTTTTTCCCTGGTTGAAAAGCGCGACTTCCCGGAAGCCGAATTCAGCCTGTACTTCCTGGCCCTGGTGGACAAATCCCAGATCCCGGCCGACGCCGCCGCGCGCACCCAATGGATGAAGTCGATTCCAGGCATCCTGGAACTGACCCACAACCACGGCACCGAAAACGATGCCGACTTCGCCTACCACAACGGCAACACCGATCCACGGGGCTTCGGCCATATCTGCATCTCGGTGCCCGATATTGTCGCCGCATGCGAACGCTTCGAAGCATTGGGCTGCGATTTCCAGAAACGCCTGAGCGATGGCCGCATGAAAAGCCTGGCGTTCATCAAGGACCCGGATGGGTACTGGGTTGAGATTATTCAGCCAGCGCCGCTGTAACGAAAAAACCCCATGATCGCTCATGGGGTTTTTTATGCGCGCCTTCGTATTACGCGGGCGCCGAGGTACGGATCAAGTGATCGAAAGCACTCAGGGAAGCCTTGGCGCCCTCGCCTACTGCAATCACGATCTGCTTGTACGGCACGGTCGTCACGTCACCGGCGGCGAATACCCCTGGCAGTGAAGTTTCGCCACGGGCATCGACAATGATCTCGCCACGGGGGGTCAGTTCCACAGTGCCTTTGAGCCAGTCGGTGTTGGGCAGCAAACCGATCTGTACAAAGATGCCTTCCAGGTCGAGGGTCTTGAACTCACCGGTATCGCGGTCCTTGTAGGCCAGGCCTGTCACTTTCTGGCCATCGCCTTTGACTTCACTGGTCAGCGCGCTGGTGATCACGTCAACGTTAGGCAGGCTGTACAGCTTGCGCTGCAATACCGCATCGGCGCGCAGCTTGCTGTCAAACTCCAGCAAGGTCACATGGCTGACGATACCGGCCAGGTCGATGGCCGCTTCAACGCCGGAGTTACCGCCGCCGATCACCGCCACACGCTTGCCCTTGAACAGCGGACCATCGCAGTGCGGGCAGAAGCACACGCCCTTGGCCTTGTATTCCTGCTCGCCCGGCACCCCCATTTCGCGCCAGCGGGCGCCGGTGGCCAGGATCACGGTCTTGGACTTGAGGGTCGCACCGCTTTCAAAGCGAATTTCGTGCAGGTCACCGGGATTCTTCGCCGGCACCAGGCTGCTGGCGCGCTGCAGGTTCATGATGTCCACGTCGTACTGACGCACGTGGGCTTCCAGGGCGCTGGCCAGTTTCGGCCCTTCGGTTTCCTGGACCGAGATAAAGTTCTCGATGGACATGGTGTCCAGCACCTGGCCACCAAAGCGTTCGGCGGCAACACCGGTGCGGATGCCTTTACGTGCGGCGTAGATGGCGGCTGCGGAACCGGCTGGGCCACCGCCGACGACCAGCACATCAAAGGCCTCCTTGGCGCTGATTTTCTCGGCGGCTTTTTCAATGCCACTGGTGTCGAGCTTGGCGAGGATTTCTTCCAGGCCCATGCGGCCCTGGCCGAAGTTCACACCATTCAAGTAGACGCTCGGCACCGCCATGATCTGACGCTCGTCGACTTCAGCCTGGAACAGCGCGCCGTCGATGGCGACGTGGCGGATATTCGGGTTGAGCACGGCCATCAGGTTCAGCGCCTGGACCACGTCCGGGCAGTTCTGGCAGGACAGCGAGAAGTAAGTCTCGAAGCTGAACTCGCCCTTAAGGGCGCGGATCTGTTCAATCACTTCGACACTGGCCTTCGACGGGTGGCCACCGACTTGCAGCAGGGCCAGCACCAACGAAGTGAATTCATGGCCCATGGGGATGCCGGCGAAACGCAGGCTGATATCGGCACCCGGGCGGTTGATGGAGAACGATGGCTTACGCGCGTCATCACCATCGGTCTTCAAGGTAATCAGCGTGGTGAGGCTGGTTACGTCTTGCAGAAGGGCAAGCATTTCCTGGGATTTCGCGCCGTCGTCGAGGGAGGCGACGATCTCGATCGGCTGGGTGACCCGTTCCAGGTATGACTTCAACTGAGCTTTAAGATTGGCGTCCAACATACGGGCGATTTCCTATTAATTCGGTTTATTGCAGACAAAAAAACGCCCGAGCGACTATCGCCCGGGCGTTCTGAGGGCGGATGCAGCTTACTTAAGTGCGGAGTTCCGCCCTTGATACGTCTTCACAGACTTAGATCTTGCCGACCAGGTCCAGGGACGGCGCCAGAGTGGCCTCGCCTTCTTTCCACTTGGCCGGGCACACTTCGCCTGGGTGAGCAGCCACATATTGAGCAGCCTTGATCTTGCGCAGCAGCTCGGAAGCGTCACGGCCAACACCGCCGTCGTTCAGTTCAACGATCTTGATCTGACCTTCCGGGTTGATCACGAAGGTACCGCGGTCAGCCAGGCCAGCTTCTTCGATCAGTACGTCGAAGTTGCGGGAGATGGTCAGGGTCGGGTCGCCGATCATGGTGTACTGGATTTTGCCGATGGCTGGCGAAGTGTTGTGCCAGGCAGCGTGGGCAAAGTGGGTGTCGGTGGAAACGCTGTAGATTTCCACGCCCAGTTTCTGGAATTCGGCGTAGTTGTCAGCCAGGTCTTCCAGCTCGGTTGGGCAAACGAAGGTGAAGTCGGCTGGGTAGAAGAACACGACCGACCATTTGCCTTTCAGGTCAGCGTCGGTCACATCTACGAAGTTGCCGTTTTTGTATGCAGTTGCTTTGAACGGTTTTACTTGGCTGTTGATGATAGGCATCGTTGACTCTCCGTCAGGGGTTAAGAAGTTGATGAAGTGAATCCTACCCACTCTCCCGGCGGATGGCTCATTGGCAAACCTGATGCTGACGATTGGTTTTCCCTATCAGGTGATGGTATTAATAGAAGAAATCTCAAAGCAGCGGTTGAGTGGCCAATGTCATGCCGAGAAAGGGCGTCGCTTCAACATAGCGCATGGCGGATTTCATGTCGCTCCAGCCGACGTAACTCATCAACGACTTCAAGTCCCAGCCGCTGGAATGGGCCCAGGTGGCAAAGCCCCGGCGCAGCGAGTGACTGGTGTACTGCTCGGCGGCGATGCCGGCACGCTCAAGCGCCTGGCGCAACAGCGGGATCACACTGTTGGGGTGCAAACCCTCCTCCCCAAGGTTTCCCCAGCGATCGATACCGCGAAATACCGGACCGCGCACCAGGGCCGAGGCGCTGAGCCATTCGCTGTAGGCCTGCACCGGACAGAGGCGCAGCAGCGCCGGGGTGTGATAGGTCTTGCCGAGGTTGTCGCGGTCACTTTTGCTGCGCGGCAGGTACAGGCGGATGCCGGCACCGGGTGTGGCCTGTACGTGTTCGATGCTCAAGCGACACAACTCATCGCTGCGAAAACCACGCCAGAAGCCCAGCAGAATGAGTGCAGTGTCACGCTTGGCGCGCAGCAATCGCGGTTGGTCATGTGTCTCAACGGCCTCTCGCGCTTCAGCCTCGAGGGAGGCCACGACCTGCTCCAGATGCCTGAGCTGCAACGGCTCGGCCTGCTTCTCCTGCGCCGGGTGCACGGCGCGAATCCCCTTAAGCACCTTGCGCACCACCGGCGCCTTCGTCGGGTCGGGAAAGCCCTGGCTGGTATGCCATTGCGCCAATGCCGAGAGCCGCAGCTTCAGAGTGTTGACCGCCAGCACGCCCGCATGCGCCACCAGATAACGCGCCACGCTGTCGCTGGTGGCCGGCAGAAATCCGCCCCAACTGACTTCGAAGTGTTCGATCGCCGCACGATAGCTACGGCGCGTGTTATCGCGGGTGGCGGCGTTTAGGTAACGATCCAGATCGCTCATGGGAGGCCTATTCGTACTGCTGGCAGAGGTACAAGCGCTCCAGGCGCTTATGACACGGGATAATACGCCAATATCCCATCTGTTAAATCATGAATTTGAACAGGTTTTTATTCGTGATACAGTATGTATCTACATAATACATACCACAGTACTAAATCGACGGAGACCCCATGGCTCGCGGCGGCATTAATAAAGCAGTAGTTCAAACGGCACGCCTGGCGATCCTTGCCCGTGGCGAGAACCCCAGCATCGACGCGGTACGCATCGAGATGGGCAATACCGGCTCGAAAACCACGATCCACCGCTATTTGAAGGAGCTGGACGACAGCGAAGCCCGCCTGACCATCACCGAAGCGCCGATTGACGACGAACTGGGTGAACTGGTTGCACGCCTGGCGCAGCGCTTGAAAGACAAGGCTCAAGAGCCGATTGACCTGGCCCTGGCGCAGTTCGAACAGCAAAAATCCGCCCTGCTCGCCCAGATCGAGGCGCTTGAAGAAGCTCACGGCGAACTCAAGCAACAATCCGATATTCAGGCGGCTGCACTGGCAGAAGAAAGCGCTGCCCTGCAAACCACCAGCACCAGTCTGCAAACCGAGCAAACGCGCAACGCCGGGCTCAGCCAGGCCTGCAGCGATTACGAGCTAAGGATCAACGACAAGGACGAACAGATTCGCTCGCTGGAAGAGAAGCACCTGCACGCCCGCGAGGCGCTGGAGCACTACCGCAATGCGATCAAGGAGCAACGCGAGCAGGAGCAGCGGCGCCACGAAGGCCAGCTGCAGCAAGTACAGGCAGAGCTGCGCCAAGCCCAGCAAAGTGCAATGGTTCGCCAGGACGAAATCACCCAGCTGCACCGTGACAACGAGCGCCTGCTGATCGAGCACCGAGTGACGACAAAGGAATTGGCTGCGCTGCAGGAGGAAACCCGCAAAGGCCAGGCCCAGCAATTGAAGCTGAGCGAACACGTGAGCCAGATCGACAGCGAGCGCACTCTCCTTCAGGAGCGCCTGCGGGTGGCCTTGCTTGAAAACGAGTCACGCCAACAAGCGCTGGCTGAGCACGGGCACACCAACAAGCGCCTGGAACTGGAGCTTATGAAGGCCCACGCCACTATCGAAGCGTTGCGCCTGGCCGCCGCCGTTGCAACGGCGCCAGAGGCAACACCGCCAGCCTGATCAGTCGGACACAGGCGTGCGCATGGTGACAAACTCTTCCGCCGCCGTGGGATGCACGCCGATGGTTTCATCGAAGTGCTGCTTGGTCGCGCCGGCCTTGAGCGCGATCGCCAGGCCCTGGACGATCTCGCCCGCATCCGGACCGACCATGTGGCAGCCCAACACCTTGTCGGTATCCGCGTCGACCACCAGTTTCATCAAGGTTTTTTCCTGGCACTCGGTCAAGGTCAGCTTCATCGGGCGGAACCGGCTTTCGAAGATCTGCACCCTGTGCCCGTTCTTCTTCGCCTCCTCCTCCGTCAGGCCGACGGTGCCGATATTCGGCAGGCTGAATACCGCTGTCGGGATCATTGCGTAATCCACCGGGCGGTAGTGCTCGGGCCTGAACAAGCGACGCGCTACGGCCATGCCTTCGGCGAGAGCCACCGGCGTCAGCTGCACACGGCCGATCACATCACCGATCGCCAGGATCGACGCTTCGGTGGTCTCGTACTGGTCGTTCACCTGGACGAAACCGCGCTCATCCAGTTTCACGCCGGTATTTTCCAAGCCCAGGTTATCCAGCATCGGGCGCCGGCCGGTGGCATAGAACACGCAATCGGCCTCCAGCACGCGACCGTCTTTCAAGGTGGCCTTGAGGCTGCCATCGGCTTGCTTTTCAATGCGCTCGATATCCGCATTGAATTGCAGGTCGAGGCCGCGCTTGGTCAACTCTTCCTTAAGGTGTGTGCGCACTGAACCATCAAAGCCACGCAGGAACAGGTCGCCGCGATACAGCAATGAAGTCCGCGCACCCAAGCCATGGAAAATCCCGGCGAACTCAACCGCGATATAGCCGCCACCTACCACCAGCACACGCTTGGGCAACTCTTTGAGGAAGAACGCCTCATTGGAGCCTATGGCGTGCTCACGTCCCGGAATATCCGGAATCTGCGGCCAGCCCCCGGTAGCGATCAGGATGTGCCTGGCCGTAAAGCGCTCGCCATTGATTTCCACCTGGTGCGGATCAACCAGGCGTGCATGTCCCTCATGCAGGGTCACGCCGCTGTTGACCAGCAGGTTGCGGTAGATACCATTGAGGCGGTTGATCTCGCGATCCTTGTTGGCGATCAGGGTCGCCCAATCAAAATTCGCTTCACCCAGGGACCAGCCAAAGCCACTGGCTTGCTCGAAGTCCTCGGCAAAATGCGCACCGTACACCAGCAGTTTCTTCGGCACGCAGCCAACGTTCACGCAGGTGCCACCCAGGTAGCGACTTTCCGCCACGGCCACCTTGGCCCCAAAGCCCGCAGCAAAGCGCGCCGCGCGAACACCGCCGGAACCGGCGCCAATTACATACAGGTCAAAATCGTAGGCCATTTCATTCTCCTCGGCAGGACATCAGCATACCGACTTACATGGGGCTGAAAAACGAAAAAGCCACCCGAAGGTGGCTTTTTCGAAGGCAGGCCTGCGTGAATCAGTAAGCCTTGCCAGTCTTGTAGAAGTGCTCGTAGCAGAAGTTGGTGGCTTCGATGTAGCCTTCGGCGCCACCGCAGTCAAAACGACGACCCTTGAACTTGTAGGCGATCACGCAACCATCTTTGGCCTGCTTCAACAGGGCGTCGGTGATCTGGATCTCGCCACCCTTGCCTGGCTCGGTTTCTTCGATCAGCTTGAAGATGTCCGGGGTCAGAATGTAACGACCGATGATCGCCAGGTTCGACGGTGCATCTTCAGGCGCCGGCTTCTCGACCATGTCGCGTACGCGGATCAGGCCATCACCAATGTCGTCACCGGCAATCACGCCGTACTTGTTGGTCTCTTGAGGATCGACCTCTTGAACCGCAACGATGGTGCAACGGTATTTCTGGTACAGCTTGACCATCTGGGTCAGTACGCCGTCGCCTTCCAGGTTCACACACAGGTCATCCGCGAGTACCACGGCGAACGGTTCGTCACCGATCAATGGGCGACCGGTCAGGATGGCGTGGCCGAGGCCTTTCATCTGGGTCTGACGGGTGTAGGAGAACGAGCACTCGTCCAGCAGCTTGCGGATACCGACCAGGTATTTTTCCTTGTCGGTGCCCTTGATTTGGTTTTCCAGCTCGTAGCTGATGTCGAAGTGATCTTCCAGTGCGCGCTTACCGCGACCGGTGACGATAGAGATTTCGTTCAGACCGGCATCCAATGCCTCTTCGACGCCGTACTGAATCAGTGGCTTGTTTACCACCGGCAGCATCTCTTTGGGCATGGCCTTGGTCGCTGGCAAGAAGCGAGTGCCGTAACCGGCTGCTGGGAACAAGCATTTCTTGATCATATAAGTCCTTACAAAGGGCTGTGCGTACGGAATTCGGCGCAGTCTAATCAGGCCGCAGTCACCTTACAATGGGTCCTGCTGGCGTTGCGATGTCATCATAGAGAAAAAATGTCGGCGTAAGTTCCGCTGATCTTACAAAGAGCGACTCCCCCGTCACGCTAAAAAAATCCGCCTCCTCATGTTTAAAGGGGTTGCAACCCTTTTAGCACGCTTTTCAGCCCAGAACACTGACCTGGAATAACTTGCGCGGTCCTGGAACATTTGGCGCTATCATTGCATCCTTGAATCAGACCACGAGATTGTTAATAGATGTCAGAACCAAAAGGCGTGAACGGCTACCTGATCACCAAGCGAGCAGACGGCTGGCACCTGATCAATTTCCATGGAGACAGCGTCGCGGGCGTTTTCGAGACCGAAAGCATGGCGATCGCGGTCGCCGAAGTGTTTGTTGACGAAGCGGGCCACGCGTCGAGCAAGAGACCGAAGGGTAAGTAAGCCTGCAGCCCTGAGCAAAAAGCCCCGAATCACGGGGCTTTTTTGGTTTTGCCTGTACCTAGATGGCAGTTCGCTATAATCTTCCACAAACGCCCCACGACAGTGTCAGCGCCCCTCCCACACCCTCGACGACGAACACACATGAACAAATTTCTGGCACTGACTGCGGTACTGGCACTCGCCGGCTGCACCACCACTTCCGATGTCTACCTCAAGAACGGCGAGCAAGGCCTGACCATCGACTGTTCAGGCGAAGCCAACTCCTGGGCCAGTTGCTACGAAAAAGCCGATGCCTCCTGCGCAGGCACCGGCTATCGCATTGTCGGCACCGAAGGCACGCCATCGCTGAAGGAAAGCGACAAGACCCTGGGCCAGGATGTGGGCAACTACAAAAGTCGCAGCGTGGTGGTGGTCTGCAAGTAACCCCGCAGTTTACAGGTGGATCTCGGCGAATTTGATCCCCAGTTCCCGAAGGATTTCGCTCAGCTCGTCAAGGCTGGCAAAGGATTCGACTTCATCCTGATCATCCACCAGAAAAAAGCTGCGACCGCCACTTTTCTTGAAGAAGACGATCCACTCGCCCAGGTCGGCGGGGTTCTGGATGACATGGGTGGCCGAGATTTCACCCTCGGCATGACGGGCCTTCACGTGTTCACGCTTCATATCGGCTTTCCCCAGCGGCCTCAACCGGAAATGCACTCTTCCCCGGCTTTTTTCACATCACCCGGGCGGATCGGCACGTTGGACATGCTCTCGTAGAGCTTGATGCTGCTACCGCTGGAGCGCTCTTCAATTTCGAAAATAGCCGAAGGGTCGGCGGAAAACTTCTGCGGCACGATAACCTGCACACCATCCTTATGCGGTTCAATCTGCGGCGGCCGACGAGTAGCCGACAGTTTCCTTACCACACACGCGGCATACTCCTGGGGCTTTTTCCCGGAAATGACGGCCAACGTCGGCGGGGTCTGCTTGATATCTGCAACCGAAGCACACCCACCTATCGCCAAGGCCAGAACCAACACACTCCACTTCATACAAAACCTCCAATAAAGACCCTACGACAGCGGAGATGGTAATTTTCTCCCGCCCACGTAGGATTTATCCCTGATAACTCGGTAAATAACTGTTTTAAATTGTCGACGCCATTGAAGACGGGCCGATAATAAACGCGCTGGGGCTGATAAACTCCATCTTAACCTACGTATCATTCTGATTTTTCAGAAAAAGCCCTTCTGGAGACACCCTCATGAAATTTATTCACCAGCGCGAGCACCTCAACGAGGGGGACATTGTCGTCATCGAATGCTCGCAGACTTGTAATATTCGCCTGATGAGCGACGCAAATTTTCGCAGTTTCAAGAATGGCGGTCGCCACACGTACCACGGCGGCGCCTTCGACAAATTCCCCGCCAAGATCACCGCACCCAGCACCGGATTCTGGAATATCACCCTGGACGTGGTGACACGCCGCGCGATCAGCGTCACCCGCAAGCCGGCGCTGTCCCACAAGATTCGCATCGTACGTCGCACCAGCACCAAGCTGAGCTGACTCGAAGACGCCACAGGAAATCACCGTGACCACTACCACCAAATACGTGATCAAGTACAAGCTCAACGGCGAACGCCGCTTCGAGTTCGCCCAACTGACGAGCAATAGCGTGGAAGAGGCCTTGCAGGCCTTGGCGAAAATCCACGATGCCAGCGATGTCATCACCGACATCAACGTGAGCAAGGCGTTGTAAGGCAATGCCCGGCCCCACTGATGACCTGTTCGCCGATGACGCCCTGCAACAACCCGCAGCGCGTGAGCAGATCGGCGAACAGTCCTACGTGCTAAGGGGCTATGCCCTGCCCTGGATTGAACGCCTTCTGCCAGAACTGCGCCGTGTGCTGGCGCAATCGCCGTTTCGGCAAATGGTTACGCCCGGTGGCTTTACCATGTCGGCCGCCTTGAGCAGTTGCGGCGCGCTGGGCTGGACCAGCGACACCAGCGGTTACCGCTACACGCCCCTGGACCCTCGCACCCGGCAACCCTGGCCAGCGCTGCCGGACACCTTGCGCCGACTGGCCATAGAAGCCGCGGCAGACGCCGGGTTTGTCGACTTTGCCCCCGACGCCTGCCTGATCAATCGTTATGTGCCGGGCGCGAAAATGTCCTTGCACCAGGACAAGAATGAACGTCGCTACAGCGAGCCCGTCGTGTCGATATCCCTTGGACTGCCGGCAGTTTTCCTGTTCGGTGGCCACGCCCGCAGTGACAAGACCCGCAAGGTCTCGCTGTTCCATGGTGATGTGGTGGTCTGGGGAGGGGTCGATCGGCTGCGTTTTCATGGGGTGATGCCGATCAAGGAAGGCGTGCACCCGATCATGGGCCCGCAACGTATCAACCTCACTTTTCGCACCGCCGGCTGATTTGACCGCAAGCTTCGGAGTGCCAGGCCACTGCAGCACGGCTAATCTGGCCAGGATCCGTCAAGAGTGCCAACCATGACTACCGAACAAGATCCGCGCTGGGCTGCAATTCTTGCCCGCGATCCGAAAGCCGATGGGCTGTTCGTCTACGGCGTGAAAACCACCGGTGTGTATTGCCGCCCGAGCAGCGCCTCGCGATTGCCCCGTCCGGAAAATATCGAGTTTTTCGACACCCCGGCACAGGCCGAGGCTGCCGGTTATCGCGCCAGCAAACGCGCAGCCGGTGACCAGACACAACTGGCTGCGCAGCATGCGCAATTGGTGGCGGACGCGTGCCGGCAGATCGAACACGCCGACACCGCGCCCAGCCTCAGCACGCTGGCGAGCCGGGCCGGCCTGAGCCCGTTCCATTTCCACCGGGTGTTCAAAGGCGTGACCGGCCTGACGCCCAAGGGTTACGCCAGCGCCCATCGCTCACGCAAGGTCCGCGAGGGGCTCAAGGGCCCGCACTCGGTAACCGACGCGTTGTATGAAGCCGGCTTCAACTCCAACAGCCGCTTTTATGAGTCGGCCAACCAACGGCTCGGCATGACGCCCAGCGACTACAAGGCCGGCGGCACCAACAACGATATTCTGTTCGCCGTCGGGCAATGCTCGCTGGGGGCAATCCTGGTGGCGCAGAGCGCCCGTGGCGTGTGTGCGATTCTGCTCGGGGATGACCCGGACAAACTGGTGCGCGACCTGCAGGATCAATTCCCCAGGGCCAACCTGGTGGGCGCGGACCGCCGTTTCGAACAATTGATTGCGCACGTGGTGGGCTTTATCGAGGCGCCGGCCCTGGGCCTGGACTTGCCACTGGACTTGCGTGGCACCGCGTTCCAGGAGCGGGTGTGGCAGGCCTTGCGCGAGATTCCGGTGGGCAGCACGGCCAGCTATGGGCAGATCGCCCAACGCATCGGCGCGCCCAAGGCCTTTCGCGCAGTGGCCCAGGCGTGCGGGGCGAACAGCCTGGCGGTGGCGATTCCCTGTCATCGGGTGGTGCGCAGCAATGGCGATCTATCCGGCTATCGCTGGGGGGTTGAACGCAAGCGGCAGCTGCTGGAGCGTGAAAGAGACCACTGACGCGCACGAAAAACGTCCCTCGTCCAGTGAATAAAACAGACTGGCCGGGTGCCAAGGGCCCTGTTAAAACAGCGACAAGCCTCACTGATACTGGAGACACGTCCCATGAGCACCTGGCCAGACACCCGTATTCTCGACCTGCTGGGCATCGACGTGCCCATCATCCAGGCACCGATGGCCGGTGCGACCAGCGCCGCCATGGTGATTGCCGCCAACCAGGCCGGCGCGCTGGGTTCGATCCCTGCTGCGATG
Organism: Pseudomonas sp. NFACC42-2; assembly: GCF_900116055.1. Lineage (NCBI taxonomy): Bacteria > Pseudomonadati > Pseudomonadota > Gammaproteobacteria > Pseudomonadales > Pseudomonadaceae > Pseudomonas > Pseudomonas sp. NFACC42-2. The sequence goes on from NZ_FOZO01000001.1 coordinate 290,540, forward strand.
CTGAGCATCGAGCAACTGCACGAAACCCTGGCCACCGTGCGCCATGCCAGCAGCGGGCCTATCAACGTCAATTTCTTCTGCCATCAGCCGCCTGAGCCCGATGAGGAACGCAATCGCCACTGGAAGGCCTTGCTGGAACCCTACTACCGTGAGCTGGGCGCCGATTTTGATGCGCCGACACCGGTCTCCAATCGCGCCCCGTTCAACGCAGCCAGTTGCGAAGTGGTGGAGCAACACCGCCCCGAGGTCGTGAGCTTTCATTTCGGCCTGCCGGAAAAAACCCTGCTGGAACGTGTCAAGGCGACCGGGGCCAAGGTGCTGTCCTCGGCCACCACAGTCGAGGAAGCGATCTGGTTGGAGCGGCACGGTTGCGACGCGATTATCGCTATGGGGTATGAGGCCGGCGGGCACCGGGGAATGTTCCTGGCTTCGGATCTGAGCAGCCAGATCGGCACGCTGGCCCTGGTCCCGCAAGTGGTGGACGCAGTGCGCGTCCCGGTAATCGCCGCCGGCGGAATCGGCGATGCGCGCGGTATTGTCGCGGCCTTCGCCCTCGGGGCCTCGGCGGTGCAGATCGGCACCGCGTATCTGTTCACCCCGGAGGCGACGCTCAGCCGGGCCCACCATCTGGCCTTGCTGACGGCCCAGGCCAGTGGCACAGCGTTGACCAATCTGTTCACCGGGCGCCCTGCCCGTGGCCTCTTGAATCGCCTGATGCGTGAGCTGGGCCCCGTGAACCCGGCGGCGCCGGCCTTTCCTCTGGCAGGCGGCGCGCTGATGCCATTGAAGGCCAAGGATGAAGCCGGTTTTGGCAGTCAGTGGGCCGGGCAGGCCGTCGGGCTCAAGCACGCACTGTCGACGCGCGAACTGACCACGTTGCTGGCCGCGCAAGCCCTCAAGACGCTCACCCGCACACCGGACTAGAGCGGCACAGGTTCCGCAGGTCGTAGCCCGCTCAGGCGGTTTTCGTGGGCCTGGGTCAGTACCATGAAGCGCTTTTGCCGCAGGGCGTGGATACCGTAGATGATGCGGGCGAAGTGCTCGTTACTGTTCTCATAGGGTTGGCAGGTCATGATCAGGGCGAAGAAGCAATCGGACTGCCGATGGCTGGCCATGGCGTTGATCAACTTCAATCCGATAGTAAACAGCGCCTGGCCGGTGCTCATGGAGAGTCGTTCGTAGCTGGCCCCCAGTACGTGGTGTATCTGCACTTCGCGATGGGCGGCCAGCGTCTGGTGCAGGTAGTCGAGTTGCGCCCTTGTACAGAGGTCCGCACGGGCGCGATCCCCCGTGACATAGCGTTCGATTTCGCTGCGCAGCAAACTGCGCCAGTCGTCGTCTTCCTGGCCGGCCCGCAGTGCGATCCAGTCGACGCAATCGACCAGGGCGTTCTCCGCCGTGGCAATCGGGCTGGCGAGGCCCGATTGCAACTGGTCCAGGTGAGCCAATGCTCCGCGCACCAACTCCGCCTCTTCTGCGATAACGCTGTCCATCAGCTCCACATACTCTTCCAGCGACTCGTGACGCCAACTCCGGAAAGCCCCCAGCAGTTGCGCCCTGAGGTTGCCAACCACAGGCACTCCAACGGTACGGCGCAACATATCCTCGGATTCATCGATCAAGCCTCGCAGGTTACTGACCTGCAGCAACAGGCCGGCGTGATCGAACGGCTGCGGCGTATTTTGCAGCGCCGTCGTCAGCTGCGACGCGCCCCCTGGCAGCTCCCGGGAAAGCACATCCCATAACCTGGGCAGTTGCCGTTGGATGGCGGTGATAAATCGCTGCGGACACGCGAGGACCGAATAGCTGCCGGTATTGAAGAAACGCCCCCAACTCACTCCCAGCCGGAACACCGTGTTGAGCTCATGGCTGGCCTCGATGACATTGGCATAGAGCTTGTAGACCACCAATTTGCCGCTCGACGCCGGTGCTTGCTGCACGCGCTGCTCCCAGCCGGCGATGGAATCAAAATAGGCCAGTTGCTGCGCCGAAGGGTCCAGGCGCCCCAACCCCGTGTCCAGCACCGCCGCATCACTTTCATTACGAACCGACAGGGCAAAATGGCACTGCGGACGCGGGTCGTCCGGTTCGGCGAACAGCAAGACGCCGATAGCCTGGACGTCCCAGGACTTGCTCGACAGGTAGTCCGCACAGCGCTTGGACTCAGCGAAGCCGCCTGTAGTCGAGGCCTCGGAGTCGCCCGCCAATTCGGCCAGCTTATTGGCGTCGCGATAAAGCTTTTCCAGACGACCGCGCATGCCCAGCAGGTCCGCTGATGTGGGCAGGAACAACGTGGAGGCGCTCGCCTGCTCCAGGGAAACAGGGGTGTCCGGGCGCTCACGGGACCTCAAGGCCGGCAACAGCAACTTCCCGGTCTGTGCCGACCGTTTCAACAGCGTGCGCAGTTGTCCCCTGGCCAGGGTAACGTCGGCGACCAGCTCCACCACGCCCAGCAATACGCCCAACTTGCACTCATACACATAAGCGGCGTAATTCTCGGGTCGGTCCATGCTGCGGGCCAGTTGGTAGGAGAAGCTTGCGTCTGCGACATTGGCGATCAGGCCGACACCGCCGGACAACAGTAACGCCCCGACGCCCGATGCGGGACCGACCGCCGCTATCACCAGGCTGGACACCGCGCGGGTGGCGACCTTGAACAGGCCCCATTTCGCCAGGCGCCGTTCTTCATCGGAGGAAAATACCGCGTAATTCATCATGTGCTTGAGTTCGCTGATACCGATCTCATACAGCGCATCGTTGATGTTCGTCACCTCCCGGAAAGACACCGGCTGCGGCGGTACGCGGCGGTAGTGGTAGCCGTAGCGCTTTTTCTGCGGATAGAAATCCGAGCGCTCCACGCTGAGTTTTTCCGGCAACGGCAGGTGGTGCGTGATAAACCGCATCAAGTCGTCACTGGGTTGCCCCGCCACGCCGCTGGGCTGCCACACCGCCCAAGTGAGCTCTGCCATGTTCAGTGAGATGAGCAGCGCCTTCTCTGAACTGAGCTTGAGCACCAACGCATTGGGCACCACTTTTTCCCGGAACAGCAGCAGGCGCGGCTTGACTTCACCTTTTAGAAAGCGGTGGGCGAGTTCACGCAGGGACACATCCTGCTCAGCATCATCGACCAGAAACTGTGCGGCACGGACCTTGGCCAAAGCCTCGCAGGTTTCACCAAACAGTTGTTTGTAGTCTGCGTTGCGCGCCAGTTCGTCGATGTCGGCGACAAAGGTTTCATACAGAATGTCGCGCAAGCGGCCCAGGGCACGCACTTCCACGCTCGACAGCGGTGCACCGCTGACATGTATGTTGGCGATAGTTTCCTGGAAATACGCCGTGCGCTGCGGCTCGCCCGTCAGCACCTGCAGGAACGAAAAGTGCTTGTAGCGCGGTGGCGCATAGGCGGTCATGCCCGCCGAATAGACCGGGTAGCCCACCTGGTATTTATAGCGAAACCGTTTTTCGTCCCTGAACCGATCCTGGGTACGTTGCGGCAGCCCGGACTTGTTCAGGCAGCGCTCGATAAGATTCTGGATGTAGTCCTTGGAGAGTTCGGCGTTCCATACACTGCTCAGCAGGTTGTCCCATTTTTGCCAGGCCTTGGGGGGCGCAACCGGCTGTGTCGACGTCGGCACGCCCTTCAGCCACTGCGCCAGGTCCTGGGGCAACACCTGTATCGAAAAAGACGCCTGGGAGGCGTCACTGCGCACGAACCAGAAATTTTCCTGGTCACGATGCGCCCGGATCACGCCCTCTTCATCCATCACCCCGCAGTTAACCCAAGGGCAATGGTGATTCAAATAAACGGCGAGATAATATTGCCAGCGCCCTGCCGCTCGATATTCCTGCCCAACGCTGATCGAATATTCCAGCGCCGGCGCACCACCAGGAAGATTGCCGAGGGTCACCTTGAGCAATTGATCGGGCTCTATGTGAGTGTCTGGCAACTGCACGTCTTTGAGTGTCCACCGCGGAAGGATACTCAAGATCGCAACCCCCACAGGCTCTTCAAAGGGTTTGAGCCACAGCCTGTTCTGGCTCGTATCGGCTGAATATTCGAAGCGGTTGCCCGACTGCGCACCAATACGCATCCCCGGCCACTCCAGGCTGATCGCCTTAGGCCATTGGTTGGCTCCCAGGGAGATGAGAGGAAGGTCAAACCAGATTTCCGCCATCATCTCTGCGTGGGTGTTCCACACCGATAGCACCACCACCTCGGTCTTGAGTACCGCCTGGTACGGCATCATCAACTCATGCTGCACCCAAAAGCCCGCGTGGATCTGCCCACTGATGCGGATGCGACCGAGGAAAAATCGAGTGAAATTCAGCTCCCGTGCCACCTCACCGTAGAAATACGGCATCAGGACTTTGGTTTGTACGCTGTCCGTGCTTTGCTGCTTGCCGGCATATACCTTCCAGGGAAACCGATCGTTGAGGATATGCCACAGCGGCACCGACTCGGTCTCGACGAGGATCGGCTGTCGCTGGCTGTCATCGGTATCGAATACCGAGAATTCGACGGGGATCAGGGAGTCCGCCCGGATCAGTGCCTTGGCCTGCGGCTCCAGCGTGGATTGAGCCAATACACGCTCTATCCATGTCTGCGTGTAAGCCTTACTGCTCTCGGTGTTTGTCGCGCCCACGTCGATGTAAGCGTATTCCTTGCCCATGATTTGCTTCCGTTTCAGGTCAATACGCCTACCACTATCGCGTTGCGGCCAGCGTCTGGCTGTCAGTCAGGGGGGCGTCAACGGGAGGAAATCTCGACCGCGAGCGGGCATCGATTCCTAAGATGGATTTCGCTTGCCATTTTTACGCTATATACCTATACATACAGCGCCTGGCAGCGCCCGTCCCTATAATCGGCACCAGGTTCTGCACCTTCTCAAACGGAGCCGTTCATGACTTTCAATACCCCTCGCTTTGTACCCACGTGCCTGGCGGCATTGGTCACGTTGCTCGCGACCGCAGCGGCTCACGCCGATGAAGTCCAGGTGGCCGTCGCGGCCAACTTCACCGCACCGATCCAGGCGATTGCCGCCGGCTTCGAAAAAGACACCGGCCACAAGCTGATCGCGGCCTACGGCGCCACCGGGCAGTTCTACACCCAGATCAAGAACGGCGCGCCGTTCGAAGTGTTCCTGAGTGCCGACGACACCACCCCGCAAAAACTCGAAAGCGAAGGCGACACGGTCAAAGGCTCGCGCTTCACCTACGCCGTGGGCACCCTGGCGCTGTGGTCGGCCAAGGAAGGTTATGTGGACGCCAAGGGCGACGTGTTGAAGAAGAATGACTTCAAGCACCTGTCCATCGCCAACCCGAAAGCCGCGCCTTACGGCCTCGCCGCCACCCAGGTATTGGCCAAGGAAGGGTTGACCGGGCAGGTCAAGGACAAGCTCGTCGAAGGCCAGAACATCACCCAGGCCTTCCAGTTTGTCTCCACCGGCAACGCCGAGTTGGGTTTCGTCGCCTTGTCGCAGATTTATAAAGACGGCAAAGTCACCAGCGGTTCGGCGTGGATCGTCCCGGCGGCCCTGCACGACCCGATCAAACAAGACGCGGTGATCCTCAACAAAGGCAAGGACAGCGCCGCTGCCAAGGCTCTGGTCGAGTACCTCAAGGGGCCGAAAGCCGCTGCCGTCATCAAGTCCTACGGTTATGAACTGAGCAAGTAAATGCCCCTGTCGAGTGCCGATTTTTCCGCAATCTGGTTGACCCTCAAACTGGCGTCACTGACCACCGTGATCCTGCTGGTCATCGGCACTCCGATTGCCCTGTGGCTGTCGCGCACCCGTTCATGGTGGCGCGGCCCCATTGGCGCGGTGGTGGCGTTGCCATTGGTGCTGCCCCCCACCGTCATCGGTTTCTACCTGCTGTTGACCATGGGCCCCCACGGCTACTTCGGCCAGTTCACCCAATGGCTGGGCCTGGGCACCCTCACCTTCAGCTTCGCCGGGCTGGTGATCGGTTCGGTGATCTATTCCATGCCATTCGTGGTGCAGCCGTTGCAGAACGCCTTTTCCGCCATCGGCACGCGCCCATTGGAGGTGGCCGCGACCCTGCGCGCCAATCCGTGGGATACCTTCTTCACGGTGATCCTGCCCCTGGCGCGCCCGGGGTTTATCACCGCGTCCATCCTGGGATTTGCCCACACCGTCGGTGAGTTCGGCGTGGTGCTGATGATCGGCGGCAATATCCCGGACAAGACCCGCGTGGTCTCGGTGCAGATCTACGATCATGTCGAAGCCATGGAGTATGCCCAGGCCCATTGGCTGGCGGGCTCCATGGTGGTGTTCGCGTTCCTCGTATTGCTGGCGCTCTACTCCAGCCGTAAAACCAGGATGGGTTGGAGCTGATGTCGATGATCAATATACGCCTGAGCTTGAAGTACACAGGCTTTGCCCTGGACGTTGACCTGCATTTGCCAGGCCGAGGGGTGACTGCGCTGTACGGGCACTCGGGCTCCGGCAAGACCACCTGCCTGCGCTGCATTGCCGGGCTGGAACGGGCCGAGGATGGGTTTATCCAGATCAACGATGAAGTCTGGCAAGACAGCCGCAACGGCCTGTTCGTGCCCCCGCACAAGCGCGCGCTCGGCTACGTGTTCCAGGAGCCCAGCCTGTTCCCCCATCTGTCGGTGCGGGCCAACCTGGAGTTCGGCCTCAAGCGCATCCCGCGCTCGCAACGCCGGGTGGATATGCTCCAGGCCACGGAGTTGCTGGGGATCGGCCATCTGCTGGAGCGTCACCCCCAACACTTGTCCGGCGGTGAACGCCAGCGCATCGGTATCGCCCGCGCCCTGCTCACCAGCCCAAGACTCCTGTTGATGGATGAGCCCCTGGCCGCCCTCGACAGCAAGCGCAAAGGCGAAATCCTGCCTTACCTGGAACGCCTGCACGACGAACTGGACATCCCCGTGCTGTACGTCAGCCATGCCCAGGATGAGGTGGCGCGCCTGGCCGATCACATCGTGTTGCTCAGCGACGGCAAGGCCCTGGCCAGTGGTCCCATCGGCGAAACCCTGGCGCGTCTCGACCTGCCCCTGGCGTTGGGGGACGACGCGGGCGTGGTGATCAACGGCAGCGTCAGCGCCTACGACGATCACTACCGTCTGCTCACGCTGCAACTGCCCGACAGTGCCCAGCACCTGCGCGTGGCCCATGCACCGCTGGCGTTGGGCAAGGCGTTGCGCGTCAAGGTACAGGCGCGCGACGTCAGCCTCAGCCTGCAGGCCGGAGAGCACAGCAGCATCCTCAACCGCCTGCCGGTGACGGTTACCCAGGAGATCGCAGCGGATAACAGCGCCCATGTGCTGGTGCGCCTGGACGCGGATGGCACGCCGTTGCTGGCGCGGATCACGCGGTTCTCCCGCGACCAGTTGCAATTGCACCCCGGCCAGGCGCTGTGGGCGCAGATCAAGGCGGTGGCCGTGCTGGCATAAGAAACCTTTTGGCACGACCGCACACGGCTGCGGTCAATCAGGAATACCGGCCTGATCCGTTGCCAAGGAACCCGCACCATGCCCGACTCCGCGCTGCCCGCCGACCTGCCCCGCGACCTGCATTACGTTGATGACACCCAGCCCGGCATCCGCCGCAAGCGAGTGCGCGGCAAGTTCCAGTACTTCGACGCCAAGGGCGAGCGCATCCGGGATGCCGATGAGATCAAGCGCCTGAACGCCCTCGCCATCCCTCCTGCGTATACCGATGTGTGGATCTGCGCCGACCCGCACGGCCATCTGCAAGCCACCGGCCGCGATGCCCGTGGACGCAAGCAATACCGCTATCACCCGCGCTGGCGTGAGGTGCGTGACAGCGACAAGTATGCGCGGCTGCAGGAGTTCGGCAACGCCCTGCCGAAACTGCGCAAACAGCTCGAAGCGCAAATCGCCGAACCCGGCTTCACGCGCGAAAAAGTCCTGGCCACGGTGGTGATGCTGCTGGACGCCACGCTGATCCGCGTCGGCAATACCCAATATGCGCGAGACAACAAATCCTACGGGCTGACCACCCTGCGCAACCGCCATGTGGATGTCAAAGGCAGCGAGATCCAGTTCCAGTTTCGCGGCAAGAGTGGCGTGGAGCACCAGGTCAGTGTCAAGGACCGGCGCCTGGCCACGGTGGTCAAGCGCTGCCTGGAGTTACCGGGGCAGAACCTGTTCCAGTACCTGGATGAAGACGGCGAGCGGCACACCGTCAGCTCCCATGACGTCAACGCCTACTTGCACGACCTTACCGGTGCCGACTTCACCGCCAAGGATTACCGCACCTGGGCCGGCACCGCCATGGCGCTGGCGGTGCTGCGGGAGTTGGAATGGCAACCGGAATCCGACGCCAAGCGACATGTGGTGGCGATGGTCAAGGATGTCGCCAGGCAACTGGGCAACACGCCTGCGGTGTGCCGCAAGTGTTATATCCACCCGGCCGTACTGGAGCATTTCAGCCTGGGGGAATTGTCCAGGTTGCCCAAGCCGCGGGTGCGCAAAGGCCTGAAGGCCGAGGAAGTCGCCTTGGCGATGTTCCTTGAACAACTGGCCGCCGACTTGCCCGGCAATGCCAAGGCGGGTTAGGCTCTGGCCCCCTTCTGACTTCCGGGACGACCGCCGACGTGAATCACTAAGCCTTCCAGAATGTACCTGCAACGAGCCGCCTGGCGCGCTTGTTGGCCTGTCCGACATTTTTTTGGAGGTGCTGATGACTGACGTCAACCGGCTGCCCGTATTGGTTTCCCTGCAACACCTGTGCTTCCAGTTCGCCGATGGCGAGACATTGCTGGACGACCTGAACCTGTCCATCGACCACACGCCCACCGGGATTGTGGGACGCAATGGACGGGGCAAAAGTATCCTCGCCCAATTGATCGCCGGCGTGTTGTCCCCCTCCTCCGGCTCGCTCAAGCGCTCGGCCAGTGTGGCCTATGTCCCCCAGGACATGGCGGTTGCCGCGGGAGACACCCTCGCTGACCTGACGGGCACCACGCCCGTGCTGGCGGCACTGGCACGCATGGCGGCAGGGACGGCGCAGGTCGATGACCTTGCGTTGATCGACAATCGCTGGGACCTTGCCGAACGCTTGCGCGCCGCACTCGATGCAGCAGGCCTTGCGCAGTTGGGTGTCGATACGCCGGCCGATCAGCTCAGTGGAGGGCAACTGGCGCGGCTCAGGCTGATCGGCGCCGTGCTGGCCGCACCGCAACTGCTGGTGCTCGATGAACCCACCAACCACCTCGACAGCGCCGGCCGCCGGTGGCTGCTGCATCTGTTGCAGGAATGGCGCGGCGGCCTGGTGGTGGTGAGCCACGACCGGCAAATACTCAACACCCTCGGGCGCATCATTGAACTGTCCCCCCTCGGCCCTCACGTCTACGGCGGCAACTATGATGCCTATCGCCTGCAGCGCGACACCGAACAGCACGCCGCCGTCGCGGCCCTGGAGCACGCACGCCTTGAGCGCAACCGCGAACGCCGGCGCGTGCAGAAAGACCATGACAGCCTGCAACGCCAGGCGGCGCGCTCCCGCAAGCACGCCGAGACGGCCAATGTGGATCGGTTTACCAAGGCGCGCTGGAAAAGCGCCGCCACCGAAGTCGTCGGCACCGTGCGCAGTGCCCATCACGCGTACAAACACGCGCTGGATGAGCAGGTGCGCCAAGCCTACGAGCGCGTGGTGGATGAAACGCCGACCCTGTTGGCCTTGCCGGGTTCGATCGTGCCCAATGGCCGTCAGGTCGTGGCCTTGACGGAGGTCCGGTTGCCCTGGCTGGAGCATCCCGCCCTCACACTCAACTTCACAGGGCCGGTGCGCGTAGCCGTGCAGGGACCGAACGGTTGCGGCAAATCCACCCTGCTCAAGGTACTGGCCGGCCAATTGCAGCCCGCCAGCGGTGAGTGCTCGGTGCCGGTGCCCTGCGCGTATATCGACCAGCACCAGGCGCTGCTGGATGACCGACGCTCCCTCGTCGAACAGCTCAACCTGCTCGACACACCGCTGCCCGAAGCCGAACTGCGTACGCGCCTGGCCTTGCTGCAACTGGATGCCCGGCGGGTCACCCAACCGACCGCGCACCTCAGCGGCGGCGAGCGGTTGAAAGCCGCGATGGCGATTGCCCTGTGGGGTGAAACACCCGCGCAACTGCTGTTGCTTGATGAGCCCACCAACCACCTGGACCTGGAATCGGTGATCGCCTTTGAACAGGCGCTGCAGGGTTTCAGCGGGGCGATGATGGTTGTATCCCATGATGAGGCGTTCATCCAGGCGTTCGGGCCAACCCACCGTTTGCTCTGGCAACCTGAGGGTTGGCGCCTGGAGTGTGTCTGAGGTCATTGCGCGCGCAATCAAAGCGTCCTAGGGTAGTGGCCAGATAATCTCACCGAGGAACCCGGCCCTATGCTGCCTTCGCCCAACAAGCCTTATGCCAATGCCGCACTGGCCCATCAAAAGCGCTGGCGCGGCCGCGTCGGCCTGATGCTGGTGGCCAGCCTTTCGGTATTGGCGGGCATGACTGACGCCATCGGCTTCATGGCCAGCGGCGACTTTGTTTCGTTCATGAGCGGCAACACCACGCGCCTGGCAGTGGCCATCAGTGTGGGAGATCTCGGCTTGACCGCACGCCTGCTGTTGCTGGTCGCCACATTCGTCGCCGGTAACGCCTTGGGCGTAGTGGTCGGCCGTCTCAGCCGGCGCCATGCCCTGCCCCTGTTGCTGTGTATCGCCACCTTGCTCTGCGGCGCAGCCTTGCTGCCCTTCGCCGACACCTTGCCGGCGCTGCTGGCGGCGATCATTGCGATGGGCATGCTCAACGCAGCCGTGGAAGAGGTCAACGGCTTGCCGGTGGGGCTGACCTACGTGACCGGCGCACTGTCACGCTTTGGGCGCGGGCTGGGGCGCTGGATGCTGGGGGAGCGCCGTAACGGCTGGCGGGTACAACTGATTCCGTGGGCGGGGATGTTTGTCGGCGCGGTGATTGGCGCGCTGCTGGAGCAGCACATGGGGCTGAGGGCGCTGGTGGTCAGCGGTGTATTGGCGGGCGTGTTGGGACTGGTGTCGCTGAAGATTCCCCGGCGCTGGCATTTGGGTTTTATGCCGCGATAAGGACTAAAGGTGCCCGCCCGACGGTAAGGCCTCGACGTCCGTGTACTGGTAAAGAGCCATTATGTCGGGCGGGCGGATTGAATCATAAGCGAATGTCCGGCGGCTGTCCCGCCGGGCGTTTCCTGAAATGACTAAGGCAACAGATTACAGACAGGTCGCGAGTGCGGCCAAGCGACGCTTGGCCGGCATCGTATCTTCAACGGCGTAGTACTTGACGGACGAACCGGCACCGGCGCTTTGCACGTCGACGAAGTAATCGCCACCGGTGGTATAGACGGTGAAACCACCGGCCCCGTTCGGCTCTTTGAAGCCACCGGCGTCGACACCAAACACACTTTCATCCTGCCAGCCGAACTGGATGCACTCGGCAACCACCAGCGTGGCCTTGTCCGATGCCATGGCCTTGTAGGGAGCCCCCAGGCGCGCCTCGTTCATCTTCGAACCCGCGCAACCGGCCAGTGCCGTCAATACCAATGCGCCCATTACCACCTTGTGCATGCCCTTGCCTCGTTGGAAAAAACGCGACTGTACCATTGCCGCAAGGCTGACTGACGCCCCCATGAATTTTGTTTCACTGTGGAGGGAGAATATGCCGCCTATAGTGGCCTGGCTCATTTTTAGAAGTGTCCTTCTGCCCGCCCTCCCGCGGGCTTTTTTTCGCCTGCGCTTCAGAGCCACCAGCGAAACAGGTAGAACAACGCCATGCTCAGCAGCACGGTCATCAATACGTTACGCGTCCAGAACATCAGCGCCACGGCGCAGATGCCGGCCAGCAGGTAAGGATTGGCCGGGCTCAGGTTGAGCTGGTGATCAGCCAGGAAAATAATCGGCCCACAAATCGCCGTGAGCATGCCCGGCACCGCAAACCCGAGAAACTCCCGCGCCCCCCGGTTGAGGCGCACCGGCAGGCGCGGCTCGATAAACAAGTAGCGGTTGAAAAAAACCACCAGGCCCATGGCCACAATCATCAGGTAAATCATCGCTGCCCAACCCCCAGGCGTTTGCAGAAAAACCCTGCGCTCATGCCGAGCACACCCGACACCACCACCGCCGACTCCCAGTGCAGGAAGCTCAACCATACGGAAAACAACAACGACACCGCCACGCAGACCACCGTCGGCACATCACGCACCACCGGGGTGATCAGCGCGATAAAGGTGGCGGCGATGGAGAACTCCAGGCCCAACTGATCGAGGCCGGGGATGCTTTTGCCCAGCACAATACCGGCCAGGGTGAACAGGTTCCAGGCGATATAAAACGTCAGGCCAACGCCCAGGGCGTACCAGCGATTGAAGGTTTCACGGTCATAGTGGCTGACCAGCGCAAAGAACTCATCGGTCAGCAGAAAGCCCAGGCTCATGCGCCAGCGCGTCTTGAGCGGCGACAGAATCGGGCGCAGGTGCATGCCATACAGCAGGTGCTGGGAGGTCAGCAGCAAGGTGGTCAACACGATAGAAATCAGGCTCGCACCGCTCTTGACCATACCAATGGCGACCAACTGCGCAGCGCCGGCAAATACAATGGCGGACAAGCCCTGGGCTTGCAGTGGCGTGAATTGCGCATCGATGGCCATGGAACCGGCCAGCAGCCCCCAAGGTGCACAGGCCAGGGACAGGGGAATGACGGCGATTGCACCGCGAGCGAAAGCGTAATGAGGTAAGGCAGCAGGCATGGAAACGGCTCATCGACAGACAGTCCACAAGCATGCCAGCGTAGGATGGGGCTTGTCTTGAACGATCTTGCTCAGGCGAGCCTGACCGACACCTGCTCCACCGAGTCCCGCGCTTCACGCAGTTCGTGAGCGTCCTGGTTGAGCCGGTGAATGGTGTTGAGCAAGCGCTGGCGCAGCACTTCATCGCCGAGCTTTTCAACGGCACGCATCAGGTCGAATGCCGCGGTTTCGTTATTTTCCGCGACGGAATCCAGGGTTTTGCGCAGGTTGCGAGTAGCACGGGTCACGCGGGTCTTCCTTCATCAGCAATGGGGAGGCACTTTAGGACATTCGTGTTTCATTTTAATTTCAATCACTTGTGGCAGTTTTCCCGAGGTTTGATCCATATCAATTGAAACAGGATTTGACCGAAACATATGGACATACGTATATTCGAATTTCCATATGTATGTAGGCAATGGTCATGTCGGATCCTCTTACACCGCCCACCCTGTTCAAATGCCTGGCCGACGCCACTCGCGCACGCCTGACGCTATTGATTCAGCGTGAAGGCGAACTTTGCGTGTGCGAACTGATCCATGCCTTGGACGACAGCCAGCCCAAAATCTCCCGTCACCTGGCGCAACTGCGCAGTTGCGGTGTGCTGCTGGATCGTCGCCAGGGCCAATGGATCTACTACCGCGTCAACCCGGCACTGCCCGATTGGGTGACCCAGGTGCTGGACATCACCCTGCAAGCCAACCAGCCATGGCTGCACAACGACACACAGCGTCTGGATGCCATGGGCGACAGACCACAACGAGACAGCACCTGCTGCTGAGCCACCGGAGCGTTAATTCATGCTTGTCGCAGTCGCCATTTTTATTTTCACCATCGTCCTGGTCATCTGGCAGCCCAAGGGTCTCGGAGTGGGCTGGAGCGCCACGATGGGCGCGATCCTGGCCCTGGCCTGTGGCGTGATCAGCCTGGCGGATATCCCGGCGGTCTGGCACATCATCTGGAATGCCACCGGGACGTTTGTCGCACTGATCATCATCAGCCTGCTGCTGGACGAAGCCGGGTTCTTTGCCTGGACGGCACTGCATGTGGCGCGCTGGGGGCGCGGGCGTGGCCGGCGCTTGTTTGCCTATATGGTGCTGCTCGGCGCCCTGGTGTCGGCGCTGTTTGCCAACGACGGCGCGGCGCTGATCCTCACCCCCATCGTGATGTCAATGCTGCTGGCACTGCGCTTTTCGCCGGCGGCGACCTTGGCGTTTGTGATGGGCGCGGGGTTTATCGCCGACACGGCGAGCCTGCCGCTGGTGGTGTCGAACCTGGTGAACATCGTCTCGGCGGACTATTTCAAGATCGGCTTCAACGAATATGCCGCGGTCATGGTGCCGGTCAACGTCGTCAGTGTCGCCGCCACCCTGGCGGTACTGCTGTGGTTCTTCCGCCGCGATATTCCGCAGACCTACGACCCTGCCGACCTGGCAGACCCCGCCAGCGCGATCCACGACCGCGCCACCTTCCGCGCCGGTTGGTGGGTGCTCGGCATCCTGCTGATCGGCTGCTTTGCCCTGGAACCCCTGGGCATTCCCATCAGCGCGATTTCCGCGGTGTGCGCCGTGCTCCTGCTGGTGATCGCCGCCAAGGGCCACAAGATCTCCACGCGCAAGGTGCTGAAGGAAGCCCCGTGGCAGATCGTGGTGTTTTCCCTGGGGATGTACCTGGTGGTCTACGGCTTGCGTAACGCCGGCCTCACCACCTACCTGGCGACCTGGCTCGATACCTTTGCCACTTACGGCGTATGGGGCGCAGCCATGGGCACCGGCGTGCTGACGGCCTTGTTGTCCTCGGCGATGAACAACCTGCCGACGGTATTGATCGGTGCGCTGTCCATCGAATCCAGCCATGCCGTGGGCGTGGTCAAGGACGCGATGATCTACGCCAACGTGATCGGCAGCGACCTGGGCCCGAAAATCACCCCCATCGGCAGCCTGGCCACCCTGCTGTGGCTGCATATCCTGGCGCGCAAGGGCATCACCATCACCTGGGGCTACTACTTCAAGGTCGGGATTGTGCTGACCTTGCCGGTGCTGCTGATCACCCTCGCCGCCCTCGCGTTACGCCTGAGCATCTAACGGAGAAACCGCAATGAAAGTCCTGTTCATGTGCACCGCCAACAGCTGTCGCAGCATCTTGTCCGAGGCGATGTTCAACCACCTGGCCCCGCAGGGTTTTACCGCGGTCAGCTCCGGCAGTTTCCCCAAGGGCCAGGTCCTGCCGCGCAGCCTGAGCACGTTGCAGGCAGCGGGTATCCGCACCGAAGGCTTGTACAGCAAGGGCAATGATGCGTTTGAAGGCAGCCCGCCGGATGTGGTCATCACCGTCTGCGACAAGGCGGCGGGCGAAGCCTGCCCGGTGTATTTGGGGCCGGCGGTGAAGGCGCATTGGGGCTTGGCAGATCCCTCGGACGTTCAAGGTGACCAGGCCAGCATCCAGGCGGCATTCGATGCCACGCTGGAGACCATCGCCAGCCGTTGCCGGGCGTTTTTCGCCCTGCCCTTTGCCCGCCTCAGCCCTGGCGAGTTGAAGGTCGAACTCGAGCGCATAGCGCTGCTGGAAATGACCACCTCCTGACGGCTGGATGAATCCCCCGTGGTGATATGGATTCCCATCCCTCTGCCAGCGTATGCTCTCGCACTTTCCTGAAAGGACGCGGGCATGCTGACGATCTTTTTTTACGCACTGGTATTCGGTTTTGTGTTTTGCCTCTCCCCCGGCGCGGTGTTGGCGGAGACCCTGCGCCGAGGCTTGCTCCACGGTTTCACACCCGCCTTGCTGGTGCAGTTTGGCTCGCTGGTAGGCGATGCCGTGTGGGCGGTGATCGGCCTCACCGGCATCGCACTGTTGATCCAGCATGACGCCGTGCGCGTGCCGCTGACGATTATCTGCGCGCTGTACCTGGCGTGGCTGGGCGTACGCAGCCTGATCGACGCCTGGCACTTGCCCGAAGCCGATGATGCGCCGGCCAGTACCCGGCAAAACGCGCTGGCCGTGGGCGCGGCGATTTCCCTGGCCAACCCGAAAAACATCGTCTACTGGGGGGCGCTGGGCAGCGCGCTGTCAGGCATCGTCGGCGCCACGCCCAGCCATGGGCAGACGCTGATGTTTTTCGCCGGCTTCATGCTGGCTTCGGTGCTGTCATGTTTTCTGATCGCCGCACTGGTGAACCTGCTGCGCAAGAATGCATCGCCCACGTGGCAACGCATCAGTTATGGCGCCTGCGGTTTGGTATTGATCTATTTGGCCGTTCTCGCCGCACAGGGTGTATGAAGTTATATATCGAGCAACTTTCGAGAGCCTCTTGTCTGAATGAACTCTGAACGCCGGGCTATTTAATTAATCATGCGTTGACATTTTGTAACTGCCTGAGTAGATTGCCCCTGCCCGCAACTGGGGCCTTTTTTAACCCTCACAAAAGAAGCCAATGGACACAGTATCCAGTCGCTGTCCGAGCACCGCCCTGGCGGGCATCGGGCGCCCAATCCAGAACATGACAGGACTCGCCTCCCCGGTCCGGTAAGCTGCGCTGGAGCTTGATGCTCCGCCGTAACTGCCTCGCCGGTCGCCCGTCCGGTCCCGAGGTGTGTTATGACCTTCCCAACCCTTGCTTTGCCCGATGTATCCACACTGGCCGCAGCCTTGCGAGCCAGGCGTTGCCATGCCCGCGTGGTTTTTCTGCCACGACGCACGCCCTGCGTTGCCCCCTCCCCCAAAGACCCGCAGAGACCGCCGCTTTTCAGCCTGGGATAGTGCTGAGCGCCCGCGCCGTTCAATCCCGCTGAAACAATAACTTCCTGATCAAGTCCCTGGAGTTCTTTATGAAACTTTCCAGTTGTAGTTCGCTGCGCGCCTTATAACTAACGCGCCAGTAGAAGTTATCCAAGCACCTTATTTAAACCGATCGCGAAGTCAGCGACTCGGCATGCTTTCGCTCGCCTGTATTCAGGTAAGTACCGGGTATGTTTTGTCGAGAATTGGCGACAGGAGCACAGACAATGAGCGCCGTAAAAAACACGCCACTGCAGAAGAAAACCGGCACCGCCAGCGACACCAGACTGTCGATGCGTGCCGCCCGCGAAGCCCACAACGGCCTGTCGGCCACCCTGGCCAACGTACGCGCCACCCAGGATGGCCTGACCGAACTGGACGCCACTGCCCGCCTGCAACGGGAAGGCCACAACGAAGTGGCCCATGACAAACCGCCTCACGCCATCGTGCAATTCCTGCAGGCCCTGAACAACCCGTTCATCTACGTGTTGCTGACCCTGGGCGGCATCAGCTTTTTCACCGACTGCTGGCTGCCGATGCGGGACGGTGAAGAAGCCGACCCCACCAAGGTCGTCATCATCATGACCATGGTCCTGCTCAGCAGCCTGCTGCGCTTCTGGCAGGAGCACCGTTCGGCCAAGTCCGCCGAAGCCTTGAAAGCCATGGTCCGCACCACTGCCACGGTGCTGCGCCGTGAGCAAGTGGGCTGCCAGCCCACCCTGCGCGAAGTGCCGATGCGCGAGTTGGTGGCCGGCGATATCGTGCAGTTGTCGGCCGGTGACATGATCCCTGCCGACATCCGCCTGATCGAGTCCCGCGACCTGTTTATCAGCCAGGCGGTGCTCACCGGCGAAGCCTTGCCGGTGGAGAAGTACGACACCCTCGGCGACGTCACGCAAAAATCCGCCGGGCCGATCGCCGCCGACCAGGGCAACCTGCTGGACCTGCCGAACATCTGCTTCATGGGCACCAATGTGGTCAGCGGCCGCGCCAAAGCCGTGGTGGTGGCGACCGGGCCGCGCACCTACTTTGGCTCCCTGGCCAAGGCGATTGTCGGTTCCCGGGTACAGACCGCATTCGATCGCGGGGTGAACAGCGTCAGCTGGCTGCTGATCCGCTTCATGCTGGTGATGGTGCCGATCGTGTTCTTCCTCAACGGCTTCTCCAAGGGCGACTGGGGCGATGCGTTCCTGTTCGCCCTGGCGGTCGCCGTGGGCCTCACCCCGGAAATGCTGCCGATGATCGTCAGCGCCAACCTGGCCAAGGGCGCCACGGCGATGGCCAAGCGCAAAGTAGTGGTCAAGCGCCTCAACGCGATCCAGAACTTCGGCTCGATGGACGTGCTGTGCACCGACAAGACCGGTACCCTGACCCAGGACAAGATCATCCTCGAGCATCACGTCAACGCCTTCGGCCAGCGCGATGATGCGGTGCTGTCCCTGGCCTGGCTCAACAGCTACCACCAGAGCGGCATGAAAAACCTGATGGACCAGGCCGTGGTGCAGTTCTCGGAGCAGAACCCGAGGTTCCAGCTGCCGTTTGCCTACAGCAAGGTCGATGAATTGCCCTTCGACTTTGTGCGCCGTCGCCTGTCCATCGTGGTCAAGGACGCTGCCCACGACCATCTGCTGGTGTGCAAAGGCGCCGTCGAGGAGATGCTGGACATTGCCACTCACGTGATGGAGGCCGGCAGTGCCGTGCCTCTGGATGAGCGCCGCCGCGAGGAGTTGCTGGCGATCGCCAATGACTACAACGAAGACGGCTTCCGCGTGCTGGTGGTGGCCACGCGCAACATTCCCAAGGCCCTGGCCCGCCAGCAGTACACCACCGCCGATGAGCGCAACCTGGTGATCCAGGGCTTCCTGACCTTCCTCGACCCGCCCAAGGAAACCGCAGGCCCGGCGATTGCAGCCCTGCAGCAGATCGGCGTGGCGGTCAAAGTCCTTACCGGCGACAACGCCGTGGTCACCAGCAAGATCTGCCGCCAGGTCGGCCTCGAGCCAGGCCGGCCGCTGCTGGGGGTGGAGATCGAGCTTATGGACGACGCCACCCTGGCGCGCCATGTGGAGGAGCGCACGGTATTTGCCAAGCTCACGCCGCTGCAGAAATCCCGGGTGCTCAAGGCCCTGCAAGCCAACGGCCACACCGTCGGCTTCCTCGGTGACGGCATCAACGACGCACCGGCATTGCGGGATGCCGACGTGGGTATCTCGGTGGACAGCGGCACGGACATCGCCAAGGAATCGGCCGACATCATCCTGCTCGAAAAGAGCCTGATGGTGCTGGAAGAAGGCGTGCTCAAAGGCCGCGAAACCTTCGGCAATATCATGAAGTACCTGAACATGACCGCCAGTTCCAACTTCGGCAACGTGTTTTCGGTGCTGGTGGCCAGTGCATTCATCCCATTCCTGCCGATGCTCTCGATCCATCTGCTGCTGCAGAACCTGATGTACGACATCTCCCAACTGGCCCTGCCGTGGGACAAGATGGACAAGGAGTACCTGGCCAAACCGCGCAAGTGGGACGCCAGGAACATCGGTCGCTTCATGATCTGGATCGGGCCGACCTCGTCGATCTTCGACATCACCACCTTTGCCCTGATGTGGTACGTGTTCGCCGCCAACAGCGTGGAAATGCAGACCCTGTTCCAGTCCGGCTGGTTTATCGAGGGCCTGCTTTCGCAAACCCTGGTGGTGCATATGCTGCGCACCCGCAAGATTCCGTTCTTCCAGAGCACGGCCGCATGGCCGGTGCTGATGATGACCGGCGTGGTGATTGCGCTGGGCATCTACGTACCGTTCTCGCCCCTGGGCACCCTGGTGGGCCTGCAACCGCTGCCGCTGGCGTACTTCCCGTGGCTGGTCGGCACGCTGCTCAGCTATTGCTGCGTGGCCCAACTGATGAAAACCCTCTACATCCGCCGCTTCAAGCAGTGGTACTGAGTTCCCCCGCCGTTTAAACGGTGGCGGTCGCCCGGCCGCCACCGTGCATTACAAGGAATAGGATCATGCGCGTCTTGATCTGTGCCGGTCGTCATTACGCCGACTGCAAAAAGTCCCGCCAAGTGCTGGACGCTTACCACCGCCTGCGCCCGGTGCAGGTGCTGATTCACGGCGGCAACCAGTTCCTCGGCAGCGCCATCGAGGACTGGGCGCGGGAACTCGGCATCGACGTGGTGCGCTACCCGCCCAACTGGCAACGCCACGGCAAGCAGGCGGAGCGCCAACGCAACCATTTCATGCTGACCGACAGCCGCGCGGATGTGGTCATCGCGCTGCCGGGTGGTGACGACACGTCGGAGCTGGTCTGCCAGGCCAGGGCCAGCGGCATTTCGGTGCTGACCGTAGAGAACTGACATTCAAGCGAGGTGCATCATGCACAACAAACACACCCCGAAGCGCCCGGACGGGTTTGCCAAATACCGTGCGCGGCACTATCGCGGCGCGCGCCAGACCCTGCTGCTGTTGCCGCCGGCAAAACAGCGGGCGCTGCGGCGCAACCTGCTGTTTATCGGTATCACCCTGGGTTCGATCCTGTTAATCGCCCTAGTGTCCAAGGCCCATGCCGCCGGTGGCGCCTATGTGGTCGATGACGGCGCAATCAACGCACCGGGTGTCTGCAATCTCGACGCCTGGTACAGCGCCGACCGGCACGCCGGCAACACGCACACGGCAACGCTGTCTCCCGCGTGCACGTTCAGCGCACTGCCTTCGGTGCAGTGGGGCGCGGCGCTGTCACGGGCCGGCGGCGCAGGCCGGGGCGAGACCCAGGTGAGTCCGCAACTCAAGGCACAGGTGCTGTCACGGCAAGGCCTGGGGCTGGAAATGGCGATCTCCGCCGGGGCGCATCTTGCCCTTGATCGACGACACGGGTTCGACGGCGCCGACTTCACCCTCCCCTTGACCTGGCAACCGCTGGCGCCCCTGCGCTTGAACCTGAATGCCGGCTGGGCCCATGCCTACAACGACGGCGAGCAAACCCAGCGCCTGACCTGGGGCACCGGCGTCGAGTATCAACTGATGGATGCCCTCACGTTGATCGCTGAACGTTACGGCCAGGAAGGCGGTGACCAGGCCTGGCAAGCAGGGCCGCGCCTGCACTTCGGGGAGTTTGTCGACGTCGACCTGGTGCTCGGGCGCGACCTGGGCGGTGAACGCAATCAATGGCTGACCACCGGTACGACGCTCAGGTTTTAGACCTGGCCTGCTGCTCCCGGTGCAGTTGCCGTGGCGGGTCGTCCAGGTAATTACCTTATGATGGCGGCACCATTGCCAACGAGGGGTAAAGCACGTGGACCGTATCGAACAAATGACGCTGCTGGCGACCTACAACCAGTGGATGAACCGCAAGGTCTATGACGCGGCTGCCAGGCTTACGGACGATGAGTTGCGCCTGGACCGCCACGCGTTTTTCGGCTCGATCTTCGGCACGCTCAACCATCTCACGCTGGGCGACACCGTCTGGCTCAAACGCTTTGCCCTGCACCCCGCCGGCTACGCGGCGCTAGCGCCGCTGAGCAGCATTGCCGCACCGTCGGACCTCAAGCAACTGGCGTTCGCCGACCTGGATGAACTCGCCGCCCGGCGGCGTTGGCTGGACCAATTGATCATCGATTGGGTGCACACGCTGCGCGAACCCGACCTCGACCATCGCCTGCACTACCACAACATGCGCGGCGCGGCGGCCAGCAAGCCGTTCGGCGCCCTGCTGGTGCATTTTTTCAATCACCAGACCCACCATCGAGGCCAGGTCACCACGCTGCTGACCCAGGCCGGGCAGGATGTGGGCGATACGGACCTGCTCGCCTTGATTGACTGAACTCAGCGAGCGCTGAACTCGGCATAGGCCTGCAGCAACCGTGCAAAGTCCTCGGGTTGCGGCAACTGCTCGAAGCTTTCGACTGCCGGCGTGGTAGCCCAGGCCAGTTTTTCGCGGGTCCAGGTTTCCATAAAGGGCACGTACTCCGCGGCATTATCCAACAACGTCGCACGCACGTTGACGAACTCATCGATGCCATGGGGGCGGGTAAACAGCCAGCTCATGCAGTGCGGGCAGCAATAGTGACGATCGACCCCGTGCAGGCCGCCGACCACCGGGCAACCCTGGGTCACCGTGAACGCGCTGGCGGGAATCAGCGCACTGAGGGAGAACGCACTGGCGGTCATCTTCTGGCAGCCGGTGCAGTGGCACGCCATGGTAATCACCGGCGCCTGGCTCACGCTGAAGCGCACCCGGTTACAACGGCAACTGCCTTCCAGGGGCAGGTTTTCGACGCTCATCACACACTCCTTTTCATGATCAGTGGCGTGGCAGGGTAGCGCCGAGGCGGGGGTGTTGAACAGGTCCGGGGGCAAAACCGAACGCCACTGCGCCCATGGGGTCCTAACTTCAGGTGCCGGGATTTTTCAGCCCCGCCCTCCCCGCGTGCATTGTGGGTTTACCGATGTGCGTACCCAATAAGAAGGAGACGCTTACATGGTCATTCACTTCAAGGTGGCCGGGCATTTGGCCTGCGGTCATCACGGCAATAGCCTGCCCTCCAGCACCGAGCTGAATCGGGTCAAGTGCCGCACCTGCCGCAACACCGATGCCTACAAGGAAGCGCGCCGCAACCAGCGCAACGCCGCACGCCGTGCTTCGCGCCAGGCCAAGACCCACACCAGCACCGACTGGCGCAGTGCCTGGACGCAGCGCCTGACCGACCTGCCAGGGCGACAACGCCTGCCCCGCGGCTTCGGCGCACAGCCTTTCGTATAAGCCACAAACGCAGAAGCCCCGGACAAACCGGGGCTTCGTTTTCAATCAATCATCATTGGACACCGGCCTGTTGCGTGCCTGGTAACCCGGCAACGTGGCGGCATACGCCAGCGCCTGTTCACGGGAATTGAAGGACGCCAGCCGATCCTGGGGCGTACACACCCGCCATGGCCCGAAATTGACCTGCACGATGTCGTACCCATTCAGGTGCAGCTTCTTCAGCAGTGGAGCGCTCATAGTCACCTCGCTTTCCTGAGATTTCCCAGCGTTGCACGCCCTACCTTACACCCGCATCCAGGCTCATGACTGACCGCATGTCGCGGCGGCCAGGCTACTTGACCTTGCTGCTCAAGGTATCCAGGCTGCGCTTGAGATCATCCAGGCTGCGCTTCAAACCGTCGATGTCGTTTTTCTGCCGTTCGATCGTGCTGTTCTGATCCTCGACTGTGCGCTTGAGGCTCGCCAACTGGCTGTCACTGGAACTGGCGCTCGAACCGTCCCTGCGCTTGAACTCATCGAACGCGCGGTCCTGCCCCTCCAGCTTGCCTTTCAGGCCTTGTACCTCACTCTCGGTACGTTTCTGCGCAGCCTGCAGCTGTTCAATATCCCCCACCGAAATGCTCGACGCCTTCAACACATACTGGTTGCCCGCCTCCAGCGAAGCCCCCGTCAACCGGTCACCGCCTGACGCGCTGAAATCCCCCCACTTCACCGCACTCCCAGCCTGTGCCGTACCGGCCAACAATCCCACGACACCTGCAATAACCATCCAATAGCGCCTGCTAACAATGAGCATCAACTGATTCCTTTCCAGACTGCCGAGATAGCATATCGCTATGACTGTCATTTATGCCGCTTGTTCCCGTGTCGTAGGAATCCTCTGGTTCGCCTGTTAAAGCCGATGTAGATCACTGATCTGCCAAGCTTTTTCAGGCGCCCCCCATGCAAGAAAGCTGCATCCCGTCCTTGCGTCGAAGCAACTGGATCTATATATTCCCAACCCTGTAATAACGCGCTACCGCCCGAATGGCGAAACTGGTAGACGCATGGGACTTAAAATCCCCCGCTCGTAAGGGCGTCCCGGTTCGATTCCGGGTTCGGGCACCATCATTACGTTCCACGACCTCCCAAGAAGTCGCTGAAACCCACATAGAACCTGCCTTGTGCAGGTTTTTTGTTGCCAACATTTGTCCCCCACACTCACTTCACCCCAACATTTTCTAGTACATCCTGAGTTCGATTTTGGGTGATGTACTAGTTGGCACTCCCTGATACCGCCGCCAGGCAAGCAAAACCCAAAGCTTACGCCTACAGCCTGTGAGATCGAATACATGAAAGACAGGACATGACCATTTGTGGATGAAGGCTTGGCAAACAGGTGAGGCCATTTACGTATTTTCGAGTCCCCATCCGATCTGGTCACCAGAACAGCATCCTCAATGCCAACGCGACCACGACTAGATTGAAAACTGCCTCCATCCACTGGTCGCCCTTCTTTAAGGCAAACTTCGCGCCGGCATTTGCACCCAATAGCGTGCCAATAATCAGGCAACATCCGTACTGCCAGTCAATGATGCCGCTGACGCCGAAAATCAGTAATGAACCCACGGAGAGAACCAGCCCACCGACTTTGCGGGTCCCCACCGATTCGCTGATGGTTTTTCTGAAAAAGATAATGAATAAATACGTCGAGAGTTTGGCTTGCCCACCAAATAGCCCGCCGATCATTCCCACGGGGATAAAGAGGATATAGCCAAACAGACGTCTGATCGCTGAGGGAGGTGTTTCGCCGCTACGAGGTTTTTTTATAAGAGACAGTGCGACGAGCAGCAATGTCAGCCCGCCAATTACCTTGTGCAGCAGCGCGGGATCTATTTGAAGAAGCAGGCTCGCGCCTGCCAGAGCCCCAACCAACCCCAGTACCGCAGCTGGAAAGGCCAGCGCATAATCGACCTTTCCCTGGTTATGGAAGTGCCGCAGTCCGGCAACCATGGTGCCTACCGAGGCCAGGCGCGCAGTGGCGATCGACGACTGAGGTGCAATCCCCAGCCAGATCATCACCGGAACGGTCAAAAACACACTGCCACCGGTGTTGGTCCCGACGAATCCCGTTATTATTCCGAGGAAAATCAGACCGACGCCTGTCAACCACTCATGACCCATCATGTTGAGGTGCTCGCATAAGATTCATGGCACGGCTTACTCGCTCAAGTAAGCCGGGTCTATCCAGTGATAGCAGTTTCTGTTTCGGGAGCTGGCGGTCACATGAAGCTTTGCGGTATGTACGAAGCTGTACTCGCCGATAATCGGGCGGCGTAGCGAACTTTCAGGCCCAGTGATTTTGCATACAGTACACCTCGGTTAATGAGATCTTGTATCTGTGCTTTTGATTTTCTAATTCGATATTTATGTGACGTTTCATTGATACCAGAAAATATGCCTACCCAGTTTGCTCCTATCGCCGTAACCGCATCAATACCATCTTGATGCGCGCGGGAAGAAGGTAACTTCCTGTTGGTGAGCGTTGATACTGGAAGTTAAATGAAATGTACTTGAAGGGTTGCAGCAATATCAAGCATCGCAAATCAGGGCTCCTCAGCCACCAACATGAATAAAACTTCATGGTTTCGCATATTGACTTTCTTAAAGTTACTGACTGCCTGTTCTCACCCATTGAATCAAAAGAAATTTTATTTATGACACTTTTTCGCACAAGGCAGCTTAGTGCCTGACCTTTTAACCCTCTTATGACTTCCAACAGCTTTGCACTCGGCAAGCTATATATATTTAATCTAACAGAGGACCTGAGATAGATGGCACTGATTAAAAGCCGTCCAGTTGCAGCTTTTCGGGTGCTTGCTTGCTGGAGGGGGTCGAGGGAGGACGCCCCCCAGCGACTCGCCGTGCACCTTGGGCAATCGCCGAGAACGGGCGGACAAAGGTCGCGAAACCCACAGGCCGCAGATAGCGCGATAGACGCCTGCGAAACCCGCTAGAAAAACTTAAACCATAGAATGAGTGATCGGAATGTACTTTTGCGCAGAATTAAGTCATTTAGGGACCTACCTGGCTCACCCCTCAGCACTTTAAAGTACGCCAATCATTCAACTATCGGCGTCTTTATGAATCTCTGGTTTCGACTTCTCCTCATGCTGCTTCGTCGACCTTGGCGCAGACCGGCAAAAGCGCTGGAATCAACCGTCATCCGAATGCGCGTCTGGCCACTGGACCTCGACTTCAATCGACATGTCACCAACGGCCGATATTTCACCCTGGCCGATGTCGGACGCATGGATTTCGTTTTGCGCAGTGGCGCCTATCGAGTAGCTATTAGAGCAAAGGCGCTGCCCATCGTCGGAGACACTTGGGGTAAATTTCGTCGTGAGCTTAGACTGTTTGAAGCGTTTGAAATCCACACAAGGATGCTTGGCTGGGACGACAAGTGGAGCTTCATGGAGCATCGATTTGTGAGCAAAGGCAGAGTGATCGGCGTTGTCGTAATGCGAGGTCTATTTCGTTCAGCGAAAGGTATTGTTCCGCCAAGCGAGTTTGTTCGAGAACTGGGACTGCCCGAACGGTCGCCAGAGATGCCGGAATGGCTGGCCTCGTGGTCGCAGAGCTGCGATGCCATGAGCCGCCAACTCAGGGATGAAGAAAGCACCAATGATTGACTTGACGTGCAGGCAGCCCATGACCAGCGCGCTATTGGGACCGTTGATTGCTCCGCCGTTGGCGTGTGCGGCGTAACTTCGCCAGCCCGTGTAATTCGTCAATAATGGGCTGTATGTACTTTTCTCCGAGCAGGTGCTGGTATACCTCGAAGTGGTCCTATCGCCAAGCGCACTTGCTTCTTTATTT
The DNA here is from genome assembly GCF_900116055.1 of Pseudomonas sp. NFACC42-2. Lineage (NCBI taxonomy): Bacteria > Pseudomonadati > Pseudomonadota > Gammaproteobacteria > Pseudomonadales > Pseudomonadaceae > Pseudomonas > Pseudomonas sp. NFACC42-2. The sequence goes on from NZ_FOZO01000001.1 coordinate 316,733, forward strand.
CCTCTATGGCCAGGCACGCCTCATGCACGAAGCGTTCGTCGAATACGCCATGCAACTCAAGCTCAATCCCACTTTTGTCATGGTGTATTTGCACATGGCAGTATCGACCACCATATTGGCCGCCGCTGCAAAATAACATCAAATTAAAACCATGACCGAGGAGCTTACGTAATTGATCCTGAAGACTGTCTTGGTGCAAGCCAGATATTTCCAGCTGCCGAGACACACATGGGCCATTGGCGAATTGCTTACTCAACATAACCACCTCCACTTTTATCGGTTACGCAGTGCCAGCACTACTGCGCACTATCACGAACAAGCTTACGACGTACCCAGCCTGAAAAATGTCAGAAGTCGGTAAGGTTATGGTAAATACCACGAGCGCTTCGAGTTACTTCCCACTCTGTTATTTACCCACCTTAACCATAAATTAACGCTACCAAACAGAACAACCTATTAAGCTTGGCTAATGCGCCTCTCCTGCCCCGACAACTCATGAGGTGATGGCGACCCATCGAGCCTGCCGGCCGGGTCGCAAACGGCGCACGACCGATATATCATTCTGGAGTGTTTCACTAATGCCTGACGACAACGCTCATTCGGCAAAACATGCCTTGTTCAGTATTGCCCTGGTTAATTATAAAACGCTGCACATGACACGCCTTTGCTTAGGATTGCTACGCGACTACGCTATATACCATCAAGTTCCGGTCTGGGTAGTGGATAACGGTTCCGCCGATGAAAGCATCCACTACTTGCGGACACTTGATTGGATCAACTTGGTAGAAAGGATCCCCCACCCTCGAGAAGCCGGATATATCGCGCATGGTAAAGCCCTTGATCTGATTTTGGGATATGTTGAAACTCCGTACTTATTCCTGCTTCATACGGACACATTTGTATTTGATACCGATGTGTTCAGTATGATGATGAGCCAAAGCACTGCAACGCCGCGTACAGTGGCAGTCGGTTGTACAGAACAGATCAATCGCGGTTTTTTAAGAACTGCCTGGTGGTTCGGCACTCGACTGATGAAGTACCACTACCGAACACTCATGCGTTACGTGGGGCTACCCTCTAAAAACCCCAAGCCTTTCAGAGAAACCCACTTGAAAAGTTTTTGCACCTTATGGAACTGCGATGTAATTAAACAACATAACTTGCGCTTCATGATGGATAACCGGGTACCGGGATACGCGCTACAAGACAAGATGGTCAAGCTGGGTTATGCGATCAGCTTTCTGTCAGCACGAAGATTGTTCAGTTACCTGGACCATATTCAAGCCGGCACTGTCGCCGCTAACGGCGGCTATGACACGGACCATCGTCGAAGAAAAACGTATCACGATACCCTGCTGCGCTTTCAAAAAGAGGCGTCAAATGATGCGAAAACGACCAGTACGGAAAAATGATGGTTGCTGATAAGACCGGCCCGCGAGATTCGAACTGAGTGGGAGCGCACAGCTGACTTGAAAATCGAACCTGATAGAACTTTATCCACGGCCCAGCCCATAGGACGCTTGTTCGATGCTCATCGCTTACTCTACGGCGCATCAAGAGGAATCTCGAGGATGAAGGTTGCGCCCTGCCCTTCCCCGTCGCTGTGCACGGTCAAGCTGCCACCCATTTCCTGCGCGGCGAGCGCGCAGCTGTGCAGGCCGAAACCGTGACCGTCTTTGCGAGTCGTGAAGCCATGGGAAAAGATACGCGTCAGGTGCTCTGGCGTAATCCCGTTGCCATTGTCGGCCACCGTGATACGCAAGACTGCCCCGTCACCGATGAGGGAGGCGCTGAACGTGATGCACGGGCTGCGATCGACCACGCCGTCCAACGCCTGCCTGGCGTTTCTGATCAGGTTTACCAGAATCAGCAGCACCCGGTGCCGGTCCAGCGAGAGCAGGGGCAAGTCGGCAATGTCCTTGACCACCGTCACCTCCTGATTCATCCGTGAGCCGGCACTCATGCGCCAGGCATCATCGATTAATTCCGAGACCGGTATTGTCTCGACGACACTGACGGCAACGGCATAGGACTGCTGGGCAGCGACAATGGTCTTGATGTGGTCAATGCCTTTGGTGAGTTGCTCGAGCTCTTCGATGATGCCCTGCTGTTCTGCCGCCACCGCCTGCGCCAGCTTGAGCAGGTAGTCGGGCAGCATCTTTCCCCGCTGGTCCTGGGTGAGGAAATCGCTCAGCTCATGGATGTGTTCGTTCATCATCTGTGCCACCTTGCCCAGGCCCTGGGCCTTGGAGGTGCGCATCTGGCTGCTGACCAGCTCGGCTGAAACGTTCACGCTGTTGAGGACGTTGCCGACATTGTGCAGCACCGTCGTGGCGATCTCGGCCATGCCCGCCTGACGGGATTTCGCATTCAGCTCGGATTGCACCTGGCTCATGCGTAGCGCCGCGCGTACGCGAGCCTTGAGCTCCAATGGCGAGAAAGGTTTGGCGATATAGTCATCGGCGCCACTCTCCAGCCCGGAGATGCAAGCCTCGCTGCCGCCGCGGGCGGTCAACAGGATGACCGGCAGATGGGCAAAACCGGCGCTCGCCTTGATTCTGGCGGTCAGGCCAAAGCCGTCAAGCTCCGGCATCATCACATCCGAGAGAACGACATTGATCGGTTGACGCTGCAGCATGGCCCAGGCCTGCTCTCCATCAGCGGCGGTGACGACGCTGTAGTCGTCGCGCAAAAGCTCGCTGAGGTAGCCAAGCATTTCCGGGCTGTCATCGACCACCAGGACCCTGGACTGCGAGGTGCGTTCCGGGTGCTGCTCGTTGTCTGCATCGGCCATGGACGCCTGGTCGTTGCTACTGCCACGGCGGCCGTCGTCGAACAGCAAGTGGCGCTGCTCGGTTGTGATCATTGCGGTGGGTGACGATCCCTCATGCAGATGACCGGCTTCGGTCGGCACAATGTTTTGCTCGGTTCCCCGAGGAAATCGAACAAGGAAGCACGACCCCTTTCCAGGCTCACTGTTGACGCTGACTTCGCCCCCCATCAGTTCGACCAGATCCTTGACCAGGGCCAGGCCGATGCCTGTACCGCTGTAATGCCGCGTGGCGGAATTGTCGATCTGGGAAAAACGCTGGAACAGCAGGGGTAATTTGTCAGGCGCGATGCCAATGCCCGAGTCATGCACCGCGAGCTCAAATCGCTCGTCATCAAGCGCAGTGACTGCCAGATGCACCGTACCGCCAGCAGGGGTGAACTTGATGGCATTACTCACCAGGTTGAGCAGAATCTTCTCGAAGTGTCGGGGGTCCAGGAACACGGTACCGAGGGCAGGATCGATGCTGCAGGTCAACGTGCAGCCTTTGCCCTTGGCCACCATGGCGGCATCCTCGGCCAGCACGCCCACCGCCTTGTTCAAATCAACGGGCGCCGGACACAGCTCAAACTTGCCTGCTTCGGCCTTGGAGAAGTCAAGGATATCGTTCACGCGGTTCATCAGGCGCAGTGCGTTTCGTTGTGCGCGCTCGATTTGCACGCGCCAGTCCGCCGGCGGCGTGATCGCCACCGAGAGCTGCTCCAACGGGGCGAGAATAAGGGTCAAAGGGGTGCGCAGTTCGTGGCTGACCGTGGCGACGAAATCACTCTTTGCCTGGTTGGCCGTCTCGGCCTGGTTGCGCGCCTGAATAAGTGCAACCGCCTGCGCCTCCAGCACCTCGGTCTGCCGGTGCAGCGTGTCGGTCCGTTCGGCGACCATTCTCTCCAGAGAGGCCTGCACCTGCTGTCTTTCGGCTTCGGCCTCGGCCTCCAGCACCCGGATGCGCAAGGCATTCTCCTGGAACACCCGGACGGCGCGAGTCATGATCCCTATCTCATCGCCGCGCCCAGCACTGGCGATTTCGGCGGTCAAGTCACCGGCAGCCAGCCGGCGCATGACCGAAGCCAGGGCGACGATGGGCTGCGCGACAAACCGCGAGGTGCTCCAGGCGATGGCTCCGGCCAGCAGGATGGCGACGGCGCCAGCGACTATTGTCGCCAGCATGCCGCGATCCTTGTGGACCAAGGCGTCTGAACGCGCTTCGCCTGCGAAGCGCGCAACCAACAGGCCAGCGCTGCGTGCCTCGATACGAACCTGGTCGCGCGCGTCGCCCAAGGCGTTGCTCGCCTGATGGAACCCGGCAAATGCCGCCCGGTAGCCAGCAATCTGATCGCTGACCGTCAGGGGCTCAGCGTTGGCCTGCTGCCCCACAGACGAAGGCAGAACCCGGGCGAGACGGGAGAGTTCATCGAGGATGACGCCTACAGAACTGGCGACCTCGGCCGACGGCGCCAGGCGAAACGACAAGGTCTGCGCTTCCAGGGTGGCAACACGTTCGGCGAAACGCTTGGACAACGCGGCGGCGTTTTGCAGCAAACCGATGGCGGCCTGAATGTCACTGGCGTCATGGGCAATGTGCTCGTCCACTTCAGCCAACATGACTTCAAGGCGCTCTGCCACGCCTCCAACAGCCCCCAGATGCCGCAAAGCCTCGCCGCCCCGGAGCCTGGGAGCCTCGCCAAGCTGCTCGAGCGCCAGGCTGGCTGCAGCCACCGCCGTCGCCAACTGCTCCAGGGTCTCCACCTGTTGCGGCGCCCCCATCAACTCACGCAATTGCTCGACCACAGGCGGCAGCGCCGCACAGGCGTTGCGCGCCGCAGTGGCGGCGGCACCATCACCGCTCACCAGCACCTGGGCCACATTGGCGGTAATGATGCGTTCGCCGTTGCGCAGGATATCCAGGATGCGATGGGCGCTCTGGGCGTTGCTCACCCGCGCCTGGTGGTCGGCGGCGCGGGAGTCCAGGCCCTTCAGCCCAGCGGCGATACCCAGTTCAACGAGGGCCGTCGCCTCTCGCATCCGGGCGTAATGGGCGGTCATATTCTCGGTTTCGCCATCCATGGTCAGCGTCGCCACCCGCAAGGACGCGATCGCCGCAGCGAGCCTCTCCAGGCTGCCCTTGAGCGATTGCGCCTCTGCCGCCGGGATGGCGTTAAGGCCGTTGATAGCGGTCGCGACCAAGCCTTCGGCCTGGGACACGCTGTCCTGGTCGCGGGTGGCAATGAAGTTTTCCACCCGCCCGGTAGCCCCGTTGACCGAGGCCAGAATTTCCGCGGAATGGCTGGCGGAATCCACCGCACGTACCATGCCTCGCAGGCCGTAGAGGTTCACGAGCGATACCGCCAGCATCAGCAACACCAGTGCGGCAACCGCCAGGCCGATCCTGACCGCAATAGGCCTGGCCGTGGCTGATTTGAATGTCAACATGGGGCCTCGCCTCCTAGCCCGCCGCTACTGTTTCGTCACCTCCGGCAAAGGCGCCGGCGGCGCCGTATGGTTGATGGCCGCATCGATCATCGCCGCAACGGAAGCCTGGCCGTAGAACGGATTGGCGGCACCGCCCACCGGCATAGTGGCAAGCCAGGCGTCCAGGTCCTTGGCATCAATACGTACCAGCGGCACCTCGACGAACTTCGGCACCTGCTTGCCCGCCAGTATCTGCTGGGCCACCCAGAACCCCATCTGGGAGACGCTCGGGGAGGCAGAGACAGAGACGGTCTCGTAGCCATTGGCATCGCGTTCCTGTTTCCACAGGGCAAGTTCGTCCTGACGGTTCCCCATCACAATGATCGGCAAAGGGCGTCCCGCCGCCTTGAACGCCATGGCCGCACCATATCCGTCGCCACCCTGGGTAGCCACGGCATCAATGGTGGGCAGCGACGGCAGCGCCAGCGTCACTTCCCTGCGGGCGACAGAAGCCGTCCAGTTCCCGTATACGGTCTTGACGAATTTCAGGCCCGGATAGTCGCTGGCGGCCTTGCGAATGCCATCGCTGATGTTTTTATCCGTGGCATCGCCAGCGATGCCACGGATCTCCAGTAATGTCCCGTTGCCCTTCAGGCGCTCGGCGATGTAGTCCATTTCCACACGGCCCATGGCGGACCAGTTGTAATCCACGGTATAGACACAGGGCTCGGTGACCAGGCTGGCCATGACGACCACCACGATGCCGGCGTTGCAGGCATCGCGGATCACCCCGTTGAGGGCCGTGTCGGAGGCAGCGAGGATCACGATGGCATCGACGCCCTTGACGATCATGTCCTGGATATGGGCCGCCTGTTCCGAAGCCGAGTTATTGGCGCTGACGACGGGAGCCTCACGGATCAAGCCCTCCTTTTGCGCCTGGAGCGCAATTTCCTGCCAGTTGCGCACCATCACCTTGCGAAAATCGCTGCCTGCGTAGGAATTGCTGAAGGCAATGCTGTAGCTCGCGGTAGGGCCGCTGGCGATGCCCTCGGCGGCAGCCTGGGCCGGATTGGCGGCAACCATCGCCAGCCCAGCCACGCAGCCGGCGAAGCGCCTCAAGATCGTGTGGATCGACTGGGTGTTCATGCTGTTCTCCATCGTGCTTGGCATTTACCAACAGTTATCCACCCGCTCCGGCTTACAGCCTGGATCGACGGCGTGTTCTGGTTGGAGCCGTTGGCCCCCACATTGGAGATTTTCAAGCAGGTGAGGTGTGGGGCAGGCATTGAACGTTTCCCTGTATGCCGCGTGCGGGTTGTTGCGTGAGCCGTTGAAAACGCCTGAAGACCACCCACCGGCTGTCGCCAACGTCAATGACTTTGCCAGGGTCGGAGCCCTTGGCGGCCGAACATTGAAACCCGTAGATGGCTCGCATTGGCAATGAGCATAGTATCAAAGTGCCCGCTTTGCTTGCGGTCTGTAAACGGATGCGGCGCTCTTAGCCATAGTTTTGTGTTTGACTGCCGCCCCACCCAACCCTGCCTGCTGTTCTACGCTTGTTGCTCGACCCACTTATCGGAGACCCGACATGAACCCACACACCACCGCCCTGGTGCTGATCGAATACCAGAACGACTTCACCACCCAAGGCGGCGTGTTCCATGACGCCGTCAAGGACGTCATGCACACGTCCAATATGCTCGCGAACACCGCCACCACGGTTGAACAGGCGCGCACGCTCGGCGTGAAGATCATCCACCTGCCGATCCAGTTCGCCGAGGGCTACCCGGAGCTGACCACCCGCGACTACGGGATTCTCAAGGGCGTTGCCGATGGCAGCGCTTTCCGCGCCGGCAGCTGGGGTGCCGACATCAGCGAGGCGATTACCCGGGAAGCCGGCGACATTCTCGTGGAGGGCAAGCGCGGGCTGGACGGTTTCGCCACCACGGGCCTGGACCTGGTGCTGCGCAACAATGGTATCCAGACTCTGGTGGTGGCGGGCTTCCTGACCAATTGCTGTGTCGAAGGCACGGTACGATCAGGTTATGAGAAGGGCTACAACGTGGTGACCCTGATCGATTGCACCGCGACCTTTACCGACGAACAACAACAGGCAGCCGAACGCTTCACGCTGCCGATGTTTTCCAGGACGTTGCAACACACCGAGTTTCTCGACGGGCTGAACGCCCGGTAGCCATCGCCCAGAAGGCGGCTTTACAGCCGCCTTCGGATTCCCAGCCACCTGCGACACCCTGGCCGGGTTCGTTGATCTGAAACACCTCAGTTGTCAGGGTGTTCGCTCGCCACTGAATCGGCAGCGTCCACATCAGACATATCCTCCTCAAGGGGTGCATCGTCGTCCGGCGGCAGCGGGATCTTATCCTCATCACGCTTCGGGTCGTGCCCTGTCTCGTTGTCCGTGCCGCGCGTTACAGCCTGCTGTGAAATGTTGCCCGGGGCATTCTCATTGATTTCCATGCTGGCTCTCCGTTCTTGGGCTCGGGATATCCGTGCTTAAGGTTGAGAAACGCCATGCCCCCCAGAGTGCCGGGCAACAGACGAATGGACGCGCCCAGGCTGGCACAAGTTGACACTGCCGGCCGGCAGACTGGGGAAAGCCCTCCCGCAAATGCTCAAATCGCTGCCCGCAATTCACGGGGTGACAGGCCATAGTGTGAGCGAAAGCGCACGGCAAAACGTGAAGCCGAGGCGTAGCCGCAGGCGCCGGCAATTTCGCCGATCGGGCGAGACGTTGTCTGCAGCCGTTGTAATGCTGTCGACAGTCGAACGCCCTCCAGAATGTTCCTGAAACTATTCCCCTCGTTCGCCAGTTGGCGACGCAAGGTCGACTCCCCCAGATTCATGTGCTGTGCGATGCTCGCAACCGTCCAGTCTCTCTCCGGGTTGGCCATTACCAGTTGCTGCACCCGCTCGCACAAGGGATCGTTGCGCCCCATCAGCAAAGGTCCGGCCTGGCCGCCAAGGCATAGGCTCAGCAGCACCGCTTCCCCATAATGTGTGCAGAGTGCCTGCGGGGCGTTTGCATGGATGGCGACCAGCAACTGCTCCCATGCCTGGGTGGTGTGCCTGTCCAGGGGAACGCATAGATCGCTCTTCAGTGCACCGCGACCACTCTTGATCTGCTGGCTATATCGGCTGCTGAATTGACGCAATGTCGAGACGGGAAAGGTCACCGCATCGGCGATGTAGTGACCCTGAGGGCCGGGGAAGTTTGAGATACCAAGCTCGCGCCCGGCCGGCATCAGAATCAGATGCCGAGGCCCTGCGCGCATTTCCCGGTCATCCCATTGCAACAGTTTTTCTCCCTGCCGCACTCGACACAAGGTGGTCGCGAACACCGGCACCCTGGGCAAGGTAAGGGCATGTCGCGCCCGTATGACACAGGCATCGATAATATTTTCCCGGTGCTGTATGCCGTCACAAGGGCGCATGGTTCTTAACGTCCGTAAGTGGAAGTAATGGTCGCTTTGGCCAGGACGTTGGCATTGAGCATGTAACCGACCAAGGCTCCGCTGGCCTGGTTGTCGAGCGGTAGCTTATCGACTTTCAAGGCCCACACGGTGAATTGATAGCGATGGGGTTTATCGCCGACAGGAGGGCAAGCGCCACCGAACCCCGGTTGGCCATAATCGGTTCGCCCTTGCACGGCACCCGCAGGCAGGTTCGCCCCCACGCCGCTTGGCAAACTATGGGTGGAGGCTGGCAGGTTGACCACCGTCCAATGCCACCAACCGCTGCCGGTAGGGGCATCGGGATCGTAAACGGTGATCGCGTAGCTTTTGGTCCCTGCCGGGGCGTTTTTCCACGAAAGCTCAGGAGACGTGTTGCCACCTTCGCAACCGAAGCCCTGGAACACTTCGCGACGGGTCAGCGGGCGGTTGTCAGCAATATCCCGGCTGGTCAGTGAGAAATCCGCAGCGTAGCCACTGAGTGTGACGGCCATGGAGAGTGCAGGCAGGATTGATCTGATGTTCATCGCGGCTCCAGCTGAGTCTGAAAGTGAAACTCGAGTCTAGGTTGAACAAAACCGGGAGACTGTGCCGAAATGCTCGATAACAGTGCCGAAATGCTCGATTGTCCGGACGAACGATGGCTCTCCACGTGCCCGACGGCCTTCAGATGCTCAAGAGCTCGCTGACGGGCAGTCGATGAGTGGTCTTCATCTCTCGCAGGGAGAGGTTCGAGCGAATACTTGAAACCCCAGGGAGCTTCCTCAGCACTGTTTCGACAAAGCGGCTATAGCTGTCCAGGTCCCGTGCAACCACCTCAAGTAGAAAGTCCGCCTCCCCCGTTGTGTTATGGCAACTCAATACCTGCGGGGCCGCCTGGATAATCTTTTCAAACGTTGCCGTGGCTTCTTCGCTGTGATCCGTGCAGGAGATCTGGACAAAGGCCTTCAGGCCCAGCCCGAGTTTCTTTCGATTGAGAATGGCCTGGTATCCCTCGATAACCCCGCATTCTTCCAGCCGTCTTTGCTTGCGCCAACAGGACGCTTCGCTGAGGGACAGCTGCTCGGCCAGCTTGACATTCGACAGCTTGCCGTCCCGCTGCAAACGCTCCGATATTGCAATGTCCGCCTTATCGAGCTGTTCAATCATGAAATAACTCCCCAAATTCAGACTTAAAAATGAAGGTTAATTTCAATTCTTGCGTTCGGTCAATGGCAACTTGAAGGGTAATTTCACGACGCTCATTCATAATGGCAATGCCTGAATCGCCCCTCCAAGCCTAGGTAATTTGAATGAAAGCAGTCGTCTACGAAGCCTTTTCCAAACCGCCGCGCCTGATGAACGTGGCCGATCCATCCCCGGAACGCCATGGCGTGGTGATCCAGGTGCTTGGCACCGGGGTGTGCCGCAGCGACTGGCATGGCTGGAAAGGCCATGACCCCGACATTGAACTGCCCCATGTACCGGGTCATGAGCTGGCGGGCATCGTGGCCGAGGTGGGCCACGACGTCACGCGGTGGAAGGTCGGCGACCGGGTGACCGTGCCGTTCGTGGGCGGCTGTGGTGCCTGTGCGCAGTGCAACAGCGGCAATCAGCAGGTGTGCCACACGCAATTCCAGCCGGGCTTCACTCATTGGGGCTCGTTTGCCGAGTACGTCGGCATCCACCAGGCCGATCTGAACCTGGTCGCGCTGCCCGAGAGCATGGACTTCGCAACCGCCGCAAGCCTGGGTTGTCGCTTCGCCACCTCGTTCCGTGCAGTCGTCGACCAAGGCAACGTCAGCGCCGGTCAGTGGGTCGCGGTTCACGGCTGCGGAGGTGTCGGCCTGTCTGCGGTGATGATCGCCCAGGCCATTGGTGCGAACGTGATCGCCATCGATATTTCCCAGGAAAAACTCGACCTGGCACGGGCGCTCGGTGCTGTCGCCACCATCAATGCCCAGTGCGTCGCGGACGTCACCGAAGCCGTGCTGGAAATCACCCAGGGCGGTGCCCACGTCTCGCTGGACGCCTTGGGCCACCCAACCACCTGTTTCAACTCCATCAACAACCTGCGACGTCGCGGCAAGCACGTCCAGGTCGGGCTGATGCTCGCTGATCACGCCACGCCGGCCATCCCCATGGGCAAGGTCATCGCCCATGAACTTGAGATCTACGGTAGCCACGGCATGCAAGCGCATCGCTATGGCGCCATGATCGAGATGATCACCTCAGGCAAGCTGGCGCCTGAAAAACTCGTGGGTAAAACCATCAGCCTGGAACAGTCCATCGACGCGCTGACGAACATGGACCGCTTCGAAACGGCAGGGGTAACCGTCATAACCGAGTTTTGACGCATGACGCCACCCTGAGCCGCACTGAACAATAGTTTAGAAATCTCTGAACTATCTATTTGCAGTTCCCTATTCTTTCCGCCAACCGCCCCTCCCTACTATTGGCGGCAACAAAGGAGCCTTTCCACAGAGATGGGGCCCGAAGATTGCCTTTTCTGATTGTCACTGCCGTTTTTTGTGCGTTTCGGTCCGCGCCGAAACGCCGCTGTGTCAATCATGCGAAGGCACCTTTGGAGCAGATCGATGAAGTTGGAAGTATTCCGAACGTTGTGGGGCTACACCGCGAGCAAGGTACACGCGCTCGAAGAGTTGCTTGACGCCGGGTTCGATGGCATGGAAGCCCGCCTGCCCATGACCGCCAGCGAACGCGCCGAGTTCGCAGCCTTTCTACGCGCCAACCACGTCAGCTATATCAGTACCGTCTTCAGCGCCTACGATGTTCTGCCGCAACAATCGGCGAGCGTCGACGAACACCTTCTGGACCTCGATAAAAAACTCGCTTGGGCGGCTGAGTTGTCGCCGCGCTTCATCAACCTGCTGGCTGGCAACGACCGCTGGCCACTGGCACAGCAAGTCGACTTCTTTGGCCGCGCAATGGACGTCGCGCGCAAGCACGGCCAGGTGTGCGCCTTTGAAACCCATCGTGCGCGCTCGTTGTTCAACCCCTGGGTCACCCTCGAGCTGATTCGTCAACTGCCGGACCTGCGCTTCACCAGCGACATCAGTCATTGGGTCGTCACCTGCGAGCGCCTGCTCAACGATCCGGAAGATGACCTCAGCGCTTTCGTCGAGCGCGTTCACCACATTCAAGCCAGGGTCGGTTATGACCAGGGGCCCCAGGTTCCCCACCCCGCCGCTCCCGAGTACGCCCAGGCGCTGGCCTTCCATCAGCAGCATTGGGAGGCCATCTGGCGATCCCAGGAAAGTCGCGGCTATCAGGTCAGCACGCTGACGCCGGAGTTCGGTGCCGACGGCTACCTGCATCACCTGCCCTTCACCAATGTGCCGGTGGCCGACCTGTGGTCGCTGAACGTATGGATGGCAAATACCGAGCGCGAGCATTTCCGGCGCTTCAGCGGTGCCTCAACCCGATAAGGAGCGTTACTTCATGCCTGACCAAACGCCAAAGGCCGCCAACTTCAATCGCATTCCGCTGGTGGACATCGCCGGGCTGTACAGCGACGACATCGCACAGCGCCAGGCAGTGGCCGAAGAACTCGGTAACGCCGCCCGCGCAGTGGGTTTTCTGTACATCAAGAACCACGGCATCGAGTCGTCGCTGATCGACGGCGTGCGTCACGCGGCGAAGGACCTGTTTGCGCAATCTCTTGAGTACAAGATGCAGCATTACATCGGCACCTCCCGCAGCCACAAGGGGTTTGTGCCTGAAGGCGAAGAGGTCTATGCCAAAGGCAAACCGGACCACAAGGAAGCGTTCGATATCGGTTTTGAAGTGGGCGAAGACGATCCGCTGGTCAGGGCCGGGACCCCCTTGATCGGGGCCAATGAATGGCCGGACCTGCCGGGTTTCCGTCCCGCCGTCGAAGCGTACTACGCTGCGGTGTTTGCGCTGGGGCGTCGCCTGTTCAAGGGCTTCGCGCTCGCATTGGGCCTGGAAGAGGACTATTTCGAGGCACTGGTTACCCGCCCACCGTCGAAACTGCGCCTGATTCACTACCCCTTTGACCTGGCCGCCCAAGACGCACCCGGCATTGGTGCGCATACCGACTACGAGTGCTTCACCATTTTGCTTGCCGACAAGCCAGGCCTCGAGGTGATGAACGATCAAGGCCAATGGATTGATGCGCCGCCCGTGGACGGTGCCTTTGTGGTCAACATCGGCGACATGCTGGAGATCATGACCGCGGGTACGTTCGTCGCTACGGCTCACCGAGTGCGAACCGTCAGCGAAGAGCGCTACGCCTTCCCACTCTTCTACGCGTGCGACTTCCATACGCAGATCAAGCCACTGCCACAGTTTCTTGAAGGCGCTAAGGATTACGAGGAAATCACCATCGGTGAGCACATGTTCGGCCAAGCGTTGCAGACCTATCAGTACCTGCGCCGCAAGGTCGAACGGGGCGAACTCACGCTGTACGAGAAAGCGCGCAAGCCATCGAGTTTCGGTCACTTGAAGAGCCAGGCGCAGGACGCGTCCTGATGCAACCCTCAGCCTGGTCACACCGCCCTGTTTAACCACCCGCCCAGCCCTACTTTACCGACGTGGAGTCATCGATGATGCGCAATCCAATCAATCATGCTGTCCGCTTGACCCTGCTGGCCGTCGCACTCCTTGGTGCGACCGGCGCCCATGCCGCAACGACGGTGACACCCGGCGTACTCAAGGTCGGCATGGAAATCACCTATCCGCCCTTCGAGTCATACGACGAACATAAAAACGTCGTCGGTTCCGACCCCGAGCTGGCGCACCTGCTCGCCAAGCACCTGGACCTCAAGGCCGACTTCGTCGACACCAAGTTTTCCAACCTGATCCTCAGCCTGAACGCCGGCCACTACGACGCGATCATCTCCGGCATGTACATCACGCCCCAGCGGCAGACGCAAGCGCAAACCATCCCGTACGCCAAGACCGGCGCAGCGATCATGGTGCTGAAGGACAGCCCGCTGAAACCGAAAGTACCGGAAGACCTCTGCGGCCTGAAAGTCGGCCTGGAAAAAGGCACCACGTGGGTGACGCAGTTCAACACGCTCTCGACCGACTACTGCACCCCGAATAACAAGGGCGCGATTATGGTCAGCGAGTTCCCGTCCGCACCGGAGGTAACCCAGGCGCTGCTCTCCGGCAATGTGCAGGCTCAGGTGGAGATCGACGGCGCCGCCGGCATGATCGCAGAACGCACCAAGGGCCGCGTCGTGGTGAGCACCGAGCACTCGATCTACCAGCAGACGCTGGGTATTTACGTCAAGAAAGGCAACGACGCGCTCTATCAGGCACTGCTCAAGGCCTTTGAGGCGAGCAAGGCCTCCGGTGAATACACCGCCCTGTTGAAGAAATACAACCTCGAAGAACCGACTAACTGACCCGGTGCAGCCCTGTGGGAGCGCTGCCGCTCCCACAGTCGGCGGCTTTCGCTTGACTGCCCGGCCCAGGTAAAGCCTGTGTCGACGCCAGCAGTTGGAGAGACACATGCAATTTGAATGGCCTTACTTTTTTTCTCTGTTTTCGCTCTCGGACTTCTGGAAAGCCTGCATTACGGTGGTGGAACTCAGCACGCTGGCCTGGTTCATCGGCATGCTGCTGGGCTTCCTGCTGGCTTCGGCCAAGCTTTCGGCCGCGCGTTGGATCAGTGTACCGGCGTCGATTTATATCTGGTTCTTTCGCAGCGTGCCGCTGCTGGTACTCGTGGTGTTCGTCTATAACCTGCCGCAGATGTTCCCGGTCACCCGTGGCGTCCTGTCCAACCCGTTCTATTCCGGCCTGTTGGCCCTGGTGGTCACCGAAGCGGCCTATATGGCGGAAATCCACCGTGGTGGCTTGATATCCGTGGCCAAAGGTCAAAAAGAGGCCGGCCGCGCGCTGGGCATCGGCCTGATCGGTTTGCAGCGCCTGATCGTGATCCCCCAGGCGTTCCGCATTTCCCTGCCGACGCTGATCAACGAATACATCACCGTGGTGAAACTGACCTCGCTGGTCTCGGTGATTTCCTTGACCGAACTGTTGACCGTGGGCCAGCGCCTTTACGCGCAAAACTTCCTGGTGATGGAAACCCTGTCGGCTGTGGCGGTGTATTACGTGCTGATCGTGACCGTGCTCGGCTGGCTGTTTCATTGGCTGGAGCACCACCTGGAACTCAACAACCGCACACCCCGGACGCTGGATGACACCAGCATGGGGCGCCTACGCGCATCACAACCCGCCCCTCCTTCGGCAAGCGCTCGGAAAGCCTCCGGGCCTGGCTCGGCACCCGCCCTGCAACTGGTCGACATTCACAAGCGCTACGGCCAGCACGCTGTGCTCAAGGGCATCAACCTTGATGTAAATGTGGGTCAGGTGATTTCCATCATCGGCCCATCGGGCTCGGGAAAAACCTCGCTGATTCGCACCGTCAACGCCCTGGAAAGCATCGACCAAGGCGAGATCATTCTGTTCGGCGAAAGCTATATCCACGCCGGTGACAACACCAACACGCAACAAGTACGCCGTGGGGTACAGCACATCGGCATGGTGTTCCAGGGCTTCAACCTGTTTCCCCATCGCACCATTCTCGACAACGTCACCCTCGCTCCGCGCTATCACGGCCGCGACAAACTCATCAGCGAGCAGCGCGCCTACGCCCTGCTGGACAAGGTCGGACTGCTGGCTCACGCGCACAAGTATCCGCATCAGTTGTCTGGGGGGCAGCAACAACGCGTGGCAATCGCCCGCGCATTGGCCATGGATCCACATATCATGCTGTTTGATGAGCCGACGTCAGCCCTTGACCCGGAACTGGTAGGCGACGTGCTCAAGGTCATCGGCGACCTGGCCAAAGAAGGCATGACCATGCTGATCGTGACCCACGAGATGGACTTCGCCCTGTCCATTTCCGACCGGGTGATTTTCATGGAGGACGGCCTGGTTGCGCTGGATGCGGCGCCTGGGATGATTCGTGCCGATCAGTGCGGCGAGCGAATCAAGGCGTTCATGCGGGTTTGAACCCGGCGTGAGTGGGGCCTGAAATTCGAAACGCAAGCGTCACTGATCAGCGCCACTCAACGTACTCTCAGCGCCTGGCCTTGAGCCGGACACTGGCAAAGGTCGACTCCCCTCGCGCCTGCTCCAGGGCACTCATTGGCATCGGCACCGGTACGGCACGAATCGTCGGTTTCAACATGACGGCTCGCTCGCCTGCCGTCACCAGGCGCTCGTCACTGGGCGGCACGCCAAAGTACTCGCGGTAGCATTTGGAGAAGTGCGGCGTGGACACAAACCCGCAGAGCAAGGCCAGCTCCACGATGGAAATGGGGGTTTGCTTGAGCAACTGGCGTGCGCGGATCAGCCGCAACCGCAGGTAGTAGCGCGAGGGCGAACAGTGCAGGTACTTCTGGAACATGCGTTCAAGCTGCCGACGTGACAGGGCCACGTACTCGGCCAATTCATCCAGGTCGATCGGTTCTTCCAGGTTGGCCTCCATCAGCGCGACGATTTCCTGCAGCTTCGGTTGCTGGGTGCCGAGCATATGCTTGAGCGGCACGCGCTGATGATCCTGCTCGTTGCGCATGCGCTCGTACACGAACATGTCCGAAATCGCCGCCGACAGTTCGTGCCCATGCTCACGGCCGATCAGGTGCAGCATCATGTCCATGGGCGCGGTGCCGCCCGAGCTGGTCAGGCGATCGCGGTCGAGGGTGAACACGCTGGCGCTGAGGCTCACCCGTGGAAAAGCTTCCTGCATGGCCGCCAGCCACTCCCAATGCACGCTGCATTCAAACCCGTCGAGCAGCCCCGCCCGAGCCAATACCCAACTGCCGGTACAAATACCGCTCAGGCGCTTGGAATAACGCGCCTGGGTCCGCAGCCACTTCATCAATTCATCGCTCAGGGTGTGTTGAATACCCGTGCCGCCGCACACCACGACGATATCCGCAGAGGGCGCAGCGGCTATGGAACAGTCCGGCGTGATGGGCATGCCGTCGCTGGCCCACACAGGATGACCGTCGACACTGGCGGTGTGCCAACGATAAAGCTCCTGGCCTGCCAGTTGGTTGGCCATGCGCAGCGGCTCTACCGCCGACGCCAACGAGATCAGGGTGAACTGATCCAGCAGCACGAATACCAAACAGGTGACCGGCCGGGGGTTCATGGGCGCGAAGCCAGGGGGATCGATTTTTGGGTGCGGTCCGGCTGCCGCGCCGTGATCACGCCGACCAGGGAAATCAGCAAGGCCAGGCCGATGGTCGACGACACCTCGAAGCGGTGCTCGGGCGTCAGCAGCATCACCGCCAATGCGCAACAGATGAAGACGATGACCACCCAGGTCAGCCAGGGAAACAGCCACATCTTGAACGTCAGGGTGACATTGCGGCGTTGCAGGACCTTGCGCATGCGCAGTTGCGACACGGCGATCACCAGGTACACCAGCAAAGCGATGGCGCCCGAGCTGGCCAGCAGAAACTGGAACAATCCGGCGGGCATGAAGTAACTGAGCAAGGTCACGCCAGCCCCGAGGATCGTGCTGGCGATCACGGCGGCCCTCGGCACACTCGCGGCGGAGGTCTTTTTCATCAGTGTGGGCGCATCCCCACGTTTGCCCAGGGAATACAGCATGCGTGAAGCAATGTAGATGGACGAGTTCATGCAGCTCGCCACGGCAATCAACACCACCACGTCCACCAGTAACTTGGCGTGGGGAATGTTCATCAGCTCCAGGGCGCGCTGATAAGAGCCTACCGACGCCAACAGCGGGTCATTCCACGGCACCACGGAAATCACTACGAAAATCGACAACACGTAGAACACGCCGATGCGCCACATCACCGAGCGCGTGGCCCGGGCGATATTCTGCGCCGGGTTATTGGACTCGGCAGCCGCGATGGTGACGGCTTCCGTGCCGATAAAGCTGAACATGATGGTGATGAATGCCCCGACCACCGCCGACAGGCCGTTAGGCGCGAAACCACCGTGTTCTTCCATCAGGCGACTCAAGCCGCTGGCCTCCCGCTCGGGAATCCAGCCCATCAACACCGCGCCTCCCAGGCCGATGAAGCCGATGATCGCCACCACCTTGGCCATGGCAAACCAGAACTCGAATTCACCGTACTTGGAGACGCTGAACAAATTGGTGACCACCAACAAAAAGATCGACAACAAGGCGAACAGCCAAGCGTCGATCTGCGGGAACCACTGGTTGAGGATATGCCCGGCGGCCAGGGCTTCGATGGGAATCACCAGCACCCAGAACCACCAGTACAACCAGCCGATCGTAAACCCGGCCCAGCGGCCGATGGCCTGGTCGGCGTAGGTCGAGAATGAGCCGGTGTCGGGGTTGGCCACCGCCATCTCCCCCAGCATGCGCATGACCAGCACCACCAACAGGCCGGAAAACAGATACGCCAGCATCACGGCCGGCCCCGCCGCCGCGATGGCGTGCCCGGAGCCGACAAACAGCCCCGCGCCGATAATGCCTGCAATGGAGAGCATGGTGACATGACGCGGCTTGAAGCCCTGCGCCAGCTGGCCGTTGGAATCCTTGGAAATCAGGCTATTCATCGTTGTTTTTTATTCTCTGTGATCGACGTTAAGACGTACTGACTGGAAGGTCAGGCGATCATCATTTCTTAATGACGGGTCACAGTACGCGGCCTGCGTGCCGCAAAAATAGCCTCATAGCGGCACGCCGGTGCCTGATATCGACATTGGCGGGCGGCCGCCGCTCATTGCCTCGGCGGGTCAAGGTTCGCCAGAAAGCCTGCGATCAGCGCGTTGAACACCGCGCCCTGATCGTCGTGCACATAGTGGCTCGCGTCGGCGACCTCCACCGTCCGCACATGGGGGTTGCTGGCCCTCATCGCCTGCAGCGTCGCCGGCGGCAGGAAGTCCGAGCGACCACCGCGAATGAACAGGCTGGGGCAATCCAGCGCACGCACCGCTGGCCACAGGTCCGTCGGCTCGATACTCAGGCGGGCCTCGGCAATCCCCTGCTGATCATGGCGCCAGCCAATCACACCGTCGCGTTCCTGCATCGAATGCGCCAGCCTCGACGCCAGGCCCTGCTCCGACAACCCTGGGCGCGAAGCCCTCCAGAACCCACGGGCCGCGTCCCAATTGTCGAACTGCAACGGCGTCTGGCCCATCTCGCGACGGATACGTGCGGCGCCATCGCCCTGGGTTGAAGAGCCGGGGCCGATGTCCTCGATCAGCAACCCCAGCAAGCGTCCCGGATGTTGCCGCGCATACTCGAGGGCGTTGGCGCCGCCCAATGAATGCCCGAGCAGGACAAAACGCTGCAGGCCGACATGGGCGATCAGATCCTCAAGGTCCTCGACATAGGATTGGGTGTGATACGTGGAGGGCTCGGCCCAGTCGCTCAACCCACGACCACGCTGGTCGAGGGCATAGATGCAGTAGCCCTCCCCCAGGGATTGCACCAGCGACTCCCAGGTCTGGGCATAGGCGCGCAGGCCGTGCAACAGCACCAGGGGCACGCCACTCGATGCGCCCCAGCGCAAATAGTGCAGGCGCAGGCCCGAACGGTTGGTGAAGAAACAGCTGTCTGCAGGCATGGGCTTGCTCCTTTAGAAACGGTCGAAGCGATAAGGGCTTGGGTCAATGATCGGCGCATGCCCACTGACCAGGTCCGCGGCGAGATGACCCGCCGCCGGCGATGTACCGAAGCCGTGCCCCGAGAAACCGGTGGCCACGGTCAGCCCCGGAATCTGCGCGACCGGGCCGATGACCGGGTTGGAATCGGGTGTCACGTCGATAGTGCCGGCCCAGGCCTGGGCGATTCGTGCCTGTTCAAACACCGGCCAGGCCGCCATCAGGTTGTTCATCGCGTCGCTATTGAGGCGCGGGTTGGCCGCCGGATCCTGCACCCTGACGCGCTCGAACGGGCTGACGCTGTCGGCGCGCCAACGCCGCGCCAGGGCCAGGTCATTGATGAACGGCTTGCCCAGCGACACGTTCAGCACACTGCGTTGCGCACGGAACTGCGGCATGTATTGCTTGGCGAGCAGCAGATGGTCGAGGGTCAGGAACGCATCCAACTTGCCCCGTTGGGTAATGATGAAACCGCCGTCCTGGTGCTTGCGAAACGAAAAGTCCGGCGCGCCGACCGCGATCTGCGTCGGCCCCTCCATGGGGTGGGTACGCAGTACCGAGCAGGTCAGGGGCAAGGTCGGCAACGCCACACCGAGGTTGCCCAGAAAGCGCCTCGACCACATGCCCCCCGCCAGCAGCACATGATCACAACGGATTTCGCCCTTTTCCGTGACCACACCGCTGACCGTGCCGCCGGACATCTGCAGCGTACGCACCGCGCACTGCTCGATGATCACCACGCCCCTGTCCATGGCGGCCCTGGCAATCGCGCTGCTGGCCAGCGTCGGTTCGGCACGCGCATCGGAAGGGGTAAAGATGCCACCGGCCCAGTCACCGGTGCCGCCTGGCACCAGCGCGTCAATCTCACGCTTGCTGAGCAGGCGTGAATCCAGCGACAAATGCTCCACCGACTTGAGCCAGCCCTCGTGCATTGCCATTTGCGCCGGGGTACGCCCGACAAACATGATGCCTTCCTGGCGATACCCCACATCCGCCCCTACCCGCTCGGGCATCTGCGCCCACAAGCGGTCGGCGGCCAGGGCCAGCGGGATGTCGGCCGCGTGGCGGCTGGTCTTGCGCACCCAGCCCAGGTTGCGGGATGACTGTTCGGCGGCGATCCGGCCTTTTTCCAGGACCACCACGGCGATATTGCGCTCAGCCAAGGTCAGCGCAGCCGTGAGGCCGATGATCCCGCCGCCAATGATGACGACGGCAGTCGCGCTGGGAAACACGGTGGAGGTTGTCACGGGCGCTATTGTCGGTGCCATGGTCAGGACTCGGTAAACGAATAAGGGCGGCCAGGCCTGTGCATGGCCGCGTGACGATTATTGCGACAGGCGAATGAGGTCGACCTGCGCCTTCGACGCGTTGCGATACGCCGTCACTTCCAGCTCCACTTTGTAGACCGTCGAGCCCAGTGGTGGGCAGGTCACGGTGCTGGCCGGGTCGACGCCGCGAAACTTCTCGCCGATCAGGCCCATCACCGCCGGCACGTCCTTGGGGTCCTGGATGAACACCCGCGAACACACCACGTCGGCCAGGCTCGAATCGACAGCCTTGAGGGCCGATTCGATGTTGGCGAACACCTGGTGCGCCTGTTCCAGGACATCCTCCGGGATCAGCTTGGTCTGGGGGTTGCGGCCGGCGGTGTTGGACACGTAGATCCAGTTGTCCACGCACACCAGGCGCGAATAGCTGGCCTGGTCTTCGAACGGTGAACCGGTCTTGAGCTTGGTGATTTTTATCATGTCGAATGCCTCGTCAAAGTGAATGAAGCTACGGCTCAGCGCAGCTCCGGGGTTTCCCACAGGTTCAAGGTCACGCCGATGCCGTGCTTGACGGCGTTGCGGTACACCACGGTGCCCCAGGCCACGTCTTCGACGGGCATGCCGCCCACCGACATGATGATGATTTCCTCATCGTTCCTGCGGCCAGGCGCGGCCCCGGCGATGATCTTGCCGATGTCTTCGACGTCATCGAGCTGCATCTTGCCTTCGGCAATCATGTCCATGAAGCGCACGCCAATGACCGGCACGTTGTGATGCGCAGGCTTGGGCAATTCCTCGAACCAGGCCTGGTACAGACCGGTGTTGTCGAGCACCTTGCGTACGTCGGGCTGCTCCATTCCCGCGTCGAGGGAGCAAGACGCCGGCATCGCGAGGAAGGCACCTGGCTTGACCCACTCACGCCGCACAATTGGGTAGATCGAGGGGTCGCCCGTGGCACCGGAGCTACAATAAGTAACAAGGTCCGAGTCGCGGACCACCGCTTCGAGGGTGTCGACCACGTCTATCGTGGTGATCTGCGGATACGTCTGTTCGACCCACGCGATAAAGTTGTCGAGGCTCTGCCGGCCACGGCCCTTGATCTTCAGGGTGTCGATATGCGGGCACACCGCGATGAAGGCCGCCAGGGTGGTCTTGCCCATCACGCCAGGGCCAAGCAGGCCGACGACTTTCGAGTCCTTGCGCGCCAGGTGGCGTGCGCCCACGCCGGGGATCGCACCGGTGCGGTACGCCGACAGCAGGTTGGCCGACATATGGGCCAACGGCGCGCCGGTGTCGGGGTCGTTCAGGGTGAACATCAGGATCGAACGCGGCAGGCCTTTTTCGCGGTTGGCGATATTGGAGCCGTACCATTTCACCCCGGCGGTGCAGAAGCTGCCGCCCAGGTAGGCCGGCATGGCCATCATGCGCCGATCCGCCGTGGGCTTGGGCATGTTCGGGAACGGCGAATCCTGCGGGAAAATCACCATCGCGCCATGGGAATCATTGTTCGGGCCGGCCATGCGGTAGTCACCGGCATACAGCAGGCCGAACATTTCCTCCATGGTGTTCACGCAGGCCAGCATGTCGGTCACACCCGCGCGGATCATGTCCTGCTCGGAGAGGTAGATAAAATCGATTTTTGTAGTTGCAGACATAGTTATTCTCGGGCTGAAGGTGATATCGCTGCGGTAGGCGCAGCTCCACGCTGTCGAGATCGAGTATCGGGCGGGGGATGGCGGCGGTATTGTAAATTTCGGACATGCCGCTCAGTCGGGCATGAAGATAGTTGGCGCGATTAATGCGTTGATTTTCCCCTGGCGCTGCCTGCCCAAGGAGCAACCATGATCAAACCGAGTGTGCCGACTCCCCGGCTCCACACCGCGAACGAACAACCCTGGTTCGTGCTCAACTCTTCACGCTATTCAGTGATGCCGTCCGCGCACCCGGCGATCTCGCATTTCTATGCCTTCGATGTGGCGCAATCGACCAACCTGCTGGCCGTGCCGGATGGCTGCGTGGATATCCTGTTCGACTGTGATGCGACGCGACCGACTGCGCGCATCTGCGGCACCCCGCTGGTGGCCCAGGCGGTCGAGCTGCACCAGCACCACCACTATTTCGGCGTGCGCTTTTCGCCGGGTGTGATTCCCGGTTTCGTCAATGTACTGGCCGAAGAATTGACCGAACGGGAGCTCGATCTGCTGGAAGTCTCCGAATTTGCCCAACGCCTCTTCGAAAGCATCGTCCAGGCACCGCTGCTGGGCGACCAGATGCGGCTGTTCAACGACTACCTGACCCCGCGCCTGATGGGCAAGACGTCGCGACTCACCGCCATGATCATCCAGCAGGCGCTGCACCATCGCGGCGATATCCGCATCCAGCAACTCGAAGACCTCAGCGGCTACACCAGCCGGACCCTGCACCGCCAGTTCAACCAGGACACCGGCATGTCACCCAAGGCGTTTTGCCGGATCATCCGCTGCCAGGCGGCCCTGGACACCCTCAATACCCAGCACGATGTATCGTTTTCGCAGTTGGCCCTCGACCTGGGGTTTTCCGACCAATCCCACTTCCTGCGCGACTTCAAGAAACTGGTCAGCACCACCCCCTGCGACTACCAGCGCACCATGACGCAAAACGCCTACAGCGACAGGATCAGCTACGCCTGATCACGTCGTTTGCGAATAAACCCGCGTCTCCATCGTTTCTCCATAAAACCTCCCATGAAAGCGCATGCTCGTGGTGCACAGTAGTCTTCGTCGCCCCATGGTAATTCGCCATACTGCGATGACCGAACAGCACGACCGAGCCGACCATGACTGAATCACACCCTGTATCGACACCGACGGACCTCGCGGCCCCACGCCAGGCGTTGGTACTGATCGCCGAAGACGAGCCGGAAATCGCCGACATCCTCGCGGCCTATCTCAAGCGCAGCGGCTTCCAGACCGCCCATGCCCTGGATGGACGTCGCGCCCTTGAACTGCATCAATCGCTCAAGCCCGACCTGGTACTGCTGGACGTGCTGATGCCGCAGCTGGATGGCTGGATGGTCCTGGCCGAGATCCGCCACCGGGGCACCACACCGGTGATCATGCTGACCGCCCAGGACCAGGACATGGACAAACTCATGGGCCTGCGCATCGGTGCCGACGACTACATCGTCAAGCCGTTCAACCCCGCCGAGGTCGTCGCCAGGACCCAGGCGGTGCTGCGTCGCTCCCTCGATCATGGCTACGGCGCCCACCAGCGCGTGCTGCGGGTGAATGCCTTTGAAATCGACATCGACAGCCATGAAGTCAGCGTGCAGATCGGTGCCCACACGCACAGGCTCAACCTGACGGTGACCGAGTTCAGATTGTTGGCGCAACTGGCCAAGGCCCCCAAGCGCGTATTCAGTCGCGCCGAGTTGCTGGCCCTGTGTTCGCCCGAGAGCGACAGCCTGGAGCGCACCGTCGACAGCCATATCAGCAAGTTGCGGCGCAAAATCGAAGACCTCGGCCTCCAGGGCGTACCGGCCAGCATCCGTGGGGTCGGCTACCGGTTCGGGAGCCAGCCATGAAGACCGCCAACAGTTTGAGCCGGCAGATCATCGTGTCGATGTCCGCCGTGGTGCTCTGCGTGATAGCCCTGGCCGTGGTCGGCTCCTACGTGTTTTATGCGTTGCTCTGGACGTTCTGGCCGCCGTCGGATCTGGACGTGGACGAATGGCTGCCCACCGGCATGGAGTGGGCCTGGATGGCGCTGATCACCTGCATCAGCCTGGCGGTGGGCGCCGTGGTGGCGATCAAACTGTCCCGGCGCATTCTGATGCCCTTGAACTCGGTCGCGGCCAGCCTTCGCCGGCTCGCCGATGGTGACCTCGATGCCCGGGCGACGGCGTCCGACCGCTCACTGGCAGAGGCCACCTTGCTGGTGGATGACTTCAACAGCATGGCCCAACGCTTGAAACGCATGGCGCAAGAGCAGTCGTTCTGGAACGCCGCGATTGCACATGAACTGCGCACCCCGCTGACCATCCTGCGCGGCCGCCTGCAAGGGTTGGCGGAAGGCGTGTTCACCCCGGACCAGGCGCAGTTCTACAGCCTGCTGAGCCAGGTGGAAGGCCTGACGCGCCTGATCGAGGACCTGCGGGTCGTGGGCCTGGCGGACAACGGCTACCTCGAAGTGCAGATCCAGAGTGCCGACCTGGCCGAGGAGATCAAGGCCGACGCCTGCCTGTTCGAACCGGGCCTGCAGGCCTGCGGGTTCGTTCTGCACCTCGACCTGCTCGAACGGCCTGTGCAGTGTGATCCGGCGAGGATTCGCCAAGCCTTGCTGGCCATGCTCGACAACCTGAAACGCCATGCAACCCCCGGCAACGTCACGGTGCGCCTGGGCAACCAGGATGGCCTGAATACCTTGAGTGTCGCGGACGAAGGCCCGGGGATCGCAGAAGCGTTTGCAACGCACATCTTTGAGCCGTTCCAGCGCGGCGAAAGCTCGCGCTCCCGCGCCCAGGGCGGCAGCGGCCTGGGGCTCGCCGTCGTACGCGCGATTGCCCTGTCCCATGGAGGTCGCGCGACCTGCCGGAACCTCGACAACGGCGGCACCTTGTTCGAGCTGAGCTGGCCCGACCAGTTGGTCGCCATCTAACCCCCCCAGGTGAAGGCATGCGCCTCTGTATTTTCAGGGTCAATCGGTACCGCCACTTTGCCTTGCTCGACGCACAAGGACGTTGCATTGCTTTCAAGAGCTGCGAAGGGATTCCACAGAACGGCGAATGGGTGCAAGTCAACGAAGTCAACCTGGCCTGGTTGAATCGCGCGCTGCCTGCGCGCGCCTTGACCAGGCCACACACCCGCCTCTTGTAGTCAGCCTGGAATTGCCTGTATGCCTTTCAACTATCGTGATCGAAACGTGATTGACGTGGCGCTGCTTGAAGACTCGGTACGGCTCTATAGCGCCAAGCTCAAGCGGTTGCAGCGCTTCTGGATTCCCCTGCAGAAACAGGCGCCACGCCTGGTGTTGTCACTGTGGGTCCTGGGGGTTGTCGCATCGCTGTTCAGCCAGTCCTATTACCACTGGTTATTTACCGCGCCGGCGATTTGCCTGCTGATCACCCTGGAAATCGTGATCGAAGAAGTGCAGATCGACTTGTTACTGATGACCGAGGAAACGCGCTATCTGCTCGACATCACCCGCGGTCTTTATACCGGGACCCTGAGTTCCCGCCCTCCTACTTTGCGTAAACCAGGTGGCCCATGCCCTCCGTCACACCTCCACTACTGATCGAGCAGAGCCGCAAAATCGGTCAACAATCCGCCAGCCAGACACTCAAGGCGATCGCCAAGGCCTACCCCGGCAAATTGTCCGGCACCCTGTCGCTGGTGGCGCTGGAAAACGCGCTGCTGCTGGCCTACCCGTTGTTTGCGGGGTTTGCCGTCGACGCGATTATCCGTGGCGACACCGGCAATGCCCTGCTCTACGCCGCCGTGGTCCTCGGGTTCTGGGTGGTGGGCGCCGCCCGACGGGCCCTGGACACCCGCACCTTTACGCGTATCTACGCCGACCTTGCCGTGCCGGTGATTCTTAACCAGCGCCTGCAACGCCACAGCACCTCAACGTCCGCCGCGCGGGTGGTACTGGCACGGGAGTTCGTCGATTTCTTCGAAAAACATGTGCCCACCATTGCGACGGCGCTGGTCTCGATCATCGGCGCGGCGGCCATGTTGCTGGTGATCGAACCCTGGGTCGGCCTGGCGTGCCTGGTGGCGCTGGGCCTGTGCCTGGTGGTGGTGCCTGGCTTTGCACGGCGCAACCAGCGCTTGCATGAGCGGCTGAACAACCGCCTGGAAAAGGAAATCAGCCTGGTGGAAAAGGTCGGCGCCCCCACGCTGCGCCGCCACTATCAGGTGCTGTCGCGGCTGCGTATCGGGCTGTCGGACCGTGAGGCGGTTGCCTTCCTCACCATCGGCATCCTTGCGGCCTTGCTGTTCGTGGTCGCCATCAGCCAGTTGGCCCTGGCGCCCGCAGTGAAGGCCGGCCATATCTATGCGGTGATGACGTACCTGTGGACGTTCGTCAGTTGCCTGGATGAAGCCCCCAGCGTGGTCGACCAATTGGCCCGGCTCAAGGACATCGGCAAACGCGTGGACCCGGGACTGGATGACACGGCGGCCTGACCCTTCGTCTATTCAGCCGATCGCCCGCTGGGTTTGCGAAGGCGATTCGCCAAACAACTCGCGGTAATGGGCGGCAAAGTGGCTCAGGTGGAAAAAGCCCATCGCCACCGCCACATCACCGACGTTCTGGCTGCAGGCCGGCGTTGCGATCAGGCGTCGACGCACCGCATTCAGGCGCAGGTTGCGCAGGTACTCCAGCGGACGCATGCCGGTCACCGCCTGGAAACTGTTCTGCAGGGTCCGTCGGCTGACCCGCAGGTGTTCGCACAGGTCGAGAATGCTCAGTGGTGTGTCACCGCTGGCATCGATCAACTCCTGGCAACGCTTGACCAGGTAGGCACTCACGGCGAAGTTGCCGCGGCGGCAACGCACTTCGTCGGTGGCATTGCTGAACAGGTCGAGAAAGGCATTGAGCAACTCGTCTTCCAGCATGTTCTCGGCGGTTGCACTGATGGCCTCGGGTTGTTGCAAAAGGTGACGAAACAGCGGGTAGATACGCTGGCGTATCCGCAGCCGTAACGCGTCATCCACGCACAGCTGGGAGCGGGTGCTCAAGCGCTTGAGCTGGTCGCCGGACAACTCGAAGGCGGCGAGTTTGGCGAAACGCACCGTGTCGACGTTGAAAGCGAAGAAGTGCGTGCCTTCCGGCGCATGCAGCACAAACTCCTCGCAAGCGCGCAACAGCACCACACTGTGGGTGCCCACCTGCTGGCCCTGCACAACGGGCTCGCCGCCCAATGACATGGCCGCGCACAATCGTCCCTTGGGCGCATGGCCGCGCTGCACCACGCGTTTGTCCAATACTTCCTGGAAGATCTGAAAGCGCTCGGCCGACAACTGGCGCAGCTCACTGGTCAGGCTGCCACGCCCCAGTTGGTCATACACCTGCTGCCAGCCCTGGATGGAACCGGCGTGCAGTTGAGGGTCATTGAAGGTTCGAACTTCGGCAAGCATGGTGGTCGTTCCTCGGGGGCCCCGTTGTTGTCATCGGCCTGAAGGGGACTCAAGTCATCCATGACGGCAGCTGTCGCTTACACGGGGGTGGTGTCCGCGGTGAAAAGCAAAGCCAGTTCCGTGCCAAACATCTGCAGGCGGTAGGTGGCGGGCTGGATATCCATGGGCGCCAACAACGCACCGGACAGCACCACCTGCCCGGCCTCCACCGGCTGACCGTCGGCCAGCAGACGGCGAACCAGCCAGCACAGGTTGGTCAGCGGCGAGTCCTCCCGGCCCTCGGTATCGCCTTCGCCGCACAGCGCGCCGGCACATTCCAGGCGATAGGCGACGTGGGTGTGCGCGACGGCATCGAACGCGCTTCGTGGCCCCAGGCAATACAGCCCCGCCGCCGCATTGTCGGCAAGAAAGGCTCCGACCCCGAACGCCCAGCCCTGCCAACGGCAGTCGGCAATCTCGAACGCCGGCGCCACTTCGGCAATCGCGTCCAGGATCTGTTCATCGCTGTAGTCACCGGGCGCGAGGCTGCGCCCCAGCACAATCGCCACTTCGATCTCCAGCTTGGGCTGGATCAAGCGCGACAGCGCCACCGCCGTGTTCGGCTGCACGCACATCGCGTCGGTCAGGCCGCCATACACCGGTTCGTCAATGCCGAAGCGCCGTTGCGCGGCGCTGCCGGCGAAGGCGATCTTCCAACCGCTGAACTGTTCGCCCGCCGCCAGGCGCGCATCCAGCGCCTGGCGTTGCAGGGCGTAGCCGCCGCGCAGGTCCAACGCCTCGGGGGCCAGTGGCGCAATCGCTTGCACCGCACGCGTGGCCTGGTCTAACTGATTCAATACGCCCGTATCGATGCTCATGACAGCTGCCCCGCTAACTTGCGTAATACCGCGTCAAGTCGCTCAGGCGTGGTAATGGCGGCGACAAACCGGTCAGGACGCACCACGACGACGCAGTCACGCACCCTGGAAAACCATTCGCCGAGGCGGTTATCCACATCCTCCACGCTGATGGCGTCCGTGGCCGTCAAGGGCTGGTGGCGGCCCAGGCCGCTGCGCGAGCGATTGACCTGGATAAAGCGCGTGTCCCAGCGCGCCCAGAACCTTGCCATGTCTTCGCTCAGTGGCTCACGGGGATTGACCCGGTAACCCAGCACCGCATAGGAATTGCCCAGCACGTCATCCAGGCGCCGACGCTGGCCCTGGGCATCTTCGATAAACGGCTGCACAAACAGCTGGCCCACCAGGTCGTCTTCACGCAGTTCGGCACGTTCGTGATAGACCAGCCCTTTGGTGAGGGTGGCCTTGGGTTTGAACTTGAACTCCAGCAGGTGCGAACGCAGGTTATCGACGCTGTTCACCGCCTGGAACAACCAGTCGCGCACGCCGGCCATCAACGGATTGGTCAGCCCCAGGACCGTGCCCATATTGTCGGCCAGGGCGACCAGTTCGGTGGCGTGTCCGCGACGTTCCTGGTCGTAGCTGGCAAAGATCCCATGGGCCGCACGCCCCTGGATGATCGCGGCCAGCTTCCAGGCCACGTTGGCCACGTCGCGCAGCCCGGAATTAAGGCCCTGCCCGGCCCAGGGTGGCGATATATGCGCGGCATCGCCGACCAGTGCCACACGCCCCTGGACAAACCGCGCCGCCACACGCGAATGGTGGGTGTAGGCGCGGATACGGATGATATTCAGCGCGTCCACGGCGTCGCCGATATGCCCGCGGATCAGGTCGCGGATGGTGTTCTCGTCACACATCTTCGCCTCGTCCTCGCCCTCCATCAGCATGAATTCCCAGCGCCGCTGCTGGTACGGCAGGTAGATGCACACGAAGGGCCGCTGCGGGTCAGCGTGCAGTGCGGTGTAAGGCGCATCCAGGGTGTCATTGGCGGTATCGACCACCACCCATTTGCGCGCATGGGTCAGCCCCAGCAGTTCGACGCCAAGCTTTTTGCGTACGGTGGAGCGGCCGCCGTCGGCGCCGATCACGTAATCGGCGCGCAGCTGATAGACCTCGCCCTGGGCATCGCGCACCTGCAAGGTCACGCCCTCCCCATCCTGTTCCAGCTCCAGCATTTCATGGCCTTGGCGCAACACCACAGTGCTGCGCTGCCCCAGGGTTTCGCGCAGCGTGCCTTCGAGCAACTGCTGCATGAAGATGTTGCGCATCGGCCAGCCGTACTGCGCGGCACTTGGCTTGACCTCGGCAAAACACACGCCCCGCGCGTTGTAATAACGCAGCGGCACATCACAGATCATGTCACGCACTGCCAATTCGGCGATGCCGATCGCTTGCAACACGCGCAGCGCTTCATCATCCATACCCACCGCGCGTGGGTAAGGCAGTATGCAGTCGGCAAGCTCAAGGACGACGCAGTCGATACCGTACATCCCCATATAGTGCGCGGCCGTGATCCCATTGGGCCCGCCCCCGACAATCACAACCTGGGTCTTCTCCTGCTTCATCGCTGTTCACCGCTTTCTTGTTGTGGTTTTAAACCGGCGTTGCCAAGGCCCGCACGCGTGTCATCAGTGCAGCCCGTCAACGCCCTGGATGTCTTCGGCACGCAGGCCACCCAGCCGTGCGTGCAGGCGCCCGCGCGTGGCGAAGGCCCAGATCACGATGACTTCGTCCGGCGCGGGGCCGTCGCCGAACATCAGCGACATGCTGTCGTAGTGGGAACGTACGTAGAGCGCATCCTTGTGCGCCAGGGGTACGTCAATGGTCGAACCCGGGCCGCCGCGCTTGCCGGTGGAAGGCACCCACGACTTGCCACCGCCCAGCGCGACGCGAATCGGGTCGGCGGCCGGATTGGTCAGGAACGCGTTGCCGTGCTCGTACTCGCCCGCGCTGCCCACCAGGATCGCCTTACCATAGCTGACAATCTCATGGGCACCGGCCAGTGCCTGTATGCGCCGGCCAAACTCTTCGCCCAGCAACGGTGAAGGGTCGACCAGTTCGGCGAGCGACTCGCTGTAGCGACCGGCATAGGGGTTGGCGATCACGGCGGCGATCGCATACTTGAACAGGGGCTCGCCATCGGCCAGCTGGCCGGTTTCGTTGGCCAGGGTTTCTTCGACAAAGCTGTACCATTTGCGGATGTGATACGTAGCAAAATTCGCGGTTTTCATCAGGGTTGCCTCAAAGTGGGTCGAGTGGATCCAGGTTGAAATGTCGGCTTGGCGCGCCGGCGGCCTTGAACCGGGCCTTGCCGCGCGCATCGTCGTGTTCGGTCTCGAGGAAGAACTCCATGCGATTGCCGTCGGGGTCGTTGAAATACACGCCATGGCCGATCTCGTGATCGGTGATCTTCACCACCTCGACGCCCTTGCCCAGCAACATGCCGTAGAGCTGGCGCAGGGTGGTCATGTCCCCGGCGATTTCCAGGCCGTAGTGCTGCAGGCCCAACCCGCCTTGATGGGCGCCGGGGTCGGCGCGAATCAGGGCGATGTCGTGGTGCTTGCCGCCAAATGCCATCATGACCCAGCTCTCGCCCCGGGCACTTTCGTGCATGCCCAGGATGTCGGCGTACCAGCGTGCCGACACGTCAGGGTCACTGACCCACAGCGATAAATGAGTCCGCAGGATCTCGATCTTCATGGCGTTATCCCTCAGTGCTTTTTGACGATGGATTGATGCCCGGACTTGATCTGCGCAACCGCAGGCGTCCAGAGCACATCAGCGATCTCGCTGAATTCCCGCCAATGCTTCTGCCAGCCGTCACCGCCATTGTCGGAGGTGAACAAATGCCCGTACTTGGTGCCCGCCACGATCTGTCGCGGGTTGGTCGGGTTGAAGGCAATCGCCCAGACACAGGAGTTGGGCTGCTGTGGCAGCGGCAGCACGCTCCAAGTGAGTGCGGCATCACGGGACACCAGGATCTTGCTGGTGGTGCCGGGGGTGCCATCGGAAATACTCAGGTACAGCTCGTTCTGCGTGCCCAACGGCGCGTTCATGGCGCGGATGTAGTACAGGCCGAAGGCTTCGCGACCGATGATGCCGGTCCAGGTCAGCCCCTCGTCCAGGCTGCGGTACACCGCATTGACGCAGACCACCACAATGACTTTCTCGCCGTGGTTGGGCAGTACCAGGATGTTGTGGACGTCGGAGTTGTAGTCCCACAGCAGCCGGTCGTCGACGCGGGTCCAACTGTCGCCGCCGTCGCGGGAATGGAACAGCCCGCCCTCTTCCAGGCCGAACCACAGCTGGTTGCGGTCGGTAGGGTCATAGGCGAAGGCCAGCAGGCGTGGGCGGCTGACGCCATCGCAGAACTCGGGGATTTCCACCGGGGCGCGATCCCAGCTCAGGCCGCCGTCCAGGGTGCGCCACAACACGGCACGCGAAGGCGCGCCGGTGCCGACGAAAATTCGTTGTGCATCCTGCGGGTCAACCGCAACTTTCCACACGGTCTGCCCGTTGAAAGGCGAATCGATGCGCTGCCAATGCCCACCGGTATCGTGGCTCACACACAAGCCCACATCGGTACCGGCATAGATTCGCTCGGGCGTGTCGGGATGCAGGCTCAAGGATCGGGTGATCGCATCGAACTCCAGGTCCTGCCCCAGGCCCAGGCGATGCCAGGTACGGCCATCGTCGGCACTGCGGATCACCGCTTGCCCGACGGTGGCGACCAGAAGGGTTCCATTACTCATCTGTGATACTCCTCAGATATAGATGCCACGGGTCAAACCGCCGTCGATGCCGATGGATTCACCGGTCACAGCAGCCGCTTTCGGCGACGCCAGGAAGCCAATCAGCCAGCCCATTTCAATCGGTGCGAGGGTGCGGCGAATCGGTGTGGCGTCGATGTAGGCCTGCTCGACCTGCTCGGCAGTCTTGCCCTGCTTGACTGCTTCGCGCTCGTACAGCTCCTGGATATGCGGGGTGTCGACGACGCCAGGGTGAATCAGGTTGACCGTGATCCCCGACGGGCCCAACTGGTCGGACAGGGTCTTGGTCATGTGTGCGATCGCCAGGTTGCGCATGCCCGAAAGCACCTTGCTGCTGCGCCCGGTGAGGCCGCCGATGTTGATGATGCGTCCGAAGCCGCCCGCCTTCATGTGCGGGGTCACGGCCTTGGCGCAGCGGAAATAGCCGATCACCTTGGTGTTGAGGTCCGACAGCAACTCATCGTCGCCGGCGTGTTCGATGTCATTGCGCACCACGCCGGACGGCGCCGCAGCACCGTTGACCAGGATGTCGATGCGGCCGAAATGCTTGTGCGCCGCCTCGACCATCTCCGACACAGCGTTCATGTCGTTGGTGTCACAGAACAGCGGCAGCACTTCATTGCCGGTCTGTGCGGTGATCTCTTCGGCCGCCAGCTGCAGGAACGCCATGCGCCGTGCGCAGATCACCACCTTGCAGCCTTCCTCGGAGAGAAAACGTGCGACTTCCTTGCCGATGCCCATACCGCCACCGGTGACAATGGCCACGCGGCCTTTCAATTCCAGATCCATAGCAATTACCTCGTGTGATTATTCAATTCAGGCCAGATCGACAAACACGCTTTTGGTCTCGGTGTAGGCATCGATCACGTTCTTGCCCATTTCCCGGCCCCAGCCGGATTGTTTGTAGCCACCGAACGGTGAAGAGGGATCGACCACGTTCCAACAGTTGATCCATACCGAGCCGGCCTTGAGCTGTGCCGCCACGCGGTGCGCCGAGCGCAGGTCGCGGGTCCACAGGCCGGCGGCGAGGCCATACGGCGAATCGTTGGCGCGCAGCACCAGGTCGTCGATGTCGGTCCAGCTCATGACGGTCAGTACCGGGCCGAAGATTTCTTCGCGGGCCACGCAGGCGCGCTCGGCACGGTCGAGGAACACGCTCGGTTGAATGAAATGCCCATGCTCCAGGTGTTCGGGACGGCCGCCGCCGCAGATCAGTTCGGCGCCCTCCTCCTGGCCCCGCTGCAGGTAACCCTTGACGGTGTTCAATTGCCGCGCGGACACCAACGGCCCCATGCTGTTGGCCGGGTCCAGGCCGTTACCCAGCACATAGCCGGCGGCATGGCGCTGCAATTCTTCGAGCATCTGGTCGAGCACACTGGCGTGTACATACAGGCGTGAACCCGCCGTGCACACCTGCCCTTGGTTGTAGAAAATCCCATCGGCGGCCCCCTTGGCGGCGCGCACAATGTCGGCGTCTGGAAGAATGATGTTCGGCGACTTGCCACCCAGTTCCAGCGAGACCTTTTTCATGTTGCCGGTGGCCGCCTGGGCGATCAGCCGCCCAACCTGGGTCGAGCCGGTAAAGGCGATCTTGTCCACGTCGGGGTGCTGTGCCAGCGGTGCACCCGTGTCGGCGCCCAGGCCGGTGATCAGGTTGACGACGCCGGCGGGGAAACCTGCGGCCTCGATCAGTTGCACCAGGCGGATCGCGATCAGCGGCGTCTGCTCGGCGGGCTTGAGCACCGCCACGCAACCGGTGGCCAACGCCGGGCCGAGCTTCCACACGCACATGGTCAACGGGAAGTTCCACGGCACGATCAGCGCGCAGACCCCCACCGGTTCGCGCAACGTATAGTTGAGCATCGGCGCGCCGCTGGCCGGGGATACGGGCAGCGTGCTGCCTTCGATCTTGGTGGGCCAGCCGGCAAAGTAGCGGATGATATTCGCCGCGCTGGCCGCTTCACCGCGTGCATTGGCGATAGGCTTGCCGTTCTCCAGGGTTATCAGTTGCGCCAGTTCCTCACGGTGCTGATCCAACAGATCGGCCAGGCGAAACAGCAACAGGCCGCGCTGCGCCGGTGACTGCAAGGCCCACGTGCCAGTAAAGGCTGCGCGGGCGGCCGCGACGGCCGCATTCACATCGCGTTCATCGCCTTGGGCGACTTCGGCCAGGGTCTGTTCGGTGGCCGGGTTTTCCACTGCAAAGCGACGACCGCTGGCGGCGTCCTGCCAGGTGCCGCCGATGAACAGGCGACCGGGCTGCGCCAGGAACGCCCGGACGGCAGGTAATAATTCGAGCGGATGCATAGTCGACTCCTTCACAGCGCCATTTCGATCAGGCAAGGGCCACGGTCGGCCTTGGCATTGGCCAGGGCCCGTTGCAGTTCGGCATTGGTCTGGACCGTGCAGGCCGGTACCCCGTAGCCTTTGGCCAGGGCCTTCCAGTCGATACGCGGGTTGTCGAGCACGGTCAGGCGCAGGGCCTGGGGGTCCATTTCGGTCATGCCGAAACGGCGCAGTTCGTTCTGCAAAATCGCGTAGCGATGGTTGGCGGCAATCAGGATCACCACCGGCAACTGCTCGCGGGCGATGCTCCACAGGGTCTGGATGGTGTACTGGGCACTGCCGTCGGATTGCAGGCAGAACACGCTATTGCCGCGTTCCGCCAAAGCGGCGCCGAAACCCACCGGAATCCCCTGGCCGATCGCGCCACCGGTATTGGTCAATACCCGATGCCGCGCGGCGCGGGCGGAGGCGGTAAAGAACGGGTAGCCGCAGGTGCCGCCCTCGACCGAGACAATGCTGTCGTGGGGCAGTGACGCAGCGAGCACTTGGCCGATCGACTGCGGTGTCAGTTCGGCATGGCCGGGCGGCAGTTCGATGCCCTCCGGCGTCGGCACGTAGGCCGGTGCAGCCAGGGCATCGGCCAGCGCCGTCAACGCGCCGGCGACATCGTCACCGACCTCGGCCAGGCTCAGCAGGCGCTCACGCTCGGCGAGGCGCGACGGGATGCCTTCGTAGCCAAAGTAACTGATGGGCTCCGGCACGCCTGCACAGATGACCAGGTCGTACTGCTCAAGGATTTCAATCGCCACTTCCGGGAAATACGGCAGGCGATCCAGGTCGGGCAAGCCACCGCCACGGTAGCTCAGGCGCGGAAAGGTCTCGGCAAACAGGCGCACGCCGGGCAGTTGCGCCAGGCGTCCTGCCGCTTCCAGGCCCGCGACCGACAAGCCCTCATCGCCGACGATAAACACCAGCCGCTGGCCGTCACGCAATGCCTGCGCCACGGTTTCGACCCGGTCACCGGCAAACCGACGAACCGGTGCGCGCAGAGGGGCGAATACACCGTTATGGGTCACTGCGTGGGCCTGCAGGTCCATGGGCAGGATCAGGCTGGCGATCTGGCCTTTGGCCTGCCAGGCCGCACGCACGGCTTCCT
Organism: Pseudomonas sp. NFACC42-2; assembly: GCF_900116055.1. Taxonomy (NCBI): domain Bacteria; kingdom Pseudomonadati; phylum Pseudomonadota; class Gammaproteobacteria; order Pseudomonadales; family Pseudomonadaceae; genus Pseudomonas; species Pseudomonas sp. NFACC42-2. Next base: position 352,526 of record NZ_FOZO01000001.1, read on the forward strand.
GCAGATCCTCACCGATACCGGCAGCGGTGCGCGAGGTGCGCACCCAACCGGAAACGGCACCGGCCAGGGCCTGGATGTCGCTGGCCAAGGGCGGATCGTAGTTGACATGCCAGGAGGCGTGATCGCCGATGACGTTGACGATCGGCGTATTGGCCCGACGCGCGTTGTGCAGGTTGGCGATGCCATTGGCAAAGCCCGGCCCCAGGTGGGTCAGGGTCATGGCCGGCTTGCCGGCGATCCGGCCATAGCCGTCCGCAGCCCCCGTGCAGACCCCTTCGAACAGCGACAACACCGGCTTGAGAGCAGGTGCGCTGGCCATGGCGGCCACCAGGGGAATCTCGGTGGTCCCGGGGTTGGCGAAGCAGTACTCGATACCGCTTGCCGCTGCCGCATTCACTATCAGTTGCGCACCATTCATTTTCAGCCCTCTTGCTTGAGCATTTGTAGTGATGAGATTTATCACATACAAATCCGCAACCAACAAGCATTTTATGTTTGTTTTTCTCATTTAATGAGATTTGTGTGACTTAAACACTCTCAAAAGCTAACCCGCGATTGCGTTTTTCTCTCACTGCGGTAGTGTTGCGCCTGCGCTTGGGCAACCGGCTCCCCGTGGGGACGCCACAAGCGCCCTTCCCTTTCTTTTAGGAACACAATGAGCAGCCTGAGCAAATTGCTGAGCATCCTCGACCTGTTCGGTCCGCAAATGCTGAAGATCGACCCCGACACCATTGCCGAGCGCATGGGCCTGTCACGGGCGACCGTGTACCGCTACGTCAAGGATTTGTGTGACGCCGGCCTGCTGACCCGCGTGGACGCCGGCAGCTACGGCCTGGGCCCGCGGGTCATCGAGCTGGACTGGATGATGCGCCAGTACGACCCGATCCTTCTCGCCGGGCGCGAGCTGATGCACGAGCTGTCGGCGCAAACGGGCCTGGCGGTGTTCGCCAGCGTGTTTTACGACGGTCGCATCATCAACACCTACATCGCCGAACCCACCGACACCTATCACTTCGCGTTCGGGCGCGGGCAACCGTTGCCGTTTTTCCGCGGGGCACAATCGAAGGTCTTGATCGCCTTCCAGAAAGGACGCCGCCTGCAACGCCTGTTCGACGAGCACATGGCCAACGACCCGGACAGCCCGTATGACTGGGCGGGCTTCTCCAGGGCCGCGAAAAAAATCCGCAAGGACGGCTACTGCCTGACCCACGACGAACTCAACCTGGGCCTGACCGGTATCGCTGCGCCGATCATCCAGGCGGACCTCGACGAGGTGGTCGGCAGCCTGTCGGCCGTCGGCACCACCCAGAACTTCAAGCTGCTGCGCCAGGAAACCGTGATCGAAATGGTCATGGACACCACCCGGCGGATTGCCGAAAACATGCGCAACCCGCCGAGCCACGCCGCCCCCTAGGCGTCATGCTCAGAACGGCACGGCCACCGTCAACTGGCTGTACAGGTTGGTGCCGTTGCCGACCTGGTTGCCCCCGGTGGTCGCGTCCTGCCTGGGTGTGTACAGCCCCACCAGCGGGGTGATGATCAAGTGCGGGTTGACCGCCCACTCGGCGTACACATCCAACTCACGGCCATCGAGGTTCAACGCGTTGCTTTTGCGCACGGTGGCGTAGTCGAAATACAGCGCGCCCAGGCTCAGGTTTTCCAGTGGGGTTGCCTTCAGCCCGACATGGTGGATGCGGGTATTGGTGTTGAACGGCCCGGCGTAGTTGCCGGCCACTTCGCCCTGGAACCAGGTGCCGTAGCCCGTGCTCTGGCCGGTGAACAGTGCGTCCCAGTTCTGCGAATAGCGGGTGTAGCGATACGTCACCTTGGGCGCCCAGGCGATATCGGCGAAGGTGTAGCCCGCTTCGCCGTACCAGGCTTTTTCTGGCCCGGCGTCCTTGTCCTGCCAGGCGTACTCGAAGGCCAGGCTGACGTTGGGGATACCCGCATCGCCCTCACCGCGCACGCTGTAGACATTCATGCCCTTGCGCTGGCGTTGAAAATCGCTGGCCCATTGATCGTTCACGTCCAGGCCATGGACCCAGGTCAAGCCGAGCGTCCCCGGTTGGGCGGTGTAATCCAGGGTGCCGGCGGCCAACTCGGTCTCGGCCTGGATACGGTTGTCGGACTTGAGCCACAACACGCTGCCATGCAGGCCATCCTGCCCCCCCAGGCGCACCACCGCGGTTTGGTCGAACGCGTGCCGGGCCGCCAGGTAGTAGGCGCCCCCACGGTTCAAGGTGCCGTCCGCCGGGCCTTTGCCCGGGTTCAGCCCATCGTCGTTGATCAGGAACCCTCGGCCGACCTTGACCACCTGGCGCCCGCCGGAAATATCCACGCCGTCTTGACCGAGCGCCGGGAACAGGTCGCCGGAGCGCCAGCCCAGGTAGGCGTCTTCAATCTTCGTGGTGCGCTCGGTGCCAACGCTGTTGCCACCCGGATCGCCATCGCCCCACGTGGCGGAGCTGACCAGGGCAAATGCCCCGTAGGCGCGGCCATTGCCGCCGAGTCCCTGGTCGCCACTCAAGCCATACTTGATAAAGCCTTCACGCCAACTGGAGCCGCCCGGCGTGCCGTCGTAGTTCTTGCGACTGTTGAACTGACCGAACACCGCGGTCATGTCGGCGTTGAGGTGACGGCTCTCATCGCTGTACAGCTCATAAGCGTGCACCTGACTGATAGCGCCGAGCGCTAGGGTGCACACAAGCGTGCAACCGAATACGGGATGACGGGATAGATAACGCATGGCTCAAACTCCTTCTTCGACAGCCTGCTTGCGCACAAACAACAGTTGCTGCCCCGTGAACTCCAGCAGCCCCTCCAGGCCGAACTCGACACCGAACCCCGACATCTTGCTGCCGCCAAACGGCGTGTTCGGCTGGATCTGGGCGTGGCAGTTGACCCACGCCACACCACTCTCCAGGCGACTGGCCAAGGCCTGGGCCTGCTCGACATCCGGCCCCCAGACCGAGCCGCCGAGGCCCATGTCACCGGCATTGGCGCGCTTCAGGACATCCTCGACATCCCGGTAGGCAATCAACGGCAACACCGGGCCGAACTGTTCTTCGTCCACCAGGCGATGGCCGTCGGTCACGTCCGCCACCAGGGTGGGCGGATAGAAAAACCCGGGGAGGTCCAGACGCGCACCGCCGCACAACACCCGCGCACCGTTGGCACGTGCGTCATCGACCAGGGCTTCCACCAGTTCCAGTTGCTCAAGGTTCTGCACCGGCCCGAAGGTGACACCGGCGTCCAGGCCGTCGCCCACGACCTGGCGCGCCGCAATATGCGTCAGCGCGTCGGCAAAAGCCTCGTACTGCGACTCATGGATATACAGGCGCTTGAGCGCAGCACAGGTCTGGCCCATGTTGAGAAAGGCCGCCTGGAAAATTTCCTCGGCCACGGCCTCCACGGCGGTCCCCGGCAATACGATGGCGGCGTCGTTACCGCCCAGTTCCAGGGTCAGGCGCTTGAGGTTGCTGGCGGCACCGCGCATCACGCTTTGCCCGGTGGCGGTGGAACCGGTGAACACGATCTTCTGGATCCCCGGGTGCGAGGTGATCGCACTGCCGAAGCCCTGCTCGCCGGTCACGCAGTTGATCACACCACGGGGCACATGCCGGGCAATGATGTCGGCCAGGCCCAGGGTGCTCAGCGGCGTCAGGCTCGACGGTTTGCTGATCACGCAGTTGCCGGCACGCAGCGCCGGCATGATGTGCCAGACGGCGATCATGAACGGCCAGTTCCAGGGGGTGATCGACGCCACCACGCCCAAGGGTTTGCGGTGCAGCTCAATGCGCTGGGTGGGCGTTTCTTCCACCCGTTCCACCGCAATTTCCTGCCCGGCCGCGTAGCGGGTCCAGGCGGCGGCGCCCATGACCTCGGAAAAGGCCAGCTCCAGCGGCTTGCCCTGTTCCAGCACAATCAGCCGGGCCAGTGATGGGGCCTCCTGCTCGATATCGGCGGCAATCGCCAACAAACGTTCACAGCGATCAGGGTGGCTGCTGTGGCGCCAGCTCTTGAAGGCCAACTGCGCGGCGTTCACCGCCTGGTCGAGTTGCCCCAGGGAACCGGCCGGGCACTGGGCGAACACGGCCCCGGTGGCCGGGTTGATCACATCGAACCGGCCTTCTTCACCGGCCACCTGGATCCCATCGATGAGCATTTTATAGTTGTGCATTTGAAACCTTCCTTTCACACGCTGGCGCGCCATGCCGAGCAACGGCAGGCTGCGATTGTCTGGTTAGTCGAGCGATAAAAACGCGGGGGCCTTAAAGCTTGTGGCTGCCCAAGGCCAGGAAGCGTTGCGGCGAGCTGTTGCGCAGTCGCGCGGCGAGCACGATGCCGATGATCAAGGCCGCCGGAATAATCGCGCAGAGGCTGTAGGACAGCAGTTGGCTGGCGCCAGTCAGCACATCGAAATGCACCACCGCCAACACCAGCACCATCACCAGCGCCAGGCACGAAATACCGGGCAGGATCCGTCCACGCAACAGCCCGACCTTCAGCTCGGGATGGCGATGGAAGTAGACGCACACCGACACCGAGGTCAGCGCCATCAACAGGATCACGCACAGCGTGGCCAGGTTGGACAGCCAGGCAAACAGTTGCAGGATCGGATCGGCATCCATCGCGGCAAATATCAGCACCACGACCGCAGCGATCAAACTCTGCAACGCCGAGCCCATATGCGGGCTCTGGTGCACGCGATGGGTGGTGCCCAGCAGGCTGTGCAACAGACCGTCGCGGCCGATGGCGTAGAAGTAACGCGCGGCGGCGTTGTGAAAGGCCAACAGCCCGGCATAGATACTGACCATGAACAGCACGCGGATAATCTGGGTGAGTTGCGGGCCGACAAAGTGGTCGGACATGCCATAGATAAACGTGGTTGGGTCCTGCAAGGACTGCAGCAGCGGCACGATCTTGTCCGACCCCACCCCCACCACCATCGACCATACCGACAGCGCGTAGAAACCACCGATCAGCAACACCGAACAGTAGGTCGCAATCGGAATACTGCGCTTGGGATTCCTGGCCTCTTCACCGTAGATGGTCGTTGCCTCGAAGCCGATAAAGGCGGCGAAACAGAACAGCAAGCCGATTGACGGCGTACCACTGAACACATGACGGCTGCTGAACGAGTCCAGGTTGATGCCGCTGTCGCCGCCGGACTTGAGGATGGCGAAGTCCAGGACCAGGATCGCCAGGTACTCGGCGATCACCACCACCGACAGCACCCGTGCCGACAGGTCAATCTTGCGATAGCCCAGGATGGCGATGCTCACCATCGCCATCAGCGAGTAGGCCCACCAGGGCAGCACCAGGCCAAAGGCGGCTTCCATGGTGCCACTGACCACGCCACCGAACATCCCGTACAAGCCGACCTGCAGGATGTTATAGGCGAACATCGCCAGCACCCCGGCCGCGCCACCGGCCAGGCCGCCCAGCCCACGGGCGGTGAACGCGTAGAAACCGCCGGCATTGGTCACGTGGCGTGACATGGTGGTGTAGCCCACCGAAAACGCCAGCAGCACCAGCAAGGCCAGGATCAGCAACGCCGGGGTGCCCGCACCGTTGCCCAGCATGATGCCGATCGGGAAACCGCCGGCGATCACACTGAGCGGGCTTGCCGCCGATATCACGAAGAAGATGATGAAGCCCACACCCAGGGCACCGCGCTTGAGCTCCGTAGAGCTGTTGACCGGGATAGATACACTCATGTTGTTGACCTTATTGTATGAGGCAGTCGCTTTAGGGTTGGCCCGACCACACCGCATCGGCACCGGTTAGCGTTTTGTTTTAGTTGCGCGCTGAATTTGATCCTATGCCCGCCTTGGAACGGCTCGCTATCCCAAATCGGTAGCATCCAAAGCCCCGCCCCAAAACAGGTCGGGGCCGCTCGATCCCTCCTCGCGCTGTTGCCGATTTGGGATAGCCGCCCGGCCTGTCATGCCCGCACCCTAGCCTCACCCGTGCTATGCGCGGATGCCGGCAACAAGAATAAGAACGTGCCCATCACCGCCAACGCCCCCGTAGGAAGCCCCAGCCATGCGTCCAGCCCATCTCACCCTCCAATGGCGTATCACCCTGCTGAGCGGACTTTGCCTGCTGGCAGTCGTGGGCGCGCTGATTGGCGCCAGCGCCTACCAGAATCAAACCAGTGCAAAGCTGCTCAAGGAGCAGAGCAGCGCGTTGCTGACACAGGCCGCGCTGGAACGCTTGCAGGCCCAGGCCGTGGCTCATGGCCAACAGGTGGAGCGGTTTTTCAATGAAACCGCGCTGTATGGCGAAGGGTTCGCCCAGCAGGTTCTGCAACTGCGCGAGCAAACCCTCAATGGACGCCTGACGGTCGTGCAATTGCGTCAAGCCCTGGTCGGCATCGCCCGAGAAGCCCTCAGGCAGCGCGAAAAAGTCCTCGGCCTGTACGTGATCATGCTGCCCGATGCACTGGCCGGCAGCGACGCCGACTGGCGCGACCAACGCGCCCTGGCCGGCAATGAAACCGGGCGCTTTGCGCTGTACTGGTCCCAGAGCCAGCCGGGTCAACTGGTGCAGGAGGTGTTGAGCGAGGCACAAATCGCCGCCAACACTGCGCCCCCCGGCAGCGCACCGGCAAACGCCTGGTACGCTTGCCCTCAGGCGCAACGACAGGTGTGTGTGGTCGAGCCGTACACCATCGAAGTGGAAGGCCACAAAGCCCTGATGAGCAGCATTTCCATCCCCCTGATCGTCGACGGCAACGTGCTCGGCGTGGTGGGCATGGACATCAGCCTCGACACCTTGCAGAAACTGGCCGCCAACCTCAGCCAGGACCTCTACCAGGGCGACAGCCAGGTCACCCTGGTGTCGGCTTCGGGTCACGTGGCGGGACGCAGCGGCGATGTCGCGGGGGAAACCCTGGACATCCGCCAATCCGTGCAAACGGCAGCGGGCACTCCAGCCTGGCAACTGCAGATCAAGGTCCCGCAGGCACGGGTGCAGGCCTCCGCCCGGCAGATGCAGAGCGAACTGGACGACAAAAGCCGTGAGTCCAATTGGCTCAACCTTGGCCTGGGCATCCTGGCCAGCAGCCTTGGGATGCTGCTGATCTGGCTGGCGGCCTACGGCGTGACTCGCCCATTGCTGAAGATGGCCGAGCTGCTCGATGCCATTGTCGAAGGCGACGGGGACCTGACCCAGCGCCTGCCCCTCGGGCGACGCGACGAGCTGGGCCGCCTGGCCAATGGTTTCAACCGTTTCCTCGACACCTTGCAGCCGATTATTCGCGCCATCCAGACCGCGTCCCTGGACACCCGCGACAGCGCCGACACCTCCTCCGGTATTGCCCGCGAAGTCAGCGCCGGCATGCAGCGCCAATACCGCGAAGTGGAGCTGGCCGCCACCGCGCTGCACGAAATGAGCGCCAGTGCCCAGGAAGTGGCCCGTCACTCCCACAGCGCCGCCGACGCCGCCACCGCCGCCGAAAACGCGAGCCGCTCAGGCCAGGCGGTGTTCTCCACCGCCGAACGCAGCATCGAGGCCCTCGACCAACGCCTGGAAACCACCCTCCAGCAAGTCAACGCCCTGGCCGACAGCAGCAACCAGATCGGTCAGGTACTGGACGTGATCAGCGCCATCGCGCAACAGACCAACCTGCTGGCGTTGAATGCGGCCATCGAAGCGGCCCGTGCCGGCGAGCAGGGTCGCGGTTTTGCGGTGGTGGCCGATGAAGTCAGGCACCTGGCCAGCAACACCCAGAGTTCGGTCGAACAGGTGCGCACGGTGATCGAAACGTTGCAACAGCTGAGCCAGGCGGTGGTGCACAGTACCCAACTGAGCCGCGAGCAAGCCGGCGGCAGCGTGCTCCAGGTGCAACAGACCCGGGTGGCGCTGGGGCATATTTCCCAGGCCGTGGATGTGATCGAACAGATGAATCAGCAGATCGCCAGTGCGGCCCTGGAGCAGAGCAGCGTGGTGGACGATATCAGCCATCGCGTCAGCGACATCCGCGGTATCAGCGAAACACTCGCCGGGCGCATGCACGAGGCGTCGCAGGCCAGTGACGCATTGCATCAGATGGCCAATCACCAACAACAGCTGGTCGGGCATTTCCGCGTGTAATGGGCGTGCCGCCTGACTGAGCTGCGGTGGCCGCCTTTCAACTCTCCAACATTGAGTTCCCCCATGATTTATCCACGCCGCTGGCTGATCCTCGGGATTATTTCCAGCGGGGCCTACTCGGCAGGCGTGGTCATTCCAGCCTGGTTTACCCTTCGACAGCCTTGACCACGCGCTGCTGGTCAGGCTGAGCAGGCAGACACCGCCGCCCACGCCTTAAAGCTTGTGGCTGCCCAAGGCCAGGAACCGCTGCGGCGACGCCTTGCGCAGCCGCGCCGCGAGGAATACACCGCCCAGCAACGCCAGGGGAATGATCGCGCAGAGGCCGTAGGACAGCAGTTGGCTGGCACCGGTCAGCACATCGAAATGCACCACCGCCAGCACCAGCACGGCCACGAGCGCCAGGCACGAGAACCCGGGGAGGATCTGCCCACGCCAGAGCCCGACCTTGAGCTGCGGATGGCGCCGGAAGAACACCAGCACCGCGGCCGAGGTCAGCGCCATCAGCAGTATCACGCACAGTGTGGCCAGGTTGGACAGCCAGGCAAACAGCTGCAGGATCGGATCGGCATCCAGCGCCGCGAAAATCAACACCACCACGGCCGAGATCAGGCTCTGCAAGGCCGAGCCCATATGCGGGCTCTGGTGCACCCGATGGGTGGTGCCCAACTGGCTGTGCAACAAGCCGTCACGGCCGATGGCGTAGAAGTAACGCGCGGCGGCGTTGTGAAAGGCCAGCAGGCCGGCATAGATGCTGACCATAAACAGCACCCGGATAACCTGGGTCAGTTGCGGGCCGACAAAGTGGTCGGACATGCCATAGATAAACGTAGTCGGGTCCTGCAAGGCCTGCAGCATCGGCACGATCTTGTCCGCGCCCACGCCCACCACCATCGACCACACCGACAACGCGTAGAAACCGCCGATCAGCAACACCGAGCAGTAGGTCGCAATCGGAATGGTACGCTGCGGGTCCCGGGCTTCTTCACCGTAGATGGTGGTAGCCTCGAAGCCGATAAAGGCGGCGAAGCAGAACAGCAGGCCGATTGACGGCGTGCCGCTGAACACATGGCGGCTGCTGAACGAATCCAGGTTGATGCCGCTGTCGCCACCGGACTTGAGAATGGCGAAATCCAGGACCAGGATCGCCAGGTACTCGGCGATCACCATCACCGACAATACCCGCGCGGACAGGTCGATCTTGCGATACCCCAGGATCGCGATGCTTGCCATCGCCATCAGCGAATAGGACCACCACGGCAGCACCAGGCCGAAGGCGGCTTCCATGGTGCCGCTGACTACCCCGCCGAACATGCCGTACAAGCCGACCTGCAGGATGTTATAGGCAAACATCGCCAGCACCCCGGCCGCGCCACCGGCCAGGCCGCCCAGCCCACGGGCGGTGAACGCGTAGAAACCGCCGGCATTGGTCAGGTGGCGCGCCATGGTGGTGTAGCCCACCGAGAACGCCAGCAGCACCAGCAAGGCCAGGATCAGCAACGTCGGGGTGCCCGCGCCGTTACCCAGCATGATGCCGATGGGGAAGCCGCCGGCGATCACACTCAGCGGGCTTGCCGCCGATACCACGAAGAAGATGATAAAGCCCACACCCAGGGCGCCACGCTTGAGCTCCGTGGAGCTGTTGATCGAGTTGGATACACTCATGCTGTTGACCTTATTGTATGAGGCAGTCGCTGTAGGATCGGTGCAGCCGGCTGTCGACCGGTACCGAATAGCTTGTCGTTGTTGTTGCACGCTGGCATCGATCCTATGCCTGCCCGACAGCGTGCCGGTATCCCAAATCGGTAACGCAAGCGCCCACGGCGAAACACCTGCACATCCCGAGCGGACGACGCAGGCTGATTCAGATCTTGCTAAAGGCTTGGGTTCAGGCGCGCACGTTGCCGGTAATGGCGGCGCGGGTCGTGTGGGACGGCAACTGCGCGAACAGCTCCTGGTACTCCGCGGCAAAATGGCTCAGGTGATAGAAGCCCCACTGGGCGGCGGCATCCCCAATCGACAGCTCGGATGCCCGGGTAGACATCAAGGTTCGGCGTACGCCGTTGAGCCTCACTGAGCGCAGGTAATTCAGCGGTGTGGTCTCGGCGACCGAGCGGAAGCTGTTCTGCACCGTGCGCCGACTCACCTGGAGACGCTGGCACAAATCGATCACGCTGGGCACGTCGATCATTTCGGTCGTGGCCAGGCGATGACATTTCTCGACGATAAAGCTGCGCGTGGAACTGGGGCTGCGCTGCTGCTTGTCACAGGCCGGGTCGGTCATCAGTTGCAGCAGCTCGCCGAGCATGGCCTGTTCCAGCGCCGACTCACGCTCGCGCGTGTAGTCGAGGTCATCGTTTACCAGGGCCTCGGAGAACAATGCCAGCAATCGACGCCGGGCCTGGACGAAACGCTGGGGAGACACCTTTATCACCGGTTGGCGCAGCAACCGATTGAGTTCTTTCGCCGACGCCGTCTGTTCCAGCGCCTCTTCGAACAATTCACGCTCAAAGGTAATGGACAAAAGCTCCATGCCCATCGGCATATGGAACATGAACTCCTCGCCACCGTGGAGGAAGAACAGGCTGCTGTCATCCACCTCGCGGCCCTGCATGCGAACCGAGCCGGGCACATTGATCGGCACCGCAAAACACATCTTGTCGCGAGGCGCCACGCCGTTCTGCACCACACGCTGGTTGATCTGCTCGAGGAACAGGTGGCAACCGGTCGTCGTCAGTTGCATCAGCGAACTCTCGGCCGAACCGGCGGTGAGCTGGCTGTAGTCCTGGCTCCACTGCTGGATGGTGGCTGCGTGGACGTGGATATCGCGGAAATGGCTGATCGTCTGGTTTTTCATTGGGGGGGTGTGCCTCTACCAACATTCTTGTTTTTAGATCGCCGATGCCTTTGATACTCGCACATCGGTCACATCCTGCAAATTGTTTATGCGCTGGATTGCCCGCGTCTCATGTGCCGATTCGGGCTACCGGCCGGGAACCCGCGGCGGAGATGATCGGCACACTTAAATCGACATTCCAGAGAGACCGTCATGAGTGAAGCCAACTTTCAAGCCCTGCACTTCGCGGATGCCCCGCACATTGTCTCCGGCACACTGCCCGGCCCCAAGACCCTCGAGGCCCTGGCGCTGTCGGCGCGCACCGAGTCGATGGCACGCGGCGGCGGCCGCATGCCGGTGGCCATGGACCGCGCCTTCGGTGCGACCTTCAAAGACCCCGACGGCAACACCTACATCGACCTGTCTGCCGGCGTGGGCGTCAGCAGCGTCGGCCGCTGCCACCCCAAAGTGGTGCAGGCGATTCGCGAACAGTCCGAAGTGCTGATGCACGCCCTGGAAATCAACAGCACACGGCGCACCGAGTTGGCGGCCAAGCTCTCCGAGATCGCCCCCGATGGCTTGCGTGGCGACTGCGTGACCTTCTTCACCCAGAGCGGCAGCGATGCGCTGGAGGCCGCGATCAAGTTTGCCCGGCGCATTACCGGACGCCACCAGATCATCGCCTTCCATGGCGGCTACCACGGCGTGTGGCATGCCTCGGGCGCGCTGACCACCGGCACGGCCTACCGCAAGGGCTTCGGTGCCCAGATGGGGGGCGTAATCCACGCGCCCTACCCGTACGCCTACCGTTTCCCCTTCGACACCACCCACAAAAGCGCCGAGCAGATCGCTGGCGAGTACATCGATTACCTGTTGAACACCCCATACACCGCCGCCGATGACGTGGCAGCCGTGATCGTGGAGCCGGTGCAGGGCGAAGGCGGCTACGTGCCACCCTCGCCGGAATTCCTGCAATTGCTGCGCCAGGCCTGCGACCGCAGCGGCACATTGCTGATTGTCGATGAAGTGCAATCCGGCGCAGGACGCACCGGCAAGATGTGGGCGGTCGAACATTCCGGCGTGAAGCCCGACATGCTCACCTTCGGCAAGGGCATCGGCAGCGACCTGCCCATGGCCGGCCTGATCATGCGCTCGGACCTGGCGGCCAAGATTCCCGACGGCTCGATGCCCAACACCTTTGCCGCCAACTCGTTGTCGGCGGCCGTGGCGTTGACCAACATCAGCATCCTGCAGGATCCACAACTCGACCTGCTCAACCGCGCCCACACGTTGGGGCTGGAAGCCCAGGCGCATATTCGCGGCTTCAACAGCCCGCTGGTCGGCGAAGTGCGCGGGCGCGGCCTGATGATCGGTATCGAACTGGTCGAGGATCCGCTCACCAAGGCGCCCCTGGCGGGCGAAAAGATCGGCCAGTTGATGGGCTACCTGCTCAACCACGGCGTGCTGATGATCCCCTGCGGCCGCTACAGCAACGTGATGCGCGTGATGCCCTCGCTGACGATCTCCCGCGAACTGTTCTTCAAGGCCCTGGACATCTTCGGCGACGCCCTGGCGTCCCTCAAGGCGTGAGCCTGCCCACTACTCGAGGACCGCAACATGACTGAGCACTTGAATCATTTCATCGAAGGTACGCCCTGCGAAGCCTTCGACCGTCGCCGTTTCGACCTGGTCAACCCCGTGACCGAGCAGGTGTATGGCAGCTCCGCACGTGGCACCCGCGAAGACGTGGAACGTGCCGTGGCGGCGGCACGCCACCAACTGGAAAGGGGCGACTGGAGCCAACTTGACGGCGCCCAGCGTGGCCGACTGTTGGCGAAACTGGCCGATCTGGTCGAGCGCGACAGCGAACGGCTGGCCGATCTGGACGCCAATGCCATCGGCCGCTCGCCCGTCGAACCGCGCCGGATGGACCTGCCCAACGCGATCGCCAACCTGCGCGCCGCCGCCGGCTGGGCCAACCAGCTCGAAGGTCGCACCATTCCCACCGGCGGTTACTTCGGCACCAAAACCCTGTCGTACACGGTGCGCGAGCCCGTCGGCGTAGTCGGTGCCATCGTGCCCTGGAACTCGCCGCTGATGATCACCGTGTGGAAGCTCGCCGCGTTGCTGGCGGCAGGCTGTACCGTGGTGGTCAAGCCTTCGGAGGAAACCCCGCAGTCGGCCCTGCACCTGGCGCTGCTGGCGCAGGAAGCCGGCTTCCCGGACGGCGTGATCAACGTGGTCACCGGCTACGGCAACGAAGTCGGTCGCGCCCTGTGCGAGCATCCGGATGTGGCCAAGATCAGCTTCACCGGCAGCCCCGAGGCCGGGCGTGAAATCCAGCGCACGGCCGGCGTGCTGTTCAAGCGCGTGGCCCTGGAACTGGGCGGCAAGAGCCCGCAGATTGTGTTCGACGATGCGTCCTTCGACGATGCCCTGCGCGGCTGTGCACTTGGCCTGTTCGCCAACCAGGGCCAGGTGTGTGCCGCCGGCTCGCGGATCCTGGTGCAGCGCAGCCTCGCCGAGCGTTTCGGCGCCGCGCTGGCCGAGGCCGCACACGCAGTGAACGTCGGCGACCCGCGCGAGCCCGGGGTACAGATGGGCCCGGTGGCCAAGAAAGCCCAGTTCGATCGCGTCAACCGCTACATCCAGCGGGGCATCGACCAGGGGGCAACACTGCTGGCCGGCGGCGTCTCGACGCCCGAGCAAGGCTGGTTCGTGCGCCCGACGATCTTCGCCAACGCCCGCAACGACATGGACATCGCCCGGGACGAGATTTTCGGGCCGGTCGGCACGCTGATCACCTTCGACAGCGAAGACGAAGCGATCGCCCTCGCCAACGACAGCACCTACGGCCTGGCGGCCACGGTCTGGACCGGCGACCTGGCCAGGGCGCACCGTGTGGCGGCGGCGGTAAAGGCCGGCGCCGTCGGTATCAACTGCTGGAGCCCGCTGGACGCCAACCTGCCTTGGGGCGGCGTCAAGACCAGCGGTATCGGGCGTGAAGGCGGGTTCAGCGGCGCGCTGGCCTACACCGAGGAGAAAGTCATCACCGTGCTGCTGCCGGCCTGAGCACACGCGCTGTCCTGACCGAGCCACCCTCCAACGTCGAGGGTGGCCATTCCACCGTGCATCGCTCCCTGGAGAGCTTGATATGAACCCAATGGATCAACCGACAATCGATCGCTACCCGACGTCCCTGCGCCTGTTGCACTGGCTGCGGGCCGTACTGGTGCTGGGCCTGCTCTGGGCAGGCTGGCATATGACCGGCATGAATGATGAGGTGGCGAGCAAATTCGAGCTCTATTACCCGTGGCACAAGTCCTTCGGGGTGTTGACGTTCCTGGTGGTGCTGACTCAGCTCGCCGTGCGCTTTCGTACCCCCAGGCTGCCGCAGCCGCTGGAAACCCTGGCCGGATATGAACGCTTCCTGTCACGCCTGACACAGCGCGTCATGTATGTCCTGCTGGTGATCGTGCCGCTGATGGGTTACTCCATGTCGAGCACCTTTACGATGAGCGACGGGGTGTTCTTTTTCGGGGTCAACCTGCCGGAGCTGTTGCCGAAGAATGACGATTGGTTCGCGGTGTTCCAGTGGCTGCACAAAGTCCTCGCCTACACGCTGCTGGTGCTGATCGTGCTGCATGTCGCAGGCGCCCTCAAGCACCGCTTCTACGACCGCGATCCGCGCAACGACGTGCTGCGCCGGATGCTCTGAATGAATCAGGCGTTGACGCGACACGTCAACGCCTGCGGGACCTGCAACAACCGTCAATGACGACTCAGAACGTCACCCACACAATGAACTGCAGGTACGCGTTGGTCGACGCGCTGCCGCTCTGCCCGCCACCGTTACCGAACCATTTCTCAGGCTTATAGAGGCCGATCAACGGTGACAACGTGACGTTATCCGTGACCATCCAATCCAGGAACAGGTCAACCTCCCGCGCCGCGAAATCCCGCTCATTGCGACGGGACAGCTGGTGGTAGTCGAAAGCCATCGCGTTCAGGGTCAATTTCTCGGTGGGCCGGACAGAGAGCAGCACATCGTTGATCTGCATGTTCGACGTCACCGAGCCGGCGTAGTTGGCTGCGATTTCACCCTGGTAGCGTTTGCGAAAGCCGCCCTGGAACAGGAAATCCCAGCCTTCGGAATAGCGCGAGTAGCGATAACTGACGGTCGGTTGCCATTGCACATCGGCAAAGGTGTAGCCTGCGTCGAAGAACATTGCCCGCTGCGAACCGGAACGTTTTTCCTGGCGAGCCACCTCGAATGCAAAGTCGGCGTTTTCAATCCCGGCGTTGCCCTGCCCGCGAATGCTGTAGACGTTCATGCCCTTGCGTTCGAGCCGATCCGCGAAGGCGTATTTCTCATCCACATCCAGGCCGTGAATATAGGTCGAACCGATCGAGCCAATGGGTGTGGTGTAATCGACAGTGCCTACCGCCAGCTCGGTCTTGGACTGGCCGGGGTTCTCGGATTTCAGCCATATCAGGCTGCCATGCAGCCCCTCCTTGCCGCCCAGTTTCAGCACCGCCGTGTTGCCGAACGCCAGGCGCTGCCCAAGGTAAAAGGCGCCTCCACGGTCGAACCGACCATCGCGCACGCCCTCGATGGGGCTGAATGCCTTGCCGGGGTTGAAACCATCGTCGGTGATCAGGAAACCGTCCACCGTGACCAGTTGGCGCCCAAACGAGAAATCCACGCCGTCCGGGCCCAGGGCCGGCAGCAGGTCGCCGGACCTCCAGCCCAGGAAAGCGTCTTCCACCGCAGTTCTGCGCTCATTGCCCGCCGTGATCGCCCCCGGGTCCCCGTCCCCCCATGTACCGCTGCTGAGCAGGGCGAAGCCGCCGTATACGGAACCGGCGGTGATCTTGTCGGTGGTGCCGTTGAGGCCATATTTGGCGTAGCCCTCCTGCCAGCGCATGCTGCCGGGCCGTTTCTGCGGGTCGCCGATGTAGTTGCGGGTGCTGGCGAACCAGCCGAAGCCGGCGCCCAGGTCAGCGTTCAAAACGGTTGCACCGTCATCTTCGCTGTAGACCGTATAGGCGTGTGCCTGGGAGCCGGCGGCACAGAGTGCAACCAGCGACAGTAATGGCGCGTAGGGGGGAATGCGCATGACGTCTCTCCTGTTTTTATAGTTGTGAGGCGAGGCAGGAGTGTTCCGGCCAGGGCCGGGCATGCGGTAACCCAAATCAGCATGTGCGCGGGCCGGGGCGCCCACTCGTCGTTGCACACGGTCTCCACCGCACAAAACCGTCCGAGTGCCTTCAATGGTTGCCGTTTTGGGCTACGGCCTCGGAACGCACGCGCCCTATGCTGGGCCCATAAGAACCATAAAAACCCGAGGCACCGTCATGACCCTTTTGTCCCCCTTCCCGCTGCTCCGTCAGGGGCTTTGTCTTCTGACCCTCATCACCTGCAGCGCCTTGCCGCCTGTTGCCAGCGCCCACCATTCATTCGCGCTGTTCGACCAGACCCAGACGCTCACGATCAAGGGTGTGGTCGAGCGCTTCGCCTGGACCAACCCGCACATCACGATCTACGTCGACGTTCCCGGCCCGCCGGCCCAGCGCTTCAAGATCGAGACCGGCAGCGTCAACGCGCTGCAGCGCACGGGCTGGACGGCGGAGTCGATCAAGGCCGGCGAGAACGCCGAGGTGTCCTACAAGCCGTTGAAAAACGGTGAGCCGGGCGGGCTGCTGGTGGAGATCAAGATCGGCGACGTGGTGCTCACGGGCGGCGGCTGAACGCATCCCTCCCCGAGTGCGATAACAACAGAACTGGGCAAACCAGCAACGCGGAGATATTTCAATGAAACCAGCACGCACCGCCAACGCCGCCATGCTCGTCCTGAGTGTGGTCCTCGTGACATTCGCCGGGCTGAGCAACGCCGCCACGCCAGCGAAAACCCAGGCCGACAAGCACAGCGCCGCTACCCGGCCGGACATCAGTGGCACCTGGGAAAGAACCCCGGATGACTGGTTCGGCGAGAACCCCGATGACCCGGTTCACCCCGGCGGGCCGATGGACCTCAAGGCGCCCTACGCCGCCGAGTACGTCGAGCTCAAGAAGAAAGAAGCCGTGGCCAACGCAGCCGGCACGCCAATTGCCACCACCAGTTCCAGGTGCCTGCCCGAGGGCATGCCGACGATGATGGCGGCGCTCTTCCCGATCCAGATCATTCGCGATGACAAGCAAGTGATCATCCTCGGCGAGTATCTCCAGCAAGTGCGGCGGATTCTCCTGGACCAGGCCATGCCGCCAAGCGAAAAGCTCGACCCGTTGTACCAGGGCCATTCCCGCGGCCACTGGGAAGGCGACACGCTCGTAGTCGAAACCCAGCGCGTGCGAACGGACGTGCGTTTCTACGACGTGCCCCACGGGCCGGCGATGAAGATCACCGAACGCATCCGGCTGCGCGGGCCGGATCACCTGGAAAACCAGGTCCTGATCGAAGACCCGCAGGTACTCAATACCCCGTATCGCTTTACGTTTGAGTACAAGCGCTCCAACTACGCCATTCAAGAATACGTGTGCGAGAACAACCAGATCGTGATCGACAGCGAGGGCAAGGCATCTCTGAGCCTTGAGTGACGCCACCCATCCACCCCTGCTGGAGCTTTACCCATGGAACGCCTGATCCCCATCAGTATCAGCGTCGTGCTGTCGCTGCTGATCGCCTCGAACACCTTCGCCGAAGTGCCGCGCATGCCCACGGCCATCGCCGTGCCGCCCTCCGGCAAACCGCCGCTGTCCTCGGCAAAACGCCCGGGCACCGAATACAGCGACCTCGACCGGTACGGCTACGTCGAAGAGGAGTACTACCTGCAAGGCGTTGCCCCGGCCATCAACGCCGCCGGCCAAACCCTGCTGGAAGCGCCTTACACCACGCGTATCCTGGTACGCAAACCGGCCGACCCGGCGCGCTTCAATGGCACGGTGGTCATCGAACCGTTCAGTTGGTTCGGCGAGCGGGGCGCGGGCTGGATCCTGACCCGCGACTATCTGCTGCGGCGCGGCTACGCGTACGTCGGCTACACGCTGAATGTGAACGCGCCGGCGGTGGATCCCAAGTTCATCGCCGATACCCCGGCAGCCGAAGCCGAGCAGATCGCCCAGTACGGAAGGATCGTCAACTTCGAGTTCATGCGCCGCTTCGACTTTGCCCGCTATGCGCCCCTGGGCACTTATTACGACCCGGCACACTTCACCCGCGGCGCAGCGCCCGATCCGTTTGCGCCCCAGTCCCAGGGCATCGGCGCACAACTGGCGTTGCTGCTAAAAACCAACGGCGCCCAGAGCCCGCTGGCAGGCCTCGATGTGCAGCGCGTGTATGTGAATAGCTGGGCCGTCACCGCGCAGGTCTGGATGGACTATCTCGACCAGGGCCGCCACCAGCAATGGCGCATGCCCGACGACACCCCGCTGATCGACGCCTATATGACCGGCCGCATGGCCTACGGCGAAGTGGGCGGCGACGTGATCCGAGTGCCACGGCAGATGCCCGAAGGCGTGCCCTTCGTGACGGTCTACAGCCAGTCCGAACTGATGCACGACGTGATCGAAGGCATCCCCCTTCCCCCGGACACCGACACCCCGCAGCTTCGCTACTACGAAGTGACCGGCATGCCCCACCTGCGCCTGGCCGACCTCGGCACCGAGCACACCGAACACCTCGCTGCCGACGTCGGCAAGGGCGACGACCCGCGCTGCCGGACGCTGTATGACGAACCGGTCGAGCTGGTGGTCGCGGCGCTGCTGGATGGCATGGACCAATGGGTACGCGACGGCAAGCCCATGCCCACCGCCCCCCGGGTGGTGCGCGATGGCAAGGCCGCCGCCCGCGCACCCGCCACCGGCAACCTGCAGGGCGGCGTGCGCCCGCCGTGGGTCCAGGTCCCCAGCGCCAGCTACCTCACCGATCAGGAGACCGGCTGCGGGCTGATCTACGACACCAAGGTGCCTTACTCGAAGGACGTGCTGGGCCGGCGCTATGGAAATTTCGGCCGCTACGCCCAGAAGTTCGAAGACGCCAAAGCCGTTTCGATCAAGGAAGGGTACTTGCTGCCGGAAGATGCGGCGGGCCTGCATCCGATCGCCACCCCCCAAGATTTCTAACCCACTGCGGAAGAAAAGCCGATGTCCTCTTCACTCATCATTGCCTGGATCTATGCGTCGCCGTTGAGCACTGCCATCCGCGACATCCTGTGGGTCATCCCCACGGTGCAGAGCATTCATATCATCGCCATCACCGTGCTCTTCGGCTGCGCGCTGATTTCCGATCTGCGACTGGCGGGGGTATTCGCCGGCGACGAGCCCTTGCGCGGCGTCGTACGCCGTTACTACCCGTGGATGCGCAACGCGCTGATCGTGCTGCTGTGTACCGGGTTGGTGATGATCATCGCCGAGCCTGACCGGGTCCTCGTCAACTCGACGTTCTGGCTGAAGATGGTGCTGGTGGTGACGGCGTTCAGTGTGACCTGGCTGCTGCGCCGTCCCCTGCTGCGTCCTGCCGGCCAGGCCGGCGGCGACGACGCGTCGCGCCCGGTCAAGGCCTTTGCGTGGCTATCGATCGGCCTGTGGTGCGTCGTGATCATCTGCGGTCGCTGGATCGCCTACACGATCTAAGCGTTTTCAACCCACGTTCTCAGGTATTCGCCATGGATATTCAACCCCTGCTGCAAGCCGTCCAGGACACCCCGGTCGCGACGTTCATTCGCGAGTCAGGCTCGGCGTTCCCGATGCTGGAGTCGGTGCATGTGATCGGCATCGCCATCGTCTACGGCACCATTGCCGTGGTCGACCTGCGCCTGCTGGGCGTGGCCGCCCATCGGCGCGGCGCGCTGAAGCTGATCCAGGATTTGCTGCCGTACACCTGGGCCGCATTCGTGGTCTGTGTGATCACCGGCCTGCTGATGTTCTGCGCCAACGGCACCACCTATGTGCAGAACACCGCGTTCCTGTTCAAGATGGGCCTGTTGATGCTGGCGGGGATCAACATGGCCGTCTTCCACCTGGGGGCCTTTCGTCGAATCGCCGAATGGGACACGACGCTGCCACCGCCCGGCCAGGCGCGCATCGCCGGCTTCAGCTCATTGCTGTTGTGGGCCGGGGTGGTGTTCCTGGGCCGCTGGATTGCGTTCCTCTGATGGCGCGCCCGAGCACTGCAATCACACAGGTGCGCCCGCGCTCCGGCGGCTGGGAGTCCCTGGCCCTGGTGCTGGCGACCCTGGCCGTCGTCGCCGGTGTGGCCGGCTATGTGCTGCTGCGCCCGGAAAGAGTGGACCCGCCCACCCCGCTGAGCTGGCAGGTGCGCTCCTTCGATGGCTTGGGTGCGGTCGACCAGGCGATTCACAGCGCGCTGTTGCCCGCCGGTGAAGAAATCATCTGGTCCAACAACGATACCGGCGGCTGGATCACCCTGGAGCGCGCGCAGAAACTGCTGTTGCCGCCCTTCTACCGTGACGCCTTCTGGAAGGCCAATGGCGAGGTGCACTGGCAATTGATCCTGCCCGGTTCCCACCTGGCCCATCAGGGTGGCGACGAGGATGCCCATGGGGCGGACCAGCCCGTCAGCGACGTGTCCCAGGCCACCCAGGGCCAGGGCGCGACGGTTTACTACGGCTCCGGCGGCCATGCACCGGGTCAGAGCGCCTACCTGCTGGTCATCGGTCACGCCCATGCCGGGGTGATGTGGGCCAACCAGGCGACGATCTGGGTCCACCGTGACCCGAACGCGCCCTACCCCGCCATCGTAAAGCCCGAATCCCTGGTCGGCGAAGGCTGGCGCCAAGTCATCCCCTACGACGGCGCCAGCGAAATCGAACGCGTAAAAGGAACCCAGCCATGACTGTTGCCCTGAAACACCGCGCCCTGTGGCGCCGCTGCATCGCGCTGCTGGTGCTGATACCCGCCATCGCACTCGCCGGCCCGGCCTTCGCCTCGGCGAAGAAACTCAGGATCGGCATCACCCTGCATCCCTACTACAGCTTCGTCGCCAATATCGTCGGCGATCGGGCCGAGGTCGTTGCGCTGATCCCGGCAGAGGCCAACCCGCACAACTACCAGCCGCAGCCCGATGACATTACCCGCGCGATGAATATCGATGTGCTGGTGGTCAACGGCATCGGCCACGATGAATGGGCCTTCCAGATCATCAAGGCTGCCGGCCGCACGCAGACGCTGCCGATTATCCAGGCAAATGCCACGGTGGCGCTGATTCCCATCGGTGGCGACCAGGAAGGCGTCAAGGTGGTCAACCCGCACACCTTCGTCTCCACCACGGCGGCGATACAGCAGGTGTTCGAGATCGCTCGCCGGCTCGGAGAGCTGGACCCGGACAACGCCGCGGCGTATCGAAAAAATGCCCTGGCGTATGCGGGCCGTATCCGCGAGCTGCGCGCCGGCTTCATGACGCGCTTCGCCGCGCTGGACTTGTCTTCGTTCCGTTGTGCGACGACCCATGCCGGCTACGACTACATGATGCAGGAGTTCGGCCTGTTCGTGAGCGCGGTGATCGAGCCGCGCCACGGCGTCGCGCCGACGGCACGCCAATTGGCCAACACCATCGAGGCGATCAAGAAGGCCAACGTCAAGGTGCTGTTCGCCGAGAAGAACTTTTCCCTCGACCTGGCCAAGCCCATCGAAGCCGCGACCGGCGTGAAGGTGTTCGCCCTGTCCCATATCACCGGGGATACCTACAGCGCTGACGAATTCGAGGTGGCGATGCGCGACAACCTCGAAACCCTGGCGCAAGCCGTTGAGTACACCCAGCAATGAATGCGCTGAAGGAGGACTACGGGATGCGCGGCCCCGCCATTGTGTTCGACAACGTCTCCCTGCGACTGGGAGGTACGCAGGTGCTCGACCAGGTAACGATGCGCATTGAAGCCGGCGCCTTGCACTGCCTGGTAGGCCCCAACGGCGGCGGCAAGACCTCACTGGTGCGTGCGCTGCTGGGGCAGATGCCGCATACGGGGGCGATCCGCTTCGAGGGTGAGGTCGCCACGCCCATGGGCTATGTCCCGCAATTGCCGGACTTCGACCGCAACGTGCCGATGACGGTCAACGACCTCATGGCCATGCTCGGTCAACGCCGGCCGGCCTTTCTCGGCGCAGGCCGCGCCGCCAGGGCGGCCAACGCCCAGGCCCTGGCGCGGACCGGCATGGCGGGGATGGGTAAAAAGCCGTTTGGCAGCCTGTCCGGCGGCCAGCGCCAGCGCGTGCTGCTGGCCCAGGCAATCAGCCCGGCGCCGTGGCTGCTGATCCTCGATGAACCGACCGCCGGGATCGACGAAGCCGGTGTGCGCCTGGTGGAGGCGCTGGTGGCCGAACTGAACGGCCGTGGAGTGACGATCCTGTGGATCAACCACGACCTGGAACAGGTCAAGCGAATCGCGCAGTCCGTGACCGTTATCAACCAACGGGTGCTGTTTCACGGCCCCGCCGATCAGATCGACAACCGCCTGGAGGCCATTCGATGAATGCCTTGTACGACTTTATCCGCGACCACCTGCAGGCGCTCGCCGCGAGTCACCTGCTGCCGCAACCGTTCGAGTACGAGTTCGTGATCAACGCGCTGATGTGTTCAGTGCTGATCGGACCGTTGCTGGGTGTGCTGGGGTCGATGGTGATGATCAAGCGGATGGCGTTCTTCAGCCAGTCCGTGGGCAATGCGGCGATGACCGGCGTGGCGATTGGCGTGCTGGTCGGCGAGTCCTACACCTCGCCGTACTTTTCGATGTTCGGCTTCTGCCTGCTGTTTGCCCTGACCCTCAAGTACACGCAGCATCGCACCACCCTGGCCAATGACACGCTGATCGGCGTGTTCCTGTCCATCTCGCTGGCGGTGGGTGCTTCGTTGCTGCTGTTCGTGTCGGCAAAAATCAACACACACGTCATGGAAGGTGTGCTGTTCGGCTCGATCCTGGCGGTGGACCATACCGACATGAACGTGCTGCTGGGCGTGACGGTGATGTGTGCGCTGATCGGGCTGCCCCTCTACAACGGCATGCTGCTCTCCAGCCTCAATCCGAGCCTGGCCCATGCCCGTGGCGTGAAGGTGCGCAGCGTCGAGTACCTGTTCGTGGTGCTGGTCACCCTGGTCACGGTCGCCTGCCTGAAGATCATCGGCGCCGTGCTGGTGGAGGCCCTGTTGCTGATACCGGCAGCGGCGGCCCGCAACATCAGCCACTCACTGCCGGGCCTGGTCACGTGGGCCGTGGTGATTGCGAGCTTTTCCTGTGTGGTCGGCATTCTGGCGCCGATGCAGTTCCATATTCCCGTGCCCACGGGCGGCGCCATCGTGATCGTCGCAGCCTTGGTGTTTGCGTTCACCATCCTTATCCGCAGTACCGCGCCGCAGTTCAGGGGGGCCAGCGTATGACCGGGTTCAATCGATCCATGCGCCCCTGGCTGGCATTGCTGGCGGTGCTGCTGGGCGGCCTGCCGTCGGCCTTTGCGCAGGTCGGCCAGCAACAGGTACTGGTCGCCCTGCCGGCGCTGTATGCGCTGACTTCGACACTCGGCGAAGGCACCCGGATCGAAGTGGTACGTGTGCCACTGGACGCCGCCGTGCCCATGGAAAGCCAGGCCAACGCGCTGTCACGCCTGGAGCCGGCCGCGTTCCAGAACGCCGTGGCGGTGGTCACCCTGAGCAGCCTGTGGCGCGCTGACCCGCTGTATGCTACGGCTCGACGCCACAACCTGCGCATCGTCGAGATCGATGCGTCGCACTCATGGGACAGCCTCAAACCGGGCGTCGCCGTGACCCGCACGCCCTCGAACGATGTGCCCTGGGCTGGCAACCGCAAGGGCGATGGCGGCCCGTCACCCTACGCCTGGCTCGGCCCGGTCAATGCCATGCGCATGTCGGCGCTGATCGCGGCCGACCTGGCGCGCCTGTCACCCGCCGATGCGCCGCGGATCGAGCGCAACCTCGCCGCACTCGACGGCCGCTTGCGCCAACTGAGGGCCGACTACGGTGCCCGGCTGCTGCAGGTGCCGGACCTGCGCGTGCTGTCGCTGGCCAGCGAGCCGGTCTACCTGTTCGGCGAGTTCGGCGTGTATGTGGACGGTTGGTTCGTGCGCCAGGACATCGACTGGACTGACGCCGACCTTGCCGCCCTGACCCGCTACCTGCGCGAGCGCGAGATCCGCGTGGTGGTGCACAAGTGGGCGCCCGACGCCAGGATTGCCCAGGCCATCGAGGACGGCGGCGCCCACCTGCTGATCCTGGACATCGGCAACCCCGGCCTGCTCGCCAACACGGCCAACGGCTACGAGGCGCTGCTGGGTACGAACCTGGATGCCTTGCTGGCGGCCTTCGCGACCGTTCAAGCCGCGACGCCCCAGTGATCAACGTTGACCATGGAGACTGAAAACCTTATGAAAACGCGAGATGTGCTCCACCCGATCCTGCTGGCCGGCGCACTGCTGTTCTGCCAGGCCGCCGCAGCCCATGGCCCCGTGTTCGACTGCTATATCGAGCACGACGACTGGGTGAAGTGTGAGGCGGGTTACACCGATGGCAGCTCCGCCGTGGGTCGCAAAATCCATGTCCAGGACACCCGCAACAGGGTGTTGCTCGAAGGCACCGTGGACCAGGACAACAGCTTCACATTCCAGGCCCCGGCCGGAGCCTACTCCGTGGAGTTCCTCGGTGGCGAGAACCATGGCGCCACGATCCAATCCTCCGACATTACACAGTGAAATCGACCATGACCATCAAACGACGACTGCTCCAAGCCTTTGCCGCCACGGCCTTCGGTTGCATGACCTGCGCCGCGCAGGCGCATTTCCAGATGCTCTACGTGGAGGACACGGCGCTGCCCCGCGCGGACAACCTGGAATTCGCCATCGTGTTCACCCACCCGTTCTCCGCCGGACCGACCATGGTCATGGGCGAACCCCTCGCCTTCAACCACACCAGCGCCCACGGCGCAGAAAAAATCGACCTGCGCAAATACCTGCGACCGGTGCAGTGGCAGAGTCGCGACAACCAGGCCACCGCCTACCGTGCATCGATCCCACGGGCACTGGTGCGTTCCCTGGGTGACCATGTGTTCGTACTCGAACCCGAACCCTACCTGGAAACCGCCGAAGGCGTGTACATCCAGCAGTTCACCAAACTGATCGTGAACGTCGGCGGCGTCCCCGGCAACTGGTCGGAACCCCAGGGGCTACCGGTTGAGATCCAACCGCTGAACAAGCCCTATGCCAACTGGACCGGCGGCGTGTTCCGTGCCGTGGTGCTGGCCGACGGCAAGCCGGTGCCGTTCGCCGAGGTTGAAATCGAATACCTCAACCACTCCGTCGACATCAAAAACAACGCCTTCGGCCAGCAGGACCATGTCACGGCCCCCCAAGCCTCGTTCAAATCCCTGAGTACGTATGCGGATGCCCAGGGGGTCGTCACCCTCGGCCTGCCCCGTGCCGGCTGGTGGGGCATTGCGGCACTGAACATAGGGGCAACGAAAACCTATAAGGGCAAACCTTTGTCCCAGGACGCCGTGTTGTGGGTGCAGGCAAGGGACATGAAATAACCCCGGCAGCCATCCATGCGCCTGGCCGGCCCCTAGGCCCGCGCCCCGATCAACACCAGCACCCCACCCCACTGCGTCACCCTGATCGGCAAGCTTTGCTCCAAGGCCTCCAGGGTCTGGCGCGCATCATCCAGCGGGAACCGGCCACTCACGTGCAGCTGCGCCACCGCGGCATCCAGGCGCACGATGCCCTTGCGGTAGGGCCGGATCGCTTCCACCACGCTGGCCAGTGTCTGGTTGCGCACCACCAGCCAGCCGTCGAGCCAGGCGGTTTCGGTGGCGGCCATGGGCACTTGGGTGAGGATGCGCTGGTGGTCGAACAGCGTGCTCTGGTGCATGGCCACCCGTTGCTGCGCACCGCCGTCGAAGTGCAGCACCGCATCGGCATCCAGGGTGACCAGGCGCATCGCGCCGTCCTGTTCACTCAGCATCAGACGGCCCGTCGTGGCACTGATATGGGCGGCGCGGGTCTTGACCTGCAGCGGACGCAGCAGGTTCACCAGCATTTCGCCGGTGCGCAGTTCAAGGCTTTGCGCGTCCCCGGCCCGCGTCGAGACCACCTCGCTGCGGGCATTGAGCTTGAGGGTGCTGCCATCGGCCAGTTGCCAGGTGCGACGCTCGGCCGTGCCGGTGGCGTAGGTCTGCCCCGCGTCTTCAAAACGCCAGCCCCACCCCGCGCCGGCCGCCAGTCCCAGCGCACACAGACTGGTACGCAGAAATGCGCGACGGCTGTTGGGTTGCTCCAGGCTGCGCAGCAACTGCGCGCTGGAGCGCCCGCGCCAGGGTGAGGCCTTGAGCTGATCGAGGCCGGCGAGCAGTTGCGCGTATACCTGGCGATGATGGGCCGAGGTGCCCCGCCATTCATCCAGCGCCTGCTGCTGGGCGGGGCTGAAGTCGCCGGACTGGATCTGCACCAGCCAGCCGATGGCTTCCTCGGCCACCGGGTCGTTCAAAGGCTGTTTGCTCACTCGCTCAACCCCAGGTAACAGGCGCGCAGGGCCTGGGTCATCAATTGGTGGATGCGCCCCAGGGACAGGCCCAGGCGTTCACTGATCTGCGTGTAGGTCATGCCGTCCAACTGGCTGTGCACGAACACCGCCTTGGCTTGCCCTGACAGGCCGTCCAGCAGCCGGTCGATGGCCAACAGGCTCTCGATCAGAATCAGTTGTTCCTGGGGCGATGGGTGCACGTGTTCGGGCACGTCGGCCAGGATCTGCAAGTAAGCTTTTTCCAGGTCGCGCCGGCGCCAGCTCTCGTACATCAGCCGCTGGGCGATGGTGGTCAGCAGCGCGCGCGGTTCGCGAATGGCCGTGGGGTCGGGCAGCATCCACACCTTGAGGAAGGTCTCGGCGGCGATGTCCTCGGCGCTGTGACTGCAACCGGTACGATAGGACAGGCGGGCGCATAGCCAGCTGTAGTGCTGCTGGAAAATCTGGCCGATAAGGCGGGTCTTGAGCAAAGCATTCGGGTCCATAGGTCCATAATCTTCATGGACTGCACACGCCAGCGGACAAGTGGTGGTGGGCCTGTCGGTTTGAGGTAGACCTGCGTCCGGGCAGGTGAGTCCAGTTTGCCCCAGGGGGCTTCACCAGATAAAAGAATAAAAAAAGCCATCAAGCTGCATTTTTTGCATAACTTTCGGCGCTTTTACGGGCACGCCAAAGCACCGCCTGCGGCTGTCGCAGGCGGTACGGCGCGTGGCTCAGTGCGTGGCCAATTGCGCCTCGCTGCGTTCCTGTTCGCGCAATGGGCGCACCAGCCAGGTGACCGCCACGGTCAGCACCAGCAGGATCGCCGCCAGCGCCCAGAGCACGCCGTGGAAGGCGCTGTCATAGCCGCCGATAAACAGGCTGTGCACCGTCGCGGCTTGCTCCGCGCCCAGGGCTTGCAGGCCACCGGTGAGGTTGCCGGCGGCGACGTCGTCGATCCAGCGTTGCAGGGTCGCCGGGTCAGGCGCCAGGCGGCTCAACGTGCCGCGCAACTGGCTGTCGAGCAAGGTCGCCAGCAGCGAGCCATACAAGGCCACCGCAATCGCTTCACTGCCCAGGCGGAAGGTGTTGAGCAGGCCCGCCGCCATCCCGGCCTTTTGCTCCGGCACGGTCTTGAGCGCCAGGCCATCCACCAGCCCGGCCGACAGGCCCATGCCGATGCCCACCAGCAACAGCGGCACTGCCAGTTGCCACAGCGCCACACCGACCTGGCTGACCAGCGCCAACGCCACCACACCGACCAGCAACGCAATCAGGCTGGCCTTGAGAATGCCGATCGCCGAGACCCCGCGTGCCGCCCACTTGCCCGCCAGGATCGGGCAAAACAGCATCGGCACCGTCAGCAGCAACATCGCCAGGCCCGCATGGGTTGCGCTCAATTGCAGCACGCCGAACAGGTAGCTCGGCAGGTACGTGAGCAAGGTCACAAAGCCGAACGACGCCGCCACGGTGACCAGCGCCAGGCCGACAAAGGGCCCGCGCGCCAGCAGCGACAGGTCGAGCATCGGCTGCAGGTGGCGGCGCTCCTGCCAGGTGAATACCGCCAACAGCACCACGGCGAGCGCCACCAGGCCGAGTACACCGCGGCTGCTCCAGCCCCATTGCGAGCCCTGCACAATCGCCACCATCAGCGCCAGCAATGCCAGCACAAACAGCGTCGCCCCCGGCACATCGAAGCGCGCGGTGCGCTCAGCCAACACGCCATCGCGGGTAATCAACGGGCTGCCCAGCAGCACGATCACCAGGGTCACCCCATGGGCCCAGAAAATCGCGCGCCAGCCGACGCTGTCCAGCAGCAGGCCGGACAAGGTCGGGCCCAGGCTCACGCCCAGGCCGGCAACGGTGCCGAACAGGGCAAACGCGCGCAGCCGCGCCGGGCCGCTGAAGTGGGTGGACAAAATCGCGATGCCGCAGGAAAAGATCGCCGCCGCCCCGATGCCCGCCAGCCCCCGCGCCGCATCCAGCAGCCAGGCGCTCTCGGCCACGGCGGACAGCACCGAGGCCACCACGTACAGCGAAGCGCCTGCGACAAAACAGCGTTTGCGCCCGAGCCGATCCGCCAGCGCGCCCCACGCCAGGGTGAAGCAGGCAAACGCCAGGTTGAACGCATTGACCACCCATTGCAGGCTGGTCAACGGCGCCTGGATGTCGGCGCCGATGGCCGGCAACGCGAGCGCCGTACCCGAGATGGAACTGGGCACGACGAAAATCGCCAGCAGGATGATGGTCAGTAAAGCCGTATCGGCAAAGGTCGTTTTCATGGGTCCTTCCAAGGTCAGGTTGAAGTGAAGCCGTGCACCGGCAAGCGGGCAGGACGGCGCAGGATGATGCCGTCGACCCAGGGCACCTGGTCCGCCGGCACCGCCAGGCGCAGGTTCGGGAAGCGCTGCACGAGAATCTGCAGCACCGTGGTGATTTCCAGGCGCGCCAGGGCGGCGCCCATGCAGTTGTGCATGCCGTAGCCGAACTGCAAATGCCGCGCGCCCTTGCGGTCCAGGCGAATCGCCAGGGGCTCGGGGAACGCCGCCGGATCACGGTTGGCGGCAAACGCATCGGCGTAAATGATGCTGCCTGCGGGAATCAGCCCCCACGGCCCTTCCAGGTCGACGCTGGCCAGGCGCGGAAAGGTCGAGATGGTGCCCAGGGGAATCAGGCGCAGCAGCTCCTCGACCGCCTCCGGGATCAGCCCCGGATCGTCGACCAATTGCTGCCACAGCTCGGGGGCCGCCAACAGGGTGTACACCGATTTGGTCAGCACGGTGAGGATGTTCTGGTCGCCGCCGATCAATACCCCCAGGAGGATGCCCACCAGCTCCTTGTCGTTGAGCGGCGGCTCGCTGTCGGCGCGGGTCGCGACGAAGCGCTGGATCAGCCCATCGGGATCGGTGGGCCGCGCACCGGTGACCAGGTCCGTCAGGTAGTTGTACACGCCCCAGAACTGGTTCAGCAGTTCCGGCACATCGGCGTCCGACGCCACCTGCACGGTGTGGCTGAGGGGCCGGTAATACTCGCGGTCACTCAAGGGGATGCCGAGCAACTGGCAATCCACGGTGGCGGGGATGTGGTCAAGCACCTGGGCAAACAGATCGGCGCCGGGCGCCTGGCGTTGCAGTACATCGAGGCGTTCATGGGTGGCGTGTTCCACCTTGTCGCGCAGCAACGCCACGCCACTGGGGCTGAAGTCCCGGGCCACCACCTTGCGCAGGCGACCATGGTCGGGGATGTCATTGTTGAGCAGCAGTTCAGGCGGCGTGATGGTCGGCAAAAAGCTCGCGCCGTCCTCTTCGTTGCACGGCGCGCGTATCGCGCGGTTATCCAGCAGCAGCGCCTGCACGTGTTCGTAACGGGTCAGGTGAAAGGCCAGGTGGCCGCTGGGCAGCAGAATCCTCGGCAGGCCATTGGCGGGGCTGGCGGGTTGATAGGCCGGCGGTGCATCCAACTGCGGGATGCGCGCCACGGTGACCTCGGGTCTGGCGATCACGGCGATATTCATCAGGCAGGCTCCACGGCAGGTTGCAACAGGCTGACACCGGTGAGGCGCTGCAGTTGGGCGAGCGCCTGGTGGTTGTCGATGAAGTGCAGCACTTGCCAGCCAAGCGCGGCGGCGGCTTCGATGTTTTCCGCGACGTCGTCGATCAACAGGCTGTGCTGCGGTGCGACGCCCGAGCGCGCGGTCGCCACCTGGAAGAACGCCGGCTCAGGCTTGCGGCTGCGCTCCCGGCTGGAATCGACAATCAGGTCCACCACCTCATCCAGGCCCACCATCGCCCGCCAATGCCGCTCCCACTCCACCACGTTGTTGGTGAGGATGCCGACGCGAAAACCGGCACGCTTGAGTGCGCGCACGGCGGCCACCAGCGGCGCATTGGCCGGCACCCCGGCGAACCATTGCGCGCCGAAGGTGTGCAGGTGAGCGCGGGATAAATCGACCTGCGGGTCACGGCGGCGCAGGGCCTGCGCCAGGCGCTCGCCCCACTCGCGCTCGGTGAGCAAGGCACTCTCCACCGGCGCGAGCATGGGCACGCCCAACTCATCGGCCACATCGCCCATGGCCTGTTGCAGCACGTGCGGGGCCAGGCCGGTCTTGACCTGGTATTGCTCGAACAGCGCCGGAATCGGCGGCGACAGCACGCCACCGAAATCGAACCAGATAAATTGCAGGTCGCTCATCGCACACCTCCCGCCACCAGGGCCAAGGGTTGGCTGGCGACCAACGGCAGCAACTCGAGCTCAGCGGTGGCAATCACCGCGCCGCCCTGCTCGACCTCCAGCGCCACGGTGATGCAACCATGTTCGTCACGGGCCAGGGAGGTCAGGTCCGCACGCACCTGGGTTGGCAAACCAAACTCACCGAAGCGGGTAAACACCACATGGCAGCTGGATAACAGCAACTGCTCGGGGCCGACCTGCAACTGCCGGTCCGCCGCCACCAGCGCCACTTGGCGGAAGCCTTCG
This sequence comes from Pseudomonas sp. NFACC42-2, assembly GCF_900116055.1. NCBI lineage: Bacteria > Pseudomonadati > Pseudomonadota > Gammaproteobacteria > Pseudomonadales > Pseudomonadaceae > Pseudomonas > Pseudomonas sp. NFACC42-2. The sequence continues at coordinate 383,450 of NZ_FOZO01000001.1, forward strand.
AGCAACAGCATGCCGGGGATATGGTCGAGGGGGTGGTCGAAGATCGCCGGATTGTTCAGGTCGACGATCAGCGGCGCCACCAGCGTCGCGGCGCCCTGCTCCAGTTCACGGCCGAGCACCACATTGTTCAGCCAGTGACGCCCTACGGCGGATGGACTCAAGGGTGGCGGCAACTGTGCCAATGGGTCGGCGTTGGCGGGAATCGCCGCCAGGCCACGGGCACGCATCTTGTTCCAGGCCGCGCCGCTCATCCAGCGAATGCTCATGCGTTCGTGGCGTGCAGCCACTTCGCCATTGATGCTCAGGGACATGTTCAGGGTCACGCCACTGCGCTCGCCGTGGCGCAGGTATTCATCTACCACGTAGACATCGATCTCGGCGGATGCCGGACGATCCCCCACCACCAATAAACTCCGGTCCGTCACGCGCGTCACACTGTCCAAGTAGATAAACTTGTCCTGGGCGCTGACGTCGAGGAACGCATGGGAGATATAAATTGACGCCTGGCGGAATACTTCCAGCAATAACAGCATGTCGTAGTGTGCGGCGCGGTGGGTATGTTCACTGAAGTAACTGTGGGTACGCGGTAGTTGGGCGCTGCAGCGAAAGTGTCCTTCCTTTACCAGTTCCGCGCCGGTCAGGAACACTTCGCTGACGGCGGCACGGTGCACCATGCTGCGCGGCACGGTGTTTTCGCAACGAATAGCCAGGGCTTCAGACATAGCAATCTCCTCCTTTGATTACCGCGAGAAGGCTAAGCTGAAACGTTTTTTCGCCACAACTGACCGAACGGCTAGGTCGTTGGACATGAACCTGTAGAACTTGCACTTCAGACATGGGCATCTGTCTCCTGATGAGCTTCTCCGTAAGCGTGCAGACCGCCGTACACGTTCATCGCGGTGAACGTTGTATGCTTTGCGCGGACAACCCGTTCTGGCTGTCAGTACCCTTGTGCAGATAGTCCCTTATATTTTCACTGCGCACTTAGACCTATTTGATCGAAGCTTATAAGCGCAACTAAATCATCTAGACACCCAACTAATCGTTCTAACTTAGTAGTGAAAATCCACACGCGAAGTTGCTCAAGGTCGTAAAGAACATCACGACCCGGAGCAGATTGGCATGTTGAAAACAGGATTCACCCTGGCGCCTTTGGCGTGTGCATTGGCCATGGGCGGGCTGACGCTGCCGAGCCTGGCGTTGGCGCAAAACGACGCGGCGACGGTACAACGGGTGATTGACTTCAATATCCCCGCAGGCCCCCTGGATGAGGTGCTGCTGAGCATCTCCCAGCAAAGCGGCCACCCTATCGCCTTCGACCCGCCGCTGGTGGAAGGCCGTGGGAGCCGCGCGATCCAGGGCCGACTGAGCCAGGAACAGGCGCTGGGCATTGCCTTGGGCGGCTCCCCGTTGGGCTTCAGCCAGACGGCCAGCGGTGCAGTGTTGATCCATCGTCTGGCCAGCCCGGCAGCGGCGGCCAACATCGAACCGCTGGCGCCACGCTTGAAATCCGTGGAGGTGATCGGCACCCGGCGCAGCGACGTCACCGCGCTGCAAAGCGCGGCGCCCGTGGATGTGATCAGCAGCGAGCAGTTGCAGCGCGCCGGCACCGATAACCTGGCCAAGGCCCTGGAAACCCTGGTGCCGTCAGTGAACTACCCGCAGGTCAACGGCACCGATGGCGTGTCGTCGCAGCGGCCGGTGTCGTTACGCGGGTTGGCGGCCGACCAGGTGCTGGTGCTGGTCAATGGCAAGCGTCGGCATGCCTCAGCGTTCGTCAACACCAAGGCCACCCTGGGGCGTGGCTCACAGGCGGTGGACTTGTCGACGATTCCCGTCAGCGCCGTCGACCATATCGAAGTGCTGCGTGATGGCGCCTCGGCCCAATACGGCTCGGATGCAATCGCCGGGGTGGTCAATATCGTGCTCAAGGAGCAGGACCACGGCGGCGCCGTGCAAAGCACCTTCGGCCAGTACACCAAGGGCGATGGCTTTCGCCGGTCGGTGGGCGGCTGGAGCGGTTTCACCTTGCCCGGCGATGGTTTCCTCACCCTCAGCGGCGAAGGCCTGCGCAGCGAACGCACCTCCACCGGCGGCACCGATGGCCGGCAGTTCTACCCCAGCGGCGACGCCCGTGAAGCGGATGCCGACCGCCATTGGCGCTACGGCTCGCCGGGCCTCGAGGACTGGAACCTGGCGCTGAACAGCGGCCTGTCCCTGAGCGACACCGTCGACCTGTACGGCTTCGCCACCTACCAGGACCGTACCGGCGAATCCCAGGCAACCTTTCGCCGCCCCATCGACCCCAACAACCTAGTGACCGTGTACCCCAACGGTTTCCTGCCACTGCTCGACGTACGCTCGCGGGATGCCTCGGTCACCGGCGGCGTGAAGATTCGCGATGAGCAACTTGGCAGCTTTGACCTCAGTGCCAACTACGGGCGCAACCGCATCGACTATCACCTCAGCGATTCGCTCAACGCCAGCCTCGGCGCCGCGAGCCCTACGAGCTTCAATGCCGGGGCGCTGGTCAATGAGCAAACCAACCTTGGCCTGGACCACATCAAGGAACTCAAGGTCGGCTGGGGCGTAGGCCCGCTGGTGTTCTCCAGCGGCCTGGCGTGGCGCAACGAAGCCTATGAAGTGATCGCCGGCGACCTCGCCTCCTGGACCCACGGCAGCGCCCTGCCCGCCCGCGCCGGCGGCGCCCAGGGCTTCCCCGGCACCCAGGACAGCGACGAAGGCCGCTACGCCCGCCATGTGTTCGGCGGCTACCTGGGCCTGGAGCAGCAAGTCACCGACAAACTGCAACTGGGCCTGGCCGGGCGCAGCGAGCACTACGACGACTTCGGTACCACCAGCACCGGCAAGTTCTCCGCGCGCTACGACTTCACCCCGCAGTGGGGCCTGCGCTCGACCCTGAGCAGCGGCTACCGCGCGCCCACCCTGGGGCAGATCGGTACCTCGGCGACCCAGACCGAGTTCAAGGCCGGCGACCCCACCGCCTACCAGGTCGGCACCGTCAGCGTGAACACCCCGGTCGCCCGCGCCTTGGGCGCCAGTGACCTGAAGCCGGAAAAATCCACCAGCCTGTCCCTCGGCGTGGTCTGGCAGCCGCTCGAGCGTGCAAGTGTCAGCCTCGATGCGTACCACATCCGCATCAAGGACCGCATTGCCCTGTCGGAAACCCTCAGCGGCACCCAGGTCAGCCAGATCCTCGCCAACCAAGGCTATGGCAACTACTCCGGGGTGAGCTTTTTCACCAACGCACTCGACACCAAGACCAGCGGCGTGGACCTCGCCGCCCACTATCGCCTGGACCTGGCCGACGCCAGCCAGTTGACCCTCAACGGCGCCTTCAACTACAGCAAGACCCAGGTCACCGACATCAAGGACAACCCCGGCCCGCTGGCCGGCACCGGCATCACCCTGATCAATCGCGAAGCCCTGAGCTATGTGGAAAGTGCCTCGCCCAACAGCAAGCTGATTCTCGGTGCCGACTGGCGCAAGGGCGCCTGGCAGGCGAGCGTCAACACGATTCGCTACGGCACCTACACCCTCGATTCCAACCTGGGCGAAGCCCGCGACCAGACCTTTTCGGCGCAATGGGTGAGCAACGCCAGCCTGTCCTACGACATCAGCCAGGCGCTCACCCTGACCCTGGGCGGCAACAATATTTTCGACAGTTACCCGGGCAAGATCGACGTGGCCAACCGCTTTGTCGGCGGGCGCGTGGCCTACCAGAGCATCTCCCCGGCCGGTGCCGAAGGCGCCTTCTACTACGTGAAAGCCGACTACCGCTTCTGACTCAACCAAGGAGTTCCCATGAGCTTTGATCCTGTGCGTTTTACCCAAGTGTTCGAACACGACTTTGCCCTGGCCAAGCAGCTGCTGATCAAGCACCAGGTGTTGTCGAGCAATGAGGCGGGCAATATCAGCCTGCGTATTCCCGGCGAAGCACGGCTGGTGATCGCCTCGCTCAGCGGCGCCGACAGTGGCGTGGCGGCGATTGTCGACTTCGACCTGCAACACAGCCAGGGCAGCCTCACCGATAACCTCAGGGAAGTGGCGGCGCTGCACGTGGCGATCTACCGCGAGCGACCCTTGGTGAATGCGGTGATTCACACGCACTCGCCGTACCTCACCGCCTTCGCGATTGCCGGGCGAGCGTTGCGCCCCCATGCCACGCAGTTGCTGGGCATTCTGGATGAAGACCAGGAGGTGCCGCTGACGGCGTGGGGGCCGCGGTATGCGCCGGAGCCGGTGGTGGCGGTGTTACGCGAACATCCGCGTGCGCCGGCGGCATTGCTGGCCAATCACGGGCCGTTTGCCTGGTCGGAGCGGGACGTGCTGGCAGCGACGCGGTTGTTGGTGAACCTGGAAGAGGCGGCCTACCTGACCTTCCTGGCGCAGCAGCTCGGTACGCCGCAGCCCTTTCCCAGCGGCGCGGCGCAGCGGTCGCGCCTGGGCTGGAGTGCGACATGAGTGCGCTCGCTCATCGCCCTGATAAAAGTGGAAGGGACGGTGCGACGATTCGACTTGCCCCCGGCCCTTACGACAGGTCACTTTGGCAGCGGGCGCTGTTGGTTATTTTTGCATTCGGCGCACTCCACACCCACGCCGAACCCCTGCTGGAACGCGCCCAATCCCGTGGCACCCTCAACGTCTGCACCAGCGACGAATTCCCCCCCTTCAAGACCTTCGATGCCCAAGGCAAGCCCGGCGGGTTGATCCTGGACCTGATCGTCGACCTGCAACAGCAGCTGTCTGCCAAGGTCGGCCAGCCGCTCAAGCTGCAACTTGTGCAAGTCAATCCGCTCAACCGCTTGCTGTTCCTCGAACAGGGCCGTTGCGAGGTGCTGGTCACGTCCCTGCTCGACACCCCCGCACGGCGGCGCGAAGTGGATTTTGCCGTTCCCGGTTTCTACAGCTCGGCCGCCACGGTGTTTGCGCCGAAAAGCACCGCCGTGCCGGACTGGCAAAGCCTGCGCGGCAAGACCCTGTGTGCGCCCGCCACCAGTGTGTGGGTGCGCCCGTTTGAAACGCGCTACGGCGTGCAGTTCGCCTCGTTCAACGGCACGGCCGAAGTGCGCAAGGCGGTGGCCGACAGCCGTTGCCTGGGGGCGATGGGTGACGATGCGTTGTACAGCGCCCTGGCGCGCCAGCCGGAATGGGCCGACTACGAGGTCAAACTGCCGGGCCAGGACCCGGCGCCGTGGGGCATTGCTTTGCGCAAGGGCCAGCCGGCGTTGTTGGCGGCGGTGTCGAGTATTGTCGAAGGCTGGCATGCCCAGGGCGTGATCATCGGCCTGGAACAGCGCTACGGCCTGGCGCCGAATGCCTGGGTAGCGCAGCAGCATGCGCGGGCCAGCCATGAGTGAGGCCAACCTGCGCCTGTGGCTGGAACAGCATGGCCTGTCGCTGAGCATCCTGTGGGACCCGATGGACCGCCAGCGCTTCCTGCTCGGCCTTGGCCTGACACTGTTGCTGTCGGTGGCGAGTATTGCCCTGTCCCTGGTGATGGGTGTGTGGGGGGCTGCCGGCCTGGGTTCGCGCCGCTCGCTGTGGCGCCGGTTGAGCGCGGGGTACGTCGCGTTGTTTCGCAACACGCCGTTGTTGGTGCAGCTGTTCTTTTTCTACTTCGGCGTCGGCGCCTGGCTGCCGCTGGCGGACGACACCAGCGTGCGGCTGCTCAACGGCACGCAATGGGCGATCATCGTGATCGCCCTGCACAGCGGTGCGTTCCAGGCCGAGAACCTGCGCGCCGGGATCGATGCCGTGCCCCGCGCCACCCTCGACGCGGCCGCCGCCCTCGGCATGCAGGGCGCCACGGTACTGCGCCATATCGTGCTGCCGCTGGCGCTGCGCAACAGCCTGCCGGCCATGGGCAATACGGTGGTGCAAACCATCAAGTCGACCTCGATTGCCTACGCGATTGCGGTGCCGGAATTGCTCTATGCGAGCAATCGGATCTGGTCGGACAACTTCAACGTCGCCGAGATGATGCAGGTGCTGTTGCTGGTCTGGTTGCTGCTGATCGGCACCAGCAGTTGGCTGCTGCGCCGCCTGGAAAACCACCTTCGCCTGCCAGGCCAGGAGTTGCCCGATGCTGCCTGAACCGTCCTGGCCCGCACTGTTGTGGCAGTGGGCGCCGGCGCTGCTGCAAGGCTTCGGCCTGAATATCCTGATGGGCGTCACCGCGATGCTGGTGGCCACGCTGGCCGGTGTCGTGCTCGGCAGCCTGCAGGTCAGCGCCCGGCCGCGCCTGCGTCGTGGTGCCGGGCACCTGAGCCGCCTGCTGCGCAACCTGCCGTGGCTGGTGGTGATGTTCTACGTGGCCTACCTGTTGCCCTATGAAGTGCACTGGGCCGGGCGCTGGTGGCAATTGCCGGATTGGCTCAAGGTCGCGCTGGGCCTGGCCTTGCCCGCTGTGGGCTATGTCTCGGAGATCGTGCGCGGCGCCGTGCGCGCGGTGCCGATGGGGCAATGGGAAGCCGCCCAGGCCCTGGGCATGCATCACGGCCAGGCGCTGCGCTACGTGATCATCCCGCAGACCCTGCCGAGCCTGATGGCGCCGTGGATGAACCTGTATTGCGAGGTGACCATGTCCACCTCCCTGGCCAACCTGCTGGGGGTGGAAGAGCTGATGACCACCGTGCAATCGCACCTGTCCACCCAACTGCGCAACGACCTGCTGCTGCCCGCCTACGGCTTGGTGTTCATCGCCTTCTTTGTCTACATCTACCCCCTCTCCCGCCTGGCCAAACGGCTGGAGCGCACATGAGCACTGACCCCATGCATGACGATACCCTGCTGACCCAGTTGGGACGCGACCCCGCCAGCCACGAAGGCAGCGTCAACACCCCGGTGTATCGCAGCTCGACCTTTATCTGGCCCGACACCGGCACTCTCGAAAACCACCTGCAACAGGCCGCCGACCCGCACTATCGCGGGCATATCTACGGCCGTAACGGCAACCCCACCACCGCCGCCTTCGAAGACGCCGTGGCGCAGCTGGAAGGCGGCTTTCGCGGGCTGATCATGCCCAGCGGGCTGGCGGCGATTGTCGGCGCGGTGCTGGCGGTGGCGCGGGCCGGCGACCATATCCTGGTGACCGACAATTGCTATTGGCATGCGCGCCAGGTGTTCGACCAGATCCTGCCGCGCTATGGCATTGAGGCCACGTACTTCGCGCCGATGCTCGGTGCCGACATCGCCGGGTTGCTGCGCCCGAATACGCGCCTGGTGTACGCCGAAGCACCCGGTTCCAGCACCTTCGAGGTCCAGGACATTCCCGCCCTGGCCCGCGTCGCCCATGCCCACTGCGCACTGCTGATGCTCGACAACACCTGGGCCACGCCGCTGTTCTTCAAGGCGTTCGCCCATGGCGTGGACATCTCGATTCATGCCGCCACCAAGTACCTGGTGGGCCATAGCGACGCCATGCTCGGCGTGATCGTCACCACCCAGACCCTGTATTCGACGGTGCGCGAGACCGTCCGTCAACTGGGCTATATCGCCAGCGCCGACGACGCCTACCTGGGCCTGCGTGGCCTGCGCACCCTGGGTGTACGCCTGCGCCAGCACCAGCGCTCGGCGCTCACCGTCGCGCAGTGGCTGCAACAGCGTCCCGAAGTGGCCCAGGTGCTGCACCCGGCGCTGCCGGGGGCCATCGGGCACGACTTGTTCAAGCGCGACTTCCTCGGCTCCACCGGGCTGTTCGGCGTGGTCCTCAAGCCGCATTTCGAGCCCCAAACCAAGGCCTTCCTGGAAAGCCTGCAGTTGTTCGCCATGGGCGCCAGCTGGGGCGGTTTCGAGAGCCTGATTCGCCAACAGCAACGCCACCCTTCGGCACAGATTGAAGCGGGCGTGCTGCTGCGCCTGCACGTGGGCCTTGAAGCCGTCGAGGACCTGCTCGCCGACCTGCAACAAGGCCTCGAACGCCTGAGCGCCACCCCCCATTCCCCAAGGAGTCTGCCATGAGCCAAACACTGCCCACCCACTACAGCATTTGCCCGCTGCTGGTCGCATCCAACATTGCCGTTGAACTCGGTTGGCTGGACGAGGAATACCAACGCGTCGGCGCCGACGCGATCTACCTGCGCTCACTGCCCGATAACCTCGGTTGGCTGCCGCACTTCACCCATGGCGAAGCGCGCTTGATTCGCGACGGCGGCGCGGTGCCGGCCTTGTGGGCGCGCGCCGACCAGGCCGATACGCTGCTGGTGGCCAGCACCGCCACCCAGCGCGCCGGGCAGATCCTGGTGCGTGCCGAGGGGCGTATCCGCCAGGTCGCCGACCTGTTCGGCAAGCGCATCGGCGTGCCGGTGAGCCGCAACACGGCGCGGGTCGATGTGCTCAAGGCGCTGGCCGAGCATGGCCTGTTCAATGCCCTGCAACTGGCCGGGCTGGAGCCGTCGCAAGTGCGCTTGATCGAGCTGGAGGATGAAGGTGATCCGCAGACCTTGCTGCCGGCGGTGCGGCCTTCGGCGTTCTGGTCGCAACTGCATGGGCTGCACGGCCAACCCGGGCATGAGGTGCAGGCCCTGGCCGAAGGCCGTGTGGATGCGCTGCATGTCGCCGCCGGGCACGTGCCGGCGCTGCTCGCCAGCGGTGAATTCACGGTAATCGAAGACCTGGAACGCTACCCGGACTGGACCCTGAAAAACCACAACGGCCCCTACGCCACCACCGTCAACCGCGCCTTTGCCGAAGAGCATCCCCAGGTGGTCGTGGCGTTCCTGCGCGCCGCGATCCGCGCCGGGCGCTGGATCAACCAGCACCGCGATGCCGCCGCCGAGCTGTTCACCCGCGTGACCTTCCTGCCGGACGCCGGGTTTATCCGCCGCGCCATTGCCGAGCTGGATTTTGTGCCGAACCTGGCGCCGCAGAACCTGGCGGCCCTGGAGCTGAAGAAGGACTTCCTGGTGCAACGCGGCTTCCTGCAGAACGACTTCAGCGTGCACGAGTGGGCCCAGCCCGGGTTTCTCGCCCAAGCCCACGCCGGGCTTTAACGCCACACCTTTGCCAAGGACAGACAATGATTGCTCAGTACCGCAAGACCCTGCTGGCCAGCCTGCTGGTCGCCGATTCAAGCTGGGCGGCGCAGGCCGCCGATTCCACCGAACCGCAACTGAGCAAAGTCGAGGTGGTCGGTGCCCGCGTGACCGAAGCCAGCGCCGCCATCGGCGAAGACAGAGTCAGCAATACCCTGAGCATCTCGCACCAGGCGTTGCTGTCGGCGCCGGCCGGCACTTCGGGGCTGAAAATGCTCGAGGCGCTGCCCGGCTTCAACGTGCAGGTCAACGATGCGCTGGGCCTGTATGAGTTCGGCAACTCGGTATTCGTGCGCGCCTTCAACCTGCAGCAGATCGGCTTTTCCATCGACGGTGTGCCCCTGGGCCGTACCGATCAGTTCGGCGGCAGCCCGATCTATCGCTACGTCGACAATGAAAACACCGAGCGGGTCACCGCCTCCACCGGCGCGGGCGACGTGTCGCAATCGGGCTATGCGTCCCTGGGCCCGTATGTGGATTACCAGACCAGCAATCCCACCCTCGAGCCGGGCGCCAGCCTGTCCTACACCCTCGGCAGCGACAGCCTGCGGCGCAGTTTCGTCAAGCTGCAAAGCGGCGAGTACCAGGGCCTGTCGGCGTATTTCAGCCGCTCGAAAATCGACGGCGACCTGTGGCGCGGCCCCGGCACCATCGACCGTGAACACCTGGAAGCCAAGGTGCGCTATCGCTTCGGTGAACGTGACGAGGTGTGGCTGCGCGCCGTGCACAACGCGTTCTACGACTACGACTCGCCCTACGTGAGCAGCGCCCAGTACGACGGCAGCGCCAATGACCCGTTCGGTCGCTCGGGCCGTTACTTCGCCTACCTCGGCAGCCTGCCCGACTTACCCGAGAGCGTGCCCGGCGTGCGCTACAGCAACACCCACTACAACCAGTTCTACAAACAGGCGGTGAACCAGCGCCGCGACACCTTGTACAGCCTGGGCGGCCAGTTCGAGATCCGCCCGGACCTGCTCAACTACACCACCCTCTACTACGAGGCCAAGAAAGGCTTTGGCGTGTCCCCGGAGGCCTACGCCACTTCCCTGGTGCTGCACACTGCCGAAAACAACGTGGATGGCCTGTTTGCCCCACGGGGCGTGCAATACGGCTTGTCGTCTCTCAGCGGCCATCGCTTCGGCGGGCGCACCGGGCTGCAATGGGACATCGGCCAGCACCAGATCGACACCGGTGTGTGGGCCGAGACCGATGTGTTCAACCGCCAGCAGGCGCGCTACAACCTCACCGACGGCAGCCCGGCCGGCGAGCCGTTGTTCAATGAGCCGGTGCACCTGCAAGGGGATTTCAGCTCTACGCGCGATTCGTTGCAGTACCACCTCAAGGACACCTGGACCCTGCTCGACGACCGTCTGCGCCTGCAGTTCGGTTTCAAGAGCCTGCACCTCAAGTACCGCATCGAGGGCTATCGCAACGCCGGCGACTACATCAACGACCGCCAGCCGCGCCTGGCCACCCAGTGGAACGACGCCTTTCTGCCCCAGGCCGGGCTGGTCTACAACCTCACCGATGACACCCAGGTATTTGCTTCCTATTCGGAAAACATGGCCCTGCCCCGTGGCGCCGACGACATCTTCCGCGCGGCCAGCCCCAGCGCGCCGCCACCGGAGGCGGAGCGGGCGAAGAACTACGAGGTGGGCTATCGCATCAACCGGCCGACCTTCAACGCGGCCTGGGCGCTGTACCGCACCGACTTCGATAACCGCCTGCAAGCCTTCGCCTCAGCCGTGCCCGGCAGCAGCCAGGTGGAAACCTACTACCAGAACGTCGGCAAGGTGCAGGCCTACGGCAGCGAGCTGAGCGGGCAATGGAAACCCCCGGTCCTGGCCGACAAGGTGGTGCTCAACGGCAACCTGACCTACAACACCTCCACGTTCCGGAACGACGCCGGCGGCCTTTCGATCAAAGGCAACGAGGTGCCCGACAGCCCGCGCTGGCTGGCCCAGGCCGGGGTTACCTATGAGCTGGCGCCATGGGCACTGCTGAACTTTTCGGCACGCTATATCGGCGAGCGCTACAGCAACTTCACCAACAGTGAATCGGTGCCCGGCTACACCCTGTACAACGCCTACCTGGACCTGGGGGGCGAGCGCCTGCACTACGGCCCACTGAAGAATGTGAAGGTGCGCTTCAATGTCGACAACCTGTTCGACAAGGATTACCTCGGCTACATCCTCACCAGCACCAGCGGCCCCGCCGTGTTCCGCCCAGGTTCGCCGCGCACCTTCCAAAGCACCTTGAGCATGGAGTTCTGAACATGAACAAGTACATGCTGCTGCTCGCCCTGCTGCCACTGTTGGCCCACGCCGACACCGCCGTCAGCCCCACCACCCTGGCCTTGCACCAGCGCTTGCTGGTGCTGGACAGCCACCTGGATACACCGCTGACCCTGACCCGCCCCGGCTGGAACATCCTCGAGCGCCACGACTACCGCCAGGACGGCAGCCAGGTCGACCTGCCGCGCATGCGCGAAGGCGGCCTGGATGGGGGGTTCTTCGCCGTCTACACCCCCCAGGGCCCACGCACCGAGGAAGGCCGCGCCTACGCCAGCGCCTATGGCCTGGCCACCCTCACCCGCATCCGCGATGTGATCGACCGCAACCCCGACAGCTTCGCCCTGGCCCTGACCGCCGCCGACGCCCGGCGTATCGCGGCCCAAGGCAAGCGCGTGGTGTTTATCAGCATGGAAAACGCCGATCCACTCAGCTCCGATCCCGAGTTGCTCGACACCTACTACCGCCAAGGCCTGCGCATGCTCGGCCTGGTGCATTTCATGAACAACGACCTGGCCGACTCGGCCACCGCGCTGCCGGAATGGAAAGGCCTGAGCTCCAAGGGCCGCGACCTGGTGCAACGGGCCAACCGCCTGGGCATCCTGCTCGACGTGTCCCACGCCAGCGACGCGGTGTTCGACCAGATGCTGGCGCTGTCCAGCGCCCCGCTCATCGCCTCCCACTCCAGCAGCCGCGCGGTCAACCCGCACCCACGCAACCTCGACGACAACCGCGTGCGCCAACTGGCGGCCAAGGGCGGGGTAATCCAGGTCAACGCCTACAGCGACTACCTGATCCCCCTCACGCCCAACCCGGATCGCAACAAAGCCATGGCCGCGCTCGGCGCACGCTTCCACAACCTTGCCGCCCTCAGCCCGGAACAGGTCAAGGCGCTCTATCAGGAACGCGACAGCCTCAACCAACGCTTCGCCCAACCCAAGGCCAGCCTCGATGTGTTCATGAAGCACCTGTTGCACCTGCTGGAAGTGGCCGGCCCGGACCACGTCGGTATCGGCGCCGACTGGGACGGCGGCGGTGGCGTAAGCGGGCTGGAAGATGTGAGCCAGTTGCCGGTGATTACCCAGCGGTTGCTGGATGCCGGGTGTAGCGAGCAGCAGGTGGCCAATATCTGGAGCGGAAATTTGCTGCGGGTGTTGCAGGCGGCGCAGGATCAGCGGCGGCCCTGAGGCGTTTAACAACGTTTCATTTGCTCCGTAAAGCTTAAGGCGCCTGGAGCGTAGCCCAATGGCAACGGCCATTGGACTCACCAACAGCCCCACTAGCGAACTCCACACAATCAGTGGCAATATGCCACCCAGCACTCCGAAGGGACTGACTCAACGCAACATCAAGGATAGATAATGAAGGTCGACGAATCTGTAATTAGAGACAAACTGGCTGAGAACCTCGACATTCTTGAAGAGGGCCTCACATTGGAAAAAACTGAAAAGTTTTTACCAAACCCAGAAGGCACACGAAGTTTTGTGGATATTTTGGCCCGCGATAAAAATGGAAAGTATGTACTGATTGAGTTAAAAAAAACCAATGCCGCAGCACGCCAAGCCATTCATGAAATATTAAAGTACATCGAAGGCATCAAACTAAATCTCGGACTAAAAGAAGACGAACTCAGAATCTTGATTGTCTCAACGGAATGGAAGGAGTTGCTGATACCCTTCTCCTCACTAGTAGCCCGAGTAAACTTCAGACTTTCCGGAATCCAGTTGACCGTTGATACATCTGGGAACCCAACGCATGCTAAACCTGTCACCCCAGCGCCGGTGCGGTCAGACAGATTATTCAGCTCGCAACACCATTTAATTCGCTACCAGTCTTTAGAGAACCTGAGGATTGGGACTGAGCAATACATCGCTTCCTGCGCAGCAAAAGGCATCAAAGACTATGTGCTTATTCAACTCAGCGCCGCCCAAGGTAGACCAGAATTAGACCGCCGCAAGAAATACGAAAAATTCACTAAATTGTTCGAGCAGCTAGGACCTGCTCGAACCTATGACGACTACATAAAACGCGTACCGTTGATGCCATACATGTTGTACTTTGCGATGGTGGAGCTTGATTTAGAGTACTGCCTTATGCAACTCGAAACGCTTCTTGAGGGTGACGCCCTGGAAGAATGGCGCGACACCTTGAAATACACCGAGAATAACGAACAGCTGCTGCATGACGCCCATGAGCAAATTATGGCAGCGCCTCCTGAAGTTCCCTACGATGACCACGAAATGGGTTATCCGGCGAAGTTCGCCGACAAGCTCTTCCATGATGAATGGGAGATTATGGATGTTTTGAAATTCGGCGCCCTCGCGCACAACGATCTTCTGGTTAAAGAAACCCTCGTCAGCGAATTATGCGGCGACCAGGGGAACACGCGACAGCATTACAAGAAGACGCTGAGCGGAGAAGACACTCGCTATCTCGCCACTACCCGCGAAGAAATAAGGAAATGCTTGATCCACAACCCTCAATGGACCGAGCAGATCAACAGGACGTTTGTCGAGTTAGAAAAACAAAATAATATAAATAAAATCAGCGTTTACATATTCAACCCCAACCACATCCTATTATCTCTATATAAAACACTCACTTCAGAAGATGAAGCCAATTTCCTACCACACTTCTCCATACAGGTCGACACACAAACCACAATAACCGAATATATCGGCAGACTGACCGATACGCATAAAACGCCCTCAATGAAAAGCATCGTAAATAATCACTTTGAGGGAAAAATAGTAAATCTCCTAGCGCCTTTGAACTGGGGTGGGCTCGACGAGAATGACGCCTTTATCGTCCGAAGCTCGGGTCTTTCATATGAAACCTACTCCCGCACTATTGAAGCCGGTACCGAACGGTGTAAAAAGCTAACCTCTCTAGGCTTTGAGGAATGTGATCCTGAGGAATATAAAGACACGCTAAGTGAATACTCCAGTAGAAATGCGGATTTCCTTAGAGACATTATCGGCATCTACTCAAAGCATTGGGATGGCGCTATCTTCACTTATGATCAAAATGATGAATATCACTTCCTGAGCTGAACCCTAAGAACGGCTATTGAGTGAAGAACATTGACTATTTAACGTGGGTGTCAAGCGTTACTGCTGCTTAACACTCCATTGTCAGACCCAATCATCAAGCTCAAAGCGACTGCCACCCTCCCCCCATCACCTTATACAAACTCACCCGATTACTCTGCTCCGCCAGGCGCAGGGTGATCAGGTCCTGTTGGGCGCTGTACAGCGAGCGTTGGGAATCCAGGGCTTCGAGGTAGCTTTGCGAGCCGGCGCGGTAGAGCGCGTCAGACAGGTCGTAGCTCTTCTGGCTCGCCTCGGTCAACGCTTGCTGGGCGGTGAGGCGCTGGTCCAGGGTGCTGCGCACGGCCAGGGCGTCGGCGACTTCCTTGAATGCGGTTTGAAGGGTTTGCTGGTAGGTCTGCACCTGGATCTCTTTCTCGACCTTGGCCGCATCCAGGGTCGCGCGGTTGCTGCCGGCATCGAAGATCGGCAGGCTGATGCTCGGGGCGAAGGTCCACGCGCCGCTGCCGGCCTTGAAAAGGCTGGACAGTGACGCACTGGCGGAACCCGCATTCGCGGTGAGGCTGATGCTGGGGAAAAACGCCGCGCGGGCCGCGCCAATGTCGATGTTCGCGGACTTGAGGCTGTGCTCCGCCGCCAGTACGTCGGGGCGCCGCTGCAACAGGCTCGACGGCAGCTCGGCCGGCACCTGCACCAACGCCGCTGCCGATCGCAGGTGGGCGTCGGGCAGCAAGGCGTCGGGGATGTCGCTGCCGACCAGCAGGCGCAGGGCGTTGCGGTCCTGGAGGATCTGGCTCTGATACTCGGCCACATCGACCCGCGCCGATTCGACGGTGGTTTGCGCCTGGGCCACGGCCAACGCCGTGGAGCCACCCAGGGCGTGGCTGCGCTGGGTCAGTTCGTAGGTGGACTGCTGGCTGGCCAGGGTCTCTTCGGCCAGTTGCAGGTGCTCGTTGTCGGCGGCCAGGGTCAGCCAGGCGTTGGCCACTTCGGCCACCAGGCTGATTTGCGTGCTGCGCCGGGTTTCGGTCAGCGCCAGGTAGTCTTCCAGCGCTTCGTCCTGCAGGTTCTGCACGCGGCCGAACACGTCGACCTCATAGCTGCTCAGGCCCAATTGCGCGCTGTAGTCGTGGCTGGTGACGGCCGTGCCGCTGCTGGACAGCGAGCCCGGCGTGCGGCTGTGGGTACCGCTGACGCTGGCGTCGAGGGTCGGGAACGCCGCTGCGCGCTGGATGCGGTATTGCGCCTGGGCCTTCTCGATATTCAGGCTGGCCAGGCGCAGGTCGCGGTTATTGGCCAGGGCCAGGGTTTGCAGGTGTGCCAGGCGGCGGTCGGTAAAGAACTGCTGCCACTGGATGTCGGCCGGCACCTCACCCTGCACACCCGCTTGCCATTCGCCAGGCACCGGTGCCTCGGGTTGCTGGTAGTGTGGCGCCAGGTTGATGCAGCCACTCAAGACCACTGCGGCCACTAACGGGAAGAGAAAGCGGGTCATGCGTCACCTTTTTCGACAATGGGCGTCGTGCTGACACGGCCAAAGCGGCGACGGATCAACACAAAAAACAGCGGTACAAAGAAGATCCCCAGCACCGTGGCGCTGAACATGCCGCCCAGCACACCGGTGCCGATGGCCCGGCGCCCGGCGGAACCTGCGCCACTGCTCACGGCCAGGGGCAGCACGCCGAACATGAAGGCCAGGGACGTCATCAGGATCGGCCGCAGGCGCTGGCGCACGGCGATCAGCGTCGCCTCGCGCAGGCTGTTGCCCTGCTCCTGCAGGTGCTTGGCAAACTCGACGATCAGGATCGCGTTCTTCGCTGCCAGCCCTACGGTGGTCAGCAGGCCGACCTGGAAGTACACGTCATTGCTCAACCCCGTAAAGCGAGTGGCCCACACCGCGCCGACGATACCCAGGGGCACTACCAGGATCACCGAGAACGGCACCGACCAGCTCTCGTACAGCGCGGCCAGGCACAGGAACACAAACAGGATGGACACCGCATACAGCAACGGCGCCTGGGACCCGGAAAGACGCAACTGGTACGACTGGCCGGTCCACTCGTAGCCGATGCCATCGGGCAGTTGCCGGGCAATCGCCTCCACCGCGTCCATCGCCGCGCCGGAGCTCACACCGGGTGCCGGGTCGCCGACCACTTCCAGGGAGGATGTGCCGTTGTAGCGCTCCAGCAACGGCGAGCCATAGCTCCAGGCACTGCTGGCAAATGACGAAAACGGCACCATTTCATCGTTGCTGTTGCGCACGAACCAGTGGTCCAGATCGGCCGCTTGCATCCGCGTGCTGGCTTCGCCCTGCACGTAGACCTTCTTCACGCGGCCCTGGTTGAGGAAGTCGTTCACATAGGTACCGCCCAACGCCGTGGACAAGGTGCTGTTGATGTCGCTGGTGCTCAGGCTCAGGGCCCCCGCCTTGCGGTCATCGATGCTGATTTTGAGTTGCGGCGCGTCGTCCAGGCCATTGCTGCGCACGCCCAGCAGGCGCGGGTCTTGCCTGGCCAGCGCGATGAACTGCTCGCGCGCCGCCACCAATGCGTCGTGGCCAAGACCGGCGAGGTCCTTGAGCTGCAAATCAAACCCCGAGCTCTGGCCCAGGCCACGCACGGCGGGCGGTTGCATCACGAATACATCGGCATCGCCGATGCTTGCCAGGGCCAACGTGGCACGTTGGGCAATCGTGGCGGCATCGTCCGAGCGCTCACTCCAGTCCTTCAAGCGAATGAACGCCCGCGCGGTGTTCTGGCTGTTGCCGCCCATGCCCAGGCCGCTGATGCTGATCATCGCCTCGACTTCCGGCTGCTTGAGCATGTACGCCTCGAACTGCTGCAACACCGCCTGGGTGCGGCTGTCGGTAGCGCCCACCGGCAGCTGGATTTGCGCCATGAGAATGCCCTGGTCCTCATCCGGCAGAAACGAAGTAGGCAAGCTGGCATAACCCGCCGCCATGGCTGCGGCGATCAGCACATACACCACCAGGCTGCGCCATGAGCGTTGCAGGACAGCGCCGACCAACGCTTCATAGGCGCTGGAACAGCGTTCGAAGGAACGGTTGAACCAACCGAAGAAGCCCCGTTGAACCGCATGCCCCGGCTTGAGCAGCGTGGCGCACAGTGCCGGCGTGAGGGTCATCGCCACCACCACCGACAGCACCATGGCCGAGACGATGGTCACCGAGAACTGCCGATAGATGATCCCGGTGGAACCGCCAAAAAACGCCATGGGAATAAACACCGCGCTCAGCACCAGGGCGATGCCGACCAGTGCACTGGTGATTTCATCCATCGATTGACGCGTGGCCGCCAGGGCCGACAAGCCCTGCTCGCTCATCACCCGTTCGACGTTTTCCACCACCACAATCGCATCGTCGACCAGCAAGCCAATGGCCAGGACCATGGCAAACATGGTCAGGGTATTGATCGAGTAACCGAACAACACCAACACGCCAAACGTGCCCAGCAACACCACCGGCACGGTGATCGCCGGGATCAGCGTGGCCCGCAGGTTTTGCAGGAACAGGAACATGATCAGCACCACCAGCACGATGGCCTCGCCCAGGGACTTGACCACTTCCTCGATGGACAGGCTCACAAAGGGCGTGGTGTCGTAGGCGATCACGTTCTTCAATTGCATTTCGGTGGGATAAAACGGCGCCAGTTCCTTGAGCTTGGCCTTGACTGCCTCGCCCACCTCCAGCGCATTGGCGCCCGCCGCCAGTTGCACACCCATGGCGGCGGCCGGCTTGCCGTTGAGGGCCGAGTTGATGTCATAGCTCTCGCTGCCCAACTCCACGCTCGCCACATCACCGAGCAGCACGACCGCGCCGTCGCTGCCGGACTTGACCACCACATTGCGGAACGCTTCGGCCGTTTGCAGTTTGCTGCGCGCGCTGATGGTGGCATTGAGTTGCTGGCCCTTCACCGCCGGCAATGCACCGAGTTGGCCAGCTGATACCTCGGTGTTCTGCGCCTCCAGCGCAGTGCTCACATCCGACGGCATCAGCGCGTATTTTTCCAGCAGCGCCGGGTCCAGCCAGATGCGCATGGCGTAGCCCGAACCGAGGATCTGCACGTCGCCCACGCCGTCGATACGGCTGATGGAGTCGAGCAAGGTGCTGGAGATGTAGTCACCGATCTGGGTGCCGGTGACGCTGGGGTTGTCCGAGGCCAGGGCGGCAATCATCAGGAAATCCGAGCCGCCCTTGGTCACGGTCAGGCCTTCGCTCTGCACCGACTGCGGCAACCGCGACTCGGCCTGTTGCAGCTTGTTCTGCACCTGCATCTGCGCTACATCCGGGTCGGTACCGGCGCCAAAGGTCAGGCTGATACTGGCGCTGCCCGCCGAACTGCTGGAGGCCGACATGTAGGTCAGGTTGTCCAGGCCTTTCATCTGCTGCTCGATGACCTGGGTCACCGAGTCTTCGACGGTCTTGGCCGACGCGCCGGTGTAGGTGGCGGAAATACGCACGGTGGGCGGTGCGATGTCCGGGTACTGCTCCAGCGGCAACTGGCTGATGGATAGCGCGCCGCCGAGCATGATCACGATGGCGATGACCCAGGCGAAAATCGGTCGATCGATAAAGAAACGCGCCATGTTCAACCCTCCTGCGCCAGGGCGCCGGCATCGGCGGCCTGGGTCTGGACCACGGCGCCGATGCGGACTTTCTGGCCACCTTCGACGATCACCTGCTCACCGGCCTGCAAACCCGCCGTCACCCACCACTGGTTGCCCACGGCGCGGTCAACGCTGAGCACGCGTTGCTCGACCTTGCCGTCAACCACCAGCAACACCGAGGTCATGCCGCTGGCGCTGCGGCTTACGGCTTTTTGCGGGATCAGGATCGCCTGGTCATCGCGGGCCTGCTCCAACACGCCACGCACGTACATGCCGGGCAGCAGCACATGCTCCGGGTTGTCGAACACCGCGCGCAAGGTCACGGTGCCGGTGCCCTGGTTGACGCTGACCCCGCTGAACTTGAGGCGGCCGTCGTGGTTGTAGGTGCTGCCGTCATCCAACTTGAGGCTGATGCGGGCCTCGCCGTCGCCGTTGGCCTGCAACACACCACGGGCCAGGTCGCGCTTGAGGGCCAGCAATTCAGTGGTGGACTGGGTCACATCCACATAGATCGGATCGAATTGCTGCACGGTAGTGAGTGCGGTGTCCTGGTTGGCCACCACCAGTGCGCCGGGGGTGACCGTGGAGGTCTCGATACGCCCGGCCACCGGCGAGCTGATGCGGGTGTAGGCCAGGTTGATGCGGGCAGTGTCGAGGTCGGCCTGGGCCACCTGGACGTCAGCGGCGGCGGTCAGCAGGGTGGCCTGGGAGTCTTCGTTGGTTTGCTGGCTGATGGCGTCGATCTTCACCAACCGGGCGTTACGCGCGGCGGTGGTCTGTGCCGACTTCAAGGTGGCGCGCGCCTTGGCCAGGCTCGCCTGGGCCTCAGCCAATGCCGCCTTGTAGGGTGCCGCATCCAGTTGGTACAGCGCCTGCCCGGCCTTGACCTCGGCGCCTTCGACAAACAGGCGCTGCTGCACGATACCGCCGACCTGCGGGCGAATCTCGGCGACCATAAACGCCTGGGTGCGCCCGGCCAGCTCAGTGGTCATTACCTGGCGCTTGGGCTGCACGGTGATCACCGAGACCATGGGGGTGGCGACTGCGGGCGCGGGGTCGCCGGCCGAGCAGCCGCCGAGCAGCACCAGAATGAGGAACGACAGGAGTACCGCGGCGGTTACCAGGTATTTGGCGAAAAGTTTGGTCGACATAGTTGCCTCTGCAAGACGGGGTGGTGCAAGCCTTACCGTCATGCTGCTGGGCAAATGTGCAGGAAAATTGAAGATTGCCAGCCTGGGTTGAATCTTTCCTCCATGGGGCCCTAAATGGGCGGGTCCACTCTTTTACGGCCCTTGTTCATGAAGTTGAGTATCTCCACCAAACTGTTTGTCGCGGTATCGGCCGGTGTGCTGCTGGTCATCCTCAGCATGGGCCTGGCCACCGGCTGGAGTTTTGGCCGCGGGTTCCTTGGCTATATCAATGAACAGGCGCTGGAGCGCATGGCCATGGTGGTGCCGCGCCTGGCCAGTGCTTATGCGCGTGAAGGCAATTGGGCGTTCATGCGTAACCACCCGGATCGCTGGTTCGACATCATGCGCCCAGACCCCGACGAAGAACGGGTCACCCATGACCTGCGTACACCGCTGGCCTCGGACTTGACGGGTGCGCTGTTTCGCATCGCCTTGCTCGACAAGGACCGCAAGCGCGTCACCGGCTATACGGCGATTGGTGAGGATGCGCTGGTGAGCCCCATTGTGGTCGCGGGCGAAACCGTGGGCTGGCTGGCCGTGACCCCGTTCCAGAGCGTGACCGAGGCCGGTGGCGAACGCTTCCAGCAATACCAGCTGCGCACCAGCCTGGTGATGGGCGTGTTCTCGCTGCTGCTGGCGATGCTGATTGCCTGGTGGATCGCCCGCACGCTACTGGAGCCGGTCAAGCGCGTGGCCGCCGCCACCCACCGCCTGGCCAGCGGCGACTACAGCAGCCGCGTGGCCGTGGCCTCCCACGACGAAGTCGGCCAACTGGCCCGCGACTTCAACCAGTTGGCCTATACCCTGGAGCGCAACGAAAAAATGCGCCGGGAGTTCATGGCCGATGTCTCCCACGAACTGCGCACGCCGCTGTCGGTGCTGCGCGGCGAGCTGGAGGCGATCGAGGACGGTGTGCGCAGCCTGGACCCGAATACGATGAAATCCCTGCTCGGCGAAGTCGGCATGCTCAGCAAACTGGTGGATGACCTGTATGAGTTGTCCCTGGCGGATATCGGTGCGCTGACCTACCGCAAGGCCCCATGCATGCTCAACGACGTGCTCGAAAACAGCCTGGCGATGTACCGGGAACGCTTCGCTGCCCGCCAGTTGCAGCTCGACCTGGAGCTGCCGCGCGAGCCCGTGGAGCTGCTGGCGGATGCCAGTCGCCTGCAGCAATTGTTTTCCAACCTGCTGGAAAATTCGCTGCGCTACACCGACGTCAACGGCAGGTTGCGCCTCAGTGTGGGGGTCGACCGCGACACGGTGCGTATCGACTTTCTCGACTCCGGGCCGGGCGTGTCCGCAAGCCAGTTGCCACGCTTGTTCGAGCGGTTCTACCGCGGCGAGTCATCGCGCAACCGCGAGCATGGCGGCGCCGGCCTGGGCCTGGCAATCTGCCGCAGCATCGCCAACGCCCACGATGGCAGCCTGGTTGCCGACCACTCGCCCTACGGCGGTCTGTGGCTGATCCTGCGCCTGCCCCGGAGCCTGTGAACCATGCACGATGAGCCGCCGATCCTGATCGTCGAAGACGAACCCAAGCTCGCCGCCCTGATGCGCGACTACCTGGAGGCCGCCGGCTATACCACCCGGTGCCTGGACAATGGCCTGCACGTGGTGCCCGCCGTGCGTGCCCACGAGCCCAGGTTGATCCTGCTCGACCTGATGCTGCCCGGCCGTGACGGCATGCAGCTGTGCCAGGACCTGCGCGGTTTCAGCGCGGTGCCGATCATCATGATCACCGCCCGCGTCGAAGAAGTGGACCGCCTGCTCGGCCTGGAACTGGGTGCCGACGACTACATCTGCAAACCCTTCAGCCCCCGTGAAGTGGTGGCCCGGGTCAAGGCCATCCTGCGCCGCAGCCCGCAGCTGCTCGGCACCGGCGCGCCGCGCCTGCTGATCGAAGAAGCCCGCTACCAGGCCTCGCTGGACGGCATCGCGCTGGACCTCACGCCCCTGGAACTGCGCCTGCTCAACACCTTCGCCCGCGCCGCCGGCCGCGTTTTTTCCCGCGACCAGTTGCTGGATCACCTCTACTCCGACCACCGGGTGGTCACCGACCGCACGGTGGACAGCCATATCCGCAACCTGCGGCGCAAGCTGGAACAGGTATGCCCGGGGGAAACCCCGATTGAGTCGTTGTATGGGGTGGGGTATCGGTTTCAGTTGGCTGAAAAGCAGCCACAGGCCTGACAACACCCCTTCCCACATTGGGTTCTTCGGTGCTTGGAAGATTGAGGTTACATCGGCGTGCTGCTGATAACCCGCAGCGCCAACCCCTCGTACGCATCCAGGGTAATGGTGAACTCGCCCTCCGCCGTCAGGTCGCCCTCCACCCGTTCGTTGATGATGTCCACCACCATCCCCGCTGCGATATCCGGCAGGTTAAGGGTTTCGGTGATCGGCGTGGCGCCGAAGTTCAGCGCGGTGATTTGCGTGCCTCTGCCGGCCGGCAATTCGTGGACCATGATCAACAGGCCGGGGTTCTGCACGTCGGGCACCAGTATCTGGCGGCTGGCGGCGATGTCGTAGGCGCGGCGCACGGCGAGGATCTTTTGCAGTTGCGAGGCGAACGAGTCCGGGTCCTGCAACTGGCTGTTGAGGCTGCCGTAGAGGCTTTTTGAGCGCGGCATCTGGCCGGCCGACAATTCTGCGTCCGGGTTCAGGTCCACCAAGTCGTAGGCGCCGCGATGAATCCAGCGGGTATCGCCATCCTGCATCAAGTGCGCGACTTCCTCGGCGGCCAACGGCAGCGCGCCTACCAGGTCCCAGCCGGACAAGGCGAACACCCCGGGCTGCATGGCGTTGTACATCACCAGCAGTAAATGGATCTGGCGAATCTGTTGGATGTCGGCGGCACTGATCGCCTCCAGGTCGCGAATGCCCAGCGCCGCCGTGATGATGCTGGCGGTGGTACAGGACACGCCATTGGTCACGAACTTGAGGTTATACGGCGCATGCTCGCCGGCCAGGCGTTCGTACATCTGCTCACGGATGTGCTCGCGCAGGATATTGCCGGGGAATGTCTGCCCCTGGTAAAGGAAGGTGTCGTGGGCATGCAGGGTCCAGAAGTGCACCAGCTCCAGGGTCAGCTCATCGTGGTTCTGCAACGCATGGATCAGCGAACCGGGGTCGATGCCCTGGCGGTGCATTTCGCGCAGCATCAGGCGCAGGAATTCGGCATCGCCCATCAACAGCGCGTGCTGGTACGCCGGGCGGGTGATGAAGTCATAGGACAGGTCGGCGCCGCCATGGGACATCGACGCAATGTCATCCACCGTGAGGTTCAACTCCTGGAAGCTGAAACCACCGGCCTTGCGAATCGCCCCGCCCAGCAGCTGGTTGCCGGTGATCGACAGCGGATGGCTCTCGGACCAGGCCGTGCCATCGAGGGTGCGTTCCACGCCGAGGAAACCATTGGCGTCCAGGCGCAGGATTTTCGCGCCCATCACGTCGATGGCGTGCAAGGCGTCACCGATGATCATCTGCTGCGCGGCGAAGGTCGGGTCGAGCCAGTTCAGCGACGGCTGGCCTTCCTTGAAGTAGTGCAGGTACACCCAGCGACGCGGCTTGCCATCCACGCCGATGACCACCGGCGTGGTGCTCCAGTCGGTCTCCTTGACGCCGGGCTCGAAGAAGATCACCCGCTGCAACTGGCCGACGATGTAGTGCTTGTCGCGCAGGGCGTCCACCTGGGCCGGGCTGAGGTTCTGCGCATCACGGCCCTCGGCCACGTCGGGCAGCAGCGGCCAGTCCTCCTCGCGGATCTCCACCATGTGGTAAAGGCCGGGGTAATCCTCGTAGGCCATCTCCGCCAGGCGAAAGTCCGCACCCTTGCCGGTGTGGGACGGAATCACGTCGTCGATGATCACCGCATTGTGCGCCGCCGCCATGCGCGTCAACGCCTGCAACTGCGCCTCGGTGCCCAACTGCGGGTCGATCTCGAAGCTGATGCGGTCGAAATTGCCGTCGATGGTCGGCGTGTGCCGGGTGCCGGTGAGGCCACCGGATTTTTTCAGCGGGCCGTTGTGGATGCCCTGGATGCCGATCTTCGACAGTGCATGCCACAGCGTTTCATCCCCCAGCGCCTCCAGCACCGTACCACCCTCGCGCGTCACAATCGACGCCGGGTAGGCGGTAAACCACACCGACGACAAGGCCGAGGCATCACGGGGCCGGGTCTGCGCGTACGGCTGTTGCCACAACCGGCCCTGGCCCGAATAGAGCTTGGCGCGCTGGCGTGCCGCGTGCAGCATCGATTGTTCCACCAGCCAGTTCACATGGTTGTTTTCAGCCGCGGTCATAAGCTTGGTACCTGTCGTGGTTAAACATTACTCGTGAACATATGAGGGCTCGGTGGGCCATTCGTTGCATTGCAATGTGGCGTGCCTGAACGGGGGCTCGGGCGCTCAGCAGGTTTCCCGATACTGCCTCGGCGTAAACCCCGTCGATGCCTTGAACTGCCGGGTGAACGCGCTGTGGTCGGTATAGCCGCACTGCAGCGCGACCTCGGTGATCGGCATGTCGCTGTGCAGCAACCGATGGGCGTGTTCCAAGCGTACTTTCTGGATCATCTGCCGGGGTGTCAGGTGGAACACGCGCTTGCAGTAGCGCTCCAGTTGCGCCACGGAAATCCCGGCGATGCGCGTCAGTTCGCCGAGGGTGACGCGGCGGTTGAAGTGCGTGCGGATATGCTCGTCCACGGCGGCCAGGCGTTGGTAGGCCGGGTGGGTCTGGCTGGCCGATTGCAGGTCGACCGAGATCCCGGCCAGGCCGATGATGCGGCCTTCGTGGTTGTACAGCGGCCATTTGTGGGTGAGGCACCAGCCGGGTTCGCGGCTGCCGTAGAGGTGCAGTTCGAGTTGGTCTTCCAGCACAAAACCCTGTTGCAGCACGCGCCGGTCCTGCTCGGTGTAGCCCGGCCCCAATGGTGCGGGAAAGACCTCGGCACTGGTCTTGCCCAGCAACGGTTGCAACTGCTTGAGGCCGCAGCGCTGCACCAGGGTGCGGTTGGCGAGGACGTAACGGGCCTCCAGGTCCTTGATGAAGATGGCGGCATTGGGGATCACGTCCAGCATCGGCAGCAGTTGCGCTACGCCGGTCAATAGTTGCTCGATGTTGTGGGGAGGACTGGCCCCTTGGCAAAGGCTCGCAAACGCGCGTTGAAGCATGAGTGTCTCTCCCCGGCTGTCACCTTGATGGCAAGCAGATTGCCCCATGCCTGGGGTGCTGTCGAGCAGGGCGAACTGTGCTGATTTCGTCATCGATATCGGCAAAAAACATCAATCGCCGCCCAGCCTGCGCGTTCACGATAGGGCCACTGCATGCCTATCCCTACACTCACAAGAAGGCAGCCCACAGCTCTTATTGATGGAGCGCGTTATGAAGCGACTGCATGTGATCGACTCCCACACCGGCGGCGAACCCACGCGCCTGGTAATGACCGGTTTCCCCGCGCTCAAGGGCGCGAGCATCGCCGACCAGTTGGAAAACCTGCGCACGGAGCACGACCCATGGCGCCGCGCCTGCCTGCTGGAACCCCGTGGCAATGAGGTACTGGTGGGCGCGCTGTACTGCGCGCCCTTCACCCCGGGCGCCACCTGCGGGGTGATCTTCTTCAACAACGCCGGTTACCTGGGCATGTGCGGCCACGGCACCATCGGCCTGGTGGCGTCCCTGCAGCACTTGGGGCATATCCAGCCGGGCGTGCACACCCTCGACACCCCGGTGGGGCCGGTGGCCGCGACCTTGCACGATGACGGCGCCGTGACCCTGCGCAACGTGCCTGCCTATCGCTATCGCCAGCAGGTGACGGTGGATGTACCGGGCCATGGCGCAGTCCAGGGCGATATTGCCTGGGGCGGCAACTGGTTCTTCCTGGTCTGCGAGCATGGCATGGCGTTGGAGATGAGCAACGTCGACGCCCTCACCGACTACACCTGGGCGATGCTCAAGGCCCTCGAGGCCCAGGGCATCCACGGCGCAGACGGCGCCCTGATCGACCATATCGAACTGTTCGCCGACGACGCCCACGCCGACAGCCGCAACTTCGTCATGTGCCCCGGCAAAGCCTACGACCGCTCACCCTGCGGCACCGGCACCAGCGCCAAGCTGGCGTGCCTGGCCGCCGATGGGAAACTCAACCCCGGTGAAACCTGGGTACAAGCCAGCATCACCGGCAGCCGCTTCGAAGGCCGATATGAATGGGACGGCACACGTGTCATCCCCTTCATCACCGGCCGCGCCTACATGACCGCCGACAGCACCTTGCTGATCGACGAGCAGGACCCGTTTGCCTGGGGCATCTGAGCCCAACCCCTTTGATTGAACGCTGCAAGGAGCCAGAACAATGAGCGACAACATCTTCACCGGTTGCGTCCCCGCGTTGATGACCCCGTGCACCGCCGCGCGCAAGCCGGACTTCGACGCGCTGGTCGCCAAGGGCCGCGAGTTGATCGATATCGGCATGAGCGCCGTGGTGTATTGCGGGTCCATGGGCGACTGGCCGTTGCTCACCGAAGCCGAGCGCCAGGAAGGCGTGGCGCGCCTGGTGGCGGCCGGCGTGCCGACCATTGTCGGTACCGGGGCGGTGAACAGCCGCGAGGCGGTGGCCCACGCCGCCCACGCGGCCAAGGTCGGCGCCCAGGGCTTGATGGTGATCCCGCGCGTGCTGTCCAGAGGTGCGTCCGCCACCGCGCAAAAGGCGCATTTCTCGGCAATCCTCGAGGCCGCGCCCAACCTGCCGGCGGTGATCTACAACAGCCCTTACTACGGCTTTGCCACCCGCGCGGAGTTGTTCTTCGAACTGCGCCGCGAACACCCGAACCTGATCGGCTTCAAGGAGTTCGGTGGCGCTGCCGACCTGCGCTATGCCGCCGAGCACATCACCTCCCAGGACGACAGCGTGACCCTGATGGTCGGCGTCGATACCCAGGTGGTGCACGGTTTCGTCAACTGCAACGCCACGGGTGCGATCACCGGCGTCGGCAATGCCTTGCCCCGCGAAGTGCTGCACCTGGTGGCCCTGAGCAAGCAAGCCGCCAAGGGCGATGCCAAGGCCCGGCGCCAGGCCCGGGAACTGGAAGCGGCGCTGGCGGTGCTGTCTTCCTTCGATGAAGGCTGTGACCTGGTGCTGTATTACAAGCACCTGATGGTGCTTAACGGCGACACGGGCTACGCCCTGCACTTCAACGAAACCGATGTGCTCAGCGATGCCCAGCGGCGTTACGCCGAAACCCAGTACGCGCTGTTTCGCCAGTGGTATGCCAACTGGTCGAGAGAGGCGTAGCTGATGCACGACCCTGACCCTGCGGATATCACCGTAATCGGAGCCGGCATCATTGGCGTTGCCTGCGCCCTGCAGCTGGCGCGCCAGGGGCGGAAAGTGCGGGTGATCGACCAGCAGGCGCCCGGCATGGGCGCTTCCTACGGCAACGCCGGGCACCTGGCGACCGAGCAAGTGTTCCCGATCGCCGACCTGTCGATCCTCAAGCGCTTGCCCGCCATGCTTATGGACCCCATGGGCCCGCTGCGCCTAGACTGGAAATACCTGCCGCGCGCCCTGCCCTGGTTCATCCGCCTGCTGCTGAACCTGCGCCCGGCGAGTTACCAGGGCACGGTGACGGGTCTGCGCACGCTCAATGAAGCGAGCCTTGGCGCCTGGCAACGGTTGCTGGCCAGTATTCAGCGCCCGGGGCTGTTGCGCGAAGATGGCTCGCTGCTGGTGTTCGAACGGGCAGGCTCCCGGGCGGCCATCGATGGCTTGCAACGGCGCATGCAGGCGCAAAACGTGCCGGTGGATTTCTGGTCGGTAGATGCCATTCGAGGGGTTGCCCCGCAATTGAGCACCCGGATCCAGGGCGGCCTGTTTTTCCCGCGAACAGGACACTTCCTCGACCCTTACCGGTTGGTCTGCGAATTGGTGGAGGTGGCGAAGGCCAGTGGCGTGCAGTTCCTCCAACACCAGGTGCTGGATGCGCGGATTGAAGGCGATGGCATCACCGTGAGCACCGATCAAGGCACCTTTGCCGCCCGCCAGGTCCTGATCGCCTGTGACGCCCACTCGGCCAGACTCACCGCCGCCCTGACCGGCAAAAAAGTCCCGCTGGATACCGAACGCGGCTATCACCTGATGCTGCCCCATGAACAGCAGCGCCTGCCGTTTGCCGTCACGTCCCTGGAGCGCAAGTTCATCATGACACCGATGACAGGCGGCCTGCGCCTGGCCGGCACCGTGGAATTCGCCGGCCTCGACCGCCCGCCGAACATGGCGCGGGCGTGGCAGTTGCATCGGTTAAGCCAGGGACTGTTCCGTGAGGACCTGAGTGCAGCGGATGCGACGCCGTGGATGGGCTTCAGACCGTCGCTGCCGGATTCGCTGCCGATTATTGATCGGGTGTGTGACGGGAAGGTGCTGCTTGCGTTCGGGCATCAGCATTTGGGGCTGACCCAGGCGGCGGTGACGGCGGAGATGGTGGGGCAAATGGCGTCGGGGGCGCCTGTGCTTTCAGGGTTGCCGGCGCTAGGGGCGTATCGACTGGGGCGGTTTTGAGGTTCTTGTGGTGAGGGAGCTTGCTCCCGCTGGACTGCGCAGCAGTCCCCTTTTTGGGGCCGCTTCGCGGCCCAACGGGAGCAAGCTCCCTCACCACGGGGGTTACCGTTTGCTGTGCGACAGCGCTAAGCCGAAGATTCAGCGGGACCTCCCGTATTTGTACTGACTTCACTGAACGAGATTACCGGTCGAGGCCGCCAACAGGGCATCCGCCATGCCTTGGATTTCCTCGCGCATCCACAACTTTTCCAACCAGCCCTCGGGAATCGCTTGCACACCATAGTAAGCACCAGCCAACTGACCAACGATGGCTGCGGTAGTGTCCGCGTCATCACCCAGATTGGCCGCCATCAGCACCGCCGCCGCAAAGCTGTCGGTATGGTGGAAGCACCAGAGTGCGGCTTCAAGAGACGCCACGGCGTAGCCGGTGCCGACGATGTCATCACGGGACTTATCCAGGTAATTGCCCTGCGCAAGTGCGGCGACTTTGGCGGTCGCGAGGTCCATCTGCGCCAACTGCAATACCTGATCCTTTGAAACACCCTCAAGCGCATTGCTGATTGCCTGGGCCAGCACCAGGCAGCACTCGATTGCTTCCTGAGCAGCGTGGGTGGTGCGCGAGCTTTCGGCGGCGTAATGGCGGATACGTTGAAGGTCCGGAAAGTAAAACAGCACCACCGGTGCAAGGCGCATCAACGAACCATTTCCGGCGGAATACGGATCCGTAGAGCCTGAAAAGGGGTTTGCACTGTCTTGATACGCCGTTAGCGCCTTACTCACGGTCAGGCCAATATCGAAACAGTCGCCGGTGGAACTCAAATAGCCCCATTTCCACCAATTCAGATATCGACCCATCTGATCCGCCGCGTCAAAACCCTCTTTGCGCAACAGACTTTCGGCCAGGCACAGCGCCATTGAAGTATCGTCGGTCCACTGGCCGGGCTTGAGGTTGAATGGCCCTCCTCCCACCATATCGGTGAGCGGTGTAAATGTGCCACGGGGCATGAACTCCACCGTGGTCCCGACTGCATCGCCACAGGCCAAACCCAGCAGACTGCCGCGATAACGATCCGAACGTGTAAGAGACATGGGCCCTCCTTGAAAAATCATGCCGGCGCGCATAGAGCGACAGTCACTTTACTTGACCAACCGCTTCTCCTTGGAGGGGCGATATCCGAAATACGAGCTGTAGCATTTGCTGAAATGGCTCGGCGAGACAAACCCGCACGCCACCAGCACTTCCACCTGTGACAGTTCGGTGTGCTGCAACAGCCGGCGTGCTTCGGTGACGCGCAGTTCCATGTAGTAGCGCTGCGGCGTGGTGCCCAGTTGTTCCTTGAACAGGCGCTCCAGTTGGCGGCGCGAGCGGCCGGCGTAGACGGCAAGTTGGTCGAGTTCCAGCGGTTCTTCGAGGTTGGCGTCCATCAGCTTGACCACTTCGCGCAGGGGCGCGCTGACGCTGACGTTTTCGGTGGGTTTGATGCGCCGGTAACGCGATTCTTCAAAGGCCAGGATGTCTTCGATACCTTCGACCAGGGCTTTGTCGTGCAAGCTTTTGATCCAGTCCAAGGCCATGTGGAAAGCGCCGGAGGGGCTCGACGCGGTGAGGCGGTCGCGGTCGATCACGTAGGGTTCGCTGGTAACGTGGGTGGCCTTGGACACTTCCGCCAGGGCCGGGCGGTGTTCGGGGTGGATGGCGCAGCGGTAGCCCTGCAGCAGGCCGGCGCGGCCGAGGAACCATGCGCCGTTCCACAATCCCGCGAGGCTCACGCCCTGCTCGGCGGCCGTGCGCAGCAACTGGATGAAGGGATCGTCAGCCTTGAGTTCGGTGCGAAAGCCGCCGCAGATCACCAGCAGATCCAGGCCTTGCAGCGCGGGCGCATCGAGACGCGCGTCGGGGCGGATCACCAGGCCCAGGTCGCTGATGACTTCCCCGTCGTCACACCCGAAGGTGCGCGTGGCGAACAGATCAGGTCGCAGCAGGTTGGCGGTGACCACGGTGTCGAGGGTCTGGGTGAATGCCGGCAGGGAAAAATGTTCGAGCAGCAGGAAGCCGACGCGGGTGACCGATGCCGGCTGGGAGGTTTCGTTGAGGTAGCGCAGGTTCTTGCCTTTCATGCCACCACTGAACTGGCGTCTTTCCATCGAGGGTTGGCCCACTTTTATTGTTGATGCAATGGGCGCCATCTTAGGGGGAAAAACGCTGCCTGTCTCAGGCACTGATCTTGAAAAAACCACGGGCGCCAAAAGCCCGTGGCAGAACCCTCGCCAGCGCATCTGATACGGTTTTTTCTTTGCTATCTGCGCCTGTATTGAAATGCCGCCTGGGCGGACAATAGCCCACATCCCCACCCCCTTCCCTTCGGAGGCCTTATGACCAAGATGGCGATTTTCCTGTTCGGTTTTTTAGTGCTGACCATCGGCATCGGGCTGCTGGCGACCATCTCGCCGGTCTGACGCCTAGCCGGCAAACAACATCGGGTACAACGACAGCACCAACAGCCCGGCCATTGACCAATTGAACAGCCTCAACCAGCGCGGTTCGCGCAGCACATTGCGCAAGCCGCTGCCACACCCGACCCACACGCACACACTGGGCAGGTTGACCACGGCAAAGACCAGCGCGATCACCAGCACGTTGGTGACATAACCCTCGGCCGGCGTATAGGTGGTGATGGCCCCGAGCGCCATGATCCACGCCTTGGGGTTCACCCACTGAAACGCCGCCGCGCCCAAGAACGTCATGGGTTTGCCGTGCTCATCATTGCTATCGGACATGCCGCCCGCCGTGGCGATCTTCCAGGCCAGGTACAGCAAGTACGCCGCGCCCACGTAGCGCAACACCGTGTAGGCCCACGGGAATACCTTGAACACTTCGCCCAGGCCCAGGCCGACCGAAATCACCAGCAGCATGAAGCCGATACTGATCCCCAGCGCATGGGGCATCGAGCGACGAAACCCGAAGTTCACCCCCGAGGCAAGCAACATGGTGTTATTCGGCCCTGGGGTGATCGAGGACACGAAGGCGAACAGCACAAAGGCCGACAGCAGGCTGGTAGACATGGACATGGTGCGGCATCCGAGCGGTGTGGTAGGCCTGCGACAGTAGTGGGTTATGCCGCCCGGCGCCCCGTACAGCCAGGCACGGATCGAGGCATACACTTCAGGTTCAAATGGCTCCGGCGTTTTCACAAAGCTTTCACAGGCGCGGCCTTATGGTGAACCCAGCTCCTAATGAACATCCCTTTTAGCCCGTGCTCCCCATCGCGGGCTTTTCTTTGCCTGGGATTTATCCGGGGCAAAAAAAGAGGCAGGCCATTGTTCATGGCCAGCCTCCCGTTGACTGACTGTCAGCGCGGACCGCCACCAGGGCCGCCGCCTTGACCATGACCACCACCGCCATGGCCACCACCCCCGCCACCGCCCGGTGGCATGAATATCCAGCAGCCCGACAAGGTCGACAACAGCGCGACAACAACAGCCGCCTTGGTTAGGTAATTCAACTTCATGACAACGCTCTCTGCTTTACAAGGTTGGGTGTACGTCAAGTAGGACCGCGTTAAATGAAGTCCGTCATGGGTTTCGTGTAACGTCTTGGTAGGGTTTGTGTTGGGGTGGATACACGTCATTCGTTGATGCGAGTAAGGCCAACTTCGCTACCTGATCAGCACCAAAGGGAGAAGTCGATGAAAGAGTTTATACAGGGCCTCGATGGCCCCAGAACCGCCCAGCAGGAGTTGTTTTATGACCTGGACGATGCAGCTGCAGTCATTGGCTGGTCCGTGGTTGAACTGACAGCCCTGGCAAACAGCAGCAGGACGCCGAGTGAGGCGTTGGCGCTAATGAAGATCTGCACGTTGTTGGCCACTCAGCGGGATAAAATCGCCAGGTACGCGGGTGAAGTGAAGGCGCAGCGCATCAACAGGTCAGAGGCTGAGTGCTGAAGATTGAGGTCAGTACGCTCTAGAATGAGGGCCTCGACTCGGAAATCGTAGCCAGCCCTCGATCTTTACGTCAGTGAATAGTGCGAGCCAGCGGGAGCCGACTCGATCAGCTCATTCGACAGCAGCGTCAGGTTGAGCGTTTGTCGTCAAGATCATGTAGTTTTTTAACACCCTTCCCCGTCTTTCGCTCGTATTGATGATGAAAAAACCAAACGACCAAAAGTAGCATCGCCAGACCAAAAATGAATAGCAACAGCTCTATTGCGGGACCTTCGTGTGAAAACATTTTCGTTCCTCATCCTGAAGTAGCGTGACTTGAAAACAGCCACAACCGAAATTATTCGTAACAATACGAACATTTTCAGGGTAGTCGCCAACACGGGCCATGACAACCTTAAAAGCCTCCTGACCCTTGATCTAGACACGTCACTCGTCGAAAAACCCTTCGAGCGCGGGAGGAACAAGGCACAACGCTGTACACAACGGGAAGGGAATGGCGCCTGCACAGGCGGATGCGGAGGGAGGTAGATCGGCCTGCTCGAGAGGTTGGCACCCGGGCCTTTTCTTCCGCCCAATAAAAAACCCCGTAGACGTTAATCTACGGGGTTTTCAAGAGTGGAGGCCGAGGTCGGAATCGAACCGGCGTAGGCGGATTTGCAATCCCCAATTTTTTATATATAAATCAAAAGGTTGAATAAATTTAAATTCCGCACAATCGTTTTTTTAATGTGGTTGTGAAGCCCGCTGGCTGGGTGGCCCTCTTTGGGTTGCGGAACTATTTTTACTCTCCCTGGCTACCTGATGCTAAGCAAGAGATTCGGAGAGGCCATCGACTCCCCAGCTTTCAAAACACTGATTCCAATGGGTGACAGATCTTAGAATTCGCCGGTTTCAAGACCGCTATGCAGACTCAAGCTGGCTGCGACCCTAAGGGCCATAAGCGTTCCATTATCCGCAACAGCAGATCAGGCTACAGGCCGCATTCTGCAAGGCTTGAGGTTTCGGTTTTGGAACTGATCTGCCGCCTTGCTGACATAACTGTTGTAAACGCCGAGCCAAGCAGCTCCGCTTAGGAAAACGGACTTTTAAAGAGATCGTCGGAGGGTGAGCATATCCAAGATAACTAATTCGTTAGCATGATTGGGCGTCGATTATGATCGGTCACCCACAACTGCCGGCGACAGTGCTGCTAGCCCGCAGGGGCCGCGAACAGGCATAAGAACGCCAGGCTCGGAAGGGAACGTCACAACATGGACAGTGTGGCGGTGTAAAGCACTGTGAGTGCGCATCCCACTTTAACCCTAGCTGCTGCCGTGCAAACCAAAATAAAAATAGAAAATCAGAGCCATCAAGCCGACAGAGCTCCAAACTCTAAGGCGCACGCCACGTGTTGAAATTCTGCCGTCACCGGTACCCTCTCGAAAAAGTGTGTCTGCGTTTACTGGTAACGCATACTCTACATTGCAGCAAGAGTGGCCAATTGCTACTCTTACACATGTCGCGGCTTGCGACAGGCTGCTACTTAACAAGGACGACTGGGTGCTATAATGAATCAATTAATATTTCTGCTCGCAAAGCAATGGGTCGAAATTTTCCTTGTAAGACCCCTGGCAACTACAATATTAACATT
Organism: Pseudomonas sp. NFACC42-2; assembly: GCF_900116055.1. Lineage (NCBI taxonomy): Bacteria > Pseudomonadati > Pseudomonadota > Gammaproteobacteria > Pseudomonadales > Pseudomonadaceae > Pseudomonas > Pseudomonas sp. NFACC42-2. The sequence continues at coordinate 417,788 of NZ_FOZO01000001.1, forward strand.
AGCGATAGTGGCATCGGGGGCAGCTATCATAGTATATACAGAAGAATTCGATCGAAAAAAACAAGAATTAAAGAGACTTGAAAACAACACTTACGACAAACAACTTAAACAACTAAACGAAACCGAAAAGAATATACACCAACTTTTGGAATTTGTAAAAACCCAACAATTAGCGCTTCGTGACACAGAAGATGCAATCACTAAGCTAAAGTCCGAAAAAGAAAAGCTTCAACCCCTAATAGAACTAGATAAAGCAGCTGTTGAAGCTATATTTTTGGCTCAAGAGGAACGCGCTAGCGCTTCCATTTGGAGAGAGCGCACAATTGGCTTCGCGATCGGCCTAGTTGCCTCACTAATTGCTTCATTCATATGGTACATCGCACTCATTCTTACCAACAAAATAAAATCTCAACCATTGCCCAACGACACATCTAAATAAAATTCAAAACAGGCAGAATCAAACTCAACAAAAAAATTTAAAAGGATGATTATGAGTATCTTAGTTAACGACCACATATCGATATCAGAAAAATTAAAAAGTTTTGGCCTCGCCCTACCCAACGGACTTACAATCATCCCAAGCAATTTAGCTACCGCAAATTCCTTAAACGAACTCCGCCAACAGGTGGAATCGGACACAGTAAGAACTTTATTACGACAAAATAATATTACTTATTACGAGCTATTCGAAGAAGAAGATCAGCCGCCCTACTTACAACAATACAGCTTCGAATGGTACGGCCCTACCCTAATTATATCCGCTGGACTTTTAACACAGGACCCCAATGCACTTTCAATAACCCTTGGACTTATCACCAATTACTTATATGATTTATTCAAAGGTTCAAAAGGAGGGAAAGCTTCACTTGACGTCATATACCAAAATAAAGACGGCAGTTGCAAAGAAATCCACTATAGCGGTCCACATGAAGGTTTACCCCAAATCTACGACATAGTTAAAGAGCTGGAGAAAAGCCAAAATGCAACTAATTGAAATAATAAACCACTTTAATTCCGGAGTTAACGAAACAGAGTACTTACTATCTCCAGCACGCTCTAGTAAACTGCAGTTACAGCAATGTTATAAACTCGACAGTCTTATTTATCAGGCCGCTAGTCTTAAAGACCAGGCAGCAGCCCGAGAAAATGAAGGCAATGCCAACTTATTCCTAGGATTTATGTGCGCACTCGGCGGACTGCGCTCTGAGTTGTTGATGTGGATCTTTTTAAAAAAAGATATGCCTAATGAAGCTTGGGATTGCTTGGTATCAGCTCAAATGGGACACTTAGATGCGACTCGCTCCGATAAAGGCTTTTCACATTTAGCTGAAAAAATTCAGTGCTTGGAAGATCTGGAGGAAAATCTCTTTCCACCTCAAGCTTTCCTTAGCGCAGGCTTCGTATCAAACCGACTTGACTGTTCAATATGCCTCCAGCGCTACTCTAAATGCGATCACTTACGTGGAAAAGCGTATCTAGGACAGTTTTGTGAAGTCATCCACCGAGATCCTCAGGGTGACCATGTAGCCCTAGTAGATATTCCCGCTGACAAACGTTGCCGAGTAACATCATTTAAAACTGAAACAGGATTCAGAGACAAACTAACATGGGAGATAGAGCCATACTCCGACGGCGAAAGTTACGAAGACAATAACAAACTAGAAACAAAGTCCACTATCATGGTATTTAATCGTTACCCTTATTTAGAGCCTACAATTAACATATTGAGTCCCGAAACCCTTTTAGCAATCAATACAATATAACCTCACTAAAACTCACCACAAAACCTGTTATCGAAAGTTTTACGAGCATAGGATTTTTTTGTAGAACCGAAAAAATCCAAAACTATAAATTAAAGTCGTAAGAAGCGGGAACATATATTATATTAAGACTTTAGCTAATGACGAGTTGACGATGGGGCACCTAAATAATGCAATCGATAGTCTGTGATAGCCTGAAAGAGTGATTCAGCTTGAAGACGCAAGCGATTCACTTCCGCCTCTGGCAGATTCGCAGCCTGAGCCTCATGGAACTGCCTAAGTGCGTCGACAGCCTGCTGAACAATTAGGTGCTCCGCATCGGTCAGCTCAGTTAATCCCTTCATAAACAAACTCCATATTTGCAAAACCGGAAGAAGCCCTGGCAATAGAATTATACCGATAACGGTTCGAACTGTGAACTTCCGGCCCAATAACATCGCAACTATTTGATAAACATAAAGAAAATTAGCTTACCTTCAAAATTTTACATTTACACACCTCGATTTGGAACTTTTTTTGCAAAGCCAACGACTAAAAACGCCAACTGAACAGCATTAAATCAGAACCTTTAAGTAAACTTTTATAAATTTAAAACGTCATTCGGAGTAATTTATGAGCGATAAACTAAGAGCACTATATCAGGAGTTCTCCGTGGCAATGGCATACGTTGCTATTGAGCAACCGGATGGCACTGAGGGTATAGGTTCAGCATTCCATGTTGGAGATGGTGTCTTCGTAACTGCAAGACACGTAGTCGATGGAAACAAAATCCTTGATATAGCGACAGTAACTAGATCCTATATCCCTCTTAGCGGAGAGGATGCTGAAAAATCCGACGTTACAGTCATATCAGGCAAAACGCAGTTCAAAGCACATTCAATAACCCCTTCAACATTAACGATTACAAAGGGGCCTTTTTTTCATGAAGACAAGGATATAGATATTGCAATTTTCAAAGTATCAGGGCTAGATCCATATACACCAGCAATTCCACTTGGCGACCACTTAGATGATTGGCTAGGCATAGATGACTTTGTACTAACCGAGGTACTTGTACTAGGTTTCCCACCTGTTCCGTTCGCGCGGCAACCAACTCTCATAGGTGCGCGCGGAGAGGTTAATGCCCTGATGGATCTACGCCACTCACGTCATGTACACTTTATTGTTTCCGCAATGCCTCGGGGAGGCTTTAGCGGAGGAGTAGTAATAACAAGCGATGGAATTGCGCTAGGAGTAATTACTCAAAGTCTCGTTATGAATAGCCTGCCTGAGCAGTTAGGATATATGGCTGTTCTATCTGTTGAACCTATCTACAGTTGCTTAGCTCAACACAAGCTTCTTCCAGCCGCACAGGACGAAATTTGGGATGGCTTCTGGAACGCGAACATTTCATGGCACGCCAAACCAAAATCCAACGAAGATCACGAGAGATTATCTATAACTACGCTGGACGATGGGAGGAACTTACTATTCTCTGTTTTTGCCACTTCTATGCCAGACAGGAAAGAAGTACTACAACTAGTCAAACAATGCGAAAATCTAAAAATTGTTAGTGAGGAAGACAATCAAGGCAAGTACACCTTCAGCTTTGAACCGACAGAAAATAGCTCGCAAGCTCTAGAAAAATTGGCTGACGATGCGCTAACATTAATAACAAGTTTAGAATACGTAGATCAAAATGAATATCTCCTTGCGAACTCCAAAGACCTTCCTTTTTAAATACACACAAAGACCGAGCATCCACAATGCCGAACACTTAGGCCTCAGAAAGCATCCAACATACAAAGCAAAAAGAATTGCAGGGGGGTGTCAAGGAATAAGAGCAAGAAGATTTTGCTGGGTATCTTTATTTGCAACTCCGTTAACTATCCCCTGAGAGTCGACCGAATAGCCACCTTTCGATATAGGCATATACGGATCCGTCTTAATAGATATCTGATACTGCCTTAGTTGATTGCCAAACTTCCCTAAAGCTATTCCCGTGACTGACGCTGCCCCTGCTGCCATAAGAAATGCCGCTGCCACACCGAAAGAAACACCATATGTTGTACAATCATCCACAACAATGACATTTTTACCTTTCAACTTACCTTTATAAAATGAATTTAGATGAATAGTTTGAACTTGTTCGGAAGGGTCGGTCCGATCTCCCCCTCCTCCTTTTGAACGTTTTGCTGAAGCGGTGTGCCGAATAAAAAGAGGTTGACCTCTTTTTGAAAAGTGAACTCTCGAAACAGTAGTTCGCAAGCGGTGAGTAAAGTCGCTCAAAACCTCACTATCATTATTCGAACTATTTGAGGAAGGATACACTCCCCACATCAAGCTGTCCGTCCTCCCGATACCTGCAATAAGTAATGAGCGGGCAGTAACAGCTAGCAGAGCATTTAATCGCCCTCCACCATTTTTTACTGTAGACGTGAGTTTTTTTCCAAACTCTTGTTGAGTTATATCTTTCCCATATTCAGAAAGATCGGCGAGCGCCAAAATATTATAATTATCAGCTTTTGCTTTGTACCACCACTCCCCCCTCCAGCTTTCGGTAAGCTGTATCACTTCCCTGAGTTGATTATAATCATCAACACGTATACCTAAATTACGTACCTGTTGCGCTGTTGACCAACCCGCAGCGACAAGCACTGCACCTCCATTCTTACCCATTTGCACATCTTCATCTTTTACAGCCAAAACGATTACATCATAGCTATTAAGCTTAAATTTAATCGCATTTCTGGAAATAACCTCTCCATTCTGACGTCCCTTACATTGCAGAAATTGGACGCCCGTATTTGCGAAAGACTCCGCAAACCACGCAGGTTCTTCTCCATTAGAAACAAAACCGACAGGATTTTTCGCTGCACGGGTGTCTGCAATAACCTTGACCAACTCAGGATCTACTCGGCCATTGCGAATTACAAAATTTGGAGAAGACATTAAGATAAGCACTTGTTCATCCTTTTTCAAATACCATATTATTTAAATTTTATATTTTTAACTTAAACTGCTTACCCTCCCCTTCGTTTTTTTTGTCGGACAACCTTTCTATATCTTTGCTCTCCAAACCCGCACCATCAACTGAACCGACATTTCTTTTATCATCGCCAGCTGACTCTTCATTATTTTCGCCGCTACCGACTACCTGCTCACCCTCGTTATAATCTGCCAGAACCATGCCTTTATCAAATAAGTCGAAGCCATCACTACTTACATCTTGAGAGTGGTCTGCCGAATCAAAAAACAGATCTTCACTTAAATAGTTATAAATACAATCATCGAGTCTCGATATCTCACGGGGCATCTCAAGTGATATCGCGCCAAATTGACTCTCAGAATAGCTTAATTCTGGTTTGGAATTGTACGTAAGCGGCATATAAAGATTAACAATAGCTTTTTCGTACTTGGCTGCAAACCTTACAGTATGAGCAGTTCCACTTTTTATCCCCCATTCAACAGGAACTAACAAGTCGCATAATGCCGCCTGCAGCCTATTCCTGCGGATAAAGTTTTCAGCGCTATAAGACTGATGTGGTAAATATTCAGAAACTATAGTACCTCCACCATCCAAAATCCTCCTTCTTAACTCCTCCGATCCTTTTGGATAGTTACCCAGAATGCCGGTCCCTAGTACTGCGATAGTTTTTAAAGCGTATCGAAGCGAGCCTTGGTGAGCCAATTGATCGACCCCCATTGCAAGACCACTTACAGTTACACACTTAAACTTAACTAGGGCTGCAAGTACCAATTTAGATAGGAATACTCCGTCATCGCTCGGTTGTCTAGTACCCACAATCGCTACAGACTTACAAAAAAGAGGTGCTAAATCTCCTTGTACGAAAATCCAGTAGGGTGCATCCGGAATATTCCTCAATTTCGGTGGAAAGCCTATCTCGTCTTTGAATATTAACCTGATATTATCCGCAAAAAGGCTTCTTGCTAAACTGAGACCTTTTTGCCATAGGGCATCTTGTTGCTCGGTAATACTTACTACGCCATCGGAGCCATCGTAAATTTTATCTACAAGTTTTCCTTCAGGATCCTTTAAAACCTCTTTAAAACTAACACCAGATTTTGCAAGCTTATAGAGAGTCCAAAACCCAACTCCTTTCAAAGAAGATAGAGTAAGGAAAGCGATCTTTTCGTTCCGCCAATATTCGCGATTTTCTAGTGACACATCAGCCGCCTTCATTGACTCTGTTGCCCTCGTCCCTGCCATGCGAATCCTAACGTAGTCAATTGCTGCAGGGAGGGCAAGAAACATTTTCTGCCCTTTTGATTTGGGGCATTGCTCGGTTATCTCTGTCAGATAAGCCTACCCCATGTGTCAGGGGTCCAGTTCATAATAATCAGCTCGCCACTCGGCTCCTGGCATGATCGCCTATGGTTTGAATTACTGTACTTTATACTCAGTCTCTCATGATGGAACCCCCGAAACACCTCTCTGATACTGGGATGATCATTGATGCTGACCATCACCTTGCCCTTGCAGCTGCGCATAAAATTTGCCATCCGCTCGTAATTTTCAAAGGGGAAATTCCCGCCATAGCCTGCCGTCTGCCAATAAGGTGGATCCATGTAGTGGAAGGTATGCGCACGGTCATACCGTTCAGCGCAATCAAGCCAAGGGAGGTTTTCGACATAAGTGCCGGACAGTCGCTGCCAAGCGGCCGAGAGGTTTTCCTCAATCCGCAGCAGGTTGATGGCAGGGCCAGTGGTTGCGGTTCCAAACGTCTGCCCCGTCACCTTGCCGGCAAAGGCGTGGTGCTGCAGATAGAAAAAACGGGCAGCGCGCTGGATATCGGTCAGGGTTTCAGGACGGGTCATCTTCTGCCACTCGAACACCTGGCGGGAGCTAAGCGCCCATTTGAACTGGCGCACAAATTCTTCCAGGTGGTTCTGCACCACGCGATACAGCGTCACCAGGTCGCCGTTGATGTCATTAAGGACTTCAACCGGCGCAGCCTGAGGACGCATGAAGTAGAGCGCGGCGCCGCCGGCAAACACTTCGACATAGCATTCATGGGGTGGGAAGAGCGGGATAAGGCGGTCGGCCAGTCGGCGTTTGCCGCCCATCCAAGGGATGATGGGGGTGGACATAAAAGCAAGACCTTTGCTGTATGAATAAACAGTGCTAGGCTCATTTCGCTTTGTGCACGAAGCAGGAGCCTTGGCTGGACTTGCAGGGGAATTCTGCGGGAAAGGTGGCCGTGCTGGATGTTGACGCATCCTACCCGGCCGCTCCTTTTACTTCGGTTTAGAAACTTCTTGTGCGTAGGTTTGGCAGGCTTGCAGGGCGATCAATCCTTGGTCGCCGGCATCGGTGATTCCGATAATTCGTTGAGCATGCGCTGGGTCAAGTTTGGCTCGACGGGCTGCATGAACCACGCCGACGGTGCTGGGGGTGGCAAACACGTTGCAGCCACTGGCTGGGTCCTTGGCGTCGAGAAGGACTGACAGCCGTACATCAGCAGTAGCAAGACGGTCACGCAATAGAGCCTGATTACGTTTGGCATCGGACAGTTCTCGGGTGCGTAGTTGATCGGAGACAGCGAGTTGTTGCTCTGTGGCCAGGTGCTTGTCCTGCTCGGTCTGCTGCTGGCGTAGCGCGGCCTGAGTCAGATTGTTTAGATCGTCAGCCTGCAGCGCGGCCTGGCTCGCAAGCTGCCTCGCGTAACGCCAGGTTTGGACCTGCCAGGCCGCACCGAACGCAATGGTCATAGCGATCAACAAAACTGCCAATTTCTGTGGTGTGGTCAGCATTGGTCGTCCTCCCAATCGGGTAGATCGACGGTTCGCCCGGCCAGATGATGGGTGCAGTCATCAAGAAACTGTATACGCCCACCGGTCACGAACGAATGGCAAACCCTCGGGCCGTCCGACCAGGTGTATCGGACCAGAATGCTCGGCGTGAACGTCGGCGCCTCCACATTGCCATTCCACCCCCACCGTGGCCCGAGGCCATTTCCATGCGATACACCATGGGCGATGTCACAGCCAGGGCACGAGAAATACAGACGGCCCTCCTCGGCCTGGGCCAGACAGCGTGACACTTTCCGTAATGCCGTCATGACAGTGCTCCACCCGCCAGGCGGTACTGCTGGATCAAATCGGCAAGCCGGTGTTCACGCTGGCCATACCCTGCACCAGGCAGGCTTGCCCAAATATTTCGGCACTTTTCGACGGCGGTTTCGACCCGGCCTGAATGCACGTCCGGTAACGCGCGGCATTCGCGGATGTGTTGCAGAGCAAGCAGATCCTGGCTGATCGGACTGAAGTCAGGCAGGGCCAGCAACGTTTGGTAATACGGCCAGTCCTTCAGCATTTGCTGGTATCGGCCCGAGGCATTAGATGTCAGGCCCTTGCTGTTGATGACCTTCGAGCGGCGTCCCTTTGCGAACGGGTGATCACTGAAATCCGTGAAAATCTCAGGCTTCCTGTCGATGCCCGTCACAATGACGTCGTAGCCATCCAGGGCAGTGGCTGGCGATGTGCTGGTCCCCTCGGAGAAAGCGAGCATGTCGAGGAAGGCCAACGCATTGCGGCTGCCCGCTTGAGTGGTTGAGAGTCGTGCCATAGCCTTTTCTCCAGACGAAAAAAACCCGCACAACGGCGGGGATTAGAGGTGAAATGATCTCTGTTGAGTTTGTTTTAAACGGTGCTGTATTCAAACGAATGAGGCCAGGAAGCTCGTCGTGATAAGAAGTTCCATCCCGTTATTAATTGACAGCCTTGGCGGCAGGGCACATCGCTATCATCTGCGCCAAATTAACCCTACAAGGAACGCGTCAATGGTGTTGAGACCCACCAAAACTACCAATCACCACGGATGGGTTTGGGTCTACAAAAAAATCAGACGTCTTGGATTCTCTCGATTCAATGCTTGGTACAGAGCAAGCCTTTACGCTCTCAGAGGAGACACCGGAACTTTCAGGTTCAAAAACGGTTGGGAAAAATTCCGCTTCCGCCGCAAACCATGAGTTGCGGCGGGCTTATAGGTTTACCTGGCCAGCTATGGGAAAGTCGACGGTGCGGTGAAAGTGTCTCCAGCAAACCGGCCACCTGCAGCGAAAGCGGCATCCCATAACGCCTTGTCGAGGGCGTCGACGTCAGCGTAGGTTCGCCCCGACACGGTCAGATCCTCGCAGTAGCCGCGATAGAAAATGTCCGAGGGGCATTGATTGGTCAGCGCGGAACCAGATCCGCCATTACCGAAAATAATGCTCCCGGCCGCTGCCGCAACCGTATCACCACTCCCCGCAGACGCTCGCATCGAGGAGTACCGGTTGGCCACGGCGTTAGCACCGCCGACGACGTTGTAAAGCCCGGAAGCCTTGCCGGTGTTTCCGGCGCCACTCATGTACCCCAGGAAGTTACCGCCGCTACCGATCTCCATGTATCGATGCCCCGTAGAGAGCGCAGCACGTGTGCGATGTGCCCATACCGAAAAATAGAACAGGTGGGTTTTGTTCGCGATGATGTAGTCACGGATCGCTGTTGCGACATTGATCTGTGAGCCATGACCGCTCACTGTGTTGTTCACTTGGCTGTAAATGGCGTGCAGGCCCTTCCTGGGCGTTCGCTCAAACAATGCGTCGGCCGCGACCGCGTTGCTGCTGAACACCCCGGCCAAGCTGCTCTCGGTACCCGCACCAAGCACCGCTGCCGCTTCGGCGTAAGCGATGTTGGGAATGGAGGCTCCAGCTGCCGGCACTCCGCTCACACCACCCAAGCTATGCCCCAAGTCGAACAAATACAGCGACCCCGCACTCAGCAACGCATCGGAGCGCAGAATGGGCAACGTCGTATCGGTAAAGGTGATGCCATCCAGTACGGTTTTTTGTCCGGCCATTACCAGGACCTCCGGTTAATTTCGTAGGCGATGCGACGGGCGATATGCCCGTTGCTGATCGTGGTGTTGTGAATGATGTCCAGCCGCAGTGAACGCGGAACCACGCCCTTGGCCACGTCGTCCAGATCGTCGGCGCTGCCGTCGTTGAACTGCATGAGCCACTCGCGGATCTTGATCACGCGATCGCCGTACTCGGCGGTGGCCCAATCCTCCAGGGCGACACAATTGTTGTAGGTGGCGGTACCAACACCCTCCCCTGTTGAAGTACCCGGTGTCGAGTTGCCGCCAAGCGGCGGCGTGATAATCAGGTAGCGTTTTTCAACGGTTTTCTGCACACCCACCATGGCTCGAATGTCGGCCTTGATCTGCTCGATGTTGTCGAGGTTGTTGCGGCCCATCCAGATAATCTCTGTGTAAAACCCGTCGCCGGGCACGTCGGGTACGAACGGCGACTTGGGCGCGCTGTATCGGGCGTCTCCGGCGGTATCCCGAGCAAACGTGTAAACGTCAGACGAGTCCCCTGTCTCACTGTGCGTGCACGTCAGCGTCCCATGGATGCCGCCCAAGGTACCTGGCAACGTGTAGGTCCCCGAATTGGTCGCGGGCGTGGACAGCAACAAGGTGCTCAACGCCGTGACTGTCACCGAACCCGAGGCCGGGATCTGGTTGTCAGTGACGGTCAGCAGTGCGGTACCAGCACCGAAGCGCGCGGCGATCTGGCGAGACGTCTGGCCGCCAATGCCGCCATTCACAATGGTCCGAGCACTGATCAGTGGCGCCAGTTGCTCCCGCCAGGTGACCTGGCTGCTATTGGCTGTCAGGGAATCCCCTACACACAGCAGGTCGTGAACCGGTTTGAGGTACTCGATCCCTGTGACATCGGGGATATGAATATCAAAATTCCCCACCGTTTTGCCGGCTGTGGTGATGCCCAGCGCAATGCGGCCAACCGCATCAACAACGGCCCAGACATAGCCGGACTCTGGGCTCAGTTGAACCGCAATGAAGCCCGACAGATCGGCCCCCAGCGCTTTGCGAGGTACGGCACCGGTGCCGAGCAAGAATTTCCCGGTAACGGTACCGTCCACTCGAAGAGCCAGACCAATCCGGCCCAGGGTATCGATCACTGCCCACGCGTATCCCGACTGAGGGTCCAACGCCTTGGCGATGAATCCGTCGAGGTCGAGCTTCAGCGTGCTGCGATCGACGGTGCCGTCGCGCAGCATGAACTTACCCACGAGTGAACCATCCACCCGGCACCCCAACGCCATGCGTCCAACCGAGTCGACCAGCGCCCAGGTGTAACCGGACTCTACGGCCAGTCGAACAAACCGTAGCTCCAAGCCGTTAAACGTGCCGCTCTCAACTGCCGAGGTGCGCACGTCTATCTCTGCGATGTAACCCACCGACGGGTCATCGGAGACGTGCCTGGCCTCCGTTGCACTGACCCGCACATACAGACTGCGCGATATATCTGGCGAGGTGGGTTCGACGTAAAAAGACTGGCCGTCGACCGTCGCTAGGAGACCTGCAGCGACAGTGGCATGCACTTTTCCATCGACCATATCGCGGTTGAGACGATCAATTTCCGCATTGATCATATCCACCGGATCACTGGTACCTATGCCCTGCAGCAGCGGCGCTCGGTACCCCGCATAACCGATCTGAATATCGATGCGGGCCGCTGTGGTGTAGAAGAACACCCGCGCACTGGCATCGGCATGCATGGGGTTGGCTAGAACCACGGTCGCCGCCGCATCGGAAAACAGCGGCGCCAACGTCTCACTCCCGGAGACAAGCACACTCACCGTTGCTCCGGGCAATAGCACGCCGTCTTCAGCCCTTGCGGCAAAGAATTGAATAGGTTGCATGATGAGTCTCTATCAGGTGTTGAAGGTGATCGCCGGGGCGAAGTTGAGTTGACTGCGTACACTGCTCCAGGTGTCGTACGCTGCAGCGCAGAGGTAATACGTGGTGTCTGGCGTCAGTCCCGTGATCTGCCCGGTGCGTGATACGCCTTGATAGCCGACCGTTCCTGCAGTTGCCGGATCAAAGTCTTCCTCTGTCGAATACACAAACACATAGCCCGCCGTGTCTGCAGCTGCACTGGCCGCGCAACTGACATCCGCGGTGGTGGTGCCAGTGACCGTGGCGGCGGTTCCCGTAACGGGCGCCGGCGCCGTATTGGTGACCAACAACGACACCAACTGTGCCTGGCCTGCAGCGTTGCGCTCGATGACCTCCACCCGATAGCTGCGAATGAGCGCACCATCCACCAGCGCATCTTCACGTTGGTACGTGAATGCCGTGCTGGTGGTCGCCACCTCTCGCAGGAGGGCATTACTGCCCGCGTGACGAACACGTACCAAGCGATCCTCGGCACGAGCACCGGCCACCCAGCTGACGGTGAAGTACGGCGCCTCGAAGGCACCCACCAGGGCGAGGTTTTGCGCGGTATCAGGCGCTACCCGAGCCGGCGACAACGTGACGCTGTAGGCAGTGACATCCGCCAGATCCTCAAGCGCTCGACCAAACACGTTAAATGAGCGGAACTTGACCCAGACAGTCTTGCCGACCTGGTCGGACGTGTAGCTGTACTTCCAGACCGCATCATCCAACCGCACAAAGGGTGAACCGGCCGAGTGACTGGAGATGGCCGTGCTCAGACGTCCGCGTCTCAGATAACTCAGCTCATAGCCTCCGACGCCCGTGAGTACCGCGTCTCGGTAACTCAGCAACTCACCGGCCACCCAACACAGCGTGGCGCCACTGTCCGCTTCGGCGGTCGTGGCCGCTGCCAGCTCGGTCGCCGCTGCCAGTTGTACCGACAAGGTGTTGACCGTATCGGGGTCGCCTCCGGATGCGAGCGTTGCGGTCAGCTGACCCATGCGCGCCCTGCCGTAAATCGTCTCCGCTAACCGATAGCTGTCGCCATCAGCGCTGATCCAGATCTCACAACCGCCCCAGGCCTCACCCACACCGGCAACACCGCCCCAGATCTGCAATGTGCCGGCGGGCAGCAAGCTCTCGGGTGGATTGAACATGATGGGCGCCAGGACAGGACCAGGCGCGACGTTCTGATTGCCCTGATAACCGCTCTTACTCTGCACCGGGTAATTCGGGGCACTGCCGACACCCAGCAACGCATCCTCGGCCACGATCGCCAACTTACCCAGTTCGTCCTCCTCAACCGAAATCAACCGGACCAGGCGTTGATGCAGGTTCAAGCCAGGCTCAGTGATCGTCACCAGGTCCATAGGTTCGAGGAGCACATGCTGCCAGCCGAGGGAGAACTCGTATTCATTGCGCACATACAGCTTGCGTTGCACCAACAACTGCGCCGCATGGGCTCCAATGGCGATATTGCAGATCTCGTACGCTTTGATGGTGTCCATCGGCTTGGAGCCAAACTGCTCAATGGCAGCCTGATCAGGCGCACGCACCACGTCGGTGTTGTACTCGTGATCACGATCAAGGATCTCCAGCGACACTTCATTGTAGCTGTCGGCCTGGCTCTTGATCTTGAGCGAGACCGGAGGCTCACCGTCCTCAGAAAGAAAATCGTCATCGGTCAGATCCGCCACCGGCGTGATGTTCGGAAACCACGTCACGCCGTTACCGGTGACGGCCTGGTCGCCGTAGGGGATCACCTTGAGTTGACCGGCGGACCACACCAGCTCACTGTTGGTCAGTTGCAACCAGCGCGCGATCGCCTCATTCGCCGGCGACTGTTCGTCGAGTACCGGACTCAAGAGTAAGTTTTCCGCCAAGCAATAGTTGCGGTAGTTCGACATATCCGCGACCCATGCCGGGGTAAAACCGATACCGTCCAATGGATCGAGCAACAGCCCGGGCAGGAAATCGCCCGGGTTGGCATCCGGCAGCCCGGGCACTTGATAACGCCCGTCCACCTCAAAGGTATGATTCTGGACGCCGGCGTTATCGTTTAGCAGGTACCTGCTGGAAAACACGTAGGCCGTATCGGAATAGGCAATCGCTTCGGCAGGGTGGCGAGTTTGAAGAAAACCCCACACGGTCTGATCATGAGTGCCATTGGCGTAGTTCAAACCCACTTGAGCAAGCGATGTGAATACTTCCTTGTCGCGGAAGACACGGTGAATGGCACCCAGCGGCCCACGCCCGACCGCAAGGATCAGCGCCGCATAATAGGTATAGGTCGTGTCTTTTTGAGTAGCCCCGCCCCCGCCTTTACCTCCCGACTTTTTCGTCGTGGTTTTGGCGACCGCTTCGAAGTCACTGTAATAAATGAGATTAGGACTGACGCGATTGCGGCCTGCGATCCAGGCGATCGGCTTGCCACTCGCACTGCTCTGGATCTGCAGCGCGTTGATGCGCGTTGCGCTGTTGGAAATGGTACTACTGCTGCCCCCCATCGCTGACTCCATATCGGTTAAGTGTGTAATAACGCACGGTGTGGCTGGAGAGCCGCTCCTCGCGCATATCTGCAAACTCGACGCCGATGTCCCGATAGGCGTGAATGATGCGATGCTCATCGACCACCACCGCGCCGTGGCTGAAGGTCCGGCCGAATTTCCAGACCGCGACATCGCCACGCTGTGGGACGTCGATCTGCCGGCCGTACAACTCCAGCCAACCCAGGTAGCGTTCCTCGCTGCGGTGCAGGTGCCAGTCCTGGGCATACGCCCCGGGATCGATCGAGGGAATCAAACCGGCGGCGTGATACACCTCAATCAGCAACCAGGCGCAATCGACGCCGACGCCGAGCAGGTGCTGCCGGTGCTGGTACGGCGTGCGCAACCAGCGCTCAGCCTGCGCGACCACGGCATCACGCTGCAGCACTTCGAACGGGCTCATACCGATGTCTCCGCGACGGGAATGAACGGCATCCCCCGGTACCGCGCTCGGTTGCCGAATTTGTTGGTGCAGGCATCCAGCGTCCGTGGGCAACCCGGGTAAATCAGAAACTGATCACCTGCCACTGGCACGCCTGGCAGCCCCAGGATCATCGTCACGGCGCCATCGGCAGTGAATCGGCGTACGGTTCTTGTCACACCTGCATTGGCACCGTTCACAAAACGAATCACGCCCTGGTCGAACCAGCCCTGGGTGGCGGGCACATTGGAGTTCACACGCAGGGCCGTGCTGCCGCCCTGGACCACACCCACGGTTTCAAATAGGGCACGGTTCACCCCGCAATCGGCGCTGTACACCGTGCGCAGGCACGAGGGCTGATAAACGCCCCGGGGCACCTTGGTATCCAGCAGCTCGATCGGCGACTTTACTGTCACCGTCGCCTGCTCGCGGTCGGCAGGATCCACCTCCGCGACTCGCCCGATAAAACGAGTGACCGTGCCCACCACGGGCGACCGCCAGTCCGCCATAAACGCTCGGACAAGGTTCAGGGTGGCCCCGTCAAAACCGCCGCCGGCAATGAATGGCAGCAAGGGCTCGCCGAACACGGTGTCGTCCATGCCGGCGGTAAAGGTCACGTTCAACGTGTCGACCTCAATCCCGCGCACCGCACGTACGCCGGTGCGCTTGATCAGAGGCCCGCTGGCCGAGTAGTTCTGTCCGGCGTAGAAGATCTGCAAACCCGCATCGGTGTAACGCAGCACCTGGCCGCTGGCCAGGGCAATCGTGTACAGATCCGCCATGACGAAACTGCGCGCCGTGGCCAGAAATGATTTCAGTTCAGGTGTGGCATCGATCATGGCTTGATACTCGTGAACGCGATGTTTTTGAGCTCCCAAATCGCGCGATAAGGCTGAGCCCCGTCGAGCGAATCGGCCTCGAAAGCACAGCGAAAATAAAACGCCCCACTCCACACCAGCGCCGCGTCAATCGGAGGGGCCACCGTAAAGGTGATGCGCCCCAGCTCATCCACAGTGAAGGCTGAAGTAGGAGCACCACTGACAGTGACGACGTCCACATTGACGACCCCGTACACCGGCTCCACCCAGTGACCGATCTCCCGGGAAAGCTGGAATGTTCGCGTGGTGCCGTCCCCGGTGCCGAAGCGCTGAAGCGTTACCAGGTGATCACTGCGGTCAAAGAACAGGAACTCGCCGAATTGCCCTTTGCGCTGGTTAAAAAACTCAATCAGCCTCGACCACTCATCCAACCCAGGGCGCTTGCGCACGGCGTTGTAACTCAGCTGGAAAGACCACAGCGGCGCCGGGTAGTACGCCGTTGTCCGGCGTCGACCACTGGCAGCTTTCTGCACTCCGGTACTCCACTCAGGTGCTTTTTTTGAAAGCAGGGTTTGCCCGGGCAGGCGCGGCAGAACACCTTCCGCCGCCGCGCCCATATCGGGGTAACTGGCGATCCAGCGCGCTGGCCAAAAAGGTCCTAACGACATCTCGCCCCCCTAAGTTTTGATGGCGCCGTTGCGCCGCATTTTTTGCATTTCCTCAGCCAGCACCCGGGCACCACGCCGAATATCAGCGGGAGACATCCGGCCGCTGCTGTCGTGGTAGTGATAGCTGTTGCCAGAACCGCCTAACTGCCCTTCCCCATTAGCTGCCTGGCGAATAACATTGGCGTATTGCTTAGGCAGCACCATTTCCTGCTCGTGGAGTTGTGTCATGGGGTTAGTACCGGCAGGGATGTCATAGCCGCCCTCGGCCGAAGCAACGTTTTTCACCAGGCCAAATACGAACGCACCGGCGGCGACTGCCGCCGCCGCGCCCAGGACAGGGCCAATGATCGGAATGGCCGACATGGCTGCAAAGGCACCGGCCATGGCCTGCCAGGCGCTGGCAATGATGTTTTTGATCGTGGCTGCGCCCCAGATCGCTACGGACATGGCCGCACCGCCTGCCTCTGCAGCCGTTCGAGCGCCTACACCCACTACGGTCGCGCCAGTTTTAGCCGTCTCACCGAACATCCAGGCCATCAACGGCTTGGTGACCATGTTCTCAACGAACGCGGTGCCGATGCTGGTGAAGATCCCGCGCAACAGGCCCTGGGTGCTCATGGTGCCGCTGATGATGCCGGTAAGCCCGCTCGACCAACTGGTGCGCAGACTGTCGACCATGCCCGTCCAGTTGCTTTGCGACTCGAATGTTTGCTGCCTGCCAATCACCGCCATGCTGTTGCGGTGCGTTTGCTCCAGCGCCAGGATCTGCTGCTGGACCTGCTGCAGCGCGACCGGGTTGCGGTCAGGATCCTGCTCCAGCAGCGCCTTACGCTCGGCCAATGCCTGAGCTTCGATCGCATACCGCTGCTTTTCGAACTCGGCCTGGGCCTGCAGCAGCTGGCCTTGGGTGATCAGGTTGGCTTGCAGATCCAGCTGGGCCATCTGCTCGGCATGCGCAACATCGGTAAGCCGCGCCTGCTGATCGGCAGCCAGCTGCTGCTGTTTCATGTTGGTGATTTGCTGCTGCTTTTCGCGCGCGACAGCGACCACCTCTGCCGCAGCCTTGCGGTATTCCTGGCTGTCCTGGCCGTAGAGTTGCCGGCTGCGCTCTAATGTCTGCTGAGCGATCTGCAGACGCGCGTCCATGTTGTTGCGGTACTGCTGTGCCTGGGCCTGCAGATCGGCAAAGGCTTGACCTTCGTCCTGCCGGCGCAACGCATTCAGTGATGCCAGGTAATTGCGCTGAACGCTCAAACGTTCGGCCGCGCTCAAATCCGTGCGCTTGAGAATGCCCTGCCAGTACTGCATTTCCTGCTGCTGGGAGAACTGCAGGAAGGTGCCCTGTTCGGCCTGCTGCTGTGCGTGAGCGACCTTCTGCGCGTCCAATGCTTCTGCCCACTCACTGACCCGTGACGTGGCCTTCGTCGGCGCACTTACCGGGTCATCCGCTTTTTTAGGGGGAGTTGTGGACTCAACTATTTTTTTCCGATGCTCGACGGCTGCAGCGTATGCCTGCTCCAGCTTGGTCAACCGGGCGACTTCAACGCCGTAAGCGGTCGGACTTGTCCTACCCTGCTGTGGTGCTTTGGTCAGGGCTGTATCGCCGCTCGCGGCCATCTCCGCCACTTTGCGTCGCTGCTCTTCAATGCGAGCTGAACGGGAGCGCATACCCGCGTCGACTTCTTCCAGCTTATTGGACACCAACTGCATGTTTTCCAGCAGCAGGCGCTCTTCGACCAGCGTGGCTTCCAGCTGGGCCTTGCCACCCCCACCGCGCGGGCCGGCGATAACTGTCCCTAACATCGCTTCGTAGCGCGCGACGTTCGCCGCCACCTCATCAACGGTAAGGCCTACGCCGGTCATACCTTTCAATAGGTTGTTGAACCAACTGGCGGTTTCAGACAGACGCTTATTCAGGCTGATGAAGACAGGCTCAAGGATGGTACCGATGGTGACCTGCAGCTGGTTACTTTTGGAGTCGAGCTCGGCCTGGCTCCCAGTCAACCCATCGGCCGCTTTGGCGGCGTTGCCGACCTGAGCCTCGGTTTCTTTCATGATGCCGTTGTATTCGGCCGTGATCTTTTGCGAGTCCGACAACTTGTCACGACTGCTGCCGATGCTCTTGGCGTACTCGTCCCAAATTTTGGCGACGTTTTTCGTGACACCGGCGTTATCCACCAGCACCGAGTTTTCGTTTTTCAAGCCTTCGGTGGCCGACACCACAGCTTCCGACATGCTGAGATTGGCCTGCCGGTTGAACGCTGCAGCGTCTTTTAGGCGGTTGATCACCGCCACTGCCTGGTCAACGTTGTAACCACGGCTGAGCAGGTTTTGCAGTGCTTTGGCTGCGTCACCGACGCTGAGCAAGCCGTCAGAGGCGAGCTTGTTGGCCTCATCCATGGCCCGGCCAATACCGACACCGGCATGATTGGCCACCGCTTCCAGGCCACGATAAGCAGCCTCCTGTTGGATCGCCGCGTCCTTGCTATCGCTAACGATCTGGCCCAGCTTGAAAGCACCCAGACCAAACACACCCGCGATGCCAGCCGCCACACCACCGAGGCCCGAACGCATGATGGCGCTGACGCCGGAGAACGCTTCATTCACTGCCGGACCAAAACGAGCGAGCCGGGTTTGACTGCCGACCATCTCGGTATTGATCGCCCTCAGCTCGCGGCTAAATGTCGTGCGCGCTTCGCGCATGTTGCTTTCGATACTTTCAACTGCACGGTCAAAACCCTGGGTTCCGGCCGTGAACTGGTATGCGATATTCCTGTCCATGCCAAAATCTCACATCACAGAAAACAAAAAACTCCGCCGGGGCGGAGTTTCACTTAAACACTAAAATCTACTTCTCGCGGAAAATTCCCATATATTCATAGAAACCTTCCGGGCCTTCTTTTAAACGGCCGATACAAGCATCCCAGCCAGACATGTCAATCAGATTTTAGCAAATAGGTTGGCCCCCAAGATGATTGTCCAGGTGTTTTCTGAGCCTGCACTTTGATAGGACGGTAGGTAAGTTGTTTGAGCACCTCCGCCATTTTCGGAAAACCGTAGTCCGCAGGATTTTGGGCATGCAGAACCTGATTGACCTCACCGAGTATTTTCACCATCTTGACTTGCTTTAGTTCACAGCGCATTTGGCTTTGCTGAGTTTGCTTACAGCTTCCAGGCTCATAATTAATACTTGGCGGATCCGGAAAGAACCCATCAATCAACACTACTTCACCCGCAGCCACATCAAAAGTTGCAAACTCTTTGGTCAAATGAGCGGTAACTGTCCTGCCCTCAACGTTCCGCTGTTGGATACTCTCTCGCCAGCCAGCAGCGCCCGTTTGTCGTTTTACGTCATAAGTCTGTTTATCAACATAAGTACACTCGCCATTTACAACGCGAACTTGAGTGCAAACTGATTGTTCGACCGTCTCCGTTCTATAAGTAGCGTCTTCCCACTTCTGACCACGATCATATTCCCTGAAGCTCTTAGGTTCGAACGTAACGTAACCCAAGGCTGAAGGGCGAAATCCACGTTCACCGGGAGTCTCATAGGCTGGCGTCCTTGGTAAATCGTAGCTAAGACCTGTAATAGAATAGTGACCTGGGTTTATCAAATAGATCTTATACAATGTACGACCAAAAACCACCTGAAAATAAGAGCCTTGTTCGGTACCTATATTCTCGGAAAGTGTATCGTACCCTACTTTAAAAACGGAGGAGGAAGCACGCGTATTAGTCCATTCAGTTACTGCCGAACGTAACTTTAAAAAATCCATCGTTGAGTCATTGTTTTTAAAGTCGACGTTCAAGCTATCTAAGCTGGCGGTAGGGACTACCAGGACAACTTTACCCGCTAATTTCGCATTAGCGAAGAGTTCATCCTCAACCTTACGGCGCTCGGCTACTTCCCGATCCAACCCCGAGCCTTGCCCCGCTCCGGATTGTCCAATGGGTTGGATCGGAACACACCCAGCTAACACGGAAATGCCGGCTGCCATAAAGGCAACCGGAATAAAAACGCGAGATATTGAAATCACTTGCAACGTCCGGCGGCTTTGGTCAAGGCATTACAGTTGGTGGACGTTGTCTTCGAGTCCTCAGCTGTCGCGCCATCAACTGGACCTGAACACAGAGTATCAGAATCAAGAGCGCCATAGACCGAAGTGTAATAGCAATTATAAATACCCTTGCTGCTTTGCACTCTAAACTTAACCGAGTCAAGCGATGTGCTGCGATCCAAGATTTTTATTCGGTCTGGTGAAGTATTCAAAGCCACACCAGCTTTTTCTTGCAAATCACTATCCTTTGCCATCGAGGATGCAATGCTGCCGCAACCAGCTAACAGAGAGACCAGAGAGCCAGTCAGTACCATTTGCATAATCTTAGTGTCTAGCATAATAGATAAGTCCAGTTATCAAAATTTGATTAACGCACGCACCGCGCAGATTGTTTAGCCGCGTCCTAACACACTCACTTACTTGGCAAACTCTCCTCATTGAAAAAGTAGCGTTAAAGCTAAATTACGAAAAATTAAAAGACAATAGCTCATGTAAGCTATTTTGTTTTATTGAAAAATGTGCTCCAAGATTGAAAGACTTGGTCTGCAGTCTCCAGCAAACTACGTTCGAGTGGCTTGGCGTCCAGAGGATCGGCGATCCTTGCCTAAGCCTTTCCGAGGAATGCATCCAGACCACTGCGCAAATGATCTGGCAAATCATCCCTTAGGTCTGTGGCAATCGTTGCCAAGTCGCGCGCCAGATCTGGGGCATCAGTGACGTCCTGAGGCGGCTTGTAACCCATATACCCCGCGACTAAGACATGTACCGGTGGGTGAGTGCGCCAGTAGTCGGTCATATGGCCCACCATGACCATGTCCCAGTCTCGTCGCAACATGGCCGGACTCTGCCCGGTACACGCAATCAAGTGAGCGTAGAGTTGGCCCCAGTCGAAGGGGCCGGTCCTTCCCCCGGCGCCGACTCGGTGACCTCCAAGCCCGAGGCACTCATAACAGCATCCAACGCTTCACGCATGTTGCGAAGATCCAGCAGCGCTGCCACTTCTGCCCGCTCGATGTCGGGATAGTTCCGACGCAATGCCGCGTGCGTGGCATCGATCACCGTTGCGATACTGTCCCGGTCCATGTTGCCGGCCATCACCGCGTTGATCCGCTCCAGCAGTTGCTCCAGATCCCCCAGCGCAAGGGGTGGGATGACGAGAGTTTTCCCTGGAAACGGGAACGAAACGCCGGGGACATTCACGACCGTCATTCGTTGGCACTCCAGTAGCACACCTCGCCGAACTCATCCGCGTAGCCGGTGAATTCAAAGTCCGGAATGGTGTAGTCGTCCTGTTTGGTGGCGATCCCCAGCTTGTTGCTGACAAAGTTCGGCACGCGCACGTACACAGTCTTGCCCTTGTATTTCAGGACGAGCTCGCCCTGAAATACCGGCATGTCACCCATGGGCAGGTTTTTCACCGACAGGCTTTTACCTGTCGTAACGGTGTAGCGGTAATCAATGAACACCGACTTGGCCACGTCTGCAGCGGCAAATGCATATTCCCCCGTGGCGGCATCAAAGGTGTACTGCCCAACTGTCGGCGCGCTCAGTACACGTACATAAGGTATTGCACCGGAGCCCCGTACCCCAAGATCGCCTGAGAGCGTCCCGCCCGCTGGAGGTTCCACGGTGATGGTGGCCCCTGCCGGCACCACTGTGGGCTCCGTGGAGTGATGAACTAAGACCTGTCCAGTGGTCAGGGTCTGCCCGAACACCAGTTGATTCCACTGCAGCAGGCTGATCTGGGCGGACTTGGCCTTGCCCGTCAGCTTGCCCTGGCCCCGTGCCGCGTCGACCGCAAACTGCTCGCTGCCGAACAATTCCTTGGAATCAAACGACAGGTCCACCGATGCTTCTTGCATGATGCCCAACAGGATGGGGGTCGGTGCGGAAATGGCATTGCCATAGGCGTCCATCAGCGGAGTCGCGTAAAACAACCCGCTGCCGAATGCGATTTGCATAATGTGTTCCTCAGTAAAAGGTAGGTCCGGCCGTCAGGTCGCCGGTATTGCACAGGTAGGTGAAGCGGTAACGCACCATGCAGTTGCCGGCGGTGTTGTCGCCTTCGTCCTCGATCCAGTCGATATAGAAGCGCTGCACCCGATTCGCCTCTTCAAAGGCGTCCTCTGCCATCAAGACCGCATGTACGGCCACCTTGACCAAGTCAGCCACCTGATCCCAGGCAGCACCTGTGACCGTGTCCTCCCGGGCGATGATTTCCACCGTCAGCTCGAACTGGTTGCGATCCAATGCAGCGCTTTCGCGCTCACAGGTTTCTAGGTCAGGACGCAGCACGATCGCCGGCGTCATGTCCCGTCTGATCGCCTCAGTGCGACTCCGATACACCCGGTCTGCCGCCAACGTACCGGCGCCCAGAATCAGCGCCTGCGCCTTTGCGACGATGCGTTCTTGAATCGAGGGCATGAGGGTTAAACCTTGGTGAGGGAGGCTAGGCTAAAGGCGCCGTCATCGATCATCCGGCGGTCACGGACGCGGAAATTCACGCCGCCGACGGTGATCAGTTTGGGATTGTCGATGCCCAGGCGCTCGGCCTCGGCGGTGATGACCAGGATCTCGTAGCCGGTCGACTGGCTGTTGGTGCCGCCCATGCCGTGGATTTCGTCAGGCATATCCCGCGCGGCCAGAAACGGCTGACCATCTACCATCCCACCAACGTCGAAGTCCTCAAGGAAGCCCCTGAGATCTTCGTCAAGCATCAGGGCTCACCTTGACGGGCTTGCGTCCGCCCTCAGCTGCAGCGGAAGGTGCCGGCACAGGCTCGACCGCCAGCACTTCCAACTGGTGGCGAAAGCGTTGGGCCACGTCATCAGGCAACTCGATCACGCCCCCTGCCCCGGTCAGTTTGTCATCTGGCCCGCGAAACGAGCCGGATAGCACCGTGTAGGATTTATTCGGCATTACGCTCTCCTGCGACCTTGTCCAGTTTCGTCAACCGCTGCCCCAACGCCTTGTCCGGCTCGCCGGGGATCACAATCACTTCCCCGGCTTTGAACTGAACGGGCGACACGATGGTGTAGCGACCCTTCTTGTTTTCGACCGGCTCCAGGTTATGCGCACGCGCACTGGCCTGGGCCGCATTCAGGATCAGTTCCCCCCCATAAAGGGTGATCGTCTGTTCCACGCGGTATTTCGGCATATCAATGCCCTCAGTGAGGTGTCAGGCCGAAAGGCTTAGGCCACCAGTTGGTTAAGAACGGCGTACTGCCAGCGCCCAAAACCCACGTTGCGCCAGGTGTCGACGCCGTACTGATGAGCATCGTTGTCGAACTCGTACTCCGAGCCCTCGGCCTTGGCTTTCATGGCCACGTCGGTTTCCTGTTGCCGGATGAACGCTTTCAAACGACCGTCCGTGCGGAAGGTCACGAACTTGTCCTGCCAGGCGTTGAGGCGCACGTTGCCCACCACGCGAACCACCACGTTGTCCGGCATGACAATCTCATTGATGTTGGTGCCACGCGGCACGCTGAGCGCCGTCTGCGCAACGCTCAGCAGGTTGAACGGCACCATCACCAGGAACTCGCGGGCCAGCTCGTTGATGGGTTCGCCCTGATCATCCTTCAGGCTGGTCAGTTGGGTGATGGATTTGGCGACGGCCTGCTGAAACTCTTCGACACTCGGCCGGGTTGGGGTACCGGAAGTCCCCGCCGTCAAACTGGCAAGACTGGTTGTGATCTTGTTGGACTGCACGCCGCTCTGGCCTTCTTCGTGGTCGGTATCGAAGAAGTACTGGCCGTCATAACAGGTCTGGCTTTCACCGTTGAGCAGCAGCACCGACAGCAGTCGCGCCCAGTGCGCGTTGGTGCGGTCGGCCAGCTCGCCCAGGCGGATGCGCAACTGTCCGGTTTTATCGCGGCGCAGCTCGGTGACCAGCACTTCGAGGGTGGCCTCAAAATGCAGGTTTTCGATTTCGAGATCAGCGCTGATAAAACCCTTGGCGTGGCGACCACCAATCCACTCACGCAAGGTCGGCACCATGCCGATCCACGGATAGGTTTCTTTGGCCTGGTCGGAGTCAAACAGGTTGGACACGGCGTCGATCCAGTTCGACCCCACATTCTGCTCGAGCAGTTCGTAAAACATGCCGATGATGGCACGGCTGGAAAGTACTTCAGCACCCATGGGTGATTCTCCTGAAGAAGGATACGGTCAGAGAAAAGTTTGAAAAAACGGGTTGAGTGATGCGTCAGGCCGCTATGGGGATGGCCTGGGCGGTGAACTTGACGATGCCGACGCCGGTGCGCACGAAACGGTGAACATGCCCGATCAGGCTGTTACCGGCGGCGGTGAGCAGAAACGTGCCGCTGTCGCTGGCATACACCGGTTTGCCGATGTCGGTGATCGCCAGCGCAGTGACGGGCAGTTCAACTTTGCCCAGTTCGCGAAGACGCACGCGCGCTGCAGCAGCGGCACCGATTCGATTGTCGACACCGCGATCGGCGAAGCCCACGAACAGGTCACCTGCCGCCAGGGGACGTGCGAGTCCGTTGGCCGCAACAATGCCAACCGCCGAGCCTTCGAAAATCTGCACGCCGGCCGCAACGGACAAATCGTTAATTTCCCCGATCTCATAAGCGCGGGGGGTATCGAGAGTGAGAGGCATAGGATTCTCCAAAGCCAAGAAATTTAGTTGCTTAAAGATGGTGCGGAATTACCCGGTGTTTACTTTTTCAGGACCTTGACCAGACCTCGCTCGGTGGCCTTGCGGTAGCCGTGATAGGCCTCGAAGGTGCCAAACTCGGCGCGCAGCTCCTTGTCGCTGTCCCAAGTCGCCTTGGCACGCTCCTCCAGCGGCGCCTCTGGATCCTCCTTCACAGCCTCAGGGGCTGCAGGTGGCGTCAGCGCATTGGGCACCGGCGCAGGCGCCTGGGCACGAATGTCGGCCAGAGCACCGGCGCGTTTGGTTTTTTCGGCGCCGATAACCTGCGCCGCTGCTTCGGCGCCGGTGGTTTTGCCGTCGAACTTGAGCGTGGCAATCAGCTCTTCGTGTCCGGGCAGTGCGGCGGCTTCCACCGCCTGGATGCGCTCGCACTCAGCGCGGGCACCGGCAGCGACACCAGCGGCGTGTGCGTCATGTTCCAGGCTGGCCAGCAGCTCGGCATGATTCGCCGCCAGGTATTCGCGGTTGATAATGGGTTTTTCTGCAGTTGGAGCGGGTGCGTTACTGTTGGTAGTAGTGGACATAGGTCTTTCTCCAGAAGAACTGCTGTTGAACTCAGCGATGAGTTGTTCAAGGGTGGATTCACGGTCGGCCATGCCCAATGCCACGGCATCGGAGCCAATCCGCATATCGCCCTGGCCGAAGTCGGCCAAAACGGTTTCAACACTGAGGCCACGGTAATTGGCGACGTCCTCGACAAAGATGTCAGTCAGCCGGTCGACATGAGCCTGGGCCACAGCACGTCCTGATTCAGTGCTGAAGTCAGGGCGTTTTTTCGGGCTCTGGCTGCTGACGATCTCAAAACTGCCGTCGTCGTCGCTTTTACGCACCGTCAGCACCGTGCCGATGGAGCCCACGGCGCCGGTGCGGCTTATGACGATTTCATGGGCTGCTGCAGCTATCCAGTAGCCAGCGCTGGCCGCGTTACCGGACACATACGCAACCACCCGCTTGGGTGAGGCGCGGATCATCTGGCCGAATTCAGCGATGCCACTGGCAATACCACCGGGGGTGTCCATCACCAGGATGATGGTGTCGGTGCGCGGATCGTCGACGGCGGTGGTGAACTCCTTGGCCAGCACATCCAGCGACGTCGCTCCGGACAGCGCCGTAAACAAGTTGGCGTAGCGGAACACCGGGCCGGTGACGGGCAGCAATGCCACATTGCCGCGCTGGGTCACCGCGCGACTGTTCTGCAAGGGTTTGCCCTGCCTGGCCTCCAAGGCTTCCGGGCCTTCATGCTCCCGGCGGGCGATGGCGGTGATGGTCTGCAGCATGTCCGGGGTAATGGCCCAGGGCTCGCGCGATACCAGGTCGAACGCCGTCACCCGGTGCACGGGAGGTGCATCGGTTGGGTTGTCGCTCATAGTTAGGTCCGTTCAGGAAGATCAGGATTGGCCGCAGGCTCATCCTCGGGGCGAGCCGTTGGTGACACGGATAGGCCGTCATCGCGCCTACGCTTCACTTCAAGCGCACGCTGTTCGTGGTTCTCTTCCCAGTCGCTGCCGTCGTAAAGCATGGATTCCTTGGCGAGAGTGCTGACGCCAATATCGATGCGCTTTTCGGCAGCATTGATGTCTTTGAGCGGATCAACGGTGCCGGGACCATCACCCACCCATAGCGACCCGCTGTACGCATAGCGCAGCAACGGATGGTCGAAAAACCCGGGAGCCTCGATGTCTCCCTGTGCCACGGCCTCTTCAAGCCAATGCTCGTACACGGGCTGGCAGAAATGTTGGCCCAGGAAGTCACGGCAACCGCGAACGAACTGCCAAGCCTCCATCACAGCAGCACGCGCGGCGGTGTAACTGGCGGTAAAGTGCTTAATCAGCACCTCATAGGGCAGCTCCAGGGCCATGCCGATCTGCCGGAGCATAGCGAGCACGAACGGATCGAACGCCATGTTCGGGCGACCGGGTGATGCGGTATCGATCGACGCACCGTCGTCCAGCTCGGCGACAATGCCGCCACTGAGTGAGCCGTCCCAACCGCCCTGGTCGCGCCCGGCGGGTTTATCGCCACCCACCGGGGTGTTGCCGGTAACGGCCGATGCCAGAGGGCTCAGATTGCCGGACTGTCCCGGCTTGATGAACACGGCGAAGAACGCAGACACCACCGCCGCTTCCAGCTCGGCATCGGTGTAGCGATCCAACTGTTTGAGCTTCTCGATTACCGGCGCCAAGTACGGCACACCGCGTGGCTGGCCCACCCGACGACGCCGGTACACATGCAGCAGAACGCGACCGCCGCGCTCGTTGAAGAACGGGCGCTCATCCCAGACGCGCTCTTTGACGCCCAGCGCCCCCGGGTGACTGCGCAAAATATGAGCCTTGATCGGTGCACCATCGGTGTCACGCTCAATGCCAGCGGTGAGCGCTTCCGTGTCGGCCTTGTTGCTAGGGTTACAAACCCGGTCGGCCTCAATCAGCTGGATGCACGCCGAGTAATGCTGGCCGGGTTGTTCTTTGTGCGCCAGCAACGTGAAGACGTCACCACTGCTCAACACCGACCGCCAGGTCAGATCCTGCAGGCCATAGAAATTCTGTTCGCGAGTGATGTCGCAGCTGGTGGTTTCCGCCCACGACTTGAACAGCGATTCCGTTTTGCGCTGCCACTCCCTGGCCTGGTCTTCGTCCCAGCCCAAAATCGAGCGATTGACCACCGACTTGAGCGCCAGGCCGGTGCCGACCGTCTTCGTCGTCACCGTGTTGATCGCACCACCACCGATGGGATTGTTCCGTTCAAGATCTCGGCAGCGTTCGCGAAGCGTGGGCAAGTCGGGTAGCAGGTCTGCTGCCGCACTGCCTGCCGTAGGGGTCCAGGCGCTCAGCGAACGCTTGGCCTTCGACGCGCCGCTGTAACCACCCAAAGCGGTCATGGTCAACCGGGCATGCATGCGCTTGGCGCCGCGCTCGGGGCTGAGCCAGGTGATGGCCTTATCCAGCAGCGTCGGCTCTGGCACTTTCGGTGCGCGGCTCATCGCGGCGTAATCCCACGTAGGACGATCCCCCGAGGGCGACCGCTCTCCAGCCGATCAACTTGCTGTTGCCAGTAGTCGATCGTCTTGGTGATTTCGGCAAGGTCGGCGTATTCCAATTGCCGGGTGCCGATACGATAGCTCTGCTTTTGGCTGACCTTCATGCTCGCATCGAGCCAGGCTTGCAGTTGGCCCTGCGCTTGTTCCAGGGTGATAGCCATGAATTAATTCCTGCGTTGGGAGAGCACGCGCATTGCACTACGGCGCCCAGAAACAACTCTCCCGCCAGAGGGCGGGAGATTGGGTGGTTCGACGGGTGGTGTAGGTTCCTGACTGGTCCCGTCCGTTTCGGGAGCGGGTTCTACCTCGCATTGATCCGGCTCAGGTGGGTCAAACAACGCACCCTGACGGATCTGTGCATCAAGCCCTGCCCAGTCATGCTCGCGCATCAAATGCGTTTTCAGGGAGCGGGCCGCGTGCAACGCATACGTCTCGCAGTCGGTACCTTCGTTCGGCTGGCCGGCCTTTTTCTGCCAAACCTTGCGGTAGTGGTGTCGCCGGCTGGGCGCCTTCACTTCGGCGGTGATCTGCCGGAAATAATCCGGGCGCACCGTTTTGTAAAAGTGCATCCGACCAGGCCCATCACCGGTCAAGGGCAAACGGCCCTCAATCCACAGATCCTTGGCCCGCGAGGTACCGACAATGTAAGGGCGCAGGCCGTACTTCGAGGCCTTTTGCTCTTTGTCCGTATCCACACCCTGCCGAGGTGCGCTGAAGATCTCCCGACGCTCATCGTCACGTGTATTGCCACGCTCGCTCGCACCCTTGATCGCCATCACGCCGTTGCGCTGATGCTTACGGCAAAACGCATACGCCGCGTCCTGGGTGATGGTGCCGTCCGAGGTATCCAGCGAAACCGCTAACACTCTCAGCTTGGCGCCGCAGGCGTGTGAAATCGGCGCAAACAGCAACTTTTCCAGATCCAGCCAGACGCCCTGGTCAGGCAACACCACCTCGCCGTAGATTTCTCCCCAGTAGATCAGCCAGGATTCCTCGCCTCGGCCCCAGGCCCGCATCACTACCGCTAGGCGATCGTGCTGCACGTCGACACCGGCGGTGATCACCAGGCCCCCCATGGGCACAAACATTTCCGGGTAGTCCTCCGCTCGCTCAGCCAGTTTATTGGCCTCAGGCAGGTCGGATTTGTACTCGTAGGCACGGCCCTGTTTCTGGTTCACGAACTTGATCAGCAACGACAGATTGCCAATCGACGCCTGGTGTTCGGCGTTAAGTTTCTCCCGCACGATGTCGGCCAGGCTGGTACCGGGCAGGCACGCGTACAGCTCGTTCAGCTCAATGAAACCGGCACGACCGGCAAAGGGTTTGGTGGGCACCCAACCGCAATAAGGGTCTCCAGCATCGATCGCGTTGAACACCGTATTGCGGATGTTCTCTTTGCGCTGGTAGTCGTCCCAAATCTCGCCACAGTGCGGACAACCGTAGCCGGCGGTCTCTGGATCCGCACGGCCGTAGATCTCGTGTGGCTGGGCGTCCTCTTCAATGTCGAGCCACTTGATATGGGCAAAGTCCAACACATGCGACTGGCCGCACGCGTGGCAGATGATCGGCAACACCCGGCAATCGGTCTGGGCCAGGCGCGCTTCGGTCTTGCTCGCGCCCTTGATCGCCGGCGTACCACCCACCAGCATCTTGGAGCCGGGGTAGCGCTTGCCGCGCTCCTCCAGCAGGGCGATCGCATCACCCTGCCCCTTCACGTCGTCGCTGGTGTCGTCCGGTTCCTCCACCACCGACAAGCCCACCGACGACGTGGACTTAACATTGCCGGGAGAGTTCGACGCCACCAGTTTGAGGAAGCCGCCCGGGAAGGTCTTATGGTCCCAACGGTTGCCCGAGGTGCGGCTGACGTCGACCGGCATCAGCTTGGCCACCTCAGTGTTCGCCGTCACACCGAACTTGAGCTTTTCGTCATGAAAGTTTTTGCCGTCCTTTTCCTTGGCGAACAGGATCATGATCGGGCGCGGCAGGTTATGGATGAACTTGAACAGGTAGCCGATCAAGAACCACGTCCAGCCGATCTGCGCCGCTTTCATCAGGTCGACCTCGCTCACCCGTGGATCGTCCAGAGCGGCGGCAACGCCGAGGAAGTAAGGCGTGTATTGGAAATCGTACAGGCCATGCAGCACGCCGCTTTCAGCGGGCAGGTAAAACTCGGTGCTCAGGTAGTGCGCGGTCGGGATGTCACGCGGCGGGTTGAATTTCCCCGCTGCTGCCGACAAGCTCCGCGCCAAGTTTTCGCGCGTAGCCTGCAATTCGCTCGGTCGTAGGTCCAGCAACTTTGGCCACCACTGTTCGATCAACCGTGAGTTTCTGCACGTTCTCGATTTCCTGAATGATGCGTTCAAGGCCGCCCAGGTATTCCCGGTTTGCGAAACTGGCCCAGTCAGACAGCGCACGCTCTGCCTCTCCGGAGGGAATCAATGAGCGCAGTTTTTCGTAATACACCAACCGCCCGTTGGCTGACTTCTGCTGCAGGTCATCAATCCGCGCTCTGTTGAGTTCCTCAAGTTGGCTGCCCCCGCGCCCAGCGGCTTTCGCGCGTAAATCGCGGATATAGGCCGTTCGGATCTCGTCCATGCTTGCCGTTTGCCAATCCAGAGTCAGGCCCTTGAGCACGTCGCGGGCATTACGCTCGCTCATGTCCAGGTGCTCGGCGATTTCATGTTGGGTTGGCATGGTCTGCTCCTGATGCTGGGAGGGAAGCGGAACCCCCTATGTCGGGTTGAATCTGCAAAAAATTCGGGGTTCGAATTACCCCGATGGCCCCGCTGCCTGGAAGGACCCATTGATTTTGGGTCGCAGGTCGACCTGTCAAGCAAAAATCCCGACAAATCATTGAAAAATCACCGTTTTTTGAGAAAAAATGCTTCGAACCTACAAGAGGTCAGCCTCGCTCCATCTCCCGTGCCAGTGCACGTCGGAACAGCGGCTCGAACTCGGCCTCCGCTACGCGATTGGCTACCCCGTAGAAATCAAAGCGCCGCCGATACGTCGGGCGCTTGACGAAGATCAAGATGGGCCGTGCCCCGTTGCCGATCCGCTGCCAGATACCCAAAGGGCCGGCGCCGTTGCCAGGCCGACCCACGAAATAGTCCGGTGCGTTGCGGTTGCGGCGTCGGCTGCGCTTAGTGCGGTTGGCCATGAAGCCCGACACCCGCTCAGCTGCTCCGAGTGCGGACAAGATCTGGACGATCTGGCCGCGACTGATGTTGCCGTTGCCATCCATCCTGGCGCGCCGACCAGGGACAGCGTACATGTCCGCTGGCATCAAGCCGTAGTGGATCAGCGCTTTCTCAAATCGCTTATGTGGTCGGTTGCCACCGTCAATGTGCACCGGCAAGTACTTGGACGCGGGCACACCTGAGCTTGCTTCGTCCTTGATCCACACACGGGCAAACAGGCGGCTGGTCGTGGCACTGCGCTTGAAGACCGAATTGAGCGTCCAGCGCGTGGGCCGATCAAATACCCGCTGCAGCTCGGCCTTCTCTGCCGCCTGTACGCGTTCAGCGGTGAAGGTCAGCGCTTTGGCAGCGGCTATCGGCACCTTCGACTTGCTGAGCCCACGCATCTCCCTAACGATCTTGTCGATGTTGTCACGCATCTCAAGTCGCATCATGGTCATTGCCCCTGGATGCTTATGGCCCAGCTTCACCGTTGGCTTGCGCTTCACGCAGACCAAGGCGCTTGGCCGCCCAGCGCTCGTACAGCCCGATCGCTACGTCTGCCCCTGCCATCGCCGTGAGGCATCCCAGCGCACCGGACGTCCAGATCGACATGCCTGCCGCATACAGCAGCATGATCGCCGATACCCCGCACACCACGCAGGCGCCGGACCGAAGGGCCAATCGTCGGATCAATGCCCAACCACGCGTCCCTTCCTTGTCCGCTCGCCACATCTCGCCCGACACACCGCCCACCAGGGCCAGGACGATCACTAACCAGATCGGCATTTCTGCCAGCGCTTGCTGTTCGTTCGTCATTGGCATACTCCGTAAACGAAAAAGCCCTGCACTAGGCAGGGCTCAAAAACGTTGTTGTCTAGTGGATGGGTAGTTCACTGCTACGCGAACTCAACCTTCTACTTCTGTCGAGATAGTTATATCCCGCATTGGTGACGCGCTGGATACGTATATCCGGAGCGTCCCCTTCAACATTGATACAACCCAAATCTACAAGCAGCTCGATATGGCCA
The DNA here is from genome assembly GCF_900116055.1 of Pseudomonas sp. NFACC42-2. Classification (NCBI taxonomy): domain Bacteria; kingdom Pseudomonadati; phylum Pseudomonadota; class Gammaproteobacteria; order Pseudomonadales; family Pseudomonadaceae; genus Pseudomonas; species Pseudomonas sp. NFACC42-2. The sequence goes on from NZ_FOZO01000001.1 coordinate 449,714, forward strand.
TCCACGACTACACCGGACCAATGGACACACTCGGCGCTGGAGAATTTGCTGCGAATATCCTTCGCCGATAAATTGAGCTTCCAGTCATCGGAGTCCTTGATGCAGACGTCTAAGATTTTCACCAACAGCTTCTGATCTCGTTCCATTTCTCAGTTCCAAAAGAAAAATTGGCTGTACGAAGTAGTACGTCTGAGGAGAAATGAAAAAACCCGGCGCAAAGGCCGGGTTTTTGGTGAGATCGCTGTTTGCGTACCTCTTTGAATATGACTGATTTATACCCCTCCAGTCCGGTGGCAGCAAGAGCTCAGCGCTGCCACCCTGCAATCAACGGTAATCAACGGCAATACACCGGCAATCAACGGACATATAACGTTACTGGCTCTAGCGCCGCAGGCATGGACCCTCTTGTCCCACTGTTTTCAAGAGAGGCGCGACGTCTGAAACACCGATGAATCAAAGCGGCGCCCCTCCGTCCTACTATTTATTACTTTTTCCATGTAAAGGGAGAATTAATAAACGCTGCGCGTACGCGCGCGCGTATGTGGGTGTGTGCGTCACATGCGGGAAAGATGCAAAAAAGGTGGGACGGTGGGCCATCATCAATTAACACGCGGCGCGCAGATGACCCACCCGACAAAACACTAGCAGGCCGTACAGGGACGCGCCGCACCATCAAGCTACGCGCTCCAGCAGCATGCCTGCGATCTCCAGATGTGCCGAATGCAAGCGCACATAAAACTGCGTCCGACCACACCCGCAGTGCGCCCATTTCTGGCGTTCCACGCTTTCACGGTTCAGGTAATGCTCCTGCACCACTTGGGCCAGATGCCAGGACAGATGCTTGTTTACGATCACCTCAATGTCTGCACTCCATGGCAGCAGCATCTTTGAACCGCCGCGCGAGCCACGAATCAATTCACCCTGGCAATCGATCAACTGACCCAACATGCTGCTGGCAGATCCGTCAGGGCCGCCGCCACCGTGCATATCGAGCGCCCACAGCTTCAACATCTCATCCATTTCAGGGATCAAAATGCAGTCTCCTGTCTGGGCACCGCCGACCCTCGCTTCCACTCCGGCGGTTTCACATACTCATAGCTGCGCACCCCACGCACACAGTTACCCTTACGCCGCCGGGGCCAATTCATCCGATGCATAATCTTGCCGATGCGCATTTGCTCGGGTCTACCCCAGTGGCTTGGATCGATGTTAAGCGCATGCTCAAGCAGGTGAGCGCCTGTCACCGTATCGCCAATATGCTTGTCGGCTAGGTAGCCGACCACCAGGTCTTCCCACATATCTGCCTGATAACGCTGATCCTGCTCAGCTGCAAACACATCAGCCTCATCGCGCTCCACCCACCATATGTCACCTGCGCGAAAACAGGCTAACGCTTCGGCCCAGAGTTGATCACGGTCGGCTCGCAGTCCCTCAAGATCAACTTTGGTACACATTACCGGCCAGTAACGGCGGTTGCCCGTATCGTCCTTCAGGTACTCATCCTGGTTGGTCGTGCCGATAAAAACGCTCTGCCGGGGAACATCCAGCATCCGCCGGCCATAGCTCTCGCGGTAGGTATCGATGGGCGATGAGACGAATTGCTTGGCCTTGGTTGACTCTGCCTTGTTCAGTGAGTCCAGCTCGGCCATCTCCACAATCCACTTGCCCCGGATCGCCTGATAGGCGTCTTTGCTGCTCAGATCAAATGACGTATCCATGAACCACTCGCCGCCCAATACCCGCGCAGCCGTGGATTTCCCCTCGCCCTGCAAGCCTTCCAAAATCAACATTGAGTCAGCCTTGCAGCCAGGTCGACACACGCGTGCCACCGCAGAAATCAGCCATCGCTTGCCCACCTTGCGGGTGTACGAACTATCCATAACACCCAACCGATCCTGCAACCAACGCTCAAGGCGTCGCACGCCATCCCACTCAAGGCTATCTAGATACTCTCGCACCGGGTGGTAGGAGTTGTCATTCGCCACCGCACTGACAGCCTCAACAACGTGGGCAGTTTTCACCCGTAGCCCGTAAACATCAGCAAGCCACAGCGCCACCCTGATGTCGTCAAGATCGGTCCAGTCCCCCTTACCACCGCCATACGGAGGTGTACGCAGCTTGCGCGTCTTCGAACTGAACGAATCCCAGGCGATTACGCCGGCCCAGCGTTTATCGTTACCCAGAATCAATGCCACGTTGAATGGGTGTACGATCAATCCTCCTTTTTCAGAGTACTGCAGCTTCTCACGCCACCCCTCATCGGTAGAGGGTCGAACCACCGCCAACACCTGACGGCGAACCGTGTCCATGCCCTCAGCACAGTGCAAGTCGTTAAAATCCGTCCAGCCGTCTTCCCGGTCGTTGTCGAATACCGGCATAACCACCTGCCCACCGACCACAACCGACGCATTGCCAGCCTTGATTACCCCCGCGTTATACGGGTGCCCATTCACTACAGTCTTCCAATCATCATCTGCGCAAAACACCAACTGCCGGCCGGGATACTTTGTGCGCATGGCTTGTGCCACCGGCAGCAAGTTGCCGGCATCAAAGCAAATGCACACCGTCAGTGAGGTCGCCATGTGCAGGCTGGCGCCTGTCGCGTATCCCTCTGCGATCAAAATCACATCGCCCGGCTCAGGCTCTGGGCCGATCAGATGGAACGCGCCTTCTTTAGCCAAACCGTACGGCCAGTAGGTTTTGTTTCGGCCCGTAGCAGCCTGCTTTTCCGGGTACAGCACTTGTAGCCCGACAATATCGCCCTTCACATTGCGCATCGGCACGAAAGCCGTACCGCTCTTTGCCTTGTAACGCAGACCGATGCCGACTACCCGCTTGGCATCCAAGTAACGCGAACCGCCCTTTTCAGATAGGTGCTTCCACATACCAGCAGCGCGCCGGGCGGCAGTGCGGTGCTTTCGGTCCTCAGCCAGGGCGGCCTTGCGCTGGCCTTCCTCGGCCCTGGCGCGCATCACCGCTCGATCTTCAGCGCTCAGCCGCCCGCCCTTTGGCTTGATCTTCTGCCAACTGCCCTTTTCACCCTGACGCCAGTCGCCAAAAGCGCCGCAATACAGTGTTTTGCCGTCACCAGTCAGATGCTCATAGATCACATACCAACCCGTTTTCTCCGGGGCCTTATCACCGTCGCACTCGCAACGCGTTCGCTTACCAATCACCAATGGGGTTTCTGGTTTAAGCCCGTAGTCCTGCAACTGGGCCAACACATCATCGAGTAGTTCGTGATTGGTCATGCCCGTACCCCACGCCGGTCTGCCAGCTCCTGGCAGTCAGTGCAGCGCGTACAGCCGCGATCAAGCATTGCCAATCGCCGAGCCTCTAGGATGACATCCCCGCAGTCCACGCACCCGAGCGTACATTGGCCTGGATTGGCAGTAGGTCGCGCGGCCATCGCCACTGCAAGATTAAGAGCAATGACGTTATCAGCAACATCTGCGTTGTCAGACATAGGTCAGATCCTCCGCATGCATCTTGCGGAGTACCGCGCGCAACTTGAACACAGCCTGCACCATGCGCTCGGCCAGCAGTTCAAACTCAGCCAGCTCGTCATCGTCCAATTTGTCATCGGACAATGAGGTCGATACATGCGTGGCTAACTCCCCCTCACGAGAAAGCAACTCGCCAATGCCTGCCATTAGCGACTGCGCCGTGTCGGTGTCGCTCAACTCAGAAACGTCGATTCCCACCCAACCGATGGGATGCAGCAACGCATCTACAATGCGAGGATCGCGCGTGGCATCTAGCACCAATTCAAGATCGCCAATGTTAGGCGTGTGGCTGGTATTGGTCAGGCTCAGCTTATGATTGAGGGTGGTGGCGTTGCCACCGTCGATAGCGGCAATGGCAGTGGCTCCGCCCGGGTAGTCACGTGCGGCGTGGAGCAAAGCTTGCGGTAGAGTCAACAGCGAACGCCGTGCGCGCTCAATGGAATTGAACTGTTTTCGGTTCATGGCAAAACTCCAAAAACTCTGCCAGTGACCGCCGCATGCCTGTTTGGTACAGTTACGCCGTGGTCACTTACAGGTGGTCGCATGCAGCCGGTTGCTCTGTGGTAGGAAAGCCGGCTGCACCCCAATGGCAAGGCACACGCTCCGCATGTGCCCTGTCGTTACAGCCTGCAGACCGTGGTGGGTTAGCAGGCAACCCAAGGCATCCGTGCCTTGGCAGCGCGGTAAAGGGAGGCGGTTTGCATGTGGTTTGCCCGCCAATCTTTATCGCGTCCAGGCATCACTGTGGTGGTGTGTGCCTGGAGGAACTGGGCGGCCCTTAGGCCGCCTTTTTTCTTAAGCAGCGTCAGCCGTAACATTTGCAACAACAGTCGCATGCCCCTGCATACGCAAATATTGCCAATCGATATCGGGGCGTAACACTTCGCAAGTCACATAGCCCCTAGTCTGCCGATCAATAGCAATCGCGAGGCCCGCATTGGCTCGCCGGTTACCATAAGCAATCTGCTTAAGCTGCCCCGCCGATGTGTCACAGCATGCGGCAAACTCTTCCAGTTGCGCTGTTTCCAAACCCTTGATGTAGTCGAGTAGAGTCATTTTCATCTCCAAAACAGCCTGGAGATTAGCAAACGCTAATCCGCCTAGCAATAGCAGAACGTAATTTACAATCTGCTAACGGCAGAGACATGATTTAAGTATGAATATTTACGAAAAACGCTTAACCATCCTCAAGGCCCTTATAGGCGAGAACCAGCTGAAGGACTTTGCCGGGGCACATACCGATGTTGATGCTTCCTACCTTTCGCAGATCCTTAACGGCCATAGGACCCTAGGGGATCGAGCCGCTATGAACCTTGCAAAGAAGCTCGCCGTTCCAGCAGAACTACTCACATCAGGAAATTACTCTGCTTCCGACCAAGACCACATAACGGCAAAATGGCTAGCACTTGACCTCAAACCGCCAACGCTTCCACATCCCGCGTTTTTCAACGCGACGATCAACGAAACCGCCCAACGCGTTGCCGAGGAAAGAGAGTGGTCTGCCAAAAACCGCCGCGCTGTCCCGGTCCCCGTAGTAGGTAAAGCCATGCTGGGGTCCGATGGGTACTTTGACGCCCTAGACTATCCACCCGGTCATGGTGATGGATACATAGACATAGTCAGCTCCGACCCCGACGCCTATGGCCTAAAGATGGTGGGGAGCAGCATGCACCCACGCATCAAAAGCGGGGAGTTTGTTCTTATTGAGCCAAATCATCGCTATCAGACGGGCGATGAGGTGCTGGTAAAAACAACTGATGGCAGGGCTATGGTGAAGGAGTTTATTTACTTTCGGGACGGCCAATATAGATTCGATAGCATTAGCGACGGCTATCCCCCAGTCTTTTTGGATGAGCATCTCGTCGAAAAGGTCCATTACGTGGCAGCTATTTTGAAGGCGTCCAAATACATAGACATCTAAATTTAGCATTTGCTATTGCGTAAAAAATTAGCTGTTGCTAATTTTGCCTCACTCTCCTACCACAGAGCGAGGCACTTCCCATGCAAACCACAACCTTGCACGTACTACCATCGTGCCCACCCAGCCGCATTTTCGAGGTGCGCCGCCTAGCCGTAATCCACGGCTGCACCTTCGCCCTCACCAAACGCAAAGCTGCCACCAGCCGTACGCCAGCGCCCTTCAATCCTGATGATGGAGGGCGCGCAGCATGAGCAGACTGTCTCTCAATGCAGGCGCCTATATACGCCTGCAGGCCCAGGTAAACCTTAGCGGCACGTTCAATCACACCCTACATTCGTGTGATGGCGGCCGATCCGTCGCGGCTCAGGTCGAGATCGAACAGTGCACCGCCGGCATCACGGTAATGGTGCGCATCTGCGGGACGCGCAATACATCAATCACCCTCGATAAGCACCGCAAAAACAACGCCACGCGCGTTGCAAAGTTTATTGAGGGAATCGCAAACGGCATCAGCCCTACCGGCGTGCCCGACATAGATGAGCACGAAACTGTCAGTGATATAGAGGCGACCCTACGCCTGGCAATTCGGCGTGGGCGCGGTATTTACCATCTGATCGCTGACGAACTGGAGCCCTCTCTAGAGATACAGCGCAACCCACGCGGCGGCTATATCGCCGTGGTCGAAATCGACGACGACGCCGGCTGCCTACTCACCCTGCCCACCGACAACCAGCGTGCCTACGCAATCCTGTCGGAAAACCTCAACCAGTTCCTGCAGGGCTACCGCAATAGCCTCGCAGCCGTCGCATGAGGTGCCGTCATGAGCCTATCCCTCAAACGCGTAGCCGAACGCCTAGGTTTGGGTCACCGCGAACTCATGAAACGCATGCGCGACAAAGGCCTTCTGGATCAACACAACCTGCCAACCAACCCTGCCTTGACCAGAGACTATTTGGTCACCCGTGAGAGTCGCTGGTTTCACGAGAAGCATGGCATGCAATACAAGCGCACCACGCGCGTGACCGACATTGGTATTTCCTGGCTGGCCAGGCAGATCGGTGTCGAGCGCCCAATCCCACCCGCTGTGCCTGACCCGCGAGAAGTCGCGTAATGAGACAACCTGAAGCATGGCCGCGCCAGTACGCCCGCCAGATCAAGGCGATGCGAACCCGAGAGGAACGCATTGCCGCACTGGCAGAAGTACCCGAGCACCTACGCGATCTAGTACGCACCCACGTTGAAATAGCCTGGAACCACCCCCGAGGGAACACTCATGGACCGCAAGCTGATTGACGCCCTACTGATTGAGCTGCTGAACCTGCCCGAAGAACGCCGTACGCCCGAAAAAATTTTGGCCAACCTCACACTGGCCGCCACAGCTGCTGGCATTTCCCTAGAAGCCAGCGCCGCACCGCTGCAGATCGAACACCTACAACTGGCGGCTGCTCTTGACCATCTCGCCATCAATCTCGGCCCGAATTACCGGGCCCGCGCAATGCTGCGCCTTGGCTACGGAATTGAGGGAGTAGAGCTAGGTGCCGTGCTCGAACCGCTAGACAGCGCCTCCCCACTGCCGCGCTTCGTGGCCTTTGGTACCACAGCACGCACAGCATTGGCAGCTATCAACCGCGATATTCGAGCGAGTAACCAACCCCATGCCAAAGCAGCGCCGCAACGTAAGCCCGGAAAGCTGACGCTCGGCACGCTCAAGGCGCAAGTAGATAAGGCGAACGCGGCATGACGGCCTCTATACAGCGCGAATTGCGCCTGCCGGTGGCGCCCAGAAGTCAAACCGTTGAGCTGCTGTACCGAACCCTCGGGGATCTGCTTGTCCCCGTCGACCAAGTACGTGAACGCTACTTCAGCAACCTCAACCAAGACAACTTTACTCGCGCGCTGACAAATGGCCGTGTAGCGCTACCCATCACCACTCTGGATACCAGCGCCAAGCGCCCCCGCTTTATCGACATCCGTCATCTGGCCATTTTCATTGATACACAGGCGGATGCTGCAGATGAGGATCTGACAAACACTCAACCCCAGCCAGACGAGCGATGACACTTTAACCGACGCACTTCAATAACAGCTGAACCACCGCAACCGCTGCACCACCAGCCAAGCGGAACACAACAGTAGGAGCAAACCACATGACGGCATTTGAAATTTTCGCATTGATCAGCTTCGTAATTGCACTCGCCATTCTGTATTGGGTCGGGTATCGAGGCGGCTTAAAGGATGGCTGGAGCGAAGGATACGACGACGGTCACGGTAAGGGCTATATCGAAGGCATTGAAGAGGCCGAGTCGTCGGGCGCCACTGCTCTCGAAAACGCCACGCGGCGATGTGAGCGCCTGGAAATGATTTTGATCAGGGAGCCCCAGGACCGTCAGATCCTTCTGGCCATCGCGGCGAAACTCAAACTGGCCGCCGATTTCTTCCACGCCATCAAATCGGAGGGCCACGCAACTCAAGCACTCATGTTGCGCGACCACGCTTTGAGCATGGCCGACGAGTTGAATGCCTTTCGCCAGGGGGATCTGACATGAGCCGCGCCATCACGATGCTGCGTCTGACGCCTCAAGCCGCCGGAACGCTGCAACAGCAATACACAAAGGCGATCAAGGAACTGCACGATATAACTCGCCGTAACCGAGAGTTCGATCGTCAGTTGAGAGCGCTCATCGGCTACAACAGGCTGCGCGATCTGCACAAAGCAACAGACGACGCCCTGCTGCTGGCCGACCTGATGAAGGAGGCAGCATGAACTGGATCCTCACCCACACCGGCAAGCGTTTTGACCTGTTCGAACCTGACGCCGACATGATCGATCCACGGGATATTTCCCACTCACTGGCATACCTCTGCCGCTTCAACGGGCACACCCGCGAGTTCTACAGCGTGGCGCAACACAGCTGCATCGTCGCCGAGCTGGTGCCGGAAGAACACAAGCTCGCAGCCTTGCTCCACGACGCGCCAGAGGCGTACCTGGGCGACATGACCAAGCCACTTAAGCAGTGGATACATGCATACCAAGACTTCGAAGACTGGGTATGGCAGCGCGTGTGCCAGCGCTTCGACATCCCTGCAGAACTTCCTGCTTGCGTTCACAAGGCCGACTTGATTGCGCTGGCCACCGAACGCCGCGACCTCATGCCAACCGATCCGGCTATCTGGGATTGCTTGGTTGGTATACAACCCATGGCTGAAACCATCCGGCCATGGCCTGCCGCAGAGGCCCGACTGACCTATCACCAGCGCCTCATGGACCAACTCGCCATCGAACACCGGAGGAAAGCGGCATGATGGAACTACAAAGCGAAACCCTCACCGACGAGGAGCTGGCCACCATCACCGGCTACCAGATTCCGTCCAAGCAGGTCCATTGGTTGACCGCAAACCACTGGGAGTTTGTTCTGACAGGCGCTCATCGTCCGATAGTAGGCCGCATTTATGCCCGACTGAAACTGTCAGGTGTCAAACCTTCCGCTGCCAATGTCGTGACTGAAACCTGGTCGCTCGATCTCGCAAATGTGAGCTGATAATGCGCCAGAAAAGTACAGCCAATCGAGATCTCCCGCCACGGATGATACGGCGCATTCGCAAGGGTAAGAGTGGAAAGACTTGGACATCGTATTACTACGACGGAAGGACTGCCGACGGGAAGCGGAAGGAAATCCCACTCGGTACAGACCTCGATCAGGCCAAAGTGGAGTGGGCCAGGCTGGAACGCAAGACACCACCGAAGCCCAATCATCTGATGAGCTATGTATTTGATCGCTACGAAAAGGAAATTATCCCGGGCAAGTCGATTCGCACCCAGTCCGACAACCGCAAAGAACTCAAGCAACTCAGGAGAGCATTTGAGAGCGCCCCCATCGAATCGATCACGCCTCAAGTAGTAGCCCAGTACCGTGACGCTAGGACAGCCAAGGTGAGGGCAAACCGTGAAATCGCCCTGCTCTCCCATGCATTTACCATCGCACGTGAATGGGGGCTGACTGACAAAGCAAACCCTTGCTTTGGCGTTCGCCGCAACAAGGAAAAGCCACGGGACTATTATGCTGGTGAAACCGTATGGAACGCGGTATACGCGCAAGCGGTACAGGAGCTCAAGGACGCGATGGATCTAGCCTACCTGACCGGCCAACGTCCCGCCGACGTGCTCAAGATTGCAGCCACCGACTTGAACAATGGCTTTTTGCTGATTGGTCAGGGCAAGACCGAAAAACGTCTCCGTCTTCGTTTGGAGGATGGCGGAATCCAATCCGGCCTGAGTAGCTTTATCGACGACCTGCAAGAACGCAGAGCCGTCAATGGAATCCGCACGTCTACCTTGATAACAAACGCTTCTGGACTTCGAATGAGCCATCAGATGCTGCGTAATCGATGGGACGACGCACGAGAGAAGGCAGCAATCAAAGCGTCAGCTGATGGTGATCCCGTGCTGGCAACGAGCATTCGTCAGTTTCAATTCAAGGACATCCGGCCTAAAGCTGCTAGCGAGATCGAGCTAACGCACGCGAGCCGCCTACTAGGTCACTCCACAGAGGAAATGACCAAGAAGGTATATCGGCGAGTCGGTGAAATTGTGAAGCCTACTAAATGACCCGTTGCTACTTGTACGATAGACAGAAAACGGCCAGAAGCGGACGCTCATGATCCGCGGTCGCAAAACTGCCTTTCATAGCGCGTGCTCTGAGCACCGATGCGTTCGCCGGGCCACCTGTGGAGCCTGAATATATACCACCTGATATGTTAGCGAGGAATCGACCATCATTGCTGCACGGGCGAGATAGCCTTCTTGCCAACCCACCGCTGGAATCTAACAATGTGCAAACCGCTCACTTACGCCAGCGAAACCGCCCCCCACTCAATTGTCAGGCCTCATGAACGACATATCCAAAAATTTCAAAGATCGATTCGTCGCATCTCTGCGAAAGATTCCTGCAGATCTCGACCTTCATCTTGATGAGTTCGTTTTGTTTGATCCAGAGACCCTTCCCGACCGACTCGTAAGAGAAGATTCAAGCCTTCTGGCGGCACAGGGGCTGCCGCGTGATGCCGCGCCGTTTCTTTCGTTCTATGCCTACTCACAGGCCGAAATTGAGTCACGAGTACAAAATTTCGGCTTGCCCGAATCTTATTTTCCTATCGGTCACAATGGATCTGGCGACGTTGTTGCCATTGATATGGACAGCCGACATGTCATCTACTTCAACCACGACCGTTACAACGAGAGAGTTTTGATAAATTCTTCTCTTCCGCAATTTGCTGAGAGTCTTTGTATCTACCAAGAGCACCTCACCAAGGAGGCCATGGCTAACTGTCTCGACGCAATTGCAACCATCGACTCACGAGCGGTCGATCTTGGGTCTATGTGGCCAGCCGAGGTGGGCTCGGAGCTGGCAGATGAATCCTAACGATGAATCGCCCCTAGTTTCATAGACGCCTTCAAGCTTCAAGGAAGGGCTGCTAACCTTGCGTAACTGTCCGCTTTTGGCCGTTAGTGGACGTTTAGACTCCTTATTCTCGAGCACAATCCCACGTCCAATCGAGGAGAGCCATACCGATAACGGCTTCTTGAGTTTCCCAAAAAAGGTAGGGTTGCGGAAGCGATCCAAAAAGTTGCGGAAGCGATGACCAACTCGCAGACAATAAAAAACCCCGTAGACGTTAATCTACGGGGTTTCTAAGAGTGGAGGCCGAGGTCGGAATCGAACCGGCGTAGGCGGATTTGCAATCCGCTGCATAACCATTTTGCTACTCGGCCTCAAACGATCAATGCCCTTGCCGCTGGCATTCACCGCATAAAAACTTGAGTGGGCCATAGAGCCCTGCCTCTACTCTAACTCATTGAATACATTGAAGTTTTTAATGCTTCGTTGCGTTCGATGGGCGCCATTATGTACTCATTTGCTTTTGCCTGCAACCCCTTGATTTCAAAAATATTTCGTATTGGCATCAAGGGGTTGCGCGCCTGCCCTACTCCTTGATGAGCTGCTGCTGGTACTGCGGGTCGGCCTTGATCTGGGCGTCGGTGAACGGCAGTGGGCGGAGTTTTTTCTGCGCGAAGGCTTGGGTCTGGTCCTTGGCGTAGGGGGATGCCGGGTTGCTGGACAGGGAAAACGCGAGCACGCCCTGGGCGTGGGGGCCCTGGTCGTCGAAGGTGACGATCTGCAGGTAGCTGCTGCCGCTGACCACTTCGCGCTTGCCGTCGGCCCGGGGCACGGTTTGCATGGCGTTGTAGATCCCCAGCGCTTGCGGGCCGCCGTGGATCGGGGTTTGGCCGCTGACCTGGATATCGCCCCATTTGCTGTCGGCGTTGAGGCCGAGTTTGGCCACGGCTGCGGTGGAGGCCAGCATGGCTTCGCGCAGGGCCTTGGCCACGGGGGCGCGCTCGATGGCCAGGCCCCGTGGGGTGGTCAGGGGTTGGGCCGGGTCGAACGCGACGCGCCAGGCATCGGGGAGTTGCTGCAGGTCTTCAACCAAATTGATGAAGTGCACCAGGCCCAGGCCGCTGTCGAGGTTGGCGTGCCGGTCCCAATCGGTGAGGTTGGTGCACAGTGGCTTGAGCGCAGTCGCGTCGGTGCCGAGGTGTTTGGCGCAGAACGCCAGCAGGTCGGGCATGACCTGGCCGGCCAGGTACACCTCGTTGTCCATGACCATGTTTTGCAGGTCGGCGACGCTGATCGGTCGCGTCTCCAGGGATTGCAGGCGTTGCAGGGCGAAGCGTGCGCGCGGGCCGAGGCCGATGTGGTCCTGGCTGATCACCGGGGAGAAGCCGGTCAACGGTGCCTTGGGGTTGGCCAGCCACGCCGAATCGTTAGAGTGCTGCACGTAGTCGCTACGCTCCAGCTGCGGCAACTGGTCGGCGGGGAAGATGCCGGCCTGGGCGGCGCGCGGGTCGACGTCCCAGGCGCAGGCACTGCGGGCGCCGTCGAGCATGATCATCTGCAGGCCGGCACGCGGGTCGCTGCATTGCGCCAGTTTGGCCGCACTGACGTTGGGCACCACCGACAGGTTCATGTACAGGCTCTGGCCCTGGTCATCGGCGGCCAGGGTATTGACCCACGGGATGCCTTGCAGGGTGTGCACCGAGGTTTGCAGGTCCTTGAGGCTCGTGGCACGGTTCATGGCGTACCACTGTTGCAGGACGCGGTCGTTGCCCAGGTTGGCATCGCGCAGGCTGAAGGCGTGGTGAGTGTCCCAATCCAGCTTGCCGGGCCATTGCACCACGGGGCCGAACTGCGAGCTGTAGACCGAGCGGGTTACCGGCTTCACGCTGCCGTCCGCTTGCCTGGCCTGCACCGTCACCGAGGTTTTCTCCAGGGGGATGGATTTTCCATCCAGCATATAGCGCGTGGAGTCCTTGGGATCCAACGTCAGGCGATACAGGGTGAAGTGCTTGGACGTATCCACCGTGTGCGTCCACGCCACATGCTGGTTGAAGCCGATATTGATCACCGGCAGGCCGGGCAGCGCGGCGCCCATCACATCCAGCTGGCCGGGAATGGTCAGGTGCATTTCATAAAAGCGCATGCCGCCCACCCACGGGAAATGCGGGTTGGCCAGCAACATGCCACGGCCATTGAACGAGCGGTCGCGGCCCACCGCCACGGCATTGCTGCCGCGATCCAGGCTGAAGCGCTGCTGATTGGCGGCGGCCAATTCGAATGCCTTGGCGCTGGGTTGCACACTCGCGGAGGCCTGAGGCGGCGTGGCGCCGACCAGGGCTTCGGCGAACTGGCCGACACCGCCCTCCACCAACAATCTGCGGGTCAATTTCACCAGGTCTTCAACCACCAGCGGCCGCACCCAGGCCGCCTGGCACTGGGCGGGTGCGCCCTGCTCTTTCAGGTAACGGTTGTAGCCGGCCACGTAGCCTTGCATGCGCTGTTGGATCTGCGGGCTTTGCGCCTTCCAGAAAGCCGCCATCGCGCCCGGTGTGTTCAGCCAGGTGAAAAACACGTCGCTGGCCAGGTTGTTGCGCTCTTCCAGGGTCGACTGCTCGGGGCCGAAGTACCGGGCCCGCTCGCCGTTCACGGTAACCACTTCATTGGCCAGCAGGCACAGGTTGTCCTGGGCATAGGCATAACCGATCCCGAAGCCCAGGCCACGCTCGCCATTGGCGCGAATATGCGGCACGCCGAAACTGGTGCGGCGGATATCCGCCGACGCCTGCGTCGTCGACTCCCGTGCCGTTGCAGCCAGGCTCACCCCCAGCAACAGCCCCGTCACGCACACCCTGGCCAACCCGTTGGAAATAATCACACAGACTCCGCAGTCAAATTGAACACCCTCACAGGGGTAACCACCCCACCGTAAGGACGCAAAAAACCGGGAGAAATTTAACCCTGGAGCGGGTTTATTCGAGGCGTTGCAGATGTGACAAAACCGATACCGACAAATTTTCTACATCACGCCCTTCATGATTTCGCACGCTCGTTCGTCTTATTGACTAAGAGCGCCATCATTTTCCTGATCAGGCTCTGATAAGGAGTTTTTGCATGTACAACCCGCAAGTGCCCACGGACGGACATCCAACCGCAGCCGACAGCCAATTTGGCAACGGCGCCCAAGCGTTCGGCAAAACCCCCGAGCAGCAAGGCAACCAGCGTATTCGCCACCTGCTCAAGTGTTTCGGCCTGCGCACCAGCCTGATCCGGCTGAAGGTCATCGACGCCCTGCTCACCGCCGCCGACAACCAGCGCACCCTGGGGGTACGTGGCGTGCACAGCCATTTGCTGGAGCTGGGGATCCCGTTGTCGTTCCTGAGTGTGCGCGAGGTGCTCAAGCGCCTGTGCAGCGAAGGCGTGATCACCCTTAACGCGGATAAAAGCTACAGCCTCCATGAAGAGGCTGCCAAGGTACTCGACGCTCGAAGCTGAGGCAGACCTTAAAGCTTGACCTTGCGGCGCATGATGCCGTTGATCACCACCACGACGACCGCGACGGCGATGGCGATGGTCTGGAACGTCTTCTCACTGATAAACCCGATGTTCTGCAGGTAGGACAGGCCAAACATCGTCGCCAGTACCGCCAGGGCGATCAGGATCGAGTATTTCAAGCGTTGCTTTTGGGTCATGACGGGTTCCTGAACCGGAAGAATGTATTCACTGTGTATCGCCGAACACGCCAGGCACATACCCGGCGACGGGATGCACGGGGTCGACAGGGTCTTATGTTACAGGTGATGAAAAGCTTTGGCTCCTCCGGTGTGCCGCTCCCCCCGACGGCAGTGGGCCGCCGGGCTCAGGCCATGCCTTCACTGGCTCCCCCCATGCACCCAGCGCTGATGCAACCCGCGTGCAAGCGCATCCAGGGCAAACCCCAACAGCCCGATCAGCAACACCATCGCCATCAGTTCCGAATAGGCCAGGCGATCACGGGTATCCAGGATGTAATAGCCGAGCCCCGCGCTGACCCCGAGCATTTCGCACGGCACCAGCACGATCCACAGGATCCCGATGGCCAGCCGCACGCCGGTCAGCACGTGCCCCACCACGCCAGGGATGATCACCCGGCGCAAGGTCTCCCAGCGCGTGGCGCTCAGGCTGCTGCTCAACTGCAGCCAGCGCGGGTCGAGCTGGCGCACGCCGGCGGCGGTGTTGAGCATGATCGGCCACACCGCGGCAAACGCCAGCAGGAAGTAGATCGGTTGGTCCCCTACCCCCATCAGCATCACCACGATGGGCATCCAGGACAGCGGCGAGATCATCCGCAGAAACTGGAAGGCCGGCGTGGTCGCCGCTTCCAGGTTGCGCGAACTGCCCACCAGCAGCCCCAGCGGCACCCCCACCAGCAAGGCCAGGAACAGCCCGACGAAGATGCGCTTGAGGCTCACGACAATATGCAGATACAGCTCACCGCGCCCCAGCAATTCCCACAGACTGCTGAAGGTGGCGGCCAGCGAAAAGCGCGCCGCCAGGCCGCCCCCATCGCCCCACACCTTCACCACCAGCCACCACAGCAACAACAGGCCGGCCAGGCCACTCAACCCGAGCAACCAGCCCGGGACTCTGCGGTTGTTCAAACGCCAATCTCCTCGGTCCGCTCAAAGCCCTCGGGCAAGCCGAAGGTGCCCATGCCGCCCACCGCTTCGATGGCGTTGCGCACGAAGCGGTCATCCACCAGATCCTTGGCGACAAAGGCCGGATCCAGGTCGGCGAGGAATTTCTTGTCCCCCTCGATCAGCGTGTCCTTCAAGCGTCGCACCAATTCTTCGGTGTAGCTGGGGAATGGATAAGGCTGGAAGTCAATGCGGTGCTCGTCCCAGTCGGCGTGCCGGATCGCGCCGTCGGCCAGGTAGGCCGCGCGGTCGGCAGCGGCTGGCGCCAGGACTTTGCTCAACACCGGCTCGGCATGTGGCGTGTAGCGGTTCGGGCCGTCCTTGGACAGCAGTTTCACCGCCTCTGCGCGGTTATCACGGGTCCACACCTGGGCCTTGACGATCGCATTCACGACTTTCTGCGACCACTCCGGGCGATTGTTCAGGTCATGTTCGTGCATGAACACCACGCAGCACGCGTGATTGCGCCACACGTCGCCGGTAAACCGCTGCACACGCCCGACCTTGAGGTTCTCCGCCAAAGCATTGAACGGCTCGGCGACGATATAGCCGTCGATGCGCTGGCTGGCCAGGGCCGGCGGCATGTCCGAAGGCGGCAGCACGATCAGGTTGACTTCATTGGCGCCGATCGCACTGCCGGCGGCACGCGCCACCGGGGTCAGGCCGTTATCGCGGAACAGTTGCTGCACCACCACGTTATGGATCGAATACCAGAACGGGATCGCCACCGACTTGCCGCCCAACTGCTTCACCTCGGTAATGCCCGGTGCCACGGTGAGCCCCGAACCGCCCACATGGTTCCACGCCACCACCTTGGCCGGCACCTGGCTGCCATAGCGCGCCCACACGGTCATCGGCGACAGCAGGTGGATCACGTTGACCTGCCCGGAGATAAACGCCTCGATCACCTGCGCCCAGCTGCGCAGCAACACCGGACGCTCGGCCTTGATGCCTTCGGCTTCGAACAGGCCGTTGTTATGCGCCACCAGCAAGGGCGTCGCGTCGGTGATCGGCAGGTAGCCGATGCGCACCGGCGCATCCGGCTCGCTGGCGGCGCGGGCCTGCAGGCTGCTCAGCAGCGGCAAGGCGCCGGCGGCACTGAGTACCGCGGAAAGTTTGAGAAAGTCACGGCGCGAGTGGGTCAGGTCATCCAGGCACATGGCTGGGCTCCAGCAGGTCAAGGGGTTGGGGTTGAGGGCGGCTCGCCTGCCGTAGGGTTTTAAGAATCTCGATGCGCAGCGCGCCGATGGCTTCCACCTGTTCTTCCCGCGGTTGCGGCAGGTCGATGCGCCATTCGCCCAGCGTCCGCGCCGGGCGGTTGCCCAGCAGCAGGATGCGGTCGGACAACAGCAGCGCTTCGTCGATGTCATGGGTGATCAACACCGCCGCCGAACCCTGCTCACGGTTGACCTTGAGCAACAGGTGCTGCATATCGGCACGGGTCACTTCATCCAGCGCACCGAAGGGCTCATCCAGCAACAGCACCTGGGGCTGGCGTGCCAGGCAACGGGCCAACGCGGTGCGCTGGGCCATGCCGCCGGACAGCTGCGCCGGAAATTGCTGGCGGGCGTGCTCCAGGCCAACCGCCGCGATGGCGTGGTCGACGCGCCGGCGGCGCTCATCAGCGCCCAGGTGCGGCTGGCGGGCGAAATCCAGGCCGAACGCGACGTTCTTTTCCAGGCTCAACCACGGCAACAGGCTGGGGTCCTGGAACGCTACGGCGACACGTGGATGGGGTCCGTTCAACGGCTCGCCCAACACCTGCACCTTGCCATCCTGGGACGCCTGCAAGCCGGCGAGCACCCGCAACAGGCTGGACTTGCCGACCCCGCTGGGCCCCAGGATCGACACCACTTCACCGCGCTGCAATTGCAGGTCGAAGCCTTGCAACACCGGGCCGCCGGCGTACCCCAGGCCAATGCCCCGGGCACTCAATACCACCGGGCTCACAGGTTGGCCTGGCGTTGCAACTCGGTGCGCAATTGCACCAGGCTGGGCGTAACGATCGGCACAAACGCCGACTCCCGCCAGCGCCGCGCAAACCCACTGCCATGGGCCGTGAGGTAAGCCTTGCCGCCACTGGCCTGCAGTTCCAGCTGCACTGCGCTGGCGGCGGTCTCGGCCAGGCCGATGCGCAACTTGAACAACGCCACCGGCTCAGCGGCGAAGCGCCCGGCGAGCAGGCCATTCTGCAGCTCGGTCACCAGGTGATCCAAGGTCCCGCGCAACCCTTCGAGTTCTTCGCGCAGCACCGTGCGGGCCGCGCCCAGGTGATGGGCGACTTCCGCCAGCGAGCGCCGGGCCAGGCCGATCGACATACCGCACTGCAAACCCAGGAACGCCGGGCGCACGGCCGGCAGGAACTTGCGTGCATCCTCGTGCAGCAACCACTCGCGACTCAGCTCGACACCTTCGAGGCCCAGGGCTGCGGTGTTGCTCGATTGCAGGCCGAGCAGCTCCAGGTCGCCGGAACGTTGCAGGCCCGCCACCGAATCCGGAATCGCCAGGATAAACGGCGCGCCGCCGCCGGCATGCTCGATCGCCGCTGCCGCGACAAAGCCGTTCTTGCGCAGATTGGTCACCCAGTGCAAGCGACCGTTGAGGGTCCAGCCATGGTCGTTCGGCTCGGCGCTGATCTGCAGCGTCTCGATGC
Organism: Pseudomonas sp. NFACC42-2; assembly: GCF_900116055.1. Classification (NCBI taxonomy): domain Bacteria; kingdom Pseudomonadati; phylum Pseudomonadota; class Gammaproteobacteria; order Pseudomonadales; family Pseudomonadaceae; genus Pseudomonas; species Pseudomonas sp. NFACC42-2. The sequence goes on from NZ_FOZO01000001.1 coordinate 467,863, forward strand.
CCGACAGGAACTTCATCGCATTCGACAAACCGGTGGCCCCCGCCAACCTGCCGCTGAGCAGGTCCGGCAGCAATTGCTCGCGCAGCCGCTCATTCGGGCTCTGCAGCAAATACTCGATAAACGAGCGCTGGCCCCAGCACACAAACGCCGCCGCCAACGAATGGCTGGCGACATTGGCGATGGCCTCGACTGCACCGGCCACATCGCCGCCCAGGCCGCCGAAGGCTTTTGGCACACCGATACGCAGTACGTTGGCCTCTGCCAGCCGGGGCAGCACTTCCTGGGGATCGCAACTGCCCACATCCAGGGCCTGCGCTTGAACATCGAGCCAACGGCTCAAGATCGGGTCAAGCATTCATGTTTCTCCTTGTCAAAGCAGCGGGACCATCAGCCATTCAGCTGGCCGGTTTTTCCCAACGGTATTGCGCCAGCTCCGGGTTCAGCGGGGTACGGGCAAACACATTAGCGAAGTTGCACAGGGTTGCCAGGCTCACTCCCAAAATAACTTCCAAGGCCTGGCCTTCGGTGTAACCGGCGGCGCGGAACGCGTCAAAACCGGCATCGCTGACATCGCCACGGGTGGCAATGACTTCCCGGGTAAAGGCGGCGAGTGTCTCATAACGGGCATTGGGCAATTCGCCGCGCTGGCGCAGGGCGTCGATCACCTCTTCCGGCAGCTTGGCCTTGTTGCGCGCCACGGCGGTGTGGCCGGCGACGCAGAAATCGCAGCCGTGGGTAGTGGCGGCAATCAACTGCACCACTTCGCGATCGGCCAGGCTCAGCTCGGCCTTGGCGTTCAGGCCCGAGACGGTGATGTAGGTTTCCAGCGCCGCCGGGGCATTGGCCAGCACGGCCAGGAGGTTGGGGATGAAGCCCGAGGTTTTCAGCGCGTTTTCCAGCAACGGCTTGGCGGCGGGTGGCGCGGTTTGCGGGGTGAGCAGCGGTACACGGGACATGGAGCGGTCTCCTGAGGGTTCGTGTATCCAGTCTGTTGGTTATAAGAAATCCTCTCAATAGGCTAAAGTAGCGATTACTTGCTCTTGAGTCTTTCCATTAGATGAATTCTTCCAGTGCCCTTGTCGATTGGTTATTAGACAGCCTCGAACTCAACACCAGCCTGTTCCATGTCGGGCGCTATTGCGGCGATTGGCATGCCAGCACCCACGGCCTGGCGCGAGCGAGTTTCCACCTGATCGTGCAGGGCGAGTGCTGGCTGCATATCGCCGGCGAACCCACGCCCGTCGAGTTGAACAACGGCGACGCGGTGTTCCTGCTCCGTGACCTTGAGTACCGGTTGTCCGGGGCAGCCACGGCGGCCGGCGCGCGGGAGTGTCCGCGACGCCCGATGCTGCCCCTGGACAGCAGCGCCAGTGACGGCGTGGGGCTGGTGTGCGGGTTCTTTCACTTCCAGTCGGGCTTGTCGGCGATGATCGTCGATACCCTGCCCGCGTGGATCGTCCTGCGGGCCGGCGACCCCTCGCTGACGGCGGCCCGCAACCTGTTCGAGCTGATCCTGCAGGAGTGCCAGCGCGACCCGGCGCCTTCCGCGGCCTTGCTCGAGCGCCTGTGCCACCTGTTGTTCCTGTATGTACTGCGCCAGCAAGTGCTCGATAACAACCAACTCGGTGGCCTGGCCGCGCTGGGTCGCCAGCCGGCATTCGCGAACCTGCTGGAACAATTGATCGCCCGCCCGGCAGATGCCTGGACCCTGGAAAGCATGGCGGCCTGCACCGGCTTGTCGCGCTCGGCGTTTTTCAAGCGCTTCACTGAGTTGTGCGGACAGTCGCCCGGCCAGGTGCTGCTGATGATGCGCATGCGCCACGCCTGCCAATTGTTCAAGCAGGACCAGACCGTCGCGGATGTCGCAGTGGCGGTGGGTTATCAGTCCGTGGCGGCGTTTACCCGCGCCTTCCACAAAGTGACCGGGCAGCAACCCGGCGCTTACCGCAAGGCCCAGGCCTAGCGTTGCAAACCGGTGCCCGGCTGTCGGCACAGCTCAACCAGCCAGTCCACGAACACCCTCACCCGCTGCGACAACTGGCGATGGGGCGGATACAGCGCCGTCAGCGCCATTTTCGGCACCGGCAACTGCGCCAGCACGGGCACCAGGCGGCCCTCGGCCAGTTGCCGCATCGCATGATAGTGCGGCGCCTGAATCAGGCCGTAGCCGGCTTCGCACGCGGCGAAATAGCCGTCGGAGCTGTTGACCGCCACGCGCTTGGGCAACTGGATCGGGTGCACGGCGTTGCCGATCAGGAACTCCAGGCCGAACCGCTTGCCGCTGGCCGTGGAGACATACTCGACCATCTGGTGATCGGCCAGGTCGTCGAGGCCCGCCGGTATGCCCATGCGTTCCAGGTACCCGGGGCTCGCCAGGGTCAACTGGTCCATCATTGCCAAGGGCCTGGCCACCAGCGACTCATCCAGCGCCGGACCGCCGCGCAGCACGCAATCCACACCTTCGCGGATCAGGTCCACCGGGCGGTCGTTCAGGCCGATGTCCAATTCGATCTGCGGATAGCGCGCGGTGAACGCCGGCAACGCGGGAATCACAATCAAACGCCCGATCCCCGAGGGCATATCCACGCTCAGGGTGCCGCGTGGATTCTGGCGGCGGGTGGAGAACACCGCCTCGGTTTCCTCCAGGTCGGTGAGCAACTGTACGCAGCGCTGATAATACGCCGCGCCGTCCAGGGTCGGGCTGACCTGACGCGTGGTGCGCTGCAGCAACTGCACGCCCAGGTGCGCTTCCAGTTGCTTGATCAGGATGGTCACCGACGCGCGCGGCAGTTGCAGGCTGTCGGCGGCCTTGGCAAATCCGCCCAACTCGACAATCCGGGTAAACACCCGCATGGCGTTAAAACGATCCAAGGGCCGACTCCAGGAGGATTATTTAGAAATTACCAATAGTGATAGTGCTTTTAGCCGGTTTATCCAGGTTTTGTCGAGGGTAACAATGGCGTCCTACCTCATCAGGAGCTGCACCCATGCACACTCGTCAACTCGGTAAGAACGGTCCCCACGTCAGTGCCATCGGCCTCGGCTGCATGGGTATGAGTGATTTCTACACCCCCGGCACCGACACCTCGGAGGCCACTGCCACCCTGCATCGCGCTTTGGAGTTGGGCGTCAATTTTCTTGATACCGCCGATATGTACGGCCCCCACACCAATGAGCAACTGATCGGCAAAGCCATTGCCGGCAAACGTGACCAGGTGTTCCTGGCGAGCAAGTTCGGCATTGTGCGTGACCCGGCCAACCCGGCCTTGCGTGGGGTGAACGGTCGCCCCGAGTACATTTACGCGGCGATCAACGGCACCTTGCAGCGCCTGGGCGTGGACACCCTGGACCTGTACTACCAGCACCGAATCGACCCGCAGGTGGCCATCGAAGAAACCGTCGGTGCCATGGCCGACTTGGTGCAGCAAGGCAAGGTGCGTTACCTGGGGCTGAGCGAGGCATCCGCCGCCACGCTGGAGCGCGCCCATAAGGTGCACCCGATCAGCGCCCTGCAAAGCGAATATTCCCTGTGGAGCCGCGACCAGGAAAGCAACGGCTGCCTCGCGGCCTGCCAACGCCTGGGCATCGCGTTTGTGCCTTACAGCCCGCTGGGCCGAGGCTTTCTGACGGGCGCCCTGAAAAGCCCGGCGGATTTCGATGCCGATGACTACCGCCGCACCAACCCGCGCTTCCAGGGCGAGAATTTTGCAAAGAACCTGCAATTGGTCGAGCAGGTTCAAACCCTCGCAGCCGACAAAGGCGTCACCGCCGGGCAACTGGCGCTGGCGTGGGTACTGGCACAAGGCGACTTCATTATTCCGATCCCCGGCACCAAGCAGCGCAAGTACCTGCAGGAGAACGTGGCGGCCGTGTCGATCCGCCTCGGCTCGGCTGAACTGGCGGCACTGGAGAGAATCTTTCCGGCCGATGCCAGTGCCGGCCTGCGCTATCCCGCAGAGGTGATGGCCATGCTGGATATCTGACGGCCAAGCTCAAGGGCACCCGGTTTGCGGTGCTCCGACGCCAACACGTTTAGCACTAAAGCCCCTCCGGGGGGCGGGGAACCTTCTCAGTCGGAGTTCCACGTAATAGCAACCCTGATACGTAATCAGGGTGCCCTTACACGCACACCCAAGAGGACATGCCGATGCTATCTGCACTTGCCCATTCCCTGACATCCGGACTCTACGCGCAACTCCCCCAGCCTTTCGCTGAAACAAACGCTTCGTACTCCACCCCTCCCACCGACCTGACGCCAGGCATCGTGAACCGCCGCACCCATACGCTGCTTGTCGACGGTGATACCAAAATCAGCAGGGTCGTTGACTGGGACCCATCTGATCCCGAAAAACCGGAGATCCTGACCAGTTATCTGCACCTGGAAACCGGGAATGCCCCTGACCGTATCCATGTGCGCAGCTGGTTGGAGGACAAGCTGCAGATCTCCATCAACGATAAACCGCATTTAGTCGATATCAATACAAAGGAAAGAAGCCATGACGAGCTTTTCATCGACAGCCACGGCGGTGACGACACGGTCATCATCGACGATGACGTCAAGCTTCGCGTGAGCGTGAAAGGCGGCGACGGCAACGATTATCTCCAGGCGGGCGGAGGTCGCAGCAGGCTTTTCGGAGGGGCTGGCAACGATGCGCTGCAGTTGGGCAGTGGCCTGGGTTATGCCGAGGGCAACGACGGCGATGACACAATCATGGGAGGTGCCGGCAATGGCGTAATGTACGGTAATAAAGGCAAGGACCTGCTCATTGCAGGCTTTGGCCCCTCCACCAGGCAGACCTATCTGGACGGTGGCGACGACAACGATGCACTTCTCTCAGGCAGCGGACATACCGTTGCACATGGGGGCAATGGCGACGACGTCCTTGCAGGGTACGAGCGCACGACCTTCTACACCGGCAAAGGGAACGACACTATCTGGAACAACCAGCCCAAGGATCTTATCTACGCCAATGCCACGGATAGTTTCGACCGCACCAGGGGTTCGACTTTCACCGAAGTGAAGCCAAGCAATGCCGGCAACCTGGGATTCAGTGTAGAAATTCGCCCTGAGACCCCGGAGGAGGACGCACAGACTTTCAAGCAGCGCGTCGCCGACGATTTTGAATTTCTGCGCAGTTCACCAGTAGGGCAACAAGCGCTCAAACAAATGGATGAGCTCGCGGTGGCAAATGGCGGCAAGGTTACCATCAAGCCAATCAGTCACGGCGGTACCGACTACATTCCAGGCGGTAGTGAACTGGATGAATTGACGCCCGAGGAGCGCGAAAGCGCAGAAGCCGGAACCTATGGGCATATCACGGATGGCGTTCCCGGTTTCCGCGTCACTCGCGGCATCATTCACTATGACCCGCAATCTATTATCGAAAACGCCGAGCGTACCAACACAATGGTGCCCGTAACCAATCTCGCCCATGAGATAAACCACGCCTACACCTACGCAACCGGTACAACTGAGCCGGGGTACACCCGCGAAGCGCCGGGGGACGAAGGCCTTGTCGAGAATGGTGAACGTCAAGCCATCGGTTTACCCTACGTTGAAGAACCTTCCGAGGACGGCACCCCTCCCTCGACATCAGCGCGTGTAACCAATCCGAAACACTTCACTGAGAACGCACTGAATGAAGAAATGGGCAAGCCCTTGAGGCAGTCCTACCTATGGACACCCAGCCCTCAAGGTCGCGGAGAGTGATACCGCGCCGGCAAGCCAGGCATTGATTCGATAAGCGGTAATCCCCATGGCGAGGCAGCTGATGGCCTCGCCATGTTAAAAACCTGATTTAGCCCCCCGTACCTAAAGCTCTTCCTCGCCAAGCCGATAGCCCTACGAAGCTCCAAAACAGCCGCGTCGATAATAAACGCTTCGTAAGGACGACCCCCATGCCCCCACTGCGTTCCATCCAAGCTCGCTATACCCTGTTCCTGGTGCTGTTCGTCCTGGTGTTGTTCGTGTTGACGGTCGTCGGCATCGGCCAACTGGTCGCGCCCACGCTGCGCCATACCGAGGAACAGGTGGTGCTCAACCGCATCAGTGAGGTGGCCGAGCAGATCCAGGGCGAACTCAACAAGGTTCAGTCCCAGCAACGCACCATCACCCAGACCATTCCCCTGCTCGACAGCGATGCCATCGACAAGGTCCTGCCGGGCCTGGTCGATCAATATGGTGAGCTGAAGGTCTTCGGCGGCGGTATCTGGCCGCTGCCCAACCAGCGCACGCCGGGGCGTAACAAGCACAGCACCTTCTGGCACCGTGATGCCTCGGGCAAGCTGGCAGTGAACACCTTCTGGAACAGCGACCCCGCCCCCAACTATTACGACCAGAGCTGGTACAAGGGCGGCCTCGCGTCGCCACGTGGCCAATGTGCCTGGGCCGCGGCCTACAAGGACGACGCCAGCCAGGAGCCGCGCACCAACTGCGCCATGGCGATCCAGCGTGACGGCGCCGCGTACGGCGTGGCCACCATCGACGTGACCCTGGGTTTCTTCAACGAACTGGTAGCCAGCAAGGAAAAGGACATCGGCGGACAGATGCTGATCGTCGAAGGCGACGGCAAGATCATCAGCAACAGCACGCGCCTGAGCAGCCCGGTGGTGTTGAAGAACATCAGTGAATTGACCGGCACCTCGGCCTTTGCCGCCCAGGTCAGCAAGGCCCTGGCCCATCGCGACCAGGCCTTGCAGCGCAACGAGTTCGACAACCAGGGCGTGGCCAGCACCTTCTACATGCGCCCCATCGAAGGCACGCCGTGGTTCCTCGCCACCGCCCTGCCCACCTCGCTGATCACCGCCCAACGCGATGACGTACTCGGCAGCCTGGCCCTGTTGCAGATCCCCATGGTGTTGCTGCTGGTGCTGCTGGCGGTGTATGCGATCCGCCAATTGGTGCAGCGCATGAAAATCCTGAAGGCCAACATCGACGCACTGTCCACCGGCGATGCCGACCTGACGCGGCGCATTACCATCCGCGCCGAAGACGAACTGGGCGCCATCGGTCATTCGGTGAACCGCTTTATCGTCTACCTGCAAGACATGATCGGCGAAGTGACCCAGGCCACCGGTGCCATGTCATCGGGCCTTGAGCAATTGCAGCAAACCTCGGCGCACACCAACAGCATCCTGGTGCGCCACGCCTCGGAGACCGACCAGACCGTTACCGCCATCACCGAGATGAGTTCCACCGCCGATACGGTGGCGCAGAACGCGGCGCAAACCGCTTCGTTCACCCAGCGCGCCAACGAACACGCCGACCGCTCCCGCGTGGTGGTGGGGGAAGCGTCCACCAGCGTCAGTGCGCTGATCGGCGAAGTCGCCAGTGCCACTCACACCGTGGAGAACATGCGCCAGGACGCCGCGCGCATCACCGAAACCCTCGGCGTGATCGGCGCGATTGCCGGCCAGACCAACCTGCTGGCCCTCAACGCCGCGATTGAAGCCGCGCGGGCCGGCGAGCAGGGTCGTGGTTTTGCGGTGGTGGCCGACGAAGTCCGCGCCCTGGCGGCGCGTACCCAGGCCAGCACTTCGCAGATCAATGAAATGCTCGCACGCCTGACCACCGGTGTCAGTTCGTCGGTGGCGGCCATGGAAAACACCCAGGCCAGCTGCCAGTCGGCGGCGGATGCCACGGCACGGGTGAACACCGGCCTCGACGAGATGGCCGGTTCGGTCAGCCATATCAATGACCTCAGCACCCAGATCGCCACCGCTGCCGAGCAGCAAAGCGCGGTGACCGAGGAGATCAACCGCAGCATGGTGCATATCCGACATATGGTCGAAGAGCTGGTGCAAAGCGGCCATGCCACGCAAACCAATACACAAAGCCTGCTGGACGCCAATGGCCGGGTGATTGCGTTGATGGGCCGGTTCAAGGTGCGCTGATAAATGGCTGAAACACTCCCGTGCAATGTGCGGGAGTGGGACTATTCTGACAGTTCACAGCCACACAGGAGGTGTGCCATGCGCGCTGTCGAGCAGTCGGTCCGCTTGGAACGGATCAGTCAGGAACGTTTTATCCAGGCCCCTATCGATGCCGTCTACGACTATGTGACCCAACCGGATCGCTGGCACGAATGGCACCCAACCTCCCTCGGTGCCGACACCGGCACCAGTGGCCCCCTCCCCGCCGGCGCGCGCTTTACCGAAATGATCGACCTGCTCGGAGTACGCGTGCCCATGAGCTACCGCGTGCAGATCGCCCGGCGTCCCGACGAGTTCAAGACGGTGTTCACCTCACTGGCCGTCGACGGCTCGATCCACTACTTTTTGCAGGCCTTTCGCGACGGCACCCTGTTCAAGCGCGTGCTGACCTATGAAACCGAATTGCAGTTGGCCAGCCTCCATGAACGCATGATCGAGCTGTCGGCGATTGCACTGGACCGGCTCAAGCAACGGATGGAAAACTCGCTCTCCGTATAATTTTGAAACATTAACCCGACGTCCTACGGATAAAAGCAGGGAGAATGCCCGGCTTACTGCCCGGTATTGGACGAGACCCCAATGAAAACCCCATTGCGATTGGCCCTGCTTTCAGCGCTGTTCACCACCACCCTGGCCCAGGCCGCCGACCTGATCCCCATCGATGTGCACCGCGACGCCAATTGTGGCTGCTGCAAAAAGTGGATCAGCCACCTGGAAAGCAACGGCTTCAAGGTCAATGACCATGTCGAAGCCGACATGAGCGCGGTCAAGCAACGGCTGGGCGTGGCCCCGCGCCTGGGCTCGTGCCATACCGCCGTGATCGACGGCAAGTTCGTCGAAGGTCATGTGCCCGCCGAGCAGGTACTGGCCTTGCGCAAGCGCGACGACCTGCTGGGTATCGCCGCCCCCGGCATGCCCATGGGTTCGCCCGGCATGGAAATGGACGGCCATGCCGAGGCCTATCAAGTCATCGGCCTGACCCGCGACGGCCAGGATGTGGTGGTGGCGGACTACCCGGCGCACTGATCGGTGCCGATGGGTTACCTGGGGCTGTTTCTCGCCGCCTTTGGCGCGGCGACGTTACTGCCACTGCAATCGGAAGCGGTGCTGGTCGGCCTGTTGATCAGCGGGCACTACAGCCTATGGCTGCTGCTGGGTATCGCCACCCTGGGCAATGTCCTCGGCTCGCTGGTCAATTGGTGGTTGGGGCGCTGGGTGGAACACTTCAAGCAGCGTCGCTGGTTTCCGGTCAGCGACAAGCAGCTGGAAAAGGCCCGCCATCATTACCAGCGCTGGGGGCACTGGACGCTGCTGCTCAGTTGGGTGCCGGTCATTGGCGACCCGCTGACGTTGGTGGCCGGGGTGATGCGTGAGCCGTTGTGGCGGTTCCTGCTGCTGGTGACCCTGGCCAAAGGCCTGCGATACGCGGTACTCGCCGCTATCACCTTGCAGTGGGTGTTAATCCCCCGTTAATCCCGCGCAAACAGCATCCGAGCACCCTGTTCGGAGCCCCGCCCATGCCTCTATCCCGTGCTTTTTGCATCGCCGGCCTGCTGACGGCCAGCATCGCCCCGGCGTTCGCCGCCAGCTATGGCCCTGAGCTGCAAGGCTTCCAATACCCCTATCCCCTCGAACATTTCCAATTCCAATCCCAAGGTAAATCCCTGCAAATGGGCTACATGGACGTGCCGGCCAAGGGGCAACCCAACGGTCGCAGCGTAGTGCTGATGCATGGCAAGAACTTTTGCGGCGCCACCTGGGAAAGCACGATCAAGGCCTTGAGCGACGCCGGTTACCGGGTGATTGCACCGGACCAGATCGGCTTCTGCAGTTCCAGCAAGCCCGACCACTACCAGTACAGCTTCCAGCAGTTGGCCCTCAACACCCACCAACTGCTGGAAAAACTCGGCATTCAGAAGGCCACGCTGCTCGGCCATTCCACCGGCGGCATGCTCGCCACCCGTTACGCGCTGATGTACCCCGAGCAGACCGAACAGCTCGGGCTGGTCAATCCCATTGGCCTGGAAGACTGGAAAGCCTTGGGCGTGCCATCGCTCAGCGTCGACCAATGGTATGCGCGGGAGCAAAAAGTCAGCGCCGAGGGGATTCGCAAGTACCAGCTCAACACCTATTACGTAGGGCGCTGGAAGCCTGAGTACGAGCGTTGGGTAGACATGTATGCGGGCCTGAGCAATGGCCCCGGGCACACGCTGGTCGCATGGAACTCGGCGTTGATTTACGACATGATCTTCACCCAGCCGGTGTACTACGAGTTCAAGAACCTGCAGATGCCCACCCTGTTGCTCATCGGCACCGCCGACACCACCGCCATCGGCAAAGACGTTGCGCCGCCGGCGGTCAAGGCCAGGATCGGCAACTACGCGGTATTGGGCAAGCAAGTGGCCAAGCTGATTCCCCACGCCACACTGGTGGAGTTTCCAGGCCTGGGCCATGCGCCGCAGATGGAAGAGCCGGCGAAGTTTCACCAGGCGCTGTTGCAGGGCTTGAGCGCCCTTTAATCCAACTTTTTTCGAGGCACGCGTGCATGTCGGTACAGATCGCAGTCATTGATGATTGGCAAAATGTAGCCAATGGCGTGGTGGATTGGTCGGTGCTGGAGTCGGTTGGGCAGGTGCACTTCCTGCACGATTACCCGGCAGATACCGCCACGATGATCGAGCGTTTAAAGGCGTTCGCGGTCATTTGCGTCATGCGTGAACGCTCGACCTTCGACCAAGCGCTGTTGCAGGGTTTACCCAACCTCAAGTTGCTGGTGACCGGCGGCATGCGCAATGCCGCCATCGACATCGCCGCCGCCAAGGCCCTGGGCATCCAGGTGTGCGGCACCGACAGCTACAAGCAGGCGGCGCCGGAGCTGACCTGGGCACTGATCATGGCGTCTACGCGCAATCTGCTGGCCGAGGCCACCTCATTGCGCGCGGGTGGCTGGCAGGTGGGACTGGGCGGCGACCTGCATGGCAAGACCCTGGGCATTCTCGGCCTGGGCAGCATTGGCCAGAAGGTTGCGCAGTTCGCCCAGGTATTCGGCATGCGGGTGCTGGCCTGGAGTGAAAACCTCACGCCGGAGCGCGCCGCGCAGGCCGGGGCGACCTGGGTCAGCAAGCGCGAGCTGTTTGAGCAGGCCGACATTCTCACGATTCATTTGGTACTCAGCGACCGCAGCCGTGGCCTGGTCGACGCCGAAGCATTGAGTTGGATGAAGCCGACGGCCCGGTTGGTGAATACCGCGCGCGGGCCGATTGTGGATGAGCAGGCGCTGGTGCAGGCATTGACCACTGGTCGCCTGGCGGGCGCGGCGCTGGATGTGTACGCCGAAGAGCCGCTGCCGGTGGATCACCCGTTTCGCCACTTGCCCAACGTACTCGCCACGCCCCATGTGGGCTACGTCAGTGAGCAGAACTACCGGCAGTTCTACGAGCAGATGATTGAAGATATCCAGGCCTGGACCAAGGGCGCGCCCATTCGCGTGCTTGGCTGACGCACCAATCAGGTGCAGTCCGCACTAAGGGTGTGAGCGTAATCTTTGTGGTAAGCAGGCTTGCCCTGCGCTGGGGCGCGATGCGGCCCTGAACCGGCGCAAGCCTGCTCACCACAACCTCTCGCCTTCCTCAATTGCATATGGTTACAAGTTTTTTGTCCTACAAAATTCCCGCACAAACCCTACAGGCTCTGGAATCTGTCCTAGACTGATGACCGATGGGTCCCTTCCAAAACAAAAACCCCGCAAAAAATCTAAACTTTCGAACTCTGCCATAGGTCAGGTCTAGGGTAAGGCGCGCACAAGCGGTGCATACCAGATGCCGTCTATCTATTCTTTTTTGCTTACCGTGCAACTGGCATACGCCTTGCCAGTTTGTTATTGCGCTTGTGCGCCTGGCCGCAGGATGCGGTCATCGGAGCTAATGGCAGCGGGCCATTAGCCGACCAACACGTGGAGATAGCTATGATCAGTGCCGCTGCAAGTATTCAGGGAGAGCGTGTTAGTCAGCCAGTTGGCGGGTCGACAGCTTTAGTCGACCTCAACACGGTGCGGCCGGTCCCGAGTCATAACCCCAATCGCAAGAAAGTCCTGTTCGTGACGTCCGAGTTCGCCGACCTGGTGAAAACCGGTGGCCTGGGCGATGTGTCCGCGGCCCTGCCCCGCGCCATGGCCCACCTGCATGATGTGCGCGTCCTGATCCCCGGTTACCCGCAGGTGATGGAAAGCGACAACCCGATCCATATCATCGGTGAGCTGGGTGGCCACGCCGCGCTGCCGCCGTGCAAGATCGGGCGCATGGACCTCAAGGACGGCCTGGTCATCTATGTGCTGATCTGCCCCGAGCTCTACGAGCGCGAAGGCACGCCCTACGGCGCCAACAACGGCCGCGACTGGCCGGACAACCATATTCGCTTCGCCCGCCTGGGCCTGGCCGCCGCCGACATGGCCGCCAACCTGGCCCAGATCCACTGGTGCCCGGACCTGGTGCACGCCCACGACTGGCCCGCCGGCCTGGCCCCCGCCTATATGCACTGGCGTGGGTCACGCACACCGACCCTGTTCACCATCCATAACCTCGCCTATCAAGGCGTGGTCAGCCTGGCCTCGACGCCGGAGCTGGGTATCCCGCCCCACGCGTTGCAGCAGGAAGGCATGGAGTTCTACGGCAAGATGTCGTTCCTCAAGGCCGGCATGGCGTACTCCAGCCATATCACCACCGTGAGTGCGACCTACGCCCAGGAAATCACCACCCCGGAATTCGGCTGCGGCCTCGACGGTTTCCTCGCCGCCAAGACCCAGCAGGGCCTGCTCAGTGGCATCCCCAACGGCATCGATGAAAGTTGGGAAACCTCCACCGACACGCACCTGACCCACAACTTCAATATCGGTGACTGGGAAGGCAAGGCGATCAACGCCGACCATGTGCGCGAGCTGTTCGGCCTGCATGACTCCACCGGCCCGCTGTTCGCGGTGGTCTCGCGCCTGGTCTACCAGAAAGGCCTCGACCTCACCGAAGCGGTGGCGAGCTTTATCGTCGAGAACGGCGGGCAGATCGCCATTATCGGGCGCGGCGAGCCGGAAGAAGAACAGGCCATGCGTGAACTGGCGCTGCGCTTCCCGGGCCAGGTCGGTGTGCGCATCGGCTTCAACGAGACCGACGCGCGGCGCATGTTCGCCGGCAGTGACTTCCTGCTGATGCCATCGCGCTACGAGCCCTGCGGCCTGAGCCAGATGTATGCCCAGCGCTTCGGCTCGCTGCCTGTGGCTCGCAACACCGGCGGGCTGGCGGACACCATCGAGAATGGCGTCACCGGCTTCCTGTTCAATGAATCCACCGTAGAAAGCTACGAAGAAGCCCTGAGCCGTGCGTTCCGGGTCTTCGCCAATAAAGGCCTGCTCAACGCCATGCGCAGCCGCGCCATGACTCAACCCTTCAACTGGTGCCAGGCGGTGGAACCCTACGCCGAGCTGTATGAACAACTGGTGGCCAAGGCCTTGGGGAAATCGACTAAATAATCAAGGGAGGTCTTCATAGATGCCGTTACGGACTTTGGAAACCTGGCCCCACGGCGCAATCATGCTGGACGCGCAACACACGCGTTTTGCCTTGTGGGCGCCAGACGCGTTTTATGTCAGCGTTGAATTGGAAAACGGTAAATCCATCGCCATGCTGCCCCAGGCAGATGGCTGGTTCGAGACTGAAGTGAAGTGCCCGGCGGGCACGCGCTATCGCTACAACATCGATGGGGAAATGGATGTTCCCGACCCCGCGTCCCGGGCCCAGGCCTCGGACGTGCATGGCTGGAGCCTGGTGGTCGACCCGCTCGCCTACACCTGGCGTCACGCCAACTGGCAAGGCCGCCCCTGGCACGAAGCCGTGATCTACGAAGTGCACGTCGGCGCGATGGGGGGCTACGCCGAAGTCGAAAAGCACCTGCCACGCCTGGCCGAGCTGGGCGTCACCGCGATTGAATTGATGCCGCTGGCGCAATTTCCCGGTGAGCGCAATTGGGGGTACGACGGTGTGCTGCCCTACGCACCACAGTCCTCCTACGGCTCGCCCGAGCAACTCAAGCACCTGGTCGACAGCGCCCACGCACACGGGCTCGCTGTGATCCTCGACGTGGTCTACAACCACTTCGGCCCCGACGGCAATTACCTGGGCCAGTACGCCAAAGGCTTCTTCCAGGAAGACGTGCATACGCCGTGGGGCGCCGGGATCGACTTCGAGCGCCGTGAAGTGCGGAATTTCTTCCTCGATAACGCACTGATGTGGCTGCTCGAATATCGCTTCGACGGCCTGCGCCTGGACGCCGTACACGCCATCGACAACCCCGGTTTCCTCCAGGAACTCGCGCATCGGGTACGCCAGCAGGTGGATACCGGTCGGCATGTGTGGCTGGTGCTGGAAAACGAGCTGAACCAGGCCAGCCTGCTCAAGGAGGATTTCGACGCGCAATGGAATGATGACTTCCATAACGTGCTGCACGTGTTGCTGACCGGCGAAACCGATGCCTATTACAGCGACTTTGCCCAGGATCCCACCACCAAACTCGCCCGGTGCCTGGGCGAAGGGTTCATCTACCAGGGCCACACCACCCGCCATGGCCACGAGCGCGGCGAACCGAGCGCTGAACTACCGCCCACGGCCTTCGTCGCATTCCTGCAGAACCATGACCAGATCGGCAATCGCGCCCTGGGCGAACGCCTGCACCAGCTCTGCTCGCCCCAGGCGCTCAAGGCTGCAACCGCCCTGCTGCTGCTGTCGCCGATGATTCCGCTGATGTTCATGGGGGATGAGGCGAACGCGAGCGAGCCGTTCCTGTTTTTTACCGACCACCACGGTGAACTGGCCGAAGCGGTACGCGAAGGCCGACGCAATGAATTTGCCGACTTCGCCGCGTTCCATGACCCCGAGCGTCGTGAACGCATCCCGGATCCCAACGCGCTGTCGACATTCGCGCAATCGGCCCCGGTGATCGCCGATAACCCGCACGCCGAGCTCTACCGCCAACTGCTGGGCCTGCGCCATCGCCATATTGTGCCGCACCTGCCTGGCGCCGTGGCATTGGGCGCGCAGGTGCTGGCCTACGCCGCCGTCAGTGCGCGCTGGCGCCTGGGCAACGGCAGCCTGTTGCAGATCGACCTGAACCTGAGCGCCACGCCGCTGGATCACCCGGCCACCGCGCCGGTCCTGTTCGAAACGCCGGCCCTGCAAGGTGCGCAACTGCCGCCCTTCAGCGCCCGCGTCACCTTATCCCCTGTTGGAGAGCACCCTTGAGCGAAGCGAACCTGGAAATCCTCGCCAGCCGCGCGGGCCTGGCCGTCGATTGGATCGACGCAAACGGCCGCCCGCAACGAGTGACACCCGACGCCCTGCGCGCGGTTCTCAAAGGCCTGGGCCACCCGGCCGACAACGATGCCGACATCAACGCCAGCCTGCTTGAATTGGAGCGGGTGCAACAAGACAAGCACCTGCCGCCCCTGATGACCGTCGACAGCGGTGAAGGCCTCGACCTGGCGCGCTACTTCGAACCCGACACGCTGTGCCGGGTCAACCTCGAAGACGGCGAGACCCTGGAGCTACGCCTCGACGGCGACTCCGTGCTGCCCGGCGTTATCGCCCTGGGCTACCACCAGGTGCATATCGACGATCAAAGCTTCACCTTGGCCGTCGCGCCCACCCATTGCTACAGCGTGGCCGAAGCGGTGGACAACCGCCCCGCCCGCGCCTGGGGCCTGAGCGCCCAGTTGTATTCACTGCGCCGTTTGGGCGATGGCGGTTTCGGCGACACCCTGGCCCTGGAACACCTGGTCCGTTCCGCCGCCGAACGCGGCGCCGATGCCCTGGCGATCAGCCCGATGCACGCGATGTTCAGTGCCGACACCGAACGCTACAGCCCGTACTCGCCGTCCAGCCGCCTGTTCCTCAACAGCCTGTATGCCTCGCCCGCCTGTATTCTGGGTGAACGTGAGGTGCGCAATGCGATTGAAGCCATTGGCCTGGAAGAAGAGTTGCACGCGCTGGAACAGCACACCCTGATCGACTGGCCGGCCGCTGCGCGGGCCAAACAACGCCTGTTGCGCGCGCTGTATGAAGACTTCCGCCACGGCCATCACCCGCAGCACGCCGACTTCCTGAGCTTTCGCCAGGCCGGTGGCGAGGCCCTGGAAAATCATTGCCGCTTCGAAGCCGTACAGGCTGTGCGCGCCGCTGCAGGCGAGGACCTTGACTGGCGCCACTGGCCTGAAGAGTGGCGTTCGCCGCAGAGCCCTGCGCTGGTTGCGTTCGCCGAGGAGCACCACGCCGAGATCGGCTTCTACGCCTTTGGCCAATGGCTGATCGCCCGTTGCCTGGAGCGCGCCCAACAAGCCGCCAAAGGCAGCGGCATGGGCGTCGGTTTGATCGCGGACCTGGCCGTCGGTGCCGACGGCGGTGGCAGCCAGGCCTGGAGCCGCCAGGATGAGCTGCTGGCCGACCTGACCGTGGGCGCACCACCCGACATCCTTAACCGCGCCGGTCAGGGCTGGGGCATTTCCGCGTTTTCGCCCGAGGGTCTCAAGCGCAACGGCTTCCGCGCGTTTATCGAGATGCTGCGGGCCAACTTCGCCCATGCCGGCGGCTTGCGCATCGACCATGTAATGGGCCTGCAACGCCTATGGGTGATTCCCATGGACGCCTCGCCGCGTGAGGGCGCTTACCTGTATTACCCGGTAGATGACCTGTTGCGCCTGCTGGCGCTGGAATCCCACCGCCACCAGGCGATCGTGCTCGGTGAAGACCTCGGCACGGTGCCCGACGGGCTGCGCGAAAAACTCAGCGGCCGCTCGATCCTCGGTATGCGCGTGCTGTTGTTCGAACAGGGCCACGATGGCCAGTTCAAGCCGATCCTCGACTGGCCGGACAACGCCCTGGCCACCACCAGCACCCACGATTTACCGACCCTCAACGGTTGGTGGCACAGCCGTGATATCGACTGGAACGTCCAGTTGGGCCTGATCGATGCGCCCACCGTGGAGCAATGGAGCGAACACCGCCTGCGTGAACGCCAGGCGCTGCGCCAGGCCTTGAGCCAGGACCCGCAGAACTTCGTCGATGAGATCCGCAATGAAACCGACCACATGATCGACGCCAGCGTGCGCTACCTCGGCCACACCCGAGCGCCGCTGGTGCTGTTGCCGCTGGAAGACGCCCTGGGCCTGGAAGAACAGGCCAACCTGCCCGGCACCACCGACACCCACCCCAATTGGCGCCGCCGTCTGCCGGGCGAGGCCTCCAGCCTGCTCGACAACGCCGGTGCCGCGCGCCGCCTTGAACTGCTGGCCGTCGCGCGTAACCAAGCCTATGAGCGTGACCGATGAAAGCCCTGCCCCTGCGCGCGACCCAGCGCCTGCAATTCCACAAAGGTTTTACCCTGGACGATGCGGTGCCGCTGGTGCCGTACTTCGCCCAGCTCGGCATCAGCCATCTATATGCCTCGCCCTTGCTGAGTGCGCGTGCCGGTTCCATGCACGGCTACGATGTGGTCGACCCCACCAGCGTCAATCCCGAGCTGGGTGGCGAAGCCGCCTTGCGCCGGTTGGTCGCGGCCCTGCGCGAGCACGATATGGGGCTGATCCTCGATATCGTCTCCAACCATATGGCCGTGGGCGGCGCCGACAACCCCTGGTGGCTGGACCTGTTGGAATGGGGCCGGCTGAGCCCCTACAGCGAGTTCTTCGATATCCAGTGGCACTCGCCCGACCCGCTGCTCAAGGGCCAATTGCTCATGCCCTTCCTCGGCAGCGACTACGGCGAAGCCTTGCAGAGCGGCACGCTGACGCTGCATTTCGATGCCGCCCACGGCGCGTTTCATGTTGAGCATTACGAACACCGCTTCCCGATCTGCCCACGGGATTACGCGGCGATCCTCGGCGCCGACGAGCTGCTTAAACCCCTGGCCGACCGCTTCAGCGCCCTGGCCTATCAGGATGATGCCTACGCCGAAGCCGTCTGGCTCAAGCAGGCCTTGGCCGAACGTGCCACCGAAGTCCTCGAGCTCATCGAACGCCGACTGACCGAGTTCGACGGACGCACGCCGGAGGGCTTCAAGCGCCTGCACCACTTGCTCGAGCAACAAGCCTATCGCCTGGCCAGTTGGCGCACGGCGGCGGACGATATCAACTGGCGGCGGTTCTTCGACGTCAACGAACTGGGCGGGCTGCGCGTGGAGCGCACGGCGGTGTTCGAAGCCACCCATGGCAAGATCTTCGAACTGATCAGCCAAGGCCTGGTGGATGGCCTGCGCATCGACCACATCGATGGCCTGGCCGACCCGCGCGGTTACTGCCGCAAGCTGCGTCGTCGGGTGGATTCGCTGTCGCCCGAACGGCACTTGCCGATCTTCGTCGAAAAAATCCTCGGCGAGGGGGAAACCCTTCGCGAAGACTGGCAAGTGGACGGCACCACCGGCTACGAATTCATGAACCAACTGTCGCTGCTGCAACACCATCCCGAGGGCTTTGCGCCGTTGGCGGACTTATGGACGCGCCACAGCGAACGGCCCTCGGCGTTTATCGAAGAGGCACGGCTGGCCCGCCAGCAAATCCTCAACGGTTCCCTGGGCGGCGACTTTGAAAGCGTGGCCCAGGCCCTGTTACAGGTGGCCCGCGACGACGTGATGACCCGCGACCTGACCCTCGGCGCAATCCGCCGCGCGCTGCAGGAACTGATCGTGCACTTCCCGGTGTACCGCACCTATATCAGTGCCCGCGGTCGCAGCGCAGATGACGACAAGGTGTTCCAGCAGGCCATGGACGGCGCCCGCACGACCCTTGGCGAGGGCGACTGGCCGGTGCTAGATCATCTGGAAAATTGGCTCGGCGGCCAACCCTGGCGCAATCGTCCGGTGGGCCGCGAGCGCAAGATGCTCAAGCATGCCTGCGTGCGCTTCCAGCAACTGACCTCGCCGGCGGCGGCCAAGGCCGTGGAAGACACCGCGTTCTACCGCTCGGCCGTGCTGCTGTCGCGCAACGATGTGGGCTTCAGTACCGAGCAGTTCAGCGCGCCGCTGGCCGAGTTTCATGCCGTCAATCAACAGCGCTTGCAGGCCTTCCCCGACAACCTGCTGGCCACCGCCACCCATGACCACAAGCGCGGCGAAGACACCCGGGCGCGCCTGGCCGTGCTCAGCGAGTGCGCGCCGTGGTATGTCGAGCACGTGGAGCATTGGCGTACCCTGGCGGCGCCGTTGCGCGACGACGCGGCCACGCCGTCGGCCGGCGACGAGCTGATCCTGTATCAGGTATTGCTGGGCAGTTGGCCGCTGGACCAGGCCGAGGACTTCGAGGGCTATCACCAGCGCCTGTGGCAGTGGCAACAAAAAGCCCTGCGCGAAGCCAAGTTGCAGAGCAGCTGGAGCGCGCCCAATGAGGCCTATGAACAGGGGGTCGAGGCTTTTCTCACGCGCCTGCTGCTGACGGAGGAAGGTCGGCCCCTGCGCAGTGCGATCAATAACGCCGCCCAGGCCATCGCCCCCGCCGGAGCCCTGAATGGTCTGGCGCAAACCTTGCTTCGCCTTACCGTGCCGGGTGTGCCGGACCTGTACCAGGGCGATGAGTTCTGGGACTTCAGCCTGGTGGACCCGGACAACCGTCGTCCGGTGGATTTCACCGCGCGGCAACAGGCACTCAATACCCCGCCGGACATCGGCGAACTGTTGTTCAACTGGCGTGACGGGCGTATCAAGCAAACCTTGATTGCCCAGGTACTGGCCTTGCGCAAGGCCCATCCGCAGGTGTTCCGCAGCGGCCGCTATACAGCGTTGGAAGTGGTCGGCCAACACGCCGAGCGGGTGGTCGCGTTCTGCCGCGAACACCAGGGCCAACGCGTGCTGGTGGTGGTGCCACGCTGGTCCCATGAGCTGCTTGAAAACGGTGTGCGTCCCCAGATCAATGCGCGGGTTTGGGGCGATACACGGGTGAAATTACCGTTCGCCGCACCAACGCAAAACTGGAAGGGACTTTTTCATACAGGCGCAGTCACACCAGACAAGGAGCTGTTGATCAGCACTGCCCTGGGGGATTTCCCGGTCAATGTCTTTATCAATCCTGATGATCAAGAAAGCTGAAAATTTTCTGTGAGGAGCATTGTGATGAGTACTGAAGACAAACGCATACGCGAACTGGCGCATCAGATCTGGGAGTCTGAAGGCAAACCCCACGGGGAAGACGCGCGCCACTGGGAGATGGCGCGCAAACTGGCCGAAGCCGAAGCGCTGACGCCGAGCAAACCCAAGCCCGCCGCCAAGCCCAAGACCGCCCCCAAGCCTGCGGCGAAGGCCAAGCCAGCGGCGCCAGCCGCGAGCAAGCCGGCGCCGCCGGCGGCCAAAAAGCCACCCGCGCCGAAAAAGCCCAAGGCTTAACGCGCACGGCGCCATCAACCTTTTGCCGGCGCGGTCGGCAAAAGGTGATTTCACTCTTCTTATCATCCGCTGAAAACGCGTCAGCACGGCCGCGTTCGGCCCGAAAAAACAGCCTTGCAGGAGCAACTCAATGAGCAAACCCCATAAGACCCCATCGACGCCGGGCAGCGAGCCGTCGCGGATTCGTGAAGGTTTGCCCTTCCCCCTCGGCGCGACCTGGGATGGCCTGGGTGTCAACTTTGCGCTGTTCTCGGCCAACGCCGAGAAAGTCGAACTGTGCCTGTTCGACGACACTGGCGAAGTGGAACTCGAGCGCATCGAACTGCCCGAATACACCGACGAAATTTTCCACGGCTACTTGCCCGACGCCCACCCAGGGCTGATCTACGGCTACCGTGTGTACGGGCCGTATGACCCGGTCAATGGTCATCGCTTCAACCACCACAAATTGCTGATCGACCCCTACGCCAAGCAACTGGTGGGCGAACTCAAATGGTCCGAAGCGCTGTTCGGCTACACCATCGGCCACCCGGACGACGACCTCAGTTTCGACGAGCGTGACAGCGCGCCCTTCGTGCCCAAGTGCAAGGTCATCGACCCCGCGCACACCTGGGGCAACGACCAGCCGGTGCGGGTGCCGTGGGACCGTACGATCATCTACGAAACCCACCTGCGCGGCATCAGCATGCGCCACCCCTCGGTGGGCGAAGACGTGCGCGGCACCTGTGCCGGGTTGATGGAAGATGATGTGCTCAAGCACATCCGCCAGTTGGGCATCTCCTCGGTGGAGTTGCTGCCGGTGCACGCCTTCGTCAACGACCAGCACCTGCTGGAAAAAGGCATGACCAACTACTGGGGCTACAACAGCATTGCGTTTTTCGCCCCGGACCCGCGCTACCTGGCCAGCGGCAAGATCGCCGAGTTCAAGGAGATGGTTGCGCACCTGCACGAGCAGAAGCTGGAAGTGATCCTCGACGTGGTCTACAACCACACCGCCGAAGGCAACGAGCGCGGCCCGACCCTGTCCATGCGCGGCATCGACAACGCCTCGTACTACCGGCTGATGCCGGACGACAAGCGCTTCTATATCAACGATTCGGGCACCGGTAATACCCTGGACCTGAGCCATCCGTGCGTGCTGCAAATGGTCACCGACTCCCTGCGTTACTGGGCCAACGAGATGCACGTCGACGGCTTCCGCTTCGACCTGGCGACCATCCTCGGCCGCTACCGCGATGGCTTCGATGAACGCCACAGCTTCCTCGTGGCCTGCCGCCAGGACCCGGTGCTGCGCCAGCTGAAACTGATCGCCGAGCCCTGGGACTGCGGCCCCGGTGGCTACCAGGTGGGCAACTTCCCGCCCGGCTGGGTCGAGTGGAACGACCGGTTCCGCGACACCGTACGCGCGTTCTGGAAAGGCGATGACGGCCAACTGGCGGACTTCGCCGGGCGCATGACCGCCTCGGGCGAGATGTTCAACCATCGTGGCCGCCGCCCGTACAGTTCGGTGAACTTCATCACCGCCCATGACGGTTTCACCCTGCATGACCTGGTGTCGTACAACGACAAGCACAACGAAGCCAACGACGAAAACAACCAGGACGGCAGCAATAACAACCTGTCCTGGAACCACGGCGTCGAGGGCCCCACCGACGACCCGGAAATCAACGCACTGCGCCTGCGCCAGATGCGCAACTTCTTCGCCACGCTGCTGCTGGCCCAGGGCACGCCGATGCTCGTGGCCGGTGACGAGTTCGCGCGGACCCAGCACGGCAACAACAATGCCTATTGCCAGGACAGCGAGATCGGCTGGGTCAACTGGGACCTGGACGAGGACGGCAAGGCGTTGCTCAAGTTCGTCAAGCGCCTGATCAAGCTGCGCCTGGCCTACCCGATCCTGCGTCGTGGGCGCTTCCTGGTGGGCGACTACAACGAGGACATCGGCGTCAAGGACGTCACCTGGTTGTCGCCGGATGGCAACGAGATGACCACCGAACAGTGGGAAGACAGCCACGGCCGTTGCCTGGGCATGCTGATGGATGGCCGCGCCCAGGAAACCGGGATTCGCCGCGCCGGTGCCGACGCCACCCTGTTGCTGGTGGTGAACGCCCACCACGACGTGGTCAATTTCCGCCTGCCGCCAGTGCCGGAGGGTGAGTTCTGGACCTGCATGCTCGACACCAACGAGCCGGCGGTACGTGGCCAGGAACGCTTCGAGTTCGACCACGAGTACGGTGTGACCGGCCGCTCGCTGCTGCTGTTCGAACTGCAGCGTGACGACGAGGTGTGACATGGCTCTGCATGGATTCCTTCAAGGCTTCCAGGGCTATGCGGACACGCAAGACCTGGCCAAGGCCCTGAGGGCACTTCAGGAGGAAGGCCTCGATCAGTTGCCGCTGCCTGGCAGCGGCGACACCCTGGGGCGGTTCAGCCGCCTGGCGCAGGTGGCAGGCCATGACCTGCGCTTGTGCAAGCTGTTCGAAGGCCACACCGATGCGTTGGCGATCATTGCCGAGCTGCGTAGCCCGGCGCCGCCTTTGGGCAGTCTGTGGGGCATGTGGGCTGCAGAACCGCCGAATGCCAAGGTGCAGGTGCGCTGCGAGGGCCATCGCCTGCGTCTGGACGGGCGTAAAGCCTGGTGTTCCGGGGCGGCGGTGGTCAGCCATGGTTTGTTGACGGCATGGGATGAACAAGGCGGCCAGCAATTGGTGGCGGTGCAGATGGATCAACCGGGCATCACGGTCACCCACGACGGTTGGAGTGCCGTGGGCATGGCCGCCACCGGCAGCGTCGAGGTCGTCTTTGACGGCGCCCATGGCCTTGCCGTGGGCGGCCCCGGCGAGTACCTCGGGCGCCCCGGGTTCTGGCAAGGCGGCATCGGTATTGCCGCCTGCTGGTACGGTGCCGCACAGCGCCTGGCCGAAGTGTTACGCGATCACTGCAGCAAGCGCTCGGAGCCCCACGCCCTCGCCCACCTGGGCGCGGTCGACAGCGCCTTGAACAGCGCGGCCTGTGTGCTGCGGGCCAGCGCTGAACAGATCGATCGCTACCCCAGGGCCAATGCCCGGCACCTGGCCCAGCAGGTGCGCGCGTGCATCGAGGACACCGTCGAGCAGGTCATGCGGCATGTCGGTCGAGCCGTGGGCGCGGGTCCGTACTGCAAGGATCCGCACTTCGCCCAGTTGATGGCGGACCTGCCGGTATATGTCCGCCAGAGCCATGCCGAACGCGACCTGGCCGGCCTCGGCGAACTGGTCGCCGAGGAACCCACAGGGAGGTGGCAGTTATGAAACCCAACCCGATCGTCGGCCAGGGCACGCCCCTGCAGCGCTGGCAGGACTCGCCACTGATGGCCGAACTGCCGCAGATCAGCGTCGAACAATTGGTGCCCGAGGGCCACCGCGCGGTAATCATCGCCCCGCACCCGGATGACGAAGTGCTGGGCTGTGGCGGCCTGTTGCAGGGCTTGGCCGAGCTGGACCGGCCCATTCAATTGATTTCGGTCACCGATGGGAGCGCCAGTCACCCCGGTTCCACCCACTGGTCGGTGGAGCGCTTGAGCGTGGTGCGCCCGCAGGAATCGGCCCAGGCCCTGCATCGCCTCGGTGTGCCGTTGCACAGCCTGAAATGGTTGCGGGCCGGCTTCAGCGACAGCCAGGTCGCGGCGCGGGAGGAGCAGCTCAGCGCCTTTATCCAGCGCCACCTCAAACCCACGGATGTGGTGTTTACCACCTGGCGCGAAGACGGCCATTGCGACCACGAGGCCGTTGGCCGCGCGAGCGCCAAGGCAGCGCACGCGGTGGGTGCGGCCCTCTATGAGCTGCCGGTGTGGACCTGGCACTGGGCGTCTCCCGAGAACAGCCTGGTGCCCTGGCACCGTGCCCGCAAAATCCCCCTGAGCTGTGAAGCCGTCGCGCGCAAGCGCCACGCCATCCATGCGTTCGCCAGCCAGCTGGAGGGTGACCCGCAGATCGGCCTGCCGCCGGTGCTGGCGCCCTATGTGGTGGAGCGTCTGCTACAACCTTTTGAAGTGGTATTCGTATGAGTGTGGCGACACCGTATTTCGATCAACTGTTTGCCGGTAACGACGACCCCTGGGCCTTTCGCCAACGCTGGTACGAGCGTCGCAAACGGGCGCTGACCCTGGCACTCCTGACCCGGCCGCGCTATGCCTCGGTGTTCGAGCCCGGTTGCGCCAATGGCGAATTGAGCTTCGAACTGGCCCCGCGCTGTGATCACCTTTTGTGTTGCGACACCGCCTCGGCCGCCGTCGCCCTCGCACGCAGCCGCTTGCTGGGCTTTGCCCATGCCCGGGTGGAGCAGAGCCGGCTGCCCGCGCAATGGCCGACCGGCGAATTCGATCTGATCGTCTTGAGCGAGTTGTGCTACTACCTCGACCGCGATGACCTGTGCCGCTTGATCGATCGCGCCCTCGGCAGCCTCACCGCCAGCGGCCAGGTGTTGGCCTGCCACTGGCGCCCGACGATCGACGGGTGCCCGCAGACCGCCGAACAGGTGCATGCCCTGCTCCATGAGCGGCTGGGGATGCCCCTGGTCGCCACCCACCACGAACCCGACTTTCTACTCGACCTGTGGAGCCGTGATGGCACTTCGGTTGCCACCCTTGAGGGCCTGCGATGATCGGCATTCTGATCCCGGTACATAACGAAGAGGCGCTGCTCGGCGAGTGTCTGGAGGCTGCATTGGTGGCTGCCAGTCACCCAGGCCTGCTGGGTGAAGCGGTGCAGATCCTGGTGCTGCTCGACAGTTGCAGCGATGCCAGTGCGGCGATTGCCGAGAGGTTCCCGGTGCAGCGCCTGGAGGTGCAGGCGCGCAATGTGGGCCATGTACGCGGGGTGGGCGCGCGGCACCTGCTCAACCAGGGTGCACGCTGGATTTCGTGCACTGACGCCGACAGCCGCGTGGCCCCCGATTGGCTGGTGGCCCAGTTGGCACTGGGCGCCGACGCGGTGTGCGGCACCGTGACCGTCGACACCTGGAGCGAAGGGTTCGACCCGGCGGCGCAGATCCGTTATCAGGCTGCGTACCACGCCCGTGACGGTCATCGCCATATCCATGGTGCCAACCTGGGCATCAGTGCCGGGGCCTATGTGCGGGCCGGAGGGTTCGAGCCGCTGCCCTGTCACGAAGATGTGCAATTGGTGCGCGACCTCGAGCGCTGCGGGGCGTCCATCGCCTGGAGCCACGCCCCGCAAGTCATCACCAGCGCGCGCCTGGAGGCCCGTGCCCAGGGCGGGTTCGGCGATTATTTGAAGAGCCTGATGTGCGCGTCTTGAAAAAAACGACATTGCAAAATGTAAAAGCGACCAATCCTTGTCTATGCTGATGACGCCTTGCTGGTAATTCAGGGTTGGATTACCACGCGTGCACCACGGCGGAGTCTGTGGTGAATAAATAGAGTCGTCCCGTCAACGGGGCACGACCCAGCATCAATCGACAAGGACGTAACGCCCATGAAGCCTGCCTCCCTCAGTGAAGGCCGTCGCGGCCCCGCGCAAATCTGGAACAGCGCACCGCAGCTGGCGCAAATCCCGCCTATCTCTACCGCCTCCCTGGTGCCCGCTGGCGCGCGCGTGGTCATCATCGCGCCACATCCCGGCGACGAGGTGGTGGCCTGCGGCGGTCTACTGCAATTGCTCAGCACCCTGGAACACCCCCTGCAAATGATCTCCATCACGGACGGCAGTGCCAGCCACCCGGGTTCCCACGTATGGCCGGCCAGCCGCCTGAGTGTGGTGCGGCCCCAGGAAAGCGCCGAGGCGCTGCGCCGCCTGGGCATGCCCTTGCACAGCCTGAAGTGGATTCGCGGCGGTTTCTGCGACAACGCCCTCGCCGCTCGCGAGCCGCAACTGAGCCAATTCATCGCGCGCTACCTGCAACCGGGCGACGTGGTGTTTTCCACCTGGCGCAACGACGGCAATGACGACCATGAGGCCGTCGGCCGTGCCAGCGCCAACGCCTGCAGGCTGGTGGGCGCGCAACTCTATGAACTGCCGATCTGGGCCTGGCACTGCCCCGCCCGCGAGGGTGCGACGATCCCCTGGCAACGGGCGCGCAAGGTACGCCTGGACACCTGGACCGTGGCGCGCAAGCTCCACGCCGTCCATGCGTATGCCAGCCAGTTGGCGGGCGACCCGCAGATCGGCCTGGCGCCGATATTGGCCCAGGTGCTGCTGGAGCGTATGCGCGAGCCTTACGAGATTGTGTTTGCGTAAGGCACGAAAGGGAGCGAGCAGCCCGCCGCTCCCGTCAGCCGTACATTTACTCCTCGGACTCCCGGCACTTGATGAGGTATCGACTGGCATCCTGCCAGCGAGCGTCGTCACGCAATGTTGCTTGGGCTTCGTCGACGCTTTCGGCTTCGACTGATTCATCTGCCTGCTTGGCATCGGCCCCTTGCCCCGCGTTGATCGTCGTGTCGTAGACCGCGCAGTCAAACAGCGCGGCCCAGCTCTGGCTGGGCAAAATCATCAATATCAGGGACGCGCACAATGCTTTTACTGTTTGGGTATTCACGATAGCACTCCTTGTAGATGTGGCGGCCTCACAGGCCATTCGCCAGGCACGTCGACTACAGGATCATCCGTTGGCTACGCCCTTGAGACCCGCAAGGCCCCTGCCTTATTCATCCACTACCGTTTCGTTCCCGGTCCATCCAGCATAGCCAAGCCAATGCTGCGCCATAACTCGTCTATACCTGTTATTTCTGACAGTGGCGGCCCGCAGGATGTGTGGCTATGGTGCAAAAAACGCTGCACAGCTTGAGGTGCAGTCGAGAAAGCCATGCCAACCCCTTGCATTGGCCGGTGTTTTCGAACAGGTAACCCGTCGTCCCTGATCCGTATCGCGTCACGTTGTCATGGTCTGGCCTGCACCGGCCTTTGCCGGTGCAGGGGCAACTTTCCCCTCGCACGAGGATGGATCATGCGCTCACGGACTCTGACCCTGCTGTACCTGATTGCCTTGGCGACGTTGCCGCCCGCGTCTTACGGGGCATGTACCATCAGCAACACCGCCGGCGATGACCTTTCTTCCTGCGACAGCGGCACGGCACCGGGGTTTACCGACAGCGCGGGCAACAACACCCTGAACATCAGCGCCACGGGACGAGTTACCGGGGATGTGATCTATGGCGCCGGCAACGATCTGGTGGATGTGAACGGGCCGAGTGCCGGGATCGACGGCAACCTCAACCAGGGCGATGGCAGTAATATTTTCCGGCTCAACCTGGGCAGCATCACCGGCAGCGTCAGCCAGGGCTCGGGCGCGGATGTGGCGCAGATCACTGGCGGCCAGGCCGGCGCCGTCAGCCAGGGCGCAGGCGTCGACAGCTACGCCCAGAGCGGCGGCACCATCGCGTCACTGGCCCAGGGCGACGGCCTGGACACCTTCAACATGAGTGGCGGTACCATCACCGGAGCCTTCGAGGATGGCGACCAGGCCAGGATGAGCGGCGGCACCATCGGCCGGGTCGACATGAAGCTCGATAACAACCTGTTCGACATGTCGGGTGGCAGGATCATCGGCAACCTGGTGACCGGCTTCGGCAACGACACCATCCTGATCTCGGACACGGCCTTTGTCGGCGGCAACATCAGTGTCAGCGGTGGCAACGACGTCGTGACCGTCTCGGGTGGCGACGTCAACGGGCAGATACTCCTCAGCTTTGGCAACGACGAGTTCGGCTGGACGGGCGGAAACCTGCACTCGTTCGTGCTGATGGGCGCGGGTGACGATACTGCGGTGCTGCAAAACCTGGTCAATGCCCAACTGGCTGCGGCGCAATTGGTCGACGGCGGCCTGGGTATCGACACGCTCACACTGGACAATACCAAGGCCGGCGATCCGGGCCTGTTTCCCAACTGGGAAAGCATCCGCCTGGACAACCAGTCGCAGCTGACCCTGGGCGGAACGCTGAAACTGGGGGACAGCGACACCGGCACGGGCAGCCTGAGCATCGACGGAACCAGTGAACTGTTGATCGGCACGGGGGTGATCGACCCGTTTACGGCCGGCCAACGGGTGAACGTCACCAACAGCGGCACCCTCAACATGACCACCGGCAACACCCGCACCAGCGACACCTTGACCATCAATGGCAATTACACCGGCGACAACGGGCGGCTCGCATTGCAAAGCGCCCTGGGCGCGGATGATTCCCCCAGCGACAAACTGATCATCAACCAGGGCACCCTCGCCGGTACCACCGCCATCAGCGTCACCAACCTCGGCGGCGCGGGGGCGGCCACCCTGCAGGACGGCATCCAGGTCGTGCAGGCCCTCAACGGCGCGTCTGGCAGTGGCAGCGCGTTTACACTGGCGGGCCCGGTGCCTGCCGGCGCGTTCGACTACTACCTGTTCAAAGGCGGTGTCACGGCCGGTACGGCGGAGAACTACTACCTGCGCTCGACGATCCCCGTGGTGCCGCCTGGCCCGGTGATTATCGTGCCGTTACCCACCCCCGTTCCCGGTGAACCGCCACTGCCGCCCAATCCCGGGACCGAACCGATCCCTATTTATCGTCCGGAAGTGCCGATCTACGCTGCGTTGTTTCCCGCCGCACAGCAACTCGTGCAGGGCATGCTCGGCACCTTCCACCAACGTATGGGTGACCAAAGCCAGCAGTTGTACACCGGCCCATTCACGTCGGGCTGGGGACGGACCTACGGCAACAGCACGCGCCAGAGCTTTACCGGGACGGTCAGCCCGTCGCTCGACAGTTCGGTGACCGGCTTCCAAGTGGGTACCGACCTGTACGCCAGCACCTACGACAATGGCCTGACCCAACGCAGCGGGTTCTTTGTCGGCCACAGCACCCTCAAAGGCAACATCAAGGGCTTCAACGGCGGCTGGCAGGACAAGGACGCCGGCAAGACCACCTTGCGCGGGGACAGCCTGGGGGTCTACTGGACGCTGATCGGCGCCAACCAGGCCTACCTTGACCTGGTCTTGATGGGCACCCGTTTCGACGGCCACAACGAGTCCGATCGTGGCGTGAAGATGGACACCCATGGGCATAACGTCACAGCCTCCGCCGAGGCCGGCTGGCCGTTTGCATGGGGGGCTGGCTGGGTGGTTGAACCCCAGGCACAACTGATCGTCGACAAGACCAGACTGGATAAGCAAAACGACGGGATCTCCGACGTTTCCTATGACGCCGACACCACCGTCACCAGCCGCCTGGGTGTACGCCTGCGCGGTGACTATCAGGTCCGCAGCATGCCGCTTCAACCCTACGTACGGGCGAATGTCTGGCACACCAGTGCCGGGCAGAACACCGTCACCTTCAACGATGTGACAGCGATCGACACCGAGCAGAAGTCCACCACCCTGGACCTGAGCGCCGGCGCCACGCTGAAAGTGGCCACGGGCATCAGCCTGTACGGCGAGGTGGGCTACAACCGCAACCTGGACAGCAACACCTTCAACGGCCGCCAGGGCACGGTGGGCTTGAGAATGGAGTTCTAGGGAACCCGTGAATCACCTATGACCGGGATTGACCACCCCGGCCGCCTTGAAGCGTGAAAACTGAAAGGCAATGCCCAGCCAGATAAACCAGGCCGGCATCACGCACAGCGCCAGGCGTGTATCCGGCCGCAACGCCAACAGGCCGAGGACGAAGGCCATGAAGGCCAGGGAAAACCAGGCCATCGGCACACCGCCGGGCATCTTGTAGAGGGATCTGGCGTGCAGGTCAGGGCGCTTTTTGCGGTAGGCAATGTAGGACGCGAGGATGGTCGACCAGGTGAAAATCACCAGGATCGCCGACACCGTCGACACAATCGTGAAGGCGGTCATCACCTCCGGCACCACAAACAGCAACACCAGGCCCAGCAGCATCAGCAAGGTGGTGAAGGCCAGGCTGATAAACGGCACGCTGCGTTTCGACAAGCGTCCAAAGATACCCGGCGCGTCCCCCAGGTCAGCCAGGCCGAACAACATGCGGCTGGCGGAGAACACCCCACTGTTGGCCGACGAGGCCGCCGAGGTCAGCACCACGAAATTGACGATCCCCGCCGCAGCCGGAAAGCCCGCCACCAGGAACAGTTCCACGAACGGGCTCTTGCTCGGCGACACCTGTTGCCACGAGGTGACCGCGATGATGCACGCCAGGGCCAGCACGTAGAACAGGATGATGCGCAGCGGAATCGAGTTGATCGCCTTGGGCAAGGTCCTTTCCGGTGCTCGGGTTTCGGCGGCTGCGGTGCCGATCAGTTCGGTGCCGGCAAAGGAAAAGATCGCCATCTGGAAGCCGGCGAAAAAACCGAACAGGCCATTGGGAAACGCCGCCTGTTTGTCCAGCAATTGGCTCACGGAGGCCGTGACCCCGGTGGGCGAAACAAACGAGCTGGCAATCAGCACCACGCTCACGCCGATCAGGGTCACCACTGCGATGATCTTGATGATCGCAAACCAGAACTCCACTTCGCCGAACAGCCTGACCGTCAGCACGTTCAACGCGAACAGCGTCAACAGCATGCCCACCGCCGGCATCCACGCCGGCACATGGGGGAACCAGTACTGGAAAAACCCGCCGACCACCACCGCGTCCCCCACCACCGCCACGCTCCAGCTCAGCCAGTACGACCAGCCGAGAAAGAACGCCGCACGCGGGCCCAGGTAGGCGCCGGCAAAGTCGGCGAAGCTCTTGAAGTTGAGGTTGGACAGCAGCAGCTCACCCATGGCGCGCATCACGAAGTACACGAACAGCCCGATGATCATGTAGATCAGGATGATCGAGGTGCCGGACAACGCGATGATCTTGCCGGAGCCCATGAACAGGCCGGTGCCGATCGCACCGCCCATGGCCATCAGCTGGATGTGGCGGTTGTTCAGGGTGCGTTGCAACGCAGGCTTTTCACACAGCCCGGACGTGGTTGTTTTCATCACAAAACCTCTTGTTATGTTTTTGAGTTTTGACAGAAAAAAGAATCGAGCGAGTGTTGTTATCAGGTCAGGCGGTCTTGCTTTCGAAGCCGTGCAGGACGTTGACGGCGTTGATGCCGATCTCGTCGACCATGTAGCCGCCTTCCATCACGAACAGCGTCGGCACGCCCACCCCGGCGATGATCTCGCCCATGCTGAGGAAGTCCTGGCTGTCGAGCAGGAAGTGGCTGATGGGGTCGTCCTTGAAGGTGTCGACGCCGAGGGAGATCACCAGCACCTCGGGGGCGAAGTGTTTGAGTTGCTGGCAGGCGTGGATCAGCGCGGTTTTGTACTGGTCCCACGTGGTGTTTTTCGGCAAGGGGTAGTTCAGGTTGAAGCCCTCCCCCGTACCTGCGCCGCGTTCGCTGCCGGCGCCGGAAAAATACGGATAGGACACCGACGGGTCGCCGTGCAGGGAGATGAACAGCACATCCGCGCGGTCGTAGAAAATATTCTGCGTGCCATTACCGTGGTGGAAATCCACATCCAGCACCGCCACGCGCCTGGCGCCCTGGGTGATGGCCTGTTGCGCGGCAATCGCGGCATTGTTGAGGTAGCAATAACCGCCCATGTATTCGCGGGCCGCATGGTGCCCCGGTGGGCGGCACAGGGCGAAGGCGCTGTGATGGCCTTCGTCGATCAGCGCCAGGCCGGTGAGCGCGATGTCCGCGCTGGTCTTGACGGCCTGCCAGGTGGTGGCGGTGATCGGCGAGCCGGCGTCCATGGCGAAGAAACCCAGCTTGCCGTCGATAAAGTCCGGCACCTGCTCATTGGCGAGGTCGCGCACCGGCCATACCAGCGGCAGCGCATCATGGCGGCGGCCGATGGCGGTCCATTCGGCCCAGGCGGTTTCGAGGAAGCTGACGTAGCGCTCGCTGTGGGCGTTGACGTAGCAGGTGCGCTCGAAGCTGCGCGGCACGATGATATCGCCCAGCCCGACGTGCCGGACGCGGTCACGCACGGTGTCGGCGCGGCTGGGTTGTTCGAATGAGGGCTTGAGCACGCCGTCCTTGAGTTCGGTGCCGTGGTGCAAACGGTGGTCATCACTAAAAACAGTCAGCATTTGGATACATCCGCCAGAAAAAGACAGGGTCTATTTTCTTCTGGCCGCGCAGGGCTTTCTTTGCTTTTACTTCTTGTACTGATAGATTTATCGGGTGTTTTTACCTCGGTCACCGTCAAATATGAAAAATAAAACCAAGCAGGTCGTTCTGGACGACACCGATCTCGCCATCCTCGCCCTGCTGCAGGAAGACGCGAGTATTTCCAACGCCCAACTGAGCGAGCGCCTGGCCCTGAGCCTCACCCCCTGCTGGCGGCGGCGCAAACGCCTGGAGGAAGAAGGCGTGATCAAGGACTACCAGGCCAACCTCGATCGCAAGCTGCTCGGCCTGGACATCATGGCGTTTGTGCATGTGCGTTTTGCGATCCACACCGACCACGCGCCGGATGCGTTCGAGGCGGTGGTGAAGGAGCTTCCTCAGGTGCTGGCGTGCCACAAGATCACCGGCGATGCGGATTACCTGTTGCAGGTGCTGGCGGAGGATCTGGACAGCTACAGCGAATTTGTCGAAAGCGTGCTGCGACGGCAGCTGGGGATTGCGTCGATCCAGTCGAGCCTGGCGTTGCGCGAGGTGAAGGCGACGAGTCGGATGGCGATTCCGAAGCGCGATTGAACACGCAAAAAAAGCACTCGCCGACGGCAGGTAATGGCCAAACGCCTGCCCTGCAGATGTGAAAAATTCGTTAACTAATTCTCCCCAAAGGCTTTTTCCGGCAGGTTTAATCTGCCAAACTAATGCGAATAATTATCAACAGATTTATTATTCGCCAAGGACGGCACTAGGGGAGAGTCCGTTCCATGTCTGTGCAACAACACGGCGGTAAAGGTTTTACACCCAGTCTGATCGCTTTGGCGGTGTGTCTCGCCACTTCGCACGCGGCCTTCGCCGCCGACGCTGAAACGCCGACAACCACCTTGGAACTGGGTGCGACCCAGATCTCCGGCGAGCAACAACTGGGCGAAACCACCGAGGGCACGCAGTCCTACACCACCGGCGCGATGAAAACCGCGACCAAACTGCCCCTCACCCTGCGTGAAACCCCGCAGGCCGTCACCGTCATCACGCGCCAGCGCATGGATGACCAGGGGATGACCAGCATCAACGACGTGGTCAATGCCACGCCTGGGCTATTCCTCAACTATTCCAGCGGCCCGGGCCGGCAGTCCTACACCTCACGCGGTTTCGACATCGACAACCTGATGTACGACGGCATCCCCAGCGGCTACAACGGCGTTTCCGTAGGCGCCCAGCCGAACCTGGCGATGTTCGACCGTGTCGAGGTCGTGCGTGGCGCCACCGGCCTGGTGACCGGCGCGGGCAACCCGTCGGCGGCCATCAACCTGGTCCGCAAGCGGCCGCTGGACGAACAGAAAGTCACCCTCACCGGTGCCGCCGGCAGCTGGGACGACTACCGTGGCGAGCTCGACGCCTCCAGCCCGCTCAATGACAGCGGCACCTGGCGCGGCCGGGTGGTCACCTCCTACCGCGACGCCAACAGCTTCATCGACAACGCCGAGTCCTATCACGGCCTGTTCTATGCCGTCACCGAAGCCGACTTGAGCGAAGACACCACCCTCACCCTCGGCTTCTCGAACCAGAAGGACAAGACCAACTACTTCTGGGGCTCGTCGATGATCGGCCAGGACGGCCATCACCTGGACCTGCCGCGCTCCTACAATCCCGGTACCGACTGGGAGAACAAGGACCAGGAAATCAACACGGTCTTCGCCGAACTGCGCCAGCGCCTGGCCTATGACTGGAAGCTTCAGGTCAACGCCAACTACGCCGAACAGAATGCGTTGTTTTCCGGTTCCTACCAGTCGCGCTGGGTCAACAACACCCTGGCGCGCACGGTCTACCAGGCCGCTTACGATGAAAACCAGGCCGGCGTCGACGCCTTTGCCAGCGGCCCGTTCCAGGCATTCGGGCGCACCCATGAACTGGTGGTGGGCGCCAGCCGACGCATCTACGACATGACCACCCACAACTACAGCCCCTACGACACCAACTGGCCCCTCACCGCAGGCAAACCGGACTTCGTCCACACCACGGACGACCGCGAGGTCACCACCCAGGACGGTGTCTACGTGACCACGCGCCTGAGCCTGGCGGACCCGTTGAAGCTGATCCTCGGCGGGCGCCTGGATTGGTATGACTACGATGCCCACGGCAGCAACGACGGCGACTATCACGTCACCCGCAACCTCACCCGCTACGCGGGGCTGATCTACGAGCTGGACGATCATCACTCGGTGTACGTCAGCTACAGCGACATCTTTACGCCGCAGAGTTCCAAGGACACGTCCGGTACCCCGGTCAAGCCGATTGTCGGCAAGAACTACGAGGTCGGCATCAAGGGCGAATACCTGGGTGGCGCGCTGAATGCGAGCGTGGCGCTGTTCCGTGTCGACCAGGAAAACCGCGCCACCCAGGTGACCGTGCAAAACTGCCCACAGACGGAGTGCTATGAAGCCTCCGGCGAGATTCGCAGCCAGGGGATCGACTTCGAACTGCAAGGCGCGCTGACCGAGAACTGGCAGGTCGGCGGTGGCTACACCTACGCGCGTACCCACACCATCAAGGATGAAGCCAACCCGCAGAAGGTCAACAAGCAGTACGACACGGACGTTCCGGAGCACCTGTTCAAGCTGACCACCCGCTACAACTTCCAGGGCCCGCTGGAGAAACTGCGCGTGGGCGGCAACATCTCCTGGCAAAGCCGCCTGTACAACGACGTCAAGCTGGCTGACGGCAGCACCTACCGCCTCCAACAGGGCGCCTACGCCGTCACCGACCTGATGGCCGGCTACAAGGTCAACGACCACCTCGACCTGCAGCTCAACGCCAACAACATCTTCGACCGCCGCTATTACTCCACCATCGCCAACTCCGTGAGCTATGGCGGCGACGCCTACGGCACCCCACGCAACATGATGCTGACGGCCAAGTACAGCTTCTGATCCACCTGGCGAACGGGGGTCCTAATGTGGGAGGGGGCTTGCTCCCTCCCACATTAGGCCCCCCGTTCGCCACCAGGAATGTGTTCTGCCCCCTCCGAACGCGTTCGCGCTTAAAGTCCCCTCCCCCAATGCCGATAAGCTTTTTGCTTTCCTGCACCTGCAAAGTGCCTGATACCGGCTTTGCTATGTACCCGCGGGCCGTAGTGGCACGCCGCATGCTTTGATCCTTGCCAGACCACATGGAGTAAGAGTGAATGCCCGCACGCGCACGTTTCCTGGAGCACTACCGCAAGGCCGACCGCATCATGCTGGCATTGATCTGGCTGATGACGCTGTTCTCCGTCGGGCTTGCGTTCTGGCACGACACCCTGACCCAGGCGATTGTCGTGGGAGGAGGCACCAGCACGGTGCTCACCGCGCTCTACCGCGCCATCGGCGGCACACGGGTGATGCGTTGTGCACTGGGCGCGGGCTTGATGGTCATGGCGGCGCTGCACATCAATCAGGCCCAGGGCGTGATCGAAGCGCACTTCGGGATTTTCGCGCTGCTGGCGGTGCTGACGTTCTATCGAGACTGGCTGCCGATCCTGGTGGCCGCCCTGACGATTGCCGTGCACCACGTGGTGTTCCATGCGTTGCAGCATCAAGGCTTCCCGGTGTTCGTGATGGCACATCACGGCGGTTGGACCATGGTGTTTGTCCACGCCTTCTACGTAGTGATGGAAACCATCGCCCTGCTCTACCTCGCGGTAAACAGCCAGGCCGAGGCGGTGGAAAGCGAGGAGATGCTGGAAAAAATGCTCGCCGTCACCACCCAATTCACCGTGGAAAGCGCCAAAGGTGAAGGCAAGATGCACGTCTCCCTTGCCAAGCGCTTTGACCATTTCCTTCAACAAATCACCCACCTCATCGACGGCGTCGCCCGCGACTCCCACGGCCTCGGCCAACTCGGCCAGGAACTGGCCCACGCCAGCGGCACCCTGGAAAAAGGTGCTCGCCACCAACTGGCCGAAATCGCGCAAATGACCGACTCCATGCAGCGCATGGAAGACGCCATGGGCCACATTACGGTGCACGTCGAAGAAGCGGTTGAGCACGCGGGCGTCGCCAGCCAACAAATCCTGCGTGGCCAGGAAAGCGTCGGCCGCGCCCAACACGAAATCACCCAACTGGCCACACGCCTGGAAGGCACCAACCACACCGTGCAAGGCCTGGCGGTCCAGGCCGAACAAATCGGCTCGGTACTGGAAGTCATCAGCAGCATCGCCAACCAGACCAACCTCCTTGCCCTCAACGCCGCCATCGAAGCGGCCCGCGCCGGCGAACAAGGCCGCGGCTTCGCCGTCGTCGCCGACGAAGTACGCAGCCTGGCGCAACGCACCGCCGTTTCCACCCAGGAAATCAAAACCATCATCGAGGGCCTGCAGCAAGGCAGCCGCCAGGCCGTGGAAGCCATGCACGACAGCCGCCAGGGCGTGGAACGGTGTGTGGAGGACAGTCAGCTGGCAGTGGAAATGCTGCGAGCGGTGGGCAATGACATTACCCAGATCGATGCGCTGAATGGGCGGATTGTCTCCACCACACGCGAACAGACTTCGGCGAATCAGGAGATTGTCGGGCGCTTGCAATCGGTGCAGAGCATTGCTCAAAACACCGCTGACGACGTGGAGATGCTGGCCAGGAGCAGCGAGCAGCTGCCGCCGATTGCGGTGCGGTTGGATGCGTTGGGGAGGCGGTTTCACCCGTGATAATTTGGGGCTCGCCATCGGCCGGAAGCCATCAGGGGTCTCGTCTTGACGGCCCGGGCCGCCCCTGGTCCTGAGCGTTCGCTTAGTCTTGCTTGACCAGCTCGACCCTGCGGTTTTCAGCTTTGCCTGCCTCGGTGGCGTTGTCGGCCACCGGGTCAGCCTCGCCAAATCCGGCCGCAGATAACCTCGCCGCGTCGATGCCCTTGGCGGTGATGGCAGCCTCGACGGCCTTGGCGCGGCCGTATGACAATGTCTTGTTGTGCGCGGGGTCACCGGTGTGATCGGTGTAGCCGTTAATGGCCAGTTTCAACGATGTATTTTGCTTGAGTAACAACGACACTTGCTCGATCTGTGGCTGTGAACCCGGAAGGATGCGGGTCTGGTCAGTCGCAAAGTTGATGTGCAATGCCACCTTGCCGGTTTTATCTATCTGCGCTTTCAGTTCACTGGCCGGCAACAGGCCGGCCGTTATTTGCAGCGGTTTGGTTTCGGCAATCAGCAGGCCGCCGCCGAACGCGTAGCTGCACAAATGAATCCAGATATCGCGGTCGGCGCGATGGATAACAAACACCTGCGCGGCGTTATTCCAAATGTCCCCCAGGCCGCTGTTGTATTTGAGCGCGAAGTCCCGCGGCCATTCTTTGATCTTCTGGCCAGGGTCTTCCGGAATCCTGCCATCGAAGATCTTGCTGCCGCCCAACGAGGACACGACGGACTCGAGGTTGCGCTGCAATTCCAGGTCGGAGAACGCCTTGCCCTGCGCGGCGTCGATATGGGCTGACCAGACCTTGCCTTCTACCACTGCCAGGCGATCACCGGTCCAGAAGGGTACCTGATCAAAGTCGGAGACATCGGGCGCGGTGGCGATGACATATCCGTCGGGAAGAGCGATGTAGGGAAAGGCGCCCAACGGCACGTTCGACACCTCAAGGCTCGCGGCATCGAATACCGTGTTGTCTGCTCCCTGCTCGAATGACGAGGCTTGAACGCTAAGCCCCAGGGTGACGATTAAAACCAGGGTAGTCGCTGCTGTTTTTTTCAATAACGTCATGTTCTTCCCGCAAATCCTTAACACCCAGGGTGTGATAGTCGAGCGGATATAGGGTGCTGCTGTCGTGGCTGCTTATAAAACCGGGGCAATCGAGATAACTCAATAGCACAGCTGCCCTATTGCATCGCGCTTTAGCGCTGGATCACAGTTGTTCGCGCTCTAATAGGTCTTTTCTACACTATTCGACGCTGCCGATCGTATTGAACAGGGATGCTTTTTTTGAAACCTATAACCACCAGAAAAATTGAAATGAACGCTGCGCTGGCAATGGCCTTGATCTCGCTGTTAACCACCAGCGCTACCTGGACCGAGGCAGCCGTTGGTGCAACGGCCTCCTCGGCACCGTGTACCAATGAAGCGGATTTCCAGGCCGGCACCGTTGTGGAGTCTGAAAGTCGCGACAACACCTCTGCGGTAACCAATCGTAGTAAAACCGAAACGCTGGGCCATGAAGACTTCGCCGGGGCCAACCCGGTGGCGTCATTACACACCACGTTCATAAGCAATTCGCCGGTGTATTTAACGACCACCTTTGCGCAAATCAAGGACGGCCAGTTGATTCGCTATGGTGATCGGCACGGTGCCGGGCCTTCGTTGACTACGACCCTTTACACCCCTCCTCCCACCACGCCGCTGGATTTACAACCCGGGCAGACAGTCACCGTCAGTTACAAGAACCAGGTCGTCAGCGGCGGCACCACGCTTGAGTTTGGGGTATCAGAAAAGCTGACCTACCACGGCCGCGAGACGATCAAGACAGCACTCGGGACGTTCGAGACCTGTCGCTTCACCAATGAAATTTCCACTGGATCAACGTCCGGTCAACAACCGACCCAGAAGGTCGTGGTGCAGAATTGGTTTGCTGCCGAAGGGCCCTACCGTGGGCAATCAATCAGGTCGACCAGTCTCTCCGGAACGAATGGTGGACAGGAGCGGCTCGTTGAAGTGGTCAAGATGCGATATGAGACGCGAGCCAACTAGGTAGCTTTATGCCCAGGCGATGAGAAGGAGGATAGCACTGCCCTTCCTGGCAACGGGTTCAAGCACGCTGTTTGTGCCGCAATTGCATCGAGCAAAATGTACTTAATTGCTTAATGGCCTTTAGTAACTAGTACAGGTGTACTAGTTCAGCTGTTCTATATCATAAGTTGTATGAGTCGGACATGATCAAAGCGTGTTTTCATTGATCTGGACGGGTTGTGCTTGCTGATATGAGTTGCCGAATTGTGGTGGCGGACGAACACCCACTTTATCGAGAGGGCATGACAGGACTACTGGAGCGCTTAATACCTGAAGCAACGATAAAACAGGCAGGAAACCTGGAGGAAGTCTGGATTCTCCTGGAACGCTGGCAACCTGTCGCCATGCTGTTTATCGAAGTATATTTGCCAGGGCTTTGCTCCTTGAAAGAGCTTGCAAAACTGTGCGAGGAAAGAGGCACTACTGCAGTCGTTGTTGTTTCGACAGTCGATGACAGTGTGGTCATTACGCGAGTGATGGAGGCCGGCGCCAATGGTTTTATTGGCAAGAACATTTCAGCCGAAGAGGTACGTAACGCCATCAACGATATTCGTAACGGCCAAGTAGTGGTCAAATACG
The DNA here is from genome assembly GCF_900116055.1 of Pseudomonas sp. NFACC42-2. NCBI lineage: Bacteria > Pseudomonadati > Pseudomonadota > Gammaproteobacteria > Pseudomonadales > Pseudomonadaceae > Pseudomonas > Pseudomonas sp. NFACC42-2. The sequence continues at coordinate 507,569 of NZ_FOZO01000001.1, forward strand.
AACCGGCCGAATCACCATCATTTGAAAGTGATCACGCGATGGGCAAACTGACGTCGCGACAGCGGGAAGTCTGGCATTTGATCGCACAAGGTAAAACCAACAAGGAAATTGCCGCTGAACTGGAAATCTCTCCCTATACCGTGCGTATTCACGTGTCTTCGCTGATACGTGCCTTGAACGTACCCAATAGAGCAGTAGCCGCCGCGCGTTTCGCGGGGCGCTACACCTGCTAGTCCCTTGATGGATCTACGGGTAACTCGCACTGCACTTCATTGACTTGACCTGCTCAAGCAACACGTTGCGCAGTTCCGGCGGTCGCACCGGTTTGGCCAGTACCGAGATATTGAATGCGTGCAGTGATTGACGGATGCGCTCGATTTCGTGCCCGGTGATGACCAATGCCGGTATCTCTTGACCCCGGAACTCGCGTATTGCCGCGATACATTCGGACCCCGAGACCTTTGTGCCCAGGTCGAAGTCGGCAATGATGATGTCGCAATCGCTGGCCAGGGTATCCGCATCACTGTGGGTCTCGACGACGCAGCCCCATTTCTCCAGCAGGGCCTTGGTGGCCAGCAACACATTGGCGTCGTCTTCAATCAGGCATATCCGGAGTCCGTTCAGGCGCTCATGGGTGCTTTTCATCCGAGGCGCGATGACCTTTGGGGCGGCGTGTTTCAACCCGCTGATTGCCACCTGGGTGCCGCGCCCGGGCGTGGAGCGAATATGTACATCGACATTGAGCAATTGGCTGATGCGCTTGACGATGGACAAGCCCAATCCCAGGCCCTCGACATCCTTGTCGCGTGCGTGGCGCACCCGGTAAAACTCTTTGAACACGTCCGGTAAATGTTCGGCGGCGATACCGCAGCCCTTATCGTAAACCACCACGGCCAAGCCCTTTGGCTGGCGTCTGACACCGATCAGCACGGGCTCTCCCGATGCGTACTTGATCGCATTGGACACCAGGTTCTGCACCATGGTGGTCAACAGCCCCCCATTGACGTTCACCCAATGCGGGCAAGGGTGCAGGCGCAGTTGAACCCCGGCCCAGCGCGCGGCCTCGGTGTTCTGTTTGACAACCTCCTGCAGCAGTGCGCCCAGGTTCACCGGTTCCGCTTGCGGCTCCAGCTTTCCGTTGTCGAGGGTGTAGATATCCAAAATCGAACGGAACAGTTGAGAGACGGTATGCAGCGAACGGTCGATGTTGTCCACCAGTCGCAGTTCTTCGTCGCCCAGATTCGCGTCACGCAGGCACGCGGTGAACAGGCCGATGGAGTGGATGGGCTGGCGCAGGTCGTGGCTGGCCTGGGCGAGAAAGCGTGATTTCTCCTGATTGGCGGCGATTGCCTCTTCCGATGCGATACGCGTGCGTTTGAGCAGAATGTGCGCATAGGCCGGCACGACGATGGTGGTCACGATCAGCATCAGGAACATGTAGGGCTGCGCGCGCCAGAAGGGGTTGAACAAGAAAATAACGATAAGGGTAGACAACGCGATCACGGTTGCCAGGGCCAGATAGTGTGAGCCGAAACGCATGCCATTACCCAGGGTCACCCAGAGCAGCGCGGCATAGATAGGCAATGCACCTTCGCCTCCCAGCACCATGGCGAAAGCGATACCGGTGTAGTCATGGAGCATTGAGAGCAAGCGCCGCCAAAAAAAGTGTCCTGGCCAGCGCTTGATCGCCATGCGCAAGAATATCGACACCACGATGAAGGTCGAGATATACACGATGATGGGCGTGTAGGCTGCGGTATCGCTGGGGCGCAGCCCGCTCAGTATGATGATGTACAGCAGCGCACAGGCGCTGACGGTCAGGCGCAACGTGGCCTGATTGAGTTCGCTGTTCTTTTCCACGCGTTCAACCTCATGGACCATGGGGGATGCATCGCTGGATGCCGCCCCCTTGAGGACAATAAGGCGTAGGTTGGCGTGTTAAGGCATCAAACGACACGGCGTGTCGTATCAGAAGCGGAACGTGTCAGTAAAGCCTGTAGTAATCCACCACGTCATCCACGAAGTAAATTATCAACTTCGTTCCCTGGGTCTGGCTTTGAGCTTTTTTCGTGCCCGTCACACTGCCGACATCATTGGCGACACCCTGTGCCTTGGACACTTGCGACGAGGCGTCGTACATCTTCAGGCTTGTCTCGGTCGAGACATATTTGTGGGCCAGGGTCATGTACTTTTCCAGACCCTCCTGGTTTTTATCATAGGTCCAGTTGGATCCGTTGCTTCTGCTCGTTGAATCAAGTTGCTCTTCGGCTGGAGCGCCGAACAATTGCGTCACCTGAGTCTTGGTAGTTTTTCCCGGGATGATGGTTTTCTTCAGGTAAGCAACATCGTACTTTTGTGCTCCAGGATTTAAGGAATTCATCAAATCCCCAGTGTTAGCACAGCCTCCCAGGCCTGCGGTCAGTATGCACAGCGTGAATCCGATTCCAAGTAGTTTTCCATATTTCAAGCACATAGACTTACCTTGAGTTGTGATTAATACCATTCCATTTCGACCGGATGCACGGTGAAGTTGACACAACGTAGTGCAACTAATCGAGCCTTTGGATTCACAGGCGGGCAAACACACTGGAACACTTCAACGCTGAAGTCAAAGTGCATTCCGGTGTGCGCTCGGGCTCAAAGCCTTTAAGACTTTTTCGAGCGTGTACAGCTTATGAGGGCGCGTGAGCTGACGCTATAGTACAAGTGTGCTATAGGCGACCAACAGGGACTTGTCTAGCATAGACAGATGGGTATTAATGGCTTGAATTAATGTAATAAATTGCTCGCCAGTTGATGTAACGCCGGATTATTGAAGCCGCGGGAATGGAGTCGAAATATGAAATCATGGATCACCGTCTTATCCATTCTGATGCTGTCCGGGTGTGCGGGTTCTCCCTTGAGTAATCTGGTCACGAACCAGCGTTATCAAACGACATCGGACATTACTGCTTCATGGGTAGGTGCGTCCGAAGATGAGTTGGTGACGTCATGGGGAGCGCCAAAAAACAGCCATGGCCTCAGTGATGGCAACTCGAAAATCATCGGCTACGACTACGTATGGCTTACAAACGGCAGCCATTCGATGGAATGGGGTTATGTGCCTGATTACGCCCGTTGCGAACAGCGGTTCATGATTGAAAAGGGCGTGGTGACCCGCTGGTATTCATCTGGCGACTGTCCAAAAAGGCCTAAAGGCGCCAAGTTGATCCCCGGTAACACCCCCGTGCCCCAACCCACGCTCTAATGGTCATTGCACCGTCTTGATTCAAGTATCGAGCTTGCCCGGCCACCCACTGGCACCTGGAAAGTTACTGAATTGAGCCGCCGCCGCCGCACGGGTGGGCACACCCAGGGACTTAAGCAGAGTGGAAACATGGATGCGTACGGTGAACGGGGAGATCCCCAGTTGCTTGGCTATTTCCTTATTGGTCTTGCCCGCTGCAACCAGGCCGAGCACTTGCCGCTGGCGGGCGGTGAGTGAGGCAAGGCTTGGGTCCAGCAGGGGATTTTCGGGGTTGTACTTCACCACGACCTCCCCTTCCCGAATCGCCAGGATGGCTTCGGCAATGCCTGCCGGATCAACGTTTTTGCCGATAAAACCATCAGCACCTTGGGCGATGACCTGGGAAATAATGTCCAAGTCATCGACCATCGACACCACAATGATCGAGGTGCGCTTGAACTCGTTGCGCAGCTGGCCTATGACCTGCATAGACGTGATACCGGGAAAGCGCAGGTCCAGAATCAACGAATCAACTTCTGCGCCCGCACGCGCCAGCGCCAGTACTTCATCCAGATTGCCCGCCTGCTCTATCATCGCTGTCGGCATAAGCCGTTCTATGGTTCTCAGCATACCTTCGCGAAACAGAGGATGGTCATCTGCCACTATGATTCTGTGCGTCATGTCAAGGTCCATCTCACCTCAGGTCCGGCGCATCGTAACGCAAACTGTAACGCCAGGTTTCAACTTTTAAGCGACTTCTTACCCTGGAGAATCGCAATGAACATGACGGAAAAGAACAGTGAGCTGGACCAGGCCACGTTGCGGTTGACGGTCAGCACCTGTGCTTCGCTGTACATCTTTGTGGTGGCCCTCCTTCCTTCAAGTGACTTCGCCACCTATGTACCGATCATGTGGTACATGGCGTTTTTCATCAGTGTGGCAGTCCCCCTGCGCATGGCGATCAAGCGCTGGCCAGGGCACTTTTTCTGGCGCCGATTGTTCGCCATGGCCCATGACTATACCGGCATCGCTTTCGCCATGATCGTGGGTGGAGAAGGCGCGTTGCCGGTTTATGCAGCGTTGCTCTGGGTCACATTGGGCAATGGCATGCGCTTTGGCTCGCGCTACTTGACCGCCGCGACACTCATCGCGCTGAGCATGCTGGTCATGATCTTCATGCTTACCCCCTTCTGGCGCGCGCAGCCCTACATGTTCCTGATGCTGATCGTGACCACCATCGTCGTGCCGGCCTATGCGCACATTCTGCTCAAACGCACGCGTATCGCATCGGAAGAGGCAATCGCCGCCAATCAGGAGAAATCACGCTTTCTCGCCCAGGCCAGCCACGACCTGCGCCAGCCCATCCACTCCATCGGCCTGTTCACCGCGTGCCTGCGTGACGCGAATCTGGGCGGCGAAGAACTGCGGCTGGTGGACAATATCGACCGCTCGCTGCATACCGTCTCTCAATTGTTCCGTTCGATCCTGGATATCTACACCCTCGACAACGGAAAGCTGGAGCCGCAAGCGGAGCCGGTGAACCTGGGCGCGCTGCTGCGGGACGTCGTCAAACAGAACACCGAGGCCGCGCGCTGGGCCGGGGTTCAACTGCGCCTGCGCCCTTGCGAGCACTGGGTGAATGTCAATGCGGGGCTGTTGACCACCATGGTGCAGAACCTGGTGTCAAATACACTCAAATACGCGTCCGGCCAACCGGTCTTGATCGGTGTGCGTCCCAGAGGCAAGGGCTTGGCCATTGTTATCTACGACAAGGGACGCGGCATCGCCGCTGAACATCTGCCGGACGTATTCAAGGAGTTTTACCGGGTGCGCCACGCACGCGACAAGGATGTCGAGGGCCTGGGGTTGGGCTTGTCCATCGTCAAACGCATCAGCCAGTTGCTCAATCTGGATATCCAGTTGGACTCCCGACTCGGCCAAGGCACCCGCGCCACTATCCAACGCCTGGAAAGCGTCGCGCCGGGCACCGAGACACAACGGCCAGCGCCCACGCAAAGCCGTCTGCAGGGTCTGCGGATATGCCTGGTGGAAGACGATTCCAACGTACTGATGGCGACCTCGGCCTTGCTGGAAAAATGGGGATGCGAGGTAGAAAGTCATAGCGATGGACTGAACGTGACCACGGAATGCGACATCATCATTGCCGACTTCGACCTGGGCCCTAGGATTTCAGGCTCCGAGTGTATCGCCGCGATTCGCGAACAGCGTGGCTGGGAAGTACCGGCCATGATCATGACCGGCCATGAAATCGAGCGTATCCGCAGCACATTGATCCACATGAATATCTCCATCCTGTCCAAGCCCGTGCGTCCGCCTGAATTGCGAACGACCTTGCTCGAACTGACCAAGCATTTCGCCAGGGAAATGGGTTAGCTGGAGGATGTCCATGCCCGGATATATCGAAGAACGTCCGTCCGACCACCGCAACAGAATCGCCCAGCAGCGGTCACTCAGCTGTTCAGCGACATCGGCTTGTCTCCACCCGGAGGCAATCCAAACACCTTGCGCACCCCATTGAGAAACGCCCCATAAGGCCGGCCCAGAACCAGCATCATCAACGCCGCACCGAGCGTGCCGCGCACCAGCCCACTTCCCGATGCACCACTGAAGGCAATGATCGCTGCATAGATGGGCACCTGGAAACTGACGAGGGCGAGACTGTCCCATAGCAACCTGGAAACCCGCCCCTGACTGGCGCGCGTCATCACCCAATCCCGCCATAGACCGTAAGGTCTCGCGACCGGCACCATCAGCACTGCGCCCAGAAGGCGCGCATGAAGGACCTGATCCCACGCCATGCCGGCAATGAAACGTTCATTGATGATGCCGGTGATTGTGAAAAACACGATCAGCGCTGTTGTGTCTGCAAAAAACGCAGTCCGGCCCATTGACTGTCGCGAGCGTTGAAGCACATCACATCTCCTGTCCTGGCTTGAACAAACAAAGCGCTGGACCTTGATTCACACACGGCGCCAGCTCAGCCAACAGTGCCAACCTTCAGCCCGGTTACTCGGCCCACCATGATTCAGCTATTCGGCGGCGCATCTTCCCGATGTGACAGCGGCTGCACCGCCAGGTGCGGAGATTCGCCGAAGAACTCGATCAGCAGTTCGGTGAGCACGCGTATTTTCCGGGCGGGATGCGGACCCGGCGGGCGGAGGATGTAGGCCCCGGCCGGTGGTGGTGGATGGTTTGTCATGATCGGTACCAGTGCGCCGGATGCCACGTGTTCATGGGTGAGGCAGTCAGGCAGGTAGGCGACGCCGAGGCCAGCAATCGCGGCGGCAACAAGGGCGATGCCGTTGTCGGCCTTGAAGCGTCCTTGTGGACGAACCGTGATGATCTTGTCGCCGTCCATGAACTGCCAGGCTTCAGTGCCTTGCAGAAGCGCCTGATGGTCGACCAGGTCGTCCGGCGTCGCGGGGGCACCGTGCGCCTTGATGTAATCCGTGCTCGCGACGAGCTTGGTATAGACCGGGCCAATGCGCCTTGCGATCAGGTTGGAGTCCTTCAGATACCCCACGCGAATGGCGCAATCGTAGCCCTCGGTGATGAGGTCAACGAAGCGATCGCTGTAGCAAGTCTGCATATGCAACTGAGGGTGACGGCGTGCCATTTCCGCCAGCACCGGTGCGAAATGAGTCGGGCCAAACGACAGCGGGACGGCCACGCGCAGGCGGCCGCGAAGCGCGCCGGCAGGCAGGATCGTTTCCTTGGCGATGTCGATCTCGGTGCAGACTCTGGCGGCGTAGTCCCTGAATGTCGCGCCGGACTCAGTGAGTGCAGCCCCGCGAGTGGAGCGTGCCAGCAGTTGCACGCCCAGTTCGCTTTCAAGCCGAGCCAGGCGACGACTGACGATCGACTTCGATACGCCAAGACGCACCGCAGCCTGCGAAATGCCCCCGGCGTCAGCCACCTCCACGAAGGTCTGTAGTTCTTCGATATCCATGCTTGCGTTCCCCGTCATGCGACACAGCACATCGCACGATGCTACTACTGCGTCGAACATGGGAACAGCACAATGGATTTTCCAGGCACAGCTTCCTCTACCCGTGTCCTGGAATCCATTACCCGCACGGGCTCAGGCCCTTTTACCAACGTGCCCCCATAAAAAGGATTTGCCCATGGCAAGCGAGACTCTGCGCAACCCCCATACCGACCCACTACTGACCCCGGAAAACTCAGCGTTGATCATCATCGATTATCAGCCTGTTCAGGTTTCCTCGATCCGCTCGATGCCGCGTGACGAACTCGTCTTCAACATCACCAGCGTCGCCAGGGCGGCGGTCAACTACAACCTTCCGATCATCCATTCGACCGTCAATGTAGCGACCGGTCGCAACAAACCGCCGATCCAGGAACTGCAAGAGGTACTCGGCCACCTGCCGACCTATGACCGCACCTCGATCAACAGTTGGGAGGACATGGAATTCAAACAGGCGGTCAAGGCACTTGGGCGTAGGAAACTCATCATGACGGCGCTCTGGACCGAGGCCTGCCTGACATTCCCGGTGCTCGACGCTATCCAGGAAGGCTATGAAGTGTATGTGCCGGTCGACGCGGTTGGCGGCACATCGCTCGTCGCACACGAGGCGGCGCTACGCAGAATGGAGCAGGCGGGCGCGAAGCTCATCAGCCGCGTGCAGATGTATTGCGAACTGCAGCGCGACTGGGCGCGAGAAGTGACCGTGCCGGGCTTTATGGGCGTGTTCGAGAACTTCGACGGGTTCAACGCTGAAAAGGCTCTGGAGGAAGCGGGCAAGAAAACCTGATCAAAGGGCAGTTGATGATTGCGTGATGGCCCTCGCCTGATGTGGCGATCATCGGTCAACGCTTGCGTCCCCAGGTTTCAGCCGCAGAAGAAGCGCCAGCAAGTTAAATCAAATCAACTCAACCCGCGCTGGCATCATTGCGATCCAGCGCGTCAGCATCAGGGCTGCCTGGCAGTTCATTACCGCTTCACACACACAAACAACGCATTGCCGGTCACGCCCGCCCAGGGCGTGATCCGTTCATAGTCATGCTCGAACACCTGCACCTCAAAGTACGGCTGTAACAGCCCCTGCAACTCCGTGAAACTCAGCGCCACCATGGTGTGCTCATCCTGCCAGGCCTGGGTCACCCCCGCCGTGGTCTTCTCGATACTCAGGCGCAGTGCCTGCTGCTCCCCTTCGCCGCGGTAATGCCAGCCGGAGCCGAAGGTGAAATGGCTGCCTTCAAACTCCACGCTATGGCGTACCAGCAAGCGGTTGTCGATATGCAGTTTGTCCACCGCGTTGAAGCAGAACACGCCGTTGTCGGCGAGTGCGCCGTGCACGCTGGCGAGGCAGGCGCGCAGTTGGGCCAGCCCGGGGTTGTAGTGGGTCGAGTACAGGAAGCAGGTGATCAGGTCTTGCGGTTCGTCCACCTGGAAGCCGGCCATGTCCTGGCGGCTGAACCGTGCCTCGGGGCAGCGCAGTTGGGCGAGGTCCAGCATCGGTTGGCTGATGTCCAGGCCGGTGCTGCGGTAGCCAAAGTCGAGGAAGTGGCGCACATGGGGCCCGGTGCCGCAGGCAAGGTCCAGATGGCGGCGCCCGTCATTGCCGAACAACTGGTGCAGGCGGCGCACGCTGTGGCTCTGCGCGCGGTAGTCGATGTCGGCGCACATCAGGTCGTAGTAGATGGACAGGTCGGTGTACAGCGCGTTGGAGGACATAAGTGGCCAGAGGGTTCGGCGGGAATTTCGCGGCGGCATGGTAACCCAGTCCTGGGTGTAAACCGCTACACTCGCCCCTCAACCATCCGCCAAGGAGGCAACCATGAGCGTTCGCGGTCAAGACCGACAGATCGACAATATCGAGTTCAACGTGGGCGACATCGCCCGCAGCAAAGCCTTCTACGGCGCGGTGTTCGGCTGGGCATTCGTCGACTACGGCCCCACCTACACCGAGTTCAGCGATGGCAGGCTGACCGGCGGGTTCACGACCGGAGAGCCCGTTCGACCGGGTGGCCCGCTGGTGATCCTGTACGCGGATGATCTCGAAGGCACGCAGCAGCGGCTCAAATCCGCAGGCGCCGTGATCAGCCGCGAGACCTTTTCGTTCCCCGGTGGCAGCAGGTTTCACTTCATTGACCCGGATGGTTATGAACTGGCGGTGTGGACCGCTCAGCCGTAGCTGGCCGCAACACCAGGCGTGGAAGCGCAGTCGCGCTCCCACAGGCCGGCGAGCGCCGCTATTGCAACGGCACATAAATATCGGTCTGCCATTGATCCTGCGGTGTCTCGGGGAAAATGCTCAGGTATTCGAAAAACAACGGCTGGTCCCGAAGCTCTTCGCCGCTGCCAGGCAGCCAGTCGCGGTAGATCGGATAGATCGACTCTGCGATGTGATCCGGCGAACCCACGTGACGCACCACCACACAGCGCCCGCCGGGGATGACGCGTTCAGTGACGCCGAACCCATTCGCGGCCAGCGCCTGGTGAATCTCGCCGCAAATGGCAAACCGGAACTCATCGGCCGGGGTCGTATCAGGATTGTCGAAGGGAATACCGAAGCTGCGACTTGAAGCCACCGGCGACTGCCCGCTGTGCATGCGCCACGCAATGAATGTCTGCACGCTTTCATTCACGCGCCCTGGGGCGCCGCGGTGCTCGAATGCGGCCACCTTGACCGCGTGAAACTCCACAATTCGTACCTGCATGATGATGCTCCTGGAAAAGTAAGGGACGCTGAACACCGCGCGCCAGAGCTGCCAATCCGGTCGTTTCCGGAATGCGCTCGGCGCCATGCCGAACGCTCGCCTGAACGCCCTGGCAAAGGCTTCAGGACTTTCGAAGCCGGCCCCCAGCGCCGCCTCCAGCACCGAATAATCAGCGCGGGAAGACAAGTCATGTGCCGCGCGGCGCAGGCGCATCAGTTGCACATAGCGCGCAACCGGCATGCCCACGAACGCGGTGAATTGCCGATGGAAGTGAAACACCGAAAAATGCGCCACCTCGCTCAGCGTCTTCACCGACAAGTCACCTTCAAGATTCGCGTCGATATAAGCGAGTACGGCGTCGAAGCGCTGTGTGTAGGCGGCGTTGCCTGGCAAGTCAGACACGGTTTGCAAGCTCCGGGATAGGCGTTGGACGATAGGATCGACTATACCGACAGCCTGCGCCTAGCCGTGCTTGCTGAGGTGGATGTGCCAGCACGGATTACAAAGGAAGCCTGGCAATCACCTTGATCTCGAACTGGTACCCATACAGCCAAGTAACCCCCACGCCAGTCAGCGTCGGGGGCGGCGCCTCGCCCCAGAACTCCGGCACCACCTTCCAGATCGTCTCGAACCTGGATTCGGGATCGACGATAAACACCGTCACGTCGATCAACGGGAACTGGAAGACGCCAACCATCGTATCGTCGGCTTCCTGTGGGCCCGCACCGGCAAGCCCTTGCCCTATGCCATGGGCAAGCACCAGGAAAGTCTCCAGATCAAGGGCCGCTACGCCCTGGCGGTCGATGATGGCAATGCCTACCTTGCTGCCGGCCTGGCAGGCCTTGGCGTGTTGTGGTTGCCCAGCTACATGTCGAAAGCCTTCGAGGACCGGGGCGAATTAGTGCCCTTGTTCAAGGACTGGGACCTTGATCCGATGCCGCTTTACGTGGCCTTTCCGCCGAACCGGCATATCAGCCTCAAGCTGCGCGTGTTTATCGAATGGGTGACTGAGTTGATGGCCGTGCATGCACCTGTCAGTGGGCGAGTACGGCCCCTTCATAGTATGGTTGCGGCCACCAACCCTCACAGGATCTGAAGGTTACCCATGCGTTTACTGTTTCCCCTGGCCGTCAGCTTGACACTGATCGGCTGCGCCACCACCAAAACCGACGTTCGCAACGAAGCACACATCAGCCGATATGACCCGGCCACTACCGCGCGTATCCGTCTGATCACCGGTGACACCACCCACGCAGGCTTTATCAGTGGCCAGACCTGCGAGATGTTCTACAACGAGTCCCTGCTGACCAAAACCCCTGAAGAAGCCGGATGGCAAACAGCCCATGTCGACTCGGCAGGGCTCTACCCTTTCCGGGCGACAGACCGCCAGAACAGCGTGATTGGCATGCCTGCCAGCAAGGCGAGCAAAGCCATCAATCAATCGCCCAAGGTGTTTGACGAACATGTCATCCCGGCGGGCCAACCCTTTATTGCCGGGTTCGCCATGGGGGGCTCGCAGCTATCCTGCTTTCCCGCGCCTGTCACGCTCATCCCCGAGCCCGGTAAAGACTATGAAATGGAACTTCAAATGATGAAAATCAGCACGTTCAAGGCCGGCTGCGTGATTGCCGTCCGCCAGCTCTCCACCCAGGCCGACACCACCGTAGAAACGCCGCTGAGACCCCAGGTATGTGCCAAAACACCGTCGGGCTGGTACACCGTGCCCCCAGCGTCCTTGCCTTGATCGTCCCGGGACAGTTGTTGAACGGCAGTTGCACTTGACTCAATGGTTTTCCTCACACTCATACAGGGACAGACATGGGCATTTTGGATCGATTGTTTGGTGGACGCTTTACCATGCCTCCTCCCGAGGAAACCAACCTCAGCGCTTCAGCGATCATGAAAGAGCTGCGGCCCGAGCGCAGCGACCCCACCCAGAAAAAAGCCCTCGAAGCCTTTGCCCAGGCGCTGGTGGCGACCACTGCGGAAAAAGAAGGCACCAGACTTGTCCGCCGCGTTATGCGCAGATACGCGATGGGAGATGACCCCTGCAGTGCCCTCACCGAAGGTTTCCTGAATGACGCCAAGGGGCAAAAACTTGAACACCTTGTACTCCTCAGCGTGGATTGGAAGGGCTATGACGTGTTTGAGTATCAAGTGCCCTTTCTGGTCAGCGCCAGTGGTTTGAAGGCGCCCTACCCCTATGTACGGGAAGACGCTACCTCCATGCCACAGGTTCTCGATAACTTTGACCAGTGGCTCGCCCGGTTCGGTAAACGGTTTCTTCACCTGGACTCCGGAGGTGAAAATTACGACGGTTTCATTGTTGACACGGATCGACTGGAAGACGTTATCGAGCTGGCTGGTCGAGCGGGAATCCACGTGCGTCTTGAGAGCTTCTGACTCTGCGGTGGAGTGAGGGGCTTCTACAAAACCTGTTCAATCAAGCCCTCGCCCGATGAATGTCCCTGCCCCGGCCGCTATCCGATCAGGTTTCCTCTTTCCCGGTCATTGCGGCCTTGGACCTGGAGCCCTGATCCCCCCTCGGGCGTTCAGCCCGCTGTTTTTGCTCCTGCTTGAATTGCTGCTGCCAGCGCACCAGCGCCTCAGCCCCGTCCGATGCCTGCACGGCCCATGGCGTCGACGCGATCATGCCGAAAAGCGTCCAGATAAGGAGTTGCTTCATTTCATCTCACCTTGGTTGTTTGAACTGGAACGGATGCGGATATCCGCGTTGGGAATGCTTGAATAGGTGTCGAGCAGCCCGGCTAAATCCTGGTAGCCCGCCGCCAGAGCGTGAGCCCCCAGCCGGGTCAATGATCTCGACGTCCGACGTGCCTGAGCCGCGCTGATCGCGGGATTGGAGGCATACCGTGAAATACGCCGCTCGCCCCTTTGCGCGCACGTGGCGATCGCCGAGTCAGGTTCCAGCTCGCGTGTCTGGCGTTGCAAAGTCAGCAACCGGCGACTCAATTGAAGGGACACGGAGCCGGCGCCGCCCGCCGGCTGGTGACCAGCGCCCAAGAGCGCCTGCAAGGCGACCAATCGGTGCTGTTGCCGGGCCTGCCACTTGAGCAGGTCCATGCGGCGCCCGTGCCGGAGTAAGCGCCGGGTGTCCCTGTGCAGCGCCTGGGTCAGGACGTGTACATGGCGGGCAGATTTCCCCGGCAGTAGCTGGAAGGCCAGCAGGCAGATGGCAAGCGCTACCAGCCAGGCGAGCGCTTGATTGGCGAAGTCAGTGAAATCGTACTGGGCCGTGCCGCCGGTGCCGACGAGGGTGTTGAACGCGATCAGGTAGGCAATGCCCTGCAAGGCGTGGCGCGGCCGGGTGGTGGCATGAATGCCGACGGTCCAGAAGGCGATCAGCACGATGCTGAGCAACGCGAACCCGCTGATATGGGGCAACACCAGGAACTTGCACGCCGCTGCCGTTACGATGCCGTACAGCGTTCCCTCGAAGAAGCGGCCGATGCCTTGAGCGGGCGCCGGGCTGGTGGCCAGCAAGGTGCAGCACGGGCCCAACACCGCCAGCAAGGTTGGCCCCTGGTCCCAGGCGGTCAGGTACCAGACCGCAGCGGTTGCAAGCGTGGCCACCAGGGCGCGTAGACCGTTACGCAGCGCGTCGCCGTAATGACGGTGGAACCCCACGGCGCGGGCCGGCGTCCGGGGCGCGCGCTCAAGGCCGGCAAAGCTCAGCAAGGCGCTGGACAGGTCTGCCAGTTGTTCACTCAAGCACTGCTGGCTTTGACAGTTTTCATGGGCCTGGGCGAGGCGGTGCTGCATCTCCCGGACATGCTCGGCTGCCGCGGAAAAACCTGGCTTTGCTTCGGCCAGCTGTTGCAGCTGCGCGCCCATCCGAACGAGGGAAGGCAAGCCACTGCGGTTGAGCGGTGACTCGTCCAGGATCACCCCATGCACATACGCAAGCCCTGCCTGCAGGGTCGCAAGCCTGGAACGGATCAGGCGGGACTCACCTCGGCCGATCCCGAGAAGCTCGTCCACCTTACCCACATCGATGGCCAGCTGGCCCTGCGCACTAGCGGTTTGCGCGCTGTGCTCCCCCTCCAATCGCAAGGCCAGCAATCCCAAGGTACGGGCGGCGATGTCCTCAAGTGCCTTGTTCAGTTTGGACTCGACAGTCTTGCGGCTGAACAACGTCGCCACCAGACTCAGGCTCAACACCCCGAGGACCACGGCCGTGCCCCGCGCCACGATATGCTCGAAACCTTGCTGCGGGGCGACAATGGCCGGACCCAGGGCAAGGCAAACCGTATAGCCTGCGACCACTGCCGCCGTGGCTTGGTAGTGCCGAAGCACGGTCATGGCACCGACACAAAGGCCGAGCCACACCCCGACCCCGAGGATGAACAGCAGCATTTTTTGCGCGAACAGGCCGGTCAGGACCAGGGCGGCGAGCAACCCCACCAGGGTTCCCAGTACGCGATTGAAGCCCTTGCCGACCACCGCGCCCTGCAGCGGATGGATCAGCAGCAACACGGTCGAAGCCGCGGAGAACGGCGCCTCCAGGTGCAATTGGAAACCCAGCCACAGGGCCAATGTGGCCGCCGCAAGACTGCGTAGCACATACCCCGGGGTCTCCGGCGACCATGCCCCGAGCATTCGCAGTGCACGGGCCATCACATGAAATCCTGCAGCCACTGGGTAAGCCGCCAATGGGGGGCGGCCCCCGCCTCGGCGACCTCGATACTCGCGGTCATCCCCGCCGCCAGCTCCACGCCCGGTGGCACCTTGTCCAGCTCAATCCGAACCGGTACACGCTGGGCCAGGCGTATCCAGCTGAACGTAGGAGCCACCTGGGGCAAGCCACTGTTACTGCGCAGCTCGTTGCCGTCGGCAATGCCTCTGCCGAGGCTCGCCACATGCCCTTCAAGCAGCGGTGCAAAGCCCATGAGCTTGATGGACGCCGCGGCCCCCACGCGAACACCCGGCAGCTTGGTCTCCTCGAAGTAAGCGGTGACCCAGAAGCTATGGCTGTCGACCACAAAGATATTGGTATCGCCCGCCGCCGCGTAGTCACCCGGCTGCAGCCGCAGCTGGGTCACATACCCGTCGACCGGAGAACGAACCGTCGTACGCTGCAGATCCAGCTGCGCGTGGGCCAACTGGCTCTGGGCCGCGTCCACCCGCGCCCTGGCCACCGCCAGGTCCCGGGCCGCATTGTCGGTCTCCTCCCGCGCAATCGCATCGCCGAGTTGCTGGCGACGGCTGAGCTGTGAGCGGCGCTGTTCGAACACGCTGCGCGCCTCGGCAAGCTCGGCCGTTCGCTGTTGCCGGGCCAGCAGATAGGCGCTGCGGTCGATCTGGTACAACAACGCGCCCTTGGCGACCCACTGGTTGTCCTCGACCAGCAGTTGTTCAACCTGGCCGGACACTTCGGGGGCAATACGGATGACTTGCGCGCTGACCCGCCCGTCCCGTGTCCAGGGGGCCAGCTCATAGGCGCGCCACAACTGCGTACACAACAATAGCGCGGTCAAGCCGAGCACCAGGGTGACGAGGGTCTTGAGCAGGTGTTTGATCGTCATCGCCCGCGCCTCAAAACTTCAGCACGAGGATCGAGAGAACGATCAACGACATGCAGAAACGCGCCATGCTCGGGTGCCAGGCCCAGTCCAGCCAGGGCCGCACGATCCGCTCCAGCAGTGCGTAAACCACGGCGGTAACGCCCAGGTAGAGTAAGAAAGGCGGCAGGTAGAGGTAGGCAATCGTGATTTCGCTCAGCATCGTTGAATCTCGCAGTCGGCAATGGCCTTGCTGACGATGGTAGGGACTGCAAGGCCGTGCCGATATTGAGTATGCTGCCAAGATATAATCAAATTCAGACAATCGAGGTGACGCGACGTGGACGAGACACATCTCTACGGGGTGGATCAATTCGAACTGGACAGTTTCGACCAGCCCGCAGTGGCGTTGATGCTGGGAAGCCAGGGAAACGACACCGAATTCCCCGTCCATACCCACCGCAAAGGCCAACTGGTAGTGGCGTATCACGGCGGCATCGTATGCACCGTAGAGGATGGCGTGTGGATGGTGCCATCGGGGTTCGGCGTATGGATTCCGGGCGGTATTGCCCACAGCAACCGGGTGACCGCCAACGGCAAGATCGGCTATCTGTTCGTCGAGCCCGGTGCGGCCGCGCTACCGCACACATGCTGCACGCTGGTGCTGTCACCGCTGGTCCTGGAATTGATCCTGCACCTGAGCGCCCAAGCCCAGGACTATCCGCCGGCGTCTGCCAATGCACGCGTGGCGAGCGTGCTCCTCGAACAGTTGGAACTGGCCCCCTCGGAACAGCTGTACCTGCCGCTTCCGGCCACAACGCAGCTGCGTTTCATCGCACGGGGGTTGGCCCAGGACCCGTCAAATCGCTGCACCATGGCCCAATGGGCACGCCAGGTTGCCATGAGCGAGCGCTCCCTGGCGCGCTTGGTTAAAAGCGAAACTGGGCTAACCTTTGGCCAATGGCGCAAGCAATGGCAAATCATCGTGGCCTTGCAGAGCCTGGCCGAGGGCGAATCCGTGCAACGCACCGCCGAAGCCCTCGGGTACGAGTCGGTCAGTTCGTTCATCAGCATGTTTCGCAAGACACTGGGCTCGCCGCCGGCGCGGTACATGCGGCGGACCGCAACACATCAGCGGGAACCTCGCCTGCCTGGTGAAGCGTTACCCGTCGAACGGTCTAAATTTGCAGAATGACGTGCCGATAGGCTGGATGTAACCCAAGGAGGCGGTTTCCCATGTTCAATACAAAAGCCAAGAACCAGCTTCACGCCCAGGCAGCCGAGCTGTTGGAACTGCGCCAACTGCGCGATGGCCTGAACCGTGAAATGCTGACGTTGAGTATCGACTCGACATTCAAGATCACCGCATGCAACGACAACTTTGCCAAGTCGTTGGGCTACACCCCGGACCAGCTTCGCGGCCGTGCCATGGCCGAGATCGTGCCGCAGTACGTCTCCAAGCTGCCCTGCTTTCATAATTTCCGGGCGGCGGTCGCCGCTGGCAAGTCCATTACCGACGATTACCGCTACCTGCATGCCGACGGCTCACTGATATGGCTGCATGCACATTGGCAGCCGATCACGGATGCGAGCGGCCAGCTGAGTCATGTCACCTGCTATGCAACGAACATTACCGCCCGGGTAGAAAAAGCCTCGGAAAACACCTCTTTCATCCAGGCATTGCTGCGCTCGACGGCGGTGATCGAGTTCGACCTCTCCGGGCATGTCATCACCGCCAATGAACAGTTCCTGCACGCCATGGGCTACAGCCTGGAGCAAGCCAAAGGCAGCCACCACCGGATTTTCTGCAAGCCGGAGGAAACCTCGTCGCAGCACTACAAGGATTTCTGGGCAACCCTGAACAGGGGCGAGTTTGTAGCCGGCCGATTTGAACGCGTTGACAGCCGCGGCCAGACCGTGTGGCTGGAAGCAACCTACAACCCGGTGTATGACACTGAAGGCACACTGTGCAAGGTGGTCAAGTTCGCCACGGTGGTCTCCGACCAGGTTGCCCGGGAACAGGAAGTCAGTGGCGCGGCGCAAACCGCGTTTGAAATTTCCCGGCAGACCGATGTCAGTGCCGAGCGCGGAGCCGTGGTGGTCAACGACACGATGCATACCATGCATAAAATCGCCGCTGATATGCAGGCGGCTGCCGGCGGAGTCGAAGCCCTCGGAAAACAATCACTGCTGATCAGTTCGATCATTCAGACCATCAGCAGCATTGCCCAGCAAACCAACCTGCTGGCATTGAATGCCGCGATTGAAGCCGCCCGTGCAGGCGAGCAAGGCCGAGGCTTTGCGGTGGTGGCTGATGAAGTGCGGCAACTGGCCGGGCGCACCAGCACGGCGACGGAAGAAATCGCCTCGGTGGTGCTGCAGAACCAGAAACTGGTGGACGAGACCGTCGCCGAAATGGCCAACAGCAAGTCCCAGGCAGAGCAAGGTCTTGAACTCGCCACGCAGGCAGGCCAGGTCATTGTGGAAATTCAGGACGGCGCCAAGCGGGTGGTCGACGCGGTGGGCAGGTTTGCGAATCAGGTGGCTTAGCCGGAGCAGTCACAGGGCCGCCTGTGCATGAGGCGGCGGAGTGCACGCCGGACATGGGAATCAAGCCGCACATTGTCCAACCACCTCCACTCCCCTTATCCTCGACGCTCCCCGTCCGTCCAAAACCGGAGCCGCCATGGACCTCGCCACCCTCGCCCTGTTCCTCCCCGCCTGCTTCGCCCTGAACATGGCGCCAGGCCCGAACAACCTGCTGTCCGTCAGCAACGCCACGCGCTACGGCTACCGCACCTCGTGCCTGGCCGGTGTCGGTCGCCTGCTGGCCTTTGCCGGCATGATCGCCCTCGCCTCCGCAGGCTTGGCGGTGGTGCTGCAGACGTCGGAGTTGTTGTTCTACGCGATCAAGATTGTGGGCGCGGCGTATCTGTTTTATCTGGCGTTCCAGCTGTGGCGGGCTGATCCGCAGGCTGAGGCGCAATCGGCAGACGCGAAGGTGGGTTTGTGGGCGCTGGCACGACAGGAGTTTCTGGTGGCGGCAGGCAACCCGAAGGCGATCCTGATCTTCACCGCGTTCCTGCCGCAGTTCGTGGTGCCAGGCCAGCCGATCACGCCGCAATTCGCCGTGCTGGGCGCGCTGTTCCTGGTGTTGGAATGGATCGCCATCAGCCTCTACGCCTATATGGGCCTGCACATGCGCCGCTGGTTTGCCGAGCCGCGTGGCAAGCGGATATTCAATCGCTGCTGTGCGGGATTGTTGTCGGCGGCGGCGACGGTGTTGTTGACCGCGCGCAGGGCTTGAGGAAAAAACATGACCCGCAACCAACTTGCCGACCTTTACCTCGGCTATATCGACTGCCTCAACCGGCAGGATTGGAACCGCCTGGGCGACTTCGTCCACCCTGACGTGGCCTATAACGGCAAGGTGGTCGGCCTGGAGGGCTACCGCGCGATGCTGGAGCGCGACTTTCGCGAGATCCCCGACCTGGTGTTCCACATCCAGTTGCTGATCGCCGACCCGCCTACCGTCGCCTGCCGGCTGAACTTCAATGTCACGCCCCGGGGCGAGTTTTTCGGGCTGGCGATCAATGGTCGCCGGGTGGCGTTCTCGGAGAACGTTTTCTACACGTTCGTCGACGGCAAAATCGCCCAGGTCTGGTCGGTGATCGACAAGGCGGCGATCGAACGGCAGTTGGCCGTCTAAACTCCATGGACCCATTGTCCGTGGAGACCGATCATGAAACCCAAGAACACCCTCTGCCTCTGGTACAACGGCACCGCCGAGGAGGCTGCGCGCTTCTACGCCAGCACCTTCCCCGACAGCACGCTCGACGCCGTGCACCTGGCCCCCGGTGACTACCCGTCCGGCAAACAGGGCGATGTGCTCACGGTGGAATTCACCGTGATGGGCATCCCGTGCATCGGCCTCAATGGCGGCCCGATATTCCCCCACAGCGAAGCGTTTTCCTTCCAGGTCGCCACCGATGACCAGGCCGAAACCGATCGCTACTGGAACGCCATCATCGACAACGGCGGCCAGGCCAGCGCCTGCGGTTGGTGCAAGGATAAGTGGGGATTGTCGTGGCAGATCACGCCTCGGGTGTTGACCGATGCGGTGGCCAACCCTGACCCGACAATAGCCAAACGTGCTTTCGACGCGATGATGACCATGACCAAAATCGACATTGCGGCGATTGAAACCGCGATAAAAGGCTGATCCACCTGCACCGGTGCATTCAAGCCACGGGGGAAGTTGACACACCTCGTAATATTCCATGAAGATAGCCCCAGTCTTCATGGGTGTGTCAGCTTATGTCCGCAACCTCAGTGGTTAACCTTTCCGTCATTGGCTTGATTGCCAAGGCGCAAGGTTGCGTGGCGCACGCCCTCAAATCGAAGAAACAGTCGCTCATGTGACCGGGGCGCGCTGTCCCGTCAGATGAGCTGACAGGACATTGAGCGCGGACTCCCTCCCCCTTGCACAATTGCCCATGCCCTTCTGACGGTGACTCAAACGGTCAATCATCAGGAGAAAGTGCATGTCATCGTTCCAAGGTATCTGGGTTCCCGTGGTCACGCCGTTCCAGGATGGCGCCATCGATTTTGTCGGCCTGCACCGTCTGGTCAGCCACCTGCTGGACAAACACGTGGCCGGGATCATGGTGTGCACCACCACCGGCGAAGCCGCATCGCTCAGCCGCCAGGAACAATTGGCGGTGCTGGATGCGGTATTGCAACAGGTGCCCGCCCACCGTGTGGTGATGGGCCTGGCGGGCAACAACCAGATTGAGCTGCTGCAATTCCAGGCCGAGGTCCTCAAGCGCCCGCTGTCGGGTTTGCTGGTGCCGGCGCCGAGTTACATCCGCCCTTCCCAGTCCGGCCTTGAAGCGTTCTTTCGCACGGTGGCCGATGCGTCCAGCGTGCCGATCATTCTCTACGACATTCCCTACCGTACCGGCGTGACCTTCGAGCAGGCGACCTTGCTGAACATCATCGCGCACCCGCAGATCGTGGCGATCAAGGACTGCGGCGGCAATCTGGGCAACACCCTGGCGGTGTTGGCCAGCGGTGAGGCCGATGTGTTGTGTGGCGAGGACCTGCAGATATTCAATGCGCTGTGCCTGGGCGCCAGCGGTGCGATTGCCGCGTCGGCCCATGTGTGCACCGAACAGTTTGTGGCGCTGTGGCAACAGGTACGGGATAACCAGTTGGCTGAGGCGCGGGCGACGTTCCTTGGCTTGGTGCCGTTGATCAACACACTGTTCATGGAGCCCAACCCGGCGCCGGTGAAAGCCGCACTGGCGCTGGAGGGCTTGATCGACAGTGAGTTGCGGGCGCCGATGCAGCGGGCAACCGAGGCGGTCATCGCAAAGCTGCAAAGGCTTTCACGCCAGGCCCAGTAAACTGTGGTGAGCGAGCTTGCCTCGCGCTGGGCTGCGAAGCAGACCCAAAACCAGGCGCTGCGGTTTACCTGACAGAACACAGGGAGCCTGATTGGGGCTGCTGCGCAGCCCGGCGCGGGGCAAGCCCGCTCACCACAATAAGCTTGCGCAGGCTCAACCAATAACGCATTCGAGAGCGCACCTCCACACCCCACGTGATCTGAGGACTACTCGTAACTTGTGGTGAGCGGGCTTGCCCCGCGTTGGGCTGCGCAGCAGACCCAAAACCAGGCGCTGCGGTTTACCTGACAGAACACAGGGAGCCTGATTGGGGCTGCTGCGCAGCCCGGCGCGGGCAAGCCCGCTCACCACAGCAAGCCCGCTCATCACAATAAGCTTGCGCAGGCTCACCCAATAACGCGTTCGAGAGTGCACCTCCACACCCCACGTGATCTGAGGACTACTCGTCACCTGTGGTGAGCGGGCTTGTCCCGCGCTGGGCTGCGAAGCAGACCCAAAACCAGGCGCTGCGGTTTACCTGACAGAACACAGGGAGCCTGATTGGGGCTGCTGCGCAGCCCAGCGCGGGGCAAGCCCGCTCACCACAGCAAGCCCGCTCACCACAGCAAGCCCGCTCACCACAGAAGCTCAGGGCATCAGGAAATCTGCCCCTCCACCTGCCGGGCCGTATGCAACCGGTGCAGCGTGATCTCGCGCACCGCCTGCTTGCTCAGTTCGATATGCCGCTTCAGCAGGTGCTGCGCCTGGTCAGCCTGGCGTTGCACGATGGCCGCAAGTATTTGCCCATGCTCTTCGTACGTCGCCGCAATGCGGGGCGCCTGGGTAAAGTCGAGCCGCCGGATGATGCGGATCTGCTCCGTGATGGCGTAGTGCATGCGCGCCATTTCACGGTTGCCGGTGGCTTCCACCAACGCGCAATGAAAACGCTCATCCAGCGCCGATACGGCCTGGGCGTCCTCCAGGCGCTCGCCCTCCTGCACCTGCCAGGTGGCCTGCAACGCTTGCAGCATCGGGTTCGGTTCATCCATCGCACATAACCGGCCGACAGCCGCCAGTTCCAATACGATGCGCACGTCGTAGAGCTCTTCGAAGTAGGCGAAATCGAACGGTTTCACCTGCCAGCCGCTGCGAAAATACACCTCCAGATACCCTTCCCGCTCCAAGCGATACAGTGCCTGACGCACCGGCGTGCGGCTGGCGTGCATGCGTTCGGCCACCTCGCCTTCGCTGAAGCGATCGCCCGGCAGCAGGCGGAAGTCGAAAATATCCGCCTTGAGCTGTGCGTAGATCTGCTCGGCCAGGCTGTCAGGGCGTGTCTTGGCCCGCATGTTTAACCGCGACTCGCAATAAAGGCGCGCCAGCCACCGAACTCGGTGATGTCGAGGGCATCGGCCAGGGCCCAGGGCTCGCAGATGAAGCCTTTGACGCTGCGCCCATCGGCCAGCAGCAGGTTGCCGATCCCCAGCGGCGCGGGGATCTCGGCGACGAACTCGCCGAAGCGTGCGAGGGGCATGTCCCACAGCTCGACGATGATCGCCCGACCGCTGTCCGACTTGACCAGCCCTGGCTTGGGCGGCACCGTGCCCGGCAGCGCGTACAGGCGGTAAGTGTCGGCAGTCAGGGTTTGCTCCACCAGCACCGCGTTACGCGTCGTCAGTTGGACATTCAGTGGCATGCCGGTGAGATGTGCACCCACCACCGCCACACGCACGCAACCGGGGGCTTGGGCGGGTGCGGACGGTGACGGCAGATAGCGCTGGGTGGCGCCCAAAGGCAGCTCCAGGCTGGCTTGCCAGCGCTTGCCCAGGTGCGCCAGCGCCGTGTCATGCCAGGCCGGTGCGAGCAAGGTAATGCCGCTGGGCAAGCCATCGGCGCGGATACCGGCCGGCAGCGCCAGGGCCGAGAGGTCGGCCAGGTTGGTGAAGTTGGTGTAGTAGCCGAACTGCGAGTTGTAGCGCACCGGCTCTTCCGCCATCTCGGCCATGGTGCGCAGGGTTGGCGAAGTCGGCACCAGCAAGGCATCGAAACCGGCCAGGCTGTCGTTGATGCGGCGGCTCAGTTCGGCCCGCAGGTATTCGGCTTTGAAGGCGTCGCAGGCGCTGTACTGGCGGCCATTCTCGACAATGCCGCGCACCACCGGGTTGATTGCCTCCGGCTGGTTTTCGAGCATGCTTTCCAGGGCCACGGTGCGTTCGGCAACCCAAGGGCCGAAGTACAGCTGGTCCGCCAGTTCCTTGAACGCAGTGAAATCCACCGGGGTGATCACCGCCCCCAGCGCCTTGAAGCGCTCCACCGCCTGTTCGAACACGGCCTGGTTCTGGGTATCGCCGAAAAACTCCAGGACCTCCGGGATGGCCAGCTTGATCGAAGCGCCCACCGCCACCGGCGCCGTGTTGGGGTTGGCGCGGGAATAGGCATCACTGGCGTCGTATCCCGCCGCAACGTGCGCGACGGTCTCGGCATCTTCCACGGTCAACGCAAACACCGAGACGCAATCCACCGTGCGGCAAGCCGGCACCAGGCCGGTATTGGACAAACGCCCCTTGGTCGGCTTCAACCCGACGATATTGTTGAACCCCGCCGGTACACGCCCGGAGCCCGCCGTGTCGGTGCCCAGGGAAAACGCCACCAGCCCACGGGCGACCACCGACGCAGAGCCGGAGCTGGAGCCGCCGCTGACGTAATCGCCATTGAAACTGTTGCCCACCGCGCCATACGGCGAACGGGTGCCCACCAGGCCGGTGGCGAACTGATCGAGGTTGGTCTTGCCCATCAGGATTGCGCCGGCGGCGCGCAGCTTTTGTAAGACCGAGGCATCCCGGGTCGCGCGGTAGGCAAATTCGGGGCAGGCGGCAGTGGTGTTCCAACCGGCCGCATCGATGTTGTCCTTGATCGCAAACGGCACGCCATACAACGGCAGCCGGGTCATATCGCCGCCCAGCGCTGCCAACCGTTCGCTCAACTGTGCCAGTTGCTCGGCCAATGCCTGCGGTTGAGCGCGGGCGATCCAGGCGCTGTCCTCGGCGGGGTATTGCGCGGCCAGGGTGAGCAAAATGTCCGGCGTGATCGCGCTGCTGCGGTAAGCGGCCTGCCATTCACCGAGGGTCCAGCCAACAACGTTGTGCATGGGAAACTCCATCTTGTATCCAAGTTTGGATTTATCTAAGCAAAGCCCACGCCAGGTCACTCTGCCAGTGATTACGCAGGTATCGCCGCACAACGTGCGCTTAGATAGCGCACCCGGGCATCGTCCATGCGCCAAAAAAAGACATTCAATCGACCCCTCGGTTGCGACCGGCCCGATACCGACCTACTGTTCCAGACCATGCTCTGCCATTTGCTGTCCCCCCACCCTAAGCCCCCAGGTGACGACATGCCCACACTACCCCGCCCTGCCGTACTCGAGCTGATCGGCAACACGCCGCTGGTTCGGGTCAGCCGTTTCGATACCGGCCCCTGCACGCTGTTCCTCAAGCTTGAATCCCAAAACCCCGGCGGCTCCATCAAGGACCGCATCGGCCTGGCCATGATCGACGCCGCCGAACGCGACGGCCGCCTGCGCCCCGGCGGCACCATCATTGAAGCCACCGCCGGCAACACCGGCCTGGGCCTTGCGCTGGTGGGCCGGGCGAAAGGTTATCGGGTGGTGCTGGTAGTGCCCGACAAGATGTCCACGGAAAAAGTGCTGCACCTCAAGGCCATGGGCGCCGAGGTGCATATCACCCGCTCCGATGTCGGCAAGGGCCATCCCGAGTATTACCAGGACATGGCCGCGCGGCTGGCCAAGGAGATTGACGGCTGTTTCTTCGCCGACCAATTCAACAACCCGGCCAACCCCCTGGCCCACGAGACCAGCACCGCGCCGGAGATCTGGGCGCAAACCCAACACGATGTAGACGCGATTGTGGTGGGCGTCGGCTCGGCCGGCACCCTCACCGGCCTGACGCGCTTCTTCAAACGGGTGCAGCCCGACCTGGAAATGGTCCTCGCCGACCCGGTGGGTTCGGTGATGGCCGAATACAGCCGCAGCGGCAAGCTGGAAACACCCGGCTCGTGGGCGGTGGAAGGCATCGGCGAGGACTTCATCCCGTCGATTGCCGACCTGTCCAGCGTGCGCCACGCCTACTCCATCAGCGATGAAGACAGCTTCGACCACGCCCGCCAGTTGCTCAAGGCCGAGGGCATTCTCGGCGGTTCCTCCACCGGTACCCTGTTCGCGGCCGCGCTGCGCTATTGCCGCGAACAAACCGTGCCCAAGCGCGTGGTCACCTTTGTTTGCGACACCGGTACCCGCTACCTCTCGAAGGTCTACAACGACCAATGGATGACCGATGCGGGCCTGCTGCACTACAAGCACTACGGCGACCTGCGCGACTTGATCGCGCGGCGCTTCGAAGATGGCCGCGTGATCAGCGTAAGCCCCGACGACACCCTGCTCACCGCCTTCCAGCGCATGCGCCTGGCGGACGTGTCGCAACTGCCGGTGCTGGTGGGCGGCCGCGAACTGGTGGGGGTGATCGATGAGTCCGACATCCTGCTGGGCCTGCACCATGACGCGGCGGACTTCTCCATGATGGTCGCCAGCGCCATGAGCGACAAAGTCCACACCCTGGCCCCCGGCGCCAGCCTGGCCGAATTGCAGGCTGAACTGGATCGCGGCCTGGTCGCCATCATTGCCGACGCGGCGGGCTTTCACGGCCTGATCACCCGCGTCGACCTGCTCAACCACCTGCGGAGATCCCTTGCATGAGCCAGCCCGATAAAAGCGCGTTTGCCACCCGTGTGATCCACGCCGGGCAGTCACCCGACCCGACCACGGGCGCGCTGATGCCGCCGATCTACGCCAACTCCACCTACCTGCAGGACAGCCCCGGCGTACACAAGGGCTTCGACTACGGCCGCTCCCACAACCCCACGCGGTTTGCCCTGGAGCGCTGCGTGGCCGACCTCGAGGGCGGCAGCCAGGCGTTTGCCTTCGCGTCCGGGCTGGCGGCGATCTCCACGGTGCTGGAGTTGCTGGATGCCGGCGCCCATATCGTGTCCGGCAACGACCTCTACGGCGGCACCTTCCGCCTGTTCGACAAGGTGCGCCAGCGCAGTGCCGGGCACCGGTTCAGCTTTGTCGACCTGAGTGATGTGGCGGCGTTCGAAGCGTCCTTGCAGGACGACACGCGCATGGTTTGGGTCGAAACCCCGAGCAACCCGCTGCTGAGCCTCACCGACCTCGCGGCCATCGCCCGGATCTGTCGCAGCCGCGGCATTCTCTGCGTGGCCGACAACACCTTCGCCAGCCCGTGGATCCAGCGCCCGCTGGAGTTGGGTTTCGACATCGTGGTGCACTCCAGCACCAAGTACCTCAATGGTCACTCCGATGTGATCGGCGGCATCGCCATCGTCGGCGACAACCCCGAACTGGCCGAGCGCGTGGGCTTTTTGCAAAACTCGGTTGGCGCCATCGCCGGCCCGTTCGATGCCTTCCTCACCCTGCGCGGGGTGAAAACCCTGGCCCTGCGCATGGAGCGCCATTGCAGCAACGCCCTCGACCTGGCCACCTGGCTGGAACGGCAACCGCAGGTATCCCGGGTCTACTACCCAGGCCTGGCGTCCCACCCGCAGCACGAACTGGCACGCAGGCAAATGCGCGGGTTTGGCGGGATGATATCGGTGGACTTGAACAGCGACCTGGCCGGCGCCACGCGCTTCCTGGAAACCGTCAAGCTCTTCGCCCTGGCCGAGAGCCTGGGCGGCGTGGAAAGCCTGATCGAACACCCGGCGATCATGACCCACGCCAGCATCCCGGCGGCGACCCGTGCGCAGTTGGGGATTGGCGACGGGCTGGTGCGGTTGTCGGTGGGGGTTGAGGACGTGGAGGATCTACGGGCGGACCTGGCGCAAGCCTTGGCCCGGATATAAATCCCCCAGACAACAGGGGTCAACTGTGGGAAGGAGGCTTGCTCCCTCCCACATTGGGTATGCGTCACCCCTGGACGATGTTGGCACGCGCCGAATGCAGCTTCTTGTAGCTCTCGATCAAGCGCAAATGCCGGTCCAGCCCTTCCAGCTTCATGCTGGTCGGTGTCAGCCCATGGAAACGCACACTGCCGTTGACCGAGCCGATCACCGCATCCATCCGCTCATTGCCGAACATGCGGCGGAAGTTGGCTTCGTAGTCCGCCAGTTCCAGGTCGTCGTCCAGTTCCATCTCCAGCACCGCATTCATCGCCTGGTAGAACAGGCCACGCTCGGCGGTGTTGTCGTTGTACTGCAGGAACATCTCCACGCACTCCTTGGCCTCCTCGTACTGCTGCAAGGCGAGGAAGATCAGCAGCTTCAATTCGAGGATGGTCAGTTGGCCCCAGGCCGTATTGTCGTCAAACTCGATGCCGATCAGGGTGGTGATGTCGGTGTAGTCGTCCAGCTCGCTTTCGATCAGGCGCTCGACCAACCCCTGCAATTCCGCTTCGTCCAGGCGGTGCAGGCTGAGGATGTCCTCGCGGAAGAACAGCGCCTTGTTGGTGTTGTCCCAGATCAGGTCGTCCACGGGATAGATTTCCGAGTAGTCCGGCACCAGGATGCGGCAGGCGGTTGCGCCCAAATGCTCGTACACCGCCATATAGGCTTCCTTGCCCATGCCTTCGAGGATGCCGAACAAAGTCGCGGCCTCCTGGGCGTTGGAGTCTTCACCCTGGCCGGAGAAGTCCCACTCGACAAATTCGTAATCCGATTGGGCACTGAAGAAGCGCCACGACACCACACCGCTGGAGTCGATAAAGTGCTCGACGAAGTTGTTCGGCTCGGTCACCGCCTGGCCTTCGAAGGTCGGCTGCGGCAGGTCGTTCAAGCCTTCGAAGCTGCGGCCTTGCAGCAGTTCGGTAAGGCTGCGTTCCAGCGCCACTTCCAGGCTCGGGTGGGCACCGAACGAGGCGAACACACCGCCAGTGCGCGGGTTCATCAAGGTCACGCACATCACCGGGAATTCGCCGCCCAGGGACGCGTCCTTGACCAGCACCGGGAAACCCTGGGCTTCCAGGCCTGCAATACCCGCCAGGATACTCGGGTACTTCGCGAGCACGTCAGCCGGCACGTCCGGCAGGGCAAATTCGCCCTCGATGATTTCGCGCTTCACCGCCCGTTCGAAAATCTCCGACAGGCACTGCACCTGGGCCTCGGCCAGGGTGTTGCCGGCACTCATGCCGTTGCTGAGGTAGAGGTTCTCGATCAGGTTGGACGGGAAATACACCACCTCGCCATCCGATTGGCGCACGAACGGCAGCGAAACGATGCCGCGCGCTTCGTTGCCGGAGTTGGTGTCGAACAGGTGCGAGCCGCGCAACTCGCCGTCGCGGTTGTAGACCTTCAGGCAGTACGCGTCGAGGATTTCGCCGGGCAGCTCGTCATTCGGGCCCGGCTGGAACCAGCGTTCGTCCGGGTAATGCACGAACGGCGCATTGGCCAGTTCCTCACCCCAGAACTGGTCGTTGTAGAAGAAGTTGCAGTTGAGTCGCTCGATAAACTCGCCCAACGCCGACGCCAGGGCGCCCTCCTTGGTCGCGCCCTTGCCGTTGGTAAAGCACATCGGTGAATGGGCGTCGCGGATATGCAGCGACCACACGTTCGGCACGATATTGCGCCACGAGGCGATCTCGATCTTCATGCCCAGGCCGGCAAGGATCCCGGACATGTTGGCAATGGTCTGCTCCAGCGGCAGGTCCTTGCCGGCAATATAAGTGCCCGCCTCGCTGCCCGCGCTCGGCATCAACAAGGCCTGGGCATCGGCATCGAGGTTGTCCACTTCTTCGATCACGAACTGCGGCCCGGCCTGCACCACTTTCTTCACGGTGCAACGGTCGATGGAACGCAGGATGCCCTGGCGGTCCTTATCGGAAATATCGGCCGGCAACTCGACCTGGATCTTGAAGATCTGGTTATAGCGGTTTTCCGGATCGACAATATTGTTCTGCGACAGGCGAATATTGTCCGTGGGGATGTTGCGCGTGCTGCAGTACAACTTGACGAAGTACGCCGCGCACAACGCCGACGAGGCCAGGAAATAATCGAACGGCCCCGGTGCCGAGCCATCGCCTTTATAGCGAATAGGCTGGTCGGCAATCACCGTGAAGTCATCGAACTTGGCTTCAAGCCGGAGGTTGTCGAGAAAGTTGACCTTGATTTCCATGGGGGCACACCAGAATAACGGGCTAAACAAAAATGGCCGCCATTATGAGGTTTTTCATCGGGAAGTTTCAGGCTTTTGACCAGTGGCTGGCGAAATGAGCCATGCGCATTAATCTTCTGCCCAATGCCGCCGATGGACTGTGTGCAACCAGGGAGTAGTCGGAATGCGCAACAACCAGCCTGTAACACAGCGCGAGATTTCACTCGCGCCTTCGCAAAAACTCATCTCCGCCACCGATGTTCAAGGGATGATCACTTACTGCAACGACGCCTTCGTCGATATCAGCGGCTTTGAACGCGCCGACCTGATCGGCGCGCCCCAGAACATCGTGCGTCACCCCGACGTGCCACCCGCCGTTTTTGCGCACATGTGGAGTGCGCTCAAGCAAGGCCTGCCGTGGATGGGCATCGTCAAGAACCGCTCGAAAAACGGCGATCACTATTGGGTCAATGCCTACGTCACGCCGATCTTCGACGGCAGCCGGGTCGTTGGCTTCGAGTCGGTGCGGGTCAAGCCCACGGCCGACGAAATTCGCCGCGCCCAGGCCCTCTACCGGCGTCTGAGCCAAGGCAAGCCGGGCGTGCCGCGCCAGGATGCGTGGCTGCCGGCGGCAGTGAGTTGCGTGCCGTACATGGCCACCGGTGTGGCTGGCAGCGTCGCCGGGCTGTTCCTCAGTGCACCGGTGGCCGTCGCAGTGGCCGTGGCGGTCGCGCTGCCGGTGGGCCTGCTGTGCTCGCGCTGGCGCCAGGGCAGTACCCTGCGTCTATTGGAGGGGGTCGAACCCTCGACGTCGGATGCCTTGATCGCGCAGATGTACAGTGACGCACGCGGCCCACAGTCGCGTTTGGAAACCGCGTTCCTCAGCCAGACCGCGCGCCTGAAAACCTGCCTCACCCGCCTGCAGGACAGCGCCGAACAACTGAGTACCCTGGCGGGGCAATCCGATCAGTTGGCGGCCGCCAGCGCCAAAGGCCTGAACCGCCAGCGCGTGGAAACCGAACAGGTCTCGGCGGCCGTCAACCAGATGGCTGCGACCACCCAGGAAGTCGCCAGCCATGTACAACGCACCGCCGACGCCACCCAACAGGCCAACGTGCTGACCGGGCGCGGCCGCGAAGTGGCGCGCGATACCCGTGAAGCCATCGAGCGTCTGTCCACCATGGTCGGCGAGACCGGGGTGACCGTGGCGCAACTGGCCAGGGACAGCGACGAAATCGGCAGCGTGGTGGATGTGATCAAGGGCATCGCCGACCAAACCAACCTGCTCGCCCTCAACGCCGCAATCGAAGCGGCGCGGGCCGGCGAGCAAGGCCGAGGCTTTGCCGTGGTAGCCGACGAAGTGCGCCAACTGGCCCAGCGCACGTCACAATCGACCACCCAGATCCATGGGCTGATCACCAAGCTCCAGGCATCCTCCAGCAACGCGGTGCAAAGCATGGAAAACGGCCAGCGCCAGGCCCAGGAAGGCGTGGCCTGGGTGCTGGAAGCGGACCAGGCCCTGGTGGGGATCAGCGAAGCGGTGTCGCATATCACCGACATGACCACCCAGATCGCCGCCGCCACCGAAGAACAAAGTGCCGTCGCCGAGGAGATCAGCCGCAACATCACCACCATCGCCGAACTGGCCGACCAGACCTCGATACAAGCCCATCAATCCACGGACCTGAGCAAGGAACTGACCAATACCGCGGCCACCCAATACGCGTTGGTTGAGCGCTTCAACCGCTGAAGGCAGACAAGCCCGCTTACTGTGGTGAGCGGGCTTGCCCCGCGCTGGGCTGCGAAGCGGCCCCAATCAAGATCACTGTGTTCCATCAGACAAACCGCATTGCCTGGTTTTGGGGCTGCTTCGCAGCCCAGCGCGGGGCAAGCCCGCTCACCACAACAAGCCCGGTCACTCACAACAAGCCCGCTCA
This sequence comes from Pseudomonas sp. NFACC42-2, assembly GCF_900116055.1. Taxonomy (NCBI): domain Bacteria; kingdom Pseudomonadati; phylum Pseudomonadota; class Gammaproteobacteria; order Pseudomonadales; family Pseudomonadaceae; genus Pseudomonas; species Pseudomonas sp. NFACC42-2. Next base: position 538,519 of record NZ_FOZO01000001.1, read on the forward strand.
CCATAGTAAGCCTGCTAACCACTACAAGCCGGCTCACCACAACAAGCCCGCTCGCCACAGGATAACCACTCATGCCAAGCTTGGGTTAATGTCCACTCATCCCTCTGCATGAAGCCCGCTCATGTCCATCACCGACAACCTCCTCGCCTTCACCTTCGCCGCCACCCTGCTGACCCTCACGCCCGGGCTCGACACCGCCTTGGTCCTGCGCACCGCCACGGTGGAAGGCAAGCGCCAGGCGCTGCAGGCCACGCTGGGCATCAACGCGGGTTGCCTGGTGTGGGGCGCCGCGGTTGCCTTTGGCCTGGGCGCGTTGATCGCGGTGTCGGAGATGGCGTTCAACCTGCTCAAGTACTGCGGCGCGGCTTACCTGGCCTGGCTGGGGCTGAACATGCTGGTGCGTCCGCGCCGCTCATTGGCACCCGCTTCAGCCGATGGCAAGCCCGGCGGCAACTGGTTTATCAAGGGCATGCTGGGCAATGTGCTGAACCCCAAGGTGGGGATTTTCTACGTGTCGTTCCTGCCGCAATTTATCCCCCAAGGCCATTCGCTGATTGCCTGGACCTTCGGCCTGGTGAGCATCCATGTGTTGCTCGGACTGTTGTGGTCGCTGGTATTGATCGGCGCCACGCAGTCGCTGTCCGGGTTCCTGCGCCGCGAAAAGGTCATCCAGTGGATGGATCGCACCACCGGTGTGATCTTCTTGCTGTTTGCCGCAAAGCTCGCGCTCAGCAAGCGCTGAGTTTTTCCAGACCAAATCCCTCCTTGCTCCCTCGGCGTAAACACGCTACAAATCACCCGGTCGCGAAGTTGTACGACAACCTAAAAATAAATCGCCATCCCCGACGATGGCGCCAACCGCCCGAGCCCCAGCATGACTCCGCCTGCCCCGACGCAAACTGCCCCCACCCTGTTCTCCCGTCCCATTGCCGTGTTGATTCTGCTCTGCATGGGCTGTGCCTTCGCCGGCAATCACATCGCCGCTCGGGTCGCCTTCGATGATGGCGCCGGTGTGCTGTTGGCCATTCTGCTGCGCTCGGGTGGCACCTTGCTGGTGCTGGCGGTGCTGGTACTGTGGCAACGCCAAAGCCTGCGCCTGCCGGCTGGTGCATGGCGCTGGCAAGTGCTGCTGGGCCTGCTTATCGCTACCCAGAGCCTGTGCCTCTACTCCGCCGTCGCCCGTGTGCCGGTGGCGCTGGCGCTGCTGGTGGGCAACGTGTTCCCGATTCTGCTCGCCCTGCTCACCTGGGCATTCGGCGGCCCACGTCCGACGGCGCGCACCGCCTTGCTGATGGGCTTGATTCTGGTGGGCCTGGTGTTTGTGCTGGACGTACCCGGCCGCCTCTCAGGCAATGCCGATATCGGCCCGCACTGGCTGCTTGGCGTCGGCCTGGCCTTCTGCGCCGCGTTCGTGTTCGCCTGCGCGCTGTGGATCACCGATCACAAGTTGTCCCAGGTACGCGGCTCCGTGCGCAGCCTGCTGACCATCTTCATCGTATTCAGCAGTGTCAACCTCGCCGGCCTCAGCGGCGCCCTTCCCGGCGGCCTGAACCCGCCGGCCACGGGTACCGGCTGGCTGGCACTCGCAACGTTGGTGGTGCTGTATGGCACCGGTTTTATCGTGCTGTTCATGTCGGTCCCGCGCCTGGACATGCCGCGCAATGCGCCGGTCATGAACATTGAACCGCTGGCGACGTTGCTGATGGGCTGGATCGTGCTTGATCAAATGCTCAGCGCCGGGCAGATAGTCGGCGGCGTCATCGTAGTGACCGGGATTGTGCTGCTGACCTATCGCACGTCTGCCCGGTAACGATAAATCCCCGCCTGACCTGGCCCAATTCCTGCCTCCCCAATCCCACCCGGTCGCTACTGACTATGCGGACGACTCTTTTGAGCCCGGCCGCCTATCCCCCTTCCCCGGATAATCCAGCATCCCCCGATCCCTTCCGAGGCCTTCCCCATGACGAGCCCCTCCACCGAACAGGTAAGCCCCCAAACCCTGCGCAAGGTCATCATCGCCGCCGGCATCGGTAACTTCGTCGAATGGTTTGACTTCGCCGTGTACGGTTTCCTCGCTACCACCATCGCCCAACAGTTCTTCCCCAGCGGCGATGCCAGCGCGGCCTTGCTCAAAACCTTCGCGGTGTTCGCCGTCGCCTTCGCCTTCCGGCCCCTGGGCGGGATTTTCTTCGGCATGCTCGGCGACCGTATCGGGCGCAAGCGCACCCTGGCGATGACCATCCTGCTGATGGCCGGCGCCACCACCTTGATCGGCCTGCTGCCCACCTACGCCGCCATCGGCGTCACGGCGCCGATCCTGTTGTCGCTGATCCGCTGCGCCCAGGGTTTCTCCGCCGGCGGCGAATACGCCGGTGCCTGTGCCTACCTGATGGAGCACGCGCCCCGGGACAAACGCGCCTGGTACGGCAGCTTCGTGCCGGTGTCGACGTTCTCCGCCTTCGCCGCCGCCGCCGTGGTGGCGTACGCCCTTGAAGCGTCGTTGTCCGCCGAGGCCATGGGCAGCTGGGGTTGGCGCCTGCCGTTCCTGATCGCCGCGCCGCTGGGACTGGTGGGCCTTTACCTGCGCTGGAAACTGGATGAGACGCCGGCCTTCCAGGCCGTGAAGCAAGAGCACGCGGTCGCCCACTCCCCGCTCAAGGAAACCCTGCGCAACCATGGTGCGGCGATCTGCTGCCTGGGCGCTTTTGTGTCACTGACGGCGCTGTCGTTTTATATGTTCACCACCTACTTCGCGACGTACCTGCAGGTGGCCGGTGGGCTGAGTCGGGCGATGGCGTTGCTGGTGTCGCTGATCGCGTTGATCTTCGCCGCGGCGATTTGCCCGCTGGCGGGGCTGTATTCGGATCGCGTGGGGCGTCGGGTCACGGTGATGACGGCGTGCGTGTTGTTGATGGTGGTGGTGTATCCGTCGTTCCTGATGGCCAGTTCCGGTTCGTTCACGGCGTCAATTGTCGGGGTGATGTTGCTGGCGGTCGGCGCAGTACTGTGTGGTGTGGTGACGGCGGCGTTGCTGTCGGAGACCTTTCCGACCCGCACGCGCTATACCGCCTCGGCGATTACCTACAACATGGCGTATACGATCTTCGGCGGTACCGCGCCGCTGATGGCCACGTGGTTGATCAGCACCACCGGCAGCAACCTGTCACCGGCGCTCTACCTGATTGCCGTGGCATTGCTGGCGTTGGCGGGCGGACTGGCGTTGCCGGAGACGTCGAGGATTTCCCTGCACGACGTGGGCGCTGAGGACAAAAGCCCGGCGCCGCTGCTCTCGCGTTAAGCACTCACACCGTCCAAACCGTAGCAGCGGCCGACGCATGAGCAGCGCTTTTTGGGGGGGCCGCTATGAACACAGCGGTATGCATCGTTGCACCGGTTTGGGATGCCAAGCCTTGAGCGGGCACTCAGCCCCCCGCCAACAGCCCGACCAACTGCCACGGCGTCATCTTCGTCACCATGATCATCACGATCACAAACATCCCCAGGAACCCGAAGACGCCCAGCCAGAACCATTGCCGGTACACACCACGGTATCCATCATCCAGCACCGTGTCGGTCTCGACCGCCCGAGAGGCCATCTGCTGCATGCGCTTCTGCAGTACCAGCACCGGCAGCCACAGCGAACCCACGCAGAGGAAGATGATCAACGCGGTCAGTACCCATTCCGTGGTCACAGACAGCCCCGCAAGCTGGATCAGCAGCAAGCCCGTGATGATCTGAATAACGCCCGCCGGCGTGGTAATCCAGGTATCAAACCGCACGACCATGCGCGCCACTTGGGCGATCACTTGCGGGTTGGCCGTGCGACTGGCGGCGATCAGGTAGAGGTACGAGCCCATGCCGAAGCCGAACAGGAAAATCGCCGCGATGATGTGCAGGTACTTCAGGCACAGGTAGAGCATCGGTCAGGCCTGCCCGTCAGAGAAGCGCACCGTCAGGCTCAGCTTCGTCGGTTCGTTGATGGCGGCCATGTATTCGTCGACGCTGATTTCGCCTACGCACGGGCGGGCGCCGGGTTCGGGCACGTAGCCGTGGGCCATTTTGATGGCGAGGGCGACGGCCGCGCAGCTGGGGATTTCCGGTCCCTTGTCGTCCAGAGCCGTGAGTTGCACCGCCAGGGACAGCGGCTGGCCTTGAATGCCCAGGCCCTGCACGTCGATGTACATCGCGCTTTTGCCATCGCCCAATCGTTCGAACCAGGTGCCCAGGCGATGCAGCCTGGCGGCCCACACGAGGTGGTCGCGCACGATGCCCATGCGTAGAGACTGGGCCAGCAGGTAATTGGCGACGCCGCCCAGCTTGAGCCCCGCACCGGCCTTGAAGCGCAGGGTATGGGCGCCATAACGGCCAGCGAATATATCCATGTCGGGCACGTCCACATTGGCCAGCACCCGCGTGCCGAGCTGGGGCATCCTGCGCAGCGTCAGGTCCTGCCAGCCCAGCACTTCGTGCACCTGGCCCTGCTTGAGTTGCTTGATCGGTTTGCCCGCATAGGCAAGCACGCCTTCGATGGTCGACAGCCCCGGCATCTTGGCCGAAGAGGAAATGCCATGCTCGATGGCGTCGATGCGCATGAAGCGATCGCGGTACTGATCGATGATGGCGGACGACAACGTCGGCACAGAGCTGCAACCGCTGAGGACGGCCACGCCCGCCTGCCGGGCTTTCGCGTCCAGCACGCCGATGCCATTGACGAAGGCCCGGCAGTCCGACAGGTCGCAGTAGTTCACGCGCGCATCGATGCAGTGCTGGGCGACGGCATAGGACTGCCCCTGGAACGGGCCGCCGGTGTGGATCACCAACTGGATGTTCATCGACTGCAAGACGCCAGCGAACCCGACCGCCATGGCGTCGCCGCACCAGCTTTCGCACACACGGCCCGAGGACGTTTTCAACGCATCGACTTTGCCCTGCAACTTGTGTGAGTTGCGGCCCGAGATCACCAGTTCAATGCCCGGCGCGCCCGCCAGGTGCCGGCAAATGATGCTGCCGAAGTTGCCGTAGCCGCCGATCACCATCACCCTGAGTGCCATGCCTGCTTCCTTGATCAATCAATTGTGCGCCGAGCCTGAAGCGGCCCTCGGCTGAAGATACCCGATGTGTCTAACCGCCTGACCCAGGATCGACACTCAGGCGGCATTACTCCCCGGTTTCAGGGCTGCTTACGATAAAACCCGGTCAGGTAGTCCTGGCTGTCCGGCGCCGAGTTGTGCTCGATCACGGCAAAACCCTTCACCAGTTGGATGTGATACGGCCCGGCCCGAGGGGGCGCCTGGGGGGCGCGCACGATGATCAGGTTTGCGGTTTCCATCGGCACGCGTTGGTGCGTAGTGATGATGATCTTGTCGGTGCCGGTGTCTTTGAGCGTCACGCTGAGTTCCGCCACTTCCCTGCCCTGGGCGTCGCGTTCGGGAAGGATTTTCAGGTCCAGGTCACCGTCGCGGTCGAGGAAGTCATCGCGCATCTGGTAATGGCCATCGCGCTGATCGCGGGCCACGTCGCCGAGTTTGTCGTACTCAGGCTCCCGGTCCTGCCTGTGCAGTTGAATCTGCAGCTCGGGCTGGTCACCCTTGGCGCCACTGACCCAGGTGCCCGCGTAGTCATAAGGTTCGACGGTTTCCCGAGTGATGCGCCAGATGCCGGTTTGACGGCCGTCATCGGCATATTCGTGCAGGTAGATAAACGACTGGTCGCCGTATTCACCCTGGTCGCCCACCAGTTTGATCGGCTTGCCGCTGCCGCTTTTGGTGTAGCGCAACTCACCGATCAGCACCGCGCCCTGTTGCTGGTACCAGAGTTGCACCGGGATCTTGTCGTTGAGGGTGCCGGCCAGGAACTCGGGGTCTTCGTTGACCGGCCCTTCCAGCCTGGGCGTTTCCAGCCACTGGCCGTCCTTCCACTCACCGGTGGTGCGCAACATGTAGCCGCTGGGCATGCTGTTGTTGGCGTCATCGTCCGTCGCGGGCACTTCTGCCTGGGTGTACGCGCTGAGTCGCACCAGTTTGCCATCGCGCATCTGATAGCGACTGGCGCGGGTCCAGCAGCAACCCCGGTCGGTCTGCGAATGGATAACGCCGTCCTTGGGATTGATCGAAAACATCCCGCCGGAGGTCTCGTTGGCCAGGTCGGTCAAGGGGCCATTCAGCACCCAGTGGGACGTGTGCGGGTCTTGCAGATACACGTCGTAACTGGACTGGAAGTCCTTATCTGCACCGGTGCCATTGCGGATCGCCAGGTCCTGGCGGCCATCCTGGTTGATATCGGCGAAGTACACCACGCCGTTCTCCCCCATCAGGCGCCAGTCCACGGTTCTGCCTTGCTGGTCCAGCGGCACGTGGGCATCCGGGGTCTGCAATTGCTGAAGGATTTCGAGGGAGCTTTTATCGCGCAGGGTGATGAGCGCCGGCGCCAGATGCTGCAAGTCCTGCGGCACCTCCGGGAACAACACCTCGACCAGGTATTGACCGCTGGGGTCATTGACCGAGAACGAACGGGGCTCGGCCATGACGGGAGCGGCCAGGGCCAGGGAGAGGAGTACACCGCTGAGTCGCGTACGCATCCAACGCATCCTTGCTGAAATTCGGGGGCGGCAGTGTAAAGGCAAACGGCGAAGGCTTCGAACAAATCGCTGTTTAGGCCCACTCATTGGCTGCTATGTTTTGTGCCTCACGAGCCAAAGGATGTGCCATGGAACCCTTAGCCACCAACGCTGCACTGGTGCTCATCGACATGCAGCAGGGCATGAATGACCCGAAGCTCGGGCGCCGCAATAATCCGCAGGCCGAGCAACAGTTGCAGCAATTGCTCGGCGCCTGGCGGCAGTCGGGGCGGCCTGTGGTGCACGTCAGGCACATCTCCCGTACCCCCGGCTCGGTATTCTGGCCGGGCCAGCCGGGCTGCGAATTTCAGCCTGCGCTGCAACCGCTGGCCCACGAACATGTGGTGGAAAAGAACGTACCCTGTGCCTTCATCGCCACCGGGCTGGAACGCTGGCTGCACGCGCGTTCGATCAAGCAACTGGTGATCGCCGGGGTGATCACCAACAACTCCGTCGAAGCAACGGCACGCACAGGCGGCAACCTGGGCTTTGACGTGCTCGTCGCCGCAGACGCCTGCTACACCTTCGATCAAACCGATGGGTCCGGGCGCCTGTGGCCGGCGGAGGACGTGCACGCGCTGTCGCTGAGCAACCTGGCCATGGACTACGCCAGGGTGGTCGAAACGGCCGGAATTATCGGCGCTATGCGCTGAACACGCCGGCTTGCACCAGCATGTCAACCAGCGCTTCAGGCCAGACCGTTTCCTCGGTGGCGCGCAACGCCTGAGCCGACCACCAATGATGGTCCGCCATTACCTGGGTTTCTTCCAGCGTCCATTCTGCCCTGGACAGTTCGGTGCTGGCGGTGTGCACCACAAAGTAGTGCTCGACGGCCGGCACCGTTTCACCGCTGGGCAGCATCAGCGCAAACCGGCGCTCGGCGATAGGCGCGGCAACGGCCTGCACCTGGATACCGGTTTCCTCGCGCAGCTCGCGGATGGCAGCGGCCTCGAAAGTCTCCCCCGGTTCGACACCGCCGCCAGGGGTAGCCCAGTAATTTTGACCAGCCAGTGCGCCGTCTTTATGGATGAACCTGAAGAGCAGTACTTCGTGCGCGGGGTTGATCACCAGCAATCGTGCAGCCTTTCGTTCACGCATGGGTCTTCCTTGGGGTCGGGGGTTGATGAGCCTGCAGATACGCCCTCAGCATCAAGGTGGTTTGCTGCTCCAGCGCAGCCTCGAACGCAGGCGCGGCGTTCCCCTCAAGCAGGGTGCGCACCGGGCCGACGATGGCACTCAGCGAGATCGCCGCGACCAGGCCTGGGTCGTCAAAGTGGGCGTCGGACGCCGTTGCCAGCATGGCTGCAATCGCGCCCACCATGCGCAGGTTGATACGTGCGACCAACTCCGGCCCGCCGCGTTCGGCTGCGATCGCATAGAGCGCCTTGGATACCGCCTGTTCGCGCAATTTTGCGGTGAGTAATGCCTTGACCAGGCCGCCCGCCATCTCCGCAACCGACGCGCCCTGAAGCCCGGAGCACGCCAGCTCGACGCTATCGGCCACGCGCACCAGGTGTTTTTCCAGAATGGCGGCGAGCAACGCATCGCGATTTGGGTAGTACTGGTAGAGACTGCCCACCGACATTCCCGCGCGCTCCGCCACCCGCGTAGTGGTGCAGCGCACCAGGCCCTGCTGGGTCAAAACCTGAAGGGTTGCCTCATGCAATGCTTCGACGGTTGCCGCGGAGCGTGCTTGAACCGCTGATTTTCTTGGTTTCAATGACGCTTTGGCGGTGCTCATGGAATGCGAATTCCAAAATCTGAAGGATCCTTCATATTAGGGCCTTATTCAGTTCAAGCAAGAGCAGCAGTCATGAGCAACCTGGCAAGCAGCGGCACCTTCACCCTTGGCGACCATAAGGTCAACCGCATCGGCTACGGCACAATGCAACTGGCTGGGCCGGGTGTATTCGGCCCGCCCAAGGACCGGGATGCGGCCCTGGCGGTACTGCGTGAGGCCGTCGCAGCCGGTGTGAATCATATCGATACCAGCGATTTCTACGGACCGCACGTCACCAACCAAATTATCCGCGAGGCGCTGCATCCTTACCGGGACGACCTCACGATCGTCACCAAGATCGGCGCCCGTCGCGACGATCAAGGTGGATGGCATGGCGCAGCATCGAAGGCGGAACTGACCCAGGCCGTGCATGACAACTTGCGTAACCTGGGCCTGGACGTGCTGGATGTGGTCAATTTCCGTTGCACCCACAACCTGATGGGCACGGCAGAAGGCTCGATCGCAGCGCCCCTGGCCGCACTCGCCGAACTGCAACAGCAGGGCCTGGTACGCCATATCGGCATCAGCAACGTCACGCCGACGCAAGTGGCCGAAGCCCGTGGCCTGATTGAGTTCGTCTGCGTGCAGAACCTGTACAACATCGCCCACCAACACGACAACGCCTTGATCGATGAGCTGGCCAGGGACGGCATCGCCTATGTACCGTTCTTCCCCCTAGGCGGATTTACCCCGGTCCAATCATCGACACTGACCAACGTTGCCCAGCGCCTGGGCGTAACGCCAAAGCAACTGGCCCTGGCGTGGTTGCTGCGTCGCTCAGCGAATATCCTGCTGATTCCGGGGACCTCATCGGTCGCTCATTTACGAGAAAACCTCGCCGTAGCCGAACTGGACCTGACGGACGACGTGCTGGCAGAACTGAACGACATCGCAGGGTAAACGCATCAGCCTGCCAGTAATTGCGCGATAGCCTTACGCAGCTCCCCATGCACGTCTTCCGCGTACGGCAACGCATTTTTCCAGTCATAAAACCAAACGGGCATCTTGCGCTTGTCATCCGGTTCCGAGGCGTAGCGCGGGAAAATATGGCAATGCAACTCCGGCTCCGAATTGCCCAGGATCTCGTAGTTGATACGCAACGCACGGCTGGCTTGCAGCACCGCGTCGCCGATGCGCGCCATGTCGAGCAGGTAGGTCGCACGGGCGTCGGCATCCAGGTCGTTCAGGCTGGCGACCACCGGGTCGGGCAATAGCAGGCAGTAGCCAGGCAGGAATTGCACATCGCCCATCACTGCCCAGCCTGAGGGCATGCGGCAGATGACTTTGTCGTTAGTGCCGTTGCGGGCCTGTTCTACGCGTTCCATGATCAGCGGCATACCCTGTCCTTGCGTTAGGTGAGTGCGGGCTGCATCTTAACCATCGTCGACATTTTCAGCACTGGAAACAGCCCATGCGCATCGCCTGCCTTCATACCGCAGCCAGCAACATCAGCGTCTTTGACACCGCCGCGAAAGCACTGGGTATCGGCGCTGATGTGCTACGCCATGAAGTGCGCGCCGACCTATTGGCTGCTGCCGAAAACGCCGGCCATCTGAGCGCCGACATCTGCGCATCCACCGCATCAGCCCTGCTTGCACTGGCTGAACAGGCCGACGCCGTGCTGCTCACCTGCTCGACCCTGGGTCCGGTTGTTGAAGGTATCTCCAGGAGTGTCCCGATCCTGAGGACAGACGAAGCGCTGGCCGCCTCGGCGGTGCAGGATGGCGGAAAAATTGCGGTGCTGTGCGCGGTGGAAACCACCCTCGAACCTACCGCGCGGCTGTTTCAAAAGGCCGCGCTGCAATCGAACGCGGCCGTCGAAGTGCGGCTGGTTCCGGGGGCATGGCGCTTGTTCAAGGCGGGTGACATCGACGGCTACCTGGCGACAATCGCCAGAGCTGCCGATGCCGCCTATAGGGATGGAATGACACGGGTTGCGCTGGGCCAGGCGTCGATGAGCGCGGCCGCCGTGCAGGTAACGGCCGGCCCGCTGCCCCTCACCAGCGCAGCGGCCGGGCTGGCGGCAGCTATGCGGGCCGTTGGCCTCAGTGCGGTTGTGCAACCATTGCACGCCAGGCCTGAACGCTAGGTCGCTCGTTGACCCTGGCCTGCCAGGCGCGCAGGGCTTCACACGTCTGCGGCACGGGCAATTGCACCAGGTCCGCGAAGATCATGCCGCCGAGTAACGCGATATCGGCCATTGAGAAGGCGTCGCCCGCCACAAAATCGCGGGTCTTGAGCACGTTATCGAAATAGTGCATCCCCCTGACCGCCTTGTCCCGCATGCGCATGCCCCATTCGGCGTTCTGATAAAGCTCGACCTCAGGCCCAAGCCCAGGGGTGGCATGATGGAAATACACGCTGACCGCATCCATCAATTCAATCTCTGCGCGCTTGGTCATCATGTGGATCAAGCCTTGCTCGGTCGGCGTCCTGCCGGTGAGGGTCGGGTTGCCATCGAGCGTGTCCAGGTACTGGGTGATAGCCGTGCATTCAGCGATGAACGTGCCGTCGTCCAGTTGCAGCACTGGCAGGGTGCCGGAGTAGTTGAGGGCCAGGAACTCAGGTTGTTTGTGCTCCCCTTTCCATAGGTTGACCGACACGAACTCAACGCGCGGCAACAGATCTTTCTCGGCCAGCGCAATACGAACACGCGCTGGATAGGGGCCGTTGTACCAATCATAAATCTTCATCAACGGCGGTTGGGATACGTGGGGTTGTGGTTGTTGGAACGTCATGATCTGCTCGCCTACCTGTCAAATGGTAGGTAGAGACTGAAGGTATTATTTCAGGCCGTCAAGCATTACCTACCAGTTGGCAGGTAAAACCTTATCAGCGTAGAATTCGCCCCTCCCCACATTTAAGAGCAATCCACACGTGAGTGAAAATGCCCGCGAAGCGATTCTGGAAGCCGCCAAACTCGCCGCTCAGCACTACGGCTACAGTGGCATCAACTTCCGCAGCATCGGCGAAACGGTGGGGATCAAGAACGCCAGTATCTATTACCACTTCCCGAGCAAAGCCGATCTCGGCGCAGCCGTTGCCAGGCGCTATTGGGAAGACGCCGCCAGCGCCCTCGCGGCGATACGCAGCGAGAACCCGGATCCGCTGCAGTGCCTGCGTGCTTATCCGAGCATCTTTCGGAAATCACTCGAAGACGGCAACCGCTTGTGCCTGTCCAGTTTTATGGCGGCCGAATATAAGGACCTGCCCGAGCCGGTGAAGGAAGAGATACTGACGTTTGCCAATATCAACGTAGCCTGGCTGGCGGCGCTGCTTGCCGAGATCGAACCCGGCAATACAGAGGCATGCGAGCGTCGCGCGCGTGCCATCTACACCGCCATTGCCGGCGCGCAGTTGATTGCCCGCACCCGGGCCGATCTCGGTTTGTACGACGAACTGGTCCAGAGTTATCGGGACGCGGGGCTTATCCCGGCGTGACAAGCTGGAGCCCTGCCGGCGACAGGTAGCGCTCCAGCAATGGCCCCATCGCTGTTGGCCCAACAACACTGCTTGGACAGCTTGTGCTGAATCAACACACGCCTCCTCCCCCAAAAATCCAGATATCCCCTTGAAATAAAAGCATTTAATCCTCTGGCATGACGCGTGCAATCGCCTTCGCATACTGACGAAGGATACCCCCATGCCCCAGACACTGCCCCAGGCGCTGTTGCGCCAAGCCCACACCCGAGGGTCGGCGATTGCCTTGCGCTTCAAGCGCCTGGGTATCTGGCATGAGCGCAGCTGGAGCGCGGTGGCTGACGAGGTCAGCCAGCTCGCCGCCGCCTTGCATCAGCGCCGCTTCGGGCCTGACGATAACCTGTTGATCCTCAGCCAGGCGCGCCCCGAAGCGTTGCTGCTGGCGCTGGCCGCGCAATGGCTGGGCGCCAGCGTGACGCTGCTGGACCCGGACCGCGACAACCGGGCGCTGCTGGCCGGGCTGCGACCGCGCTTCGTGCTCGTGCAAGACCTGGAAGCGCTGCAACAACTCGGTGAACGCGGGGTGGTGGTGTTTCTTGACGGGCGTGGCCTGAGCCAGTTCGCAGACGCCGATTTGATCGACTATGCCGAGCTGCGTACCGATGCACCGCCACCCGTCCACGCCCCGCAGCCGAGCGACATCGCCTTCGTCTTTCATACCGACACCTCCCTGCACTTGACCCATGGGCAACTGCTCGCGGGCGGCCGGACGCTGGTCGACCGCGAACACCTCGGCGCCGACGACGAAGCCCTCGCCGCACGGGTGTTTGCCGCCAGCGGACAGGCACGCTACCTGCTCGCGCCCTGGCTGCACGCCGGCTTTCGGCTGAACTTCCCCGAGGCCCTGGCCACCCGTGACACCGACCGCCGCGAGCTGGGCCCGACCCTGGTGCTGGGCACCCGCGAATCCTATGGGCGCCTGGAGCAATGGGTGCGTGAACGCCTGCCACTGCCGGGCAGCTTCAGCCATCGTTTATACGACTGGGCCATGCAGCCGACACCCTCCCCCGTGCGCCGCTGGCTGGGCCATTGGCTGGTGCGTCGCCCGTTGCTGGATGTGCTGGGCATGAGCCGCCTGCGCGTGCCCTTGCTGGTCGGGCCGCCACTGCATCCGGAAAGTGCCGCCTTCTTTGCGGCCCTGGGTATTCGTCCCGGCCATTGGCAAGAGCCGTCCACCCGCCACGAACCCAGCGACCACTTGCTGCCTCAATCTGCCTGACGAGCCTTCCATGCACACACCCACTGAAGCGGTATTACTGCGGCTCGATGACATTTCCCTGTCGTTCAAGGGCATCAAGGCCATCACCTCCATCAGTTTCGAGGTCAAGGCCGGTGACATCTGCGGCCTGATCGGCCCCAACGGCGCGGGTAAAAGCTCGCTGCTCAATGTGATCAACGGCGTCTACCACCCCCAGGGCGGCAGCATCCGCTACGCCGGCCAGACCCGGCGGCGCATGCGTGCGCACCAGGCGGCCGAAGGCGGGATTGCGCGGACCTTCCAGAATATCGCGCTGTTCAAGGGCATGAGCGTGCTCGACAACGTGCTCACCGGGCGCAACCTCAAGCGCCGCAGCAGTTGGCTGGAACAGATGCTGCGCCTGGGCCGCGCGCCACGGGAGGACGACGCGCACCGCCTGCACGCGGAAAAGGTGATTGCCTTCCTGCAGATCCATCCCTGGCGCCATGTGCTGGTCGGCACCCTGCCCTATGGCCTGCAAAAACGCGTCGAACTGGCCCGCGCCCTGGCCGCCGAACCGACCCTGCTGTTGCTCGACGAGCCCATGGCCGGCATGAACGCCCAGGAGAAAGCCCAGATGAGCCAGTTCATCCGCGACATCAACCGCGAGTTCGGCACCACCGTGGTGTTGATCGAGCACGACATCGGCGTGGTCATGGGCTTGTGCGACCACGTGGTGGTCCTCGACTACGGTCGCAAGATCGGCGACGGCACCCCGCAACAGGTGCGCGCCAACCCCGATGTCATCGCCGCCTACCTGGGTACCTGAGCATGGAATTTTTCTTCGAAGTGCTGATCGGCGGGCTGCTGGCGGGCGTGATGTATGCCCTGGTGGCGATTGGTTTTGTGCTGATCTACAAGGCCTCCGGCGTGTTCAATTTTGCCCAGGGCGCCATGGTGCTGTTCGCCGCGCTGACGTTTGTCAGCCTGTTGGAGCGCGGCTTCCCGTTTGCCTGGGCGTTCCTGATCACCCTGGCGAGCATGGTGGTGCTGGCGCTGCTGATCGAAAAAGTGGTGCTGCGGCCCTTGGTCAATCGCCCACCGATCATCCTCTTCATGGCGACCCTTGGGCTGTCCTACATGATCGAGGGCTTTGCGCAGTTCCTGTGGGGTGCGCAGGTGCACGGGCTCGACCTGGGCATCGCCGACGAGCCGCTGGAAATCCGCGGCATGCTGCTTTCGCAATTCGACCTGTTTGCCGCCGGCACCGCCGCCGCGCTGGTGATCGTGCTGTCGCTGCTGTTCAACAAGACCCGGGTGGGCCTGTCGTTGCGTGCGGTGGCCGATGACCCGCTGGCGTCCATGGCCATCGGTATTCGCCTGCCGCGCATCTGGGCGCTGGTGTGGGCGGTGGCCGGGTTTGTCGGCCTGGTGGCGGGGCTGCTCTGGGGCGCGCGGCTGGGGGTGCAGTTCTCGCTCTCGCTGGTGGTGCTCAAGGCCCTGCCGGTGCTGATCATCGGCGGGTTCTCGTCCATCGGCGGGGCGATTGTCGGCGGCCTGATCATCGGCGCAGCGGAGAAGATCGCCGAGATCTACCTCGGCCCGATCATCGGCAGCGGCATCGAGAACTGGGTGCCGTACGTCCTCGCGTTGCTGTTCCTGCTGGTGCGGCCTGCCGGGTTGTTCGGCGAGCGTGCCATCGAACGGGTTTGATTGTCCTTGGGGAAATGCCTGCATGTTGTATCAAGAAGTCGGTCAAATCAGCACCTCCTACGCGGCCGAGCGCCGCACCTTTCGCCTGCGCCAGGACCGCGTCGCGCTGTGGCTGCTGCTGGGCGTGGCGTTCTTTGCGGTGCCCTGGCTGGGCAATGACTACTGGTTCAGCGCGATCCTGGTGCCGCTGCTGGTGCTGTCGCTGGCCGGGCTTGGGCTCAACCTGCTGACGGGCTACGCCGGGCAACTCTCCCTCGGCTCGGCGGCGTTCATGGCGGTGGGCGCGTTTGCCGCCTACAACCTGCAGTTGCGGGTGCCCGGCCTGCCGCTGCTGGTGAGCTTTGCCCTGGGCGGCGTGATCGCCGCAGCGGTGGCGGTGTTCTTCGGCTTGCCGAGCCTGCGCATCAAGGGCTTTTACCTGCTGGTGGCGACCCTGGCCGCGCAGTTCGTGGTGGAGTGGGTGCTCACCCGCTTCAGCTGGTTTACCAACGACAACGCCTCGGGCGTGATCACCTCACCGCCGCTGCTGATTGCCGGGCTGGATTTCAGCTCACCGCGCGGCCGCTACGTGCTGACGCTGGCCGTGGTGGTGACGCTGTTCTGGCTGGGCAAGAACCTGGTGCGCAGCGAACTGGGCCGCAACTGGATGGCGGTGCGCGACATGGACACCGCCGCTGCCGTCATCGGCATTCGCCTGTTGAAGGCCAAGCTGCTGGCGTTTGCCATCAGCGGCTTCTACCTGGGCATCGCCGGTTCGCTGTGGGCGTTCGCCTACCTGGGCACGGTGGAGCCCCACGGCTTTGACCTGAGCCGCTCGTTCCAGGTGCTGTTCATCATCATTATCGGCGGCCTGGGCAGCGTGCTCGGCAACGTCCTTGGCGCGGCATTCATCGTGTTGTTCCCGATCCTGCTGGCCAATCTCTTCGCGCTGTTGCCCGCTGGGCTGATGGATGCCGGACAGCTGGAAAACATCCAGAAGATGCTGTTTGGCGCGCTGATCATCGCGTTTTTGATCAAGGAACCGGAGGGGCTGGCCCGTCTGTGGCAGCGCTTTCGTCAACGGGCCAGGGTCTGGCCGCTGCGTTACTGAACTCAATAACCCCCCAGGAATGACCTCCATGACACACCGCTTATCGCTGCGCCGCCTGGCCTTGGGCCTGGCCCTGATCACCGCCGGGCTCACGGCCGGCGCCCAGGCTGCCAACGAACAATACTTCCCCTTGCAGAGCTACCGGGTCGGCCCGTACGCCGCCGGCGGCACCGGTTTCTTCGGTGGCTTTATCGACTACCTGCAATACATCAATGCCAAAGGCGGGGTGAACGGCGTCAAGCTGACCTGGAGCGAGTGCGAGACCGAGTACGTGGTGGAAAAAGGCGTCGAATGCTACGAGCGTCTCAAGGGTGGGCTCAACGGTGCACCGGCCGCCGCCACCAACCCGCTGTCAGTCGGCATCGCCTATGCCACCCTGGACCGCTCCACCGCCGACAAACTGCCGCTGATCACCATCAACCATGGCCGCACCGACTCTACCGACGGCAGCGTGTTCCCCTACGTGTTCCCGCTGCAGCTCAACCCGTATTCGGAAGTCTCGGCGATCATCAACTACATCGGCCAACGCGAAGGCGGCGCCGACAAGCTCAAGGGCAAGAAAATCGCCGTGCTCTACCACGGCTCGCCCTACGGCAAGGAAACCAATGGCGTGCTCGAAACCCTGGCGAAAAACGCCGGCTTCGAACTGACCCTGCTGGAAGTGCCGCACCCCGGCAACGAGCAGCAATCGCAGTGGCTGAACATCCGGCGCCTCAAGCCCGACTGGGTAATCCTGCGCGGCTGGGGTGTGATGAACCCGGTGGCGCTCAAGTCCGCGCAGAAAGTCGGCTACCCGGCCGATCACATCATCGGCAATATCTGGAGCAACTCCGAAGAAGACGTGGTACCGGCCGGTGCCGCCGCCAAGGGCTTTATCTCGATCACCACCCACCCGTCGGGCACCGACTTCCCGGTGCTGCAAGGTATCCAGCAAAGCGTGGTAGACGCCGGCAAGGGCAACCTGGCCGACCCCAAGCGTTTCGGCACCGTGTATTACAACCTGGGCGTGGTCAACGGCATCCTCAACGTCGAGGCCCTGCGCCTGGCCCAGGAAAAATACGGGCAAAAACCACTGACCGGCGAGCAGGTACGCTGGGGCTTCGAACACCTGAACCTCGACGACGCACGCCTGCAGGCCCTGGGCGCCAAGGGCCTGGTGCAACCGCTGAAACTCTCCTGCGCCGACCACGAAGGCGGCGGCGCCGTGCGCTTCCAGCAATGGGATGGCCAACGCTGGAACCTGATCAGCGACTGGGTACAGGCCGACCGCGCCTTGCTGCGGCCGATCATCGAAGCCTCGGCGGCGCAGTACGCCAAGGAGAAAGGCATCACGCCGCGGGATTGCAGCAAAGAGCAGTAAAACGACCCAATTGTGGGAGGGGGCTTGCCCCCGATGACGGTGGATCAACTAATGAATCAGTTGACTGACACTCCGCTATCGGGAGCAAGTCGAATCGTCGCACCGCCCCTCCCACATTCAGACCGAGGCGTGTCAGCCCAGACCTATTTCCACCACTCCAGCATTCAACCGCACCGGCCACACCCGCAAACGCTGGTGCGGTGCCTCCAGGCATTGGCCGTCGTGCAAACGGTAATGCTGCTTATAGATCGGCGCAGCCACCACCAGGTCGCCCTTGATGCTGCCGACCAGCCCGCGTCCGATCACATTCGCGCCGGATTCCGGGTCGTGGTTGTCGATCGCGTACAGCGTCTGGTCCCGGGCGCCGGGCAGGTAGAACAGCGCGACCTGGGCGCCGTCCAGCCACACCACGACGCCGGAATTACTCACCAGGTCGGTCTCGTTGCACACGCTTTTCCAGGTGGCAAGGTTGCGCTGCGTGTTGGACTGGCTCATCAGGCAAGCTCCTCGGTGACGGGAATCAGGTTGAGTTCGGCGGCCATGATCGGCCGACGCTGGCCGCGTTCCTGGACGAAGTGGATGTCCGGGTCGGGGCGTTTGTCGTTGACGAAGGTGCGGAAGCGCTTGAGTTTTTCCGGGTCCTTGAGGGCGTTGGCCCACTCGCATTCATAGCGGTCGACCACCAGTTGCATCTGCGCTTCAAGCTCGGCGCCCAGGCCCAGGCTGTCGTGCAGGATCACGTCCTTGAGGAAATCCAGGCCGCCTTCCAGGCTTTCGCGCCAGACCGAGGTGCGTTGCAACTTGTCGGCGGTGCGGATGTAGAACATCAGGAAGCGGTCGATGTACTGGATCAGCGTGGCGTCATCCAAGTCGGTGGCGAACAGTTCGGCGTGGCGTGGGCGCATGCCGCCGTTGCCGGCGATGTACAGGTTCCAGCCCTTCTCGGTGGCGATCACGCCCACGTCCTTGCTCTGGGCCTCGGCGCATTCGCGGGTGCAGCCGGACACCGCGAACTTGAGCTTGTGCGGCGAACGCAGGCCCTTGTAGCGGTCCTCGATCAGCAGCGCCATTTTCACGCTGTCCTGCACACCGTAGCGGCACCAGGTGCTGCCCACGCAGGACTTCACCGTGCGCGTGGACTTGCCATAGGCGTGGCCGGTTTCAAACCCGGCCGCGATCAGCTCGGCCCAGATGTCCGGCAACTCGTGCAGTTGCGCGCCAAACAGGTCGATGCGCTGGCCGCCGGTGATCTTGGTGTAGAGGTCGTATTTCTTCGCCACTTCGCCAATCACGATCAACTTGTCGGCGGTGATCTCGCCGCCCGGAATACGTGGCACTACCGAGTAGGTGCCGTTCTTCTGCATGTTGGCCATGAAGGTATCGTTGGTGTCCTGCAGCGGCACCAGGGACGCGTCCATGATCGGCTGGTTCCAGCACGAGGCCAGGATCGACCCCACCGCCGGTTTGCACACATCGCAACCGGTGTGGCCACGACCGTGTTTGGCCAGCAGTTCTTCAAACGTGAGTACCCCTTCCACACGCACCAGGGCATACAACTCCTGGCGGGTGTAGGCGAAGTGTTCGCACAGGCTCTTGTCGACGCTGACGCCACGGGCAATCAGCTCGTGCTCGAACACCTGCTTGAGCAGCCCGGCACAACCACCGCAACCGGTGCAGGCCTTGGTCTGCGACTTGAGCAGGCCGAGGTCGCTGCACCCGGCGTCGATGGCCGAGCAGATCGCGCCCTTGTTGACGTTGTGGCACGAGCACACCGTGGCCGAGTCCGGCAAGGCGCCTGGGCCGAGGGTCGGTGCGCCGCTGGACGATGGCAGGATCAGGCTGGCCGGTTCGGCCGGCAGCGCGATGCTGTTCTGCATGTATTGCAGCAAGGTGTCGTAGTAGCTGTTGTCGCCGACCAGCACCGCGCCGATCACGTGTTTGCCGCTCGCATCCACCACCAGGCGCCGATAGCTGGCAGTTGCCTCGTCGATGAACTGGTAGCTGCGCGCACCCGGTGTATGGGCGTGGGCGTCGCCGATGGAGCCCACGTCCACGCCCAGCAACTTGAGCTTGGTGGACATGTCGGCGCCGACAAAGGGCTCGGCGCTGTGCTCGCATAACAGCGCGGCGACGCCACGGGCCATTTGGTAACCCGGCGCAACCAGGCCGAACAGGCTGCCGTTCCAGGAAGCGCATTCGCCAATCGCGTAGATGTTGGGGTCGCAGCTCAAGCACTCGTCGTTGATCACCACGCCGCCGCGCGGGCCAATGTCCAGGCCGGCCTGGCGAGCCAGGGCGTCCTGGGCGCGGATCCCGGCGGAGAATACGACCAGGTCGGTTTCAAGGAACTCGTCATTGGCAAAGTTCATGCGGTAGCGGTACTGCTCGCCGGCACTGATCGACTGGGTGGCGCGGGACAGATGCACACCTACGCCCAGCCGCTCGATCTGGGCCTTGAGGGCCAGGCCGCCAAAATCATCCAGCTGCACCGGCATCAAGCGCGGCGCGAACTCCACCACATGGGCTTCCAGGCCCAGGCTTTTCAGGGCGTTGGCGGCTTCCAGGCCGAGCAGGCCACCGCCCACCACCACACCACGGCGCGCATTGGCGGCTGCGGCACGGATGGCGTCGAGGTCTTCGAGGGTGCGATACACCAGGCGCGAGTCGCCTTCGGCGCCCTCGATCGGCGGCACGAACGGATAGGAGCCGGTGGCCAGCACCAGCTTGTCGTAGCCCACGCAGCCCTGGGCGGTGATCACTTCACAGCGTTCGCGATCGATCTCCAGCACCGGTACGCCCAGGTGCAGGGTGACACCCGGCGTCTGGTACAACGCGGCGTCCGACAACGCCAGGGACTCGGCATCGCGGCCGGTGAAGTACTCGGAAAGATGCACGCGGTCATAGGCACGCATCGGCTCTTCGCTGAACACGTGCAACCGGTAGTGATCCAGCGCGCCGCGTTCGATCAATTGCTCCACGCAATGGTGGCCGACCATGCCATTGCCGACGACGATCAGGGTTTTCATCTGTTTGTTCATAGCAAGCACCCGACAACGTTCATCACGGTTTAAAAAGCAAAAAAAAACGCCTGAAACCTTGCGGTTCCAGGCGTCTTTGCCTGTTCTTATGCGGGA
Organism: Pseudomonas sp. NFACC42-2; assembly: GCF_900116055.1. NCBI lineage: Bacteria > Pseudomonadati > Pseudomonadota > Gammaproteobacteria > Pseudomonadales > Pseudomonadaceae > Pseudomonas > Pseudomonas sp. NFACC42-2. The sequence goes on from NZ_FOZO01000001.1 coordinate 558,869, forward strand.
TCGGATCGGCGACTGCGCCGGATCTACCGCTTTATGCCCCTGTTGTCGATCGTCGTTGACCGAGGTGGGTTGAGGGGGAGCTTGCAGGGTCTGTGCCAATTGGTCGCGAGCCTTACTGCGACGCCTTCTAGCGGCACTCATCGAATCTGAATGCACACTTCAGCGCCTCCAACTGGTGCATCCCGCGACAAAAAAGTGCATTCCCGGATACAAATCAAAGGGTCACAGAAGAGCGGGCTTATTGTGGTGAGCGGGCTTGCCACAATTTGCCTGTGCTTATTGCCCGTGCTTAAGAAACTGGCGCGTGACTTGCTAGGAACACACACAGAGCAGTCAACGCTGATTGCCCATTCACGACAAAGGCGCCGTGCAATCCCCGTTTCCAACGGAGGGTTGCAGGGCGCTTTTTTGTTGGCGGGCAGAAAAAGTTTCGAGGGTGACGGATGGCAAACCAAAGCGTACGCAGTGTGTGTCCCTATTGTGGTGTGGGCTGCGGCATCATCATGCAGGTCGAGCACAATAAGGTGGTCAAGGTCATCGGTGACAAGGCCCACCCCACCAACTTCGGCCGCCTGTGCACCAAAGGCACCACCTGCGGGCAGGCCATCGCCGACTCCGGCCGGATGGAAAACGCCTACCTGCGCGAGAAGCGTGACCACGACCCGGTGCGCATCGCCATGGACACCGCCATCAGCGAAACCGCCGGGCGCCTGCGCGGCATCCTCGACAGCCACGGGCCGGATGCCCTGTCCTTTTATGTGTCAGGGCAAATGTCCCTGGAGGCCCAGTACCTGATCAATAAACTGGCCAAGGGCTTTGTGCGCACCCACAACGTCGAGTCCAACTCACGCCTGTGCATGGCCAGCGCCGGCAGCGGCTACAAGCTGTCCCTCGGCGCCGACGGGCCGCCGGGCTCCTACGAAGACTTCGACCGCGCCGACCTGTTCTTCGTGATCGGCGCCAATATGGCCGATTGTCACCCGATCCTGTTCCTGCGCATGATGGACCGGGTCAAGGCCGGGGCCAAGCTGATCGTGGTCGACCCACGGCGCAGCGCCACGGCGGACAAGGCCGGCCTGTACCTGCCGATCAAACCCGGCACCGACCTCGCCCTGCTCAATGGCCTGTTGCACCTGCTGGTCAAGAACGGCCACACCGACCCCGCGTTCATTGCCGCTTTCACCGAGGGCTGGGAGGCCATGCCCGGCTTTCTCGAGGACTACCCGCCGCACACGGTCGCCGAGATCACCGGCCTGGCCGAAGCGGATATCCGCCAGGCCGCCGACTGGATCGGCGCCGCCGCCGAGTGGATGAGCTGCTGGACCATGGGCCTCAACCAAAGCACCCACGGCACCTGGAACACCAACGCCCTGTGCAACCTGCACCTGGCCACCGGCGCCATCTGCCGCCCCGGCAGCGGGCCGTTTTCCCTCACCGGCCAACCCAACGCCATGGGCGGCCGTGAGATGGGCTACATGGGGCCGGGCCTGCCGGGGCAGCGCTCGCTGCTGGTGGAAGCCGACCGCGCATTTATCGAAGACCTCTGGCAGATCCCCCCAGGCAGCCTGCCGCGCCAGGTCGGCGGCGGCACCGTGGCGCTGTTCGAGCAGATGAGCGCGGGGCAGATCAAGGCCTGCTGGATCATCTGCACCAACCCGGTGGCCAGCGCGCCCAATCGCCGCAAGGTCATCGAAGGCCTGCAAGCCGCCGAACTGGTGATCACCCAGGACGCCTTCCTCGACACCGAGACCAACCGCTACGCCGACATCCTGCTGCCCGGTGCGCTGTGGGCCGAGGCCGAAGGGGTGATGATCAACTCCGAGCGCAACCTGACCCTGATGCAAAAAGCCGTCGAACCACCGGGCCAGACCTTGCCCGACTGGCAGATCATCGCCAGGGTCGCTTGCGAGATGGGCTTTGCCGAAGCCTTCACCTATGCCAGCGCCGCCGAGGTCTTCGACGAGATCAAGCGCGCCTGGAACCCCAAGACCGGCTATGACATTCGCGGCGCCAGCCATGCACGGCTGCGCGCGCAACCGCTGCAATGGCCCTGCGCTTCAGACGCCGGCGCGGACCGCAACCCGATCCGCTACCTGAATACCGGCACGCTCAGATTCGCCACCGAGAACGGCAAGGGCCAGTTCCTGGCGCGCCCACATATGCCGCCGGCGGAGATGCCGGATGAGGCCTTCCCTTTCGTGCTCAACACCGGCCGTTTGCAGCACCAGTGGCATACCCTGACCAAGACCGGCAAGGTCGCCACCCTGAACAAACTCAACCCCGGCCCCTTCGTCGAACTGCACCCCGAAGATGCCGCCAGCCTGGGCATCCAGGACAAGGACCGCGTGGAGGTGCGCTCCCAGCGCGGGCGTGCCGTACTGCCTGCGGTGGTCACCGACCGCGTGCGGCCGGGCAACTGTTTTGCGCCTTTCCACTGGAACGATGTATTTGGCGAAAACCTGGCGATCAACGCGGTGACCAACGACGCGGTCGATCCGATTTCCCTGCAACCCGAGTTCAAGTTCTGTGCCGTCGCCCTGGCCCGGGTCGAGTTGATCGATCACCAGTTTCTCGATGAGCCGGTCTCGCAAGACCTGCCCGCCTTAGCAGGGGACCTCACCATGTCGCGCCTCGACGCCTTCGCCGATATTGCCGGCCTCCGCAACCTGCCGGCGCCGCCACTGAGCGACAGCGAACGCACTTACCTCGCAGGTTTCCTCAGCGGTCTGCGCTCCGACGCCGGGCGCCAGGCAGCGGGTGTGCCGGTGATGCCAACCCATGCGCCGCTGACCAAGGATTCCCGACTGTGGCTGGACGGTTTGCTCGGCGGATTGTTCAGCCGCGCAGACGTCAGCGCCATCGCCGCAACGCCCTCCCCGGCCGTCACCCTGTTATGGGCCTCCCAGACCGGTAACGCCGAAGCCCTGGCCGAGCGATTCGCCAAGCGCCTGCGCGACGCCGGTATCAGCGTGGAACTCAGCGCGATGGCGGACTTCCCGGCCAGCAAACTGGCGAGCACGCAAAACCTGGCGCTGATCAGCAGCACCTTCGGCGATGGCGACCCACCGGACAACGGCGAAGGCTTCTGGCACAGCCTCAGCACCGCCGAGATGCGCCTGGAGTCGCTGCGTTTTGCGGTACTGGCCCTGGGCGATCCGAATTACGACCAGTTCTGCAAGCACGGCAAACGCCTTGACCAGCGCCTGCTGGAGCTGGGCGCGACCCGCCTGCTGGAGCGCGTGGATTGCGACACCGAATTCGAAGAACGCGCCTATGCCTGGCTGGCACAGTTGCAACACAGCCTCAACCCGGCCAAACCCGCGACGCTCGCCCCACCCGCCACACCGGCGGGCAAAACCAAGCTGCATGGCTCACGGCTGCTGCTCAACCGGCACCTGAACCCGCAGAGCACCCACAAGGAAACCCGCCAGTTCGCCCTGGACCTGACCGACTCCGGGCTGAGCTATGAAGCCGGTGATGCCCTGGGAGTGATGCCGCGCAACTGCCCGGAACTGGTCAACGAACTGCTCGACCTGACGCGCCTGGATGCCAGTGCCTGCGTGAACATCGACACCTTCGGCGATGTACCGCTGCACCAGGCGTTGACCCAGCGTTTCGAAATCGCCCGCCCCAGCAGCGACACCCTGGCCTTTATTGCCGAGCGCAGTGCCAACCCAGGCCTTAAGCGCCTGCTGAGCCCCGAGCACAAGACCGAACTGCAGGCTTGGCTGTGGGGCCGGCAATTGGTGGATGTGCTGCACGAGTACCCCATCGATTGCTCGGCGGACGAACTGCTCGGCACCCTCAAGCGCCTGCAACCACGTTTGTATTCAATCGCCTCCAGCGCCAAGGCCTACCCGCAGGAAGTGCACCTCACCGTGGCCGCCGTGCGCTATGGCAAGCGCAAGGGCGTGTCCTCGACCTTCCTCGCCGACCGCGCCGCAGACAGCGAGGTGCCGTTGTTCGTGCAGCCGTCCAAGCACTTCCGCACACCGGCCGACGGCGACGTGCCGATGATCATGATCGGCCCCGGCACCGGTGTGGCGCCGTTCCGCGCGTTTTTGCAGGAACGTCGGTCCCAGGGACACCAAGGCCGCAACTGGCTGTTCTTCGGCGAGCAGCACGCGGCCAGCGACTTCTATTACCAGGATGAACTGCAAGGCATGCAGCGCGACGGCCTGCTCACCCACCTGAGCCTGGCGTTCTCCCGCGACCAGGCGCAAAAGATCTATGTACAGGACCGCATCCACGAACAGGGGGCCGAGCTGTGGCGCTGGTTGCAGGACGGCGCCAGGCTGTATATCTGCGGGGACGCCAGCCATATGGCCAAGGACGTCGACCAGGCGTTGCGCCAGGTCGCGCAAACCCACGGCGGGCTTGGCGTTGAGGGCGCGGTGGAGTACTGGCGCCAGTTGAGCGAACAGAAGCGTTACCTGCGTGATGTCTACTGATTGGATACAGAACAATAAGCACTTTGTATTGTGTACAAAAAACCCTAAAGATTTACCGGCTCCGGGCCGAAACAGCGGTGATAGCAAATCGCCGCGCTGTTTTTCCTGAGCGGACGATTTGACCACCCTCTGCGCTGATGGTCGTCTCGATGAAAATAAAAAATAAGCTGGTGCTGGCATTTGTCTCTGTGGCGTTTATTCCGGTAAGCCTGGTGGCCGTGATCTCCGTGATGAACACACGGACCCAGGCGGTGGATCAGTTTATCGATGGCAGCACCCGGGAAATCCGCCAGATCGATGGCAATATCCGCCAGTTCTTCGACGGCACACTGCAGAACGTCGATCAAATGGCCACCGATCCTGTATACACCTCCGTGGACTCTCTGAAGAATTACCAGCCTGCCGATGCAGCCAGCCAGCCGATGCCGGCGGCGGCGCAGGATGTGATCAAGCGCTTTGCACGCTTCGGCGCCACGCACCCGGCCGCCGCGATCCTGTCCATCGGCCTGGAAGACGGTACCTACGCCAAATGGCCGGATGACCCGCAGCTGGCCAAGTACGACCCACGCACGCGCCCCTGGTACAAGGCGGCGATGGCCAGCCCCGGCAAGACCGTGCGCACGCCGGCTTACTACTACGACAAAGACGATGTGGCGCTGGTGGGCACTGCCCGGGCGTTGCTGGATAACGCCGGCAAAGCCAAGGGCGTGTTCGTGGTCAGCGTGTCGCTGAAGAACCTCACCGAACTGGTCAAGAGCATCAAGCTCGGCGAAAGCGGCTACGTGATGCTGATCGAAGACGGCGTGGTGCTGGTCGACCCGCGCGACGCCGCCCACAGTTTCAAGCCGCTCAAGGACCTGGGCGCCGCCTATGCGCACCTGGCCGAGACGTCCCAGGGTTCTACCGAGGTGGAAATCGACGGCGTGCGCTACATGGCCAACGTGTGGACCTCTCCCGGCCTGGGCTGGCGCTATATCGGCCTGATCGAGCACCGCGAAGTGATGGCCGAAGCCACGCGCATGACCTACCTCACAGCGGTCATCGTCGGCGTGCTGGTGCTGATCTTCGGCGTGCTCGCGGCGGCGTTTTCCAAAGTGATCGTCAAGCCCATCGGCCAGGTCAGCAGCGGCTTGCAGTCGATTGCCGAGGGCGAAGGCGACCTGCGTCACGCACTGCAGGTGCAGGGCAAGGATGAAACCGCCGAACTGGCCGGCTGGTTCAACAAGTTCCTCGCCGCGATTCGCCAATTGATCCAGCACATCGGTGCCGCCTCGGCCAATTTGCACAACGCCTCCAAGGTCAACAGCGAAGTGGCGCACAACATGAACGAAGCCGCCGGGCGCCAGCGCGAGGCAGTGGAACTGGTGTCCACCGCGTTCAACGAAATGGTCGCCACCGCCAACGAAGTCGCCCGCTCCTGCAGCAGTGCGGCAGAGTCGGCGGAGAACGGCCATCGCCGCGTGTCCGAGGGCAAGCAGCAGATCGAAGTCACCACCGATAACGTCAACCGCCTGGGCCGCCGCTTGACCGAGTCGTCCGACGCCATGGTCGAACTGGAAGCCGGCAGCCGCAGCATCAACCAGATCATCGGCACCATCCGTGCGATTGCCGAACAGACCAACCTGCTGGCCCTCAATGCCGCCATCGAGGCCGCCCGTGCCGGTGACCAGGGCCGTGGTTTTGCCGTGGTCGCCGACGAGGTGCGCGCGTTGGCCAAGCGCACCTCCGACTCCACCGGCGAGATCGAGCACCTGCTCGGCACCCTGGAAAACAAGACCCAGGAAGTCACGCAAAAAATGGGCAGTTGCCTGGACCTGTCACGGGCCAGTGTGTCGTCCATCGAAAGCGCACGGGACAGCTTTGAAGGCATCCGGCTGTCGGTCAACGAGATCCGTGACCAGAACCTGCAAATCTCCGCCGCCGCCGAGGAACAACACAGCGTGGCCGAAGAGATCAACCGGCATATCCAGCAGATCTACGACGAGGCGCGCCTGGTGGAAAGCCTGGCCAACTCGGCGCAGGACGACTCGGGGCGCCTGTCGAATCTGTCGGATGAGCTGAATGGTTTGGTGGGGCGCTTCAAGTCCTGATGAATGCCGCGATCTGTTGCCACATGGCCTGCGGGTTGGAATACATCGGGAAGTGCCCGCACGTGGCAATGGGTGCCAGGCGCACGCCGTTGGCCTGGATGTGCGGCAGGTAGGACAGCCCGGCGTTCTGCTCGCCGTACATGAACAGCTTCGGGCATGGCAGGCCGAGGAACTTGCCCATCAGGTCGGCGTTGTCGGAAAGCGTCACCATCGACTGGAAAATCCCGCGCACCGCGCCGGCGCGGACCTTGTGGCGCAGGCTCGCTGAATACAGGGCGCTGGCATACGCCGGCGCCTGGCGGGTGCGTTCGATGAAGGCGCTGAAGAACACCTCCGGGTCATCCGCCGGGTAGTCGACAATCTGGCGGCTGAGAAAGCAGTCTTCCGCGGCGATATTGCCTTCGATATCGGTGAAGCTCAGGACACGGTCAGGGAAACGGTGCGCCAGCAGCAAGGCCGTCAGCCCGCCCATGGAATGTCCGACCAGGTGGAAACGTTCGATCTGGAAATGCTCCAGCACCTGCAAGGCGGTTTCGAGCAGGAGCGGGATGCTGATTGCCCCCAGGTCGGCGCATTCACTTTCGCCACAGCCGGGCGCGTCATACGCAACAAAGGGATGCCCGTCGAAAGCGGGGTGCAGGACGATATCGGCGTAGTCTTCCTTGGTGGAGCCAAAGCCGTGCAGGAACAGGATCGGCGCGTGCTCGCCGGAGCGATGCAGGGCGGCGATATCCAGCGATACGCCATCTACCGTCAGCGGCAGACGGGTGTGAGTGAACGACATGGCGAGGGCTCCTTGAACACAAAGGCGGCCAATTTCAAGGGTTTCCCTGCGCGTGTAAATGACCGATTGCAGAACGTTTTCATACGCCAATCGTATGAGCCTGGAATTGTGCGACCAGTTCTGTGACTAACGGGTTTGGCCTTTGCGAGTTCCAGGCGACCGCCGTCGTCACGACGTTGAGCTTCTGGGTCAAGGCCCGCAGCACCACGTTATCCGGCGCGAGTTTTTTCAACGAGGCCGGCACCAGCGCAATGCCCTGGCCGCAGCTGACAAAGGCAATCTGCGAGGCCACCGAGCGCACCTCATGCAGCACCCGCGGCGAGAACCCGCTGGCGCGGCACGTGGCGATCAGGTTGTCGAAGTACACCGGGCTGACCTTGCGCGAAAACATCACCAAAGGCTCGCTGGCCAGGCTCGCCAGGCTGATGCGCGTGCGCGACGCCAGCGGGTGATCGCTGGGCAGCGCCACCATCAGGCGGTCCTCGCGCAACGGCAGGGACTGGATCGCCGGGCCGAGGTCGCCGTCCAATCGCGCAAACGCCAGGTCGATATCCCCCGCCTCCAGCGCCGGTACCGCCTCCACGCTGTCGATCTCGCGTACCGACACGGTGAGCTGGGGGTATCGCTGCTTGAGCAGGTCGATCAAGCCAGGCAACACATCAAACATCGCCGTGGAAATCGCGCCAATGGTGAGCATGCCCGACTGCCCCGCCACCGCCTCCTCCACCGCCAGCTCCAGGCGCTCCAACTGCTCGGCGAACTTGCGCACCGCCGGCAGGATCGCCGCACCCACCGGCGTCAACTTGGCGCCCCGCCGCGAACGCTCGAACAACGTGACCTTGAGCGCCTGCTCCAGCACCTGGATCTGCTCGCTCAACGGCGGCTGCGACATGCCCAGGCGCTTGGCGGCACGGCCGAAGTTCTGTTCTTCGGCCACGGCGAGGAACAGCCAGAGGTGGCGGATAAGGCGGAAGTTGATCATGGGAATTCCATAGGCTTGCCGTATGAAAGGTCAGGTTTAACGCTAATAAACCTATCATCTTTGGATAAGCCACATGGCGCAAGCACAGCCCCACATTTTTAATCCGCTACGTACGTAGGAAGGACGGTGGGTGAATCCATCCAATCCAGAAAAGCCCGAAGCCGCGCGGTGAAGTTTTCCATCGTGGCGCCAGGGTTCCTGGCCTCAAAGAGAAAGAACGCAAGGTGAGTGACCCGCTGCGGATACCCCCGGACGAACATCGCCACATGCTCTTCGAGGGTGCGGGGCCATGTCGACGCATCTTCCGAAAGCAATACATGGGTGGACCTGATCAGCTTGCGTGAAGCCTCGCGCTGCAAGCGAAGTCGCTGCGTCTCAGTGTCGGCGCTCGCGATGCGCGTGAGGTACGCGCTCAATACGGCGTGAAAATCACCATTTACCGCCAGCGCGATGTCACGGGATGGCCGAAACCGTTCGAAATGCACTGACAGATCATTGCCCCACAGGCAGCGGCACTGGTGTTTGAGCCAGAAGCCCCACCCGTTGCGGTTTTCCGTCGCCAGTACTTGCGCGTGGTGGCCGATATCGAAATCCACCTTGGTGACAAAGGGATGCCGCTGCTCCAGTGCACAGCGGACTGCCTCCAGCCGGGCCAATAGCTCCGCGGTTGCCGGCTCGCGCAGCACCAGGGTGAGGTCGAGGTCGGAAACGCCGGGAATGGCGTCGCCCCTTGCGACACTGCCATAGAGATAGAGGCCGTCCAGGCCCAGGTCGTCCGTCGAGAGCGACGCGCAGACGTCCGCCAGCAGCGGCTGGTATTCAAGCTGCACGGGCGTGTCGGCGACGGTGAGGATAAAACCGTCCGCGTCGATGCCCGCAGCAGGCGTACTCATGGGCGATGCACCTCGATCACCAGCCCTTCCGCCTCGCTCGGCACGCAGAAATGCCGGGTGATCAGGTCGAACTCGGCATCCGTCGCCGCGAAATCATGATCGCCCCGGGCATTGCGCGCATGCAGCCTTGCGCGGCAGGTGGCGTCGTCCAGCTCGAGATAATGCAGGCGGTGCGGAACCTTGGCGGCCTGCGCCAACCCCAGCAGCCATTCGCGATTGGCCAGGGTATTGGCGGGAAAATCCAGCACCACGTTGACGCCGGACTCAAGCAGGTTGATCACCAACGGGCCCAACACCCCGCGAATACGCTGGGCACAGCGCAGGTAGTCGGCGATCGAGAGGATTTCACCGGGGTACAACTGGGCGAGCCAGGTGTCTTCGCTGAGCAGGATGGCGGCGTGTTCGGCCACCAGGGTCTTGGCCAGTGTCGACTTGCCCGAGGCGATCTTGCCGCACAGCAGGTGCAGGGTTGGCATGGGTACGGCTCCTTATGTGAAGTCTTGAGCATGCCAGCTTTCCGGCTGGTTCTTAATATTTCGACACGAATTATGCTGAACTATCTGATACGTAAGGCGTTCATTTCCTATGCGCAGCCCCGACCAGGGGCGTTGTACAACAAGGAGCCGCCTTACCATGACAACCCTTCCCGCCTACCGATACACGCCGGGGCCGCTGCATGCGACCTTGCTGGCCGGCACCGTGCCGCTGTTTCTTGGTGCCTTGCTCAGCGACATTGCCTACACCCAGACCTACCAGATTCAATGGGCCAACTTTGCGTCCTGGTTGATTGCCGGTGCTCTGGTGTTCTGTGGGCTCGCGTTCCTGTTTGCGCTGGTCAACCTGCTTCGCGCCGAGCGCAAGGCGGGGCAACCCACGCGGTATGTCCTGCTGCTGTTAGCCACCTGGGTATTAGGGCTGGTCAATGCCTTTCAACATGCCAAGGATGCCTACGCCTCAATGCCTGCCGGGCTGATCATGTCCGCCGTCGTCTTGCTGCTGACACTGGCGGCCACCTGGACCGGCCTGCGCTCGGGAGGTGCCAAATGAAAACGTCCCACACACTGAGCGTATTGAGCGCCGCGCTGTTGCTGAGCGCCTGCGGCGGCGAAGGCGACAAGACCCAGGCCCGTGGCCCCGACCCCACGTTGCCGGAGCAACAAAGCAGCCTGTTGCCGAGCATGAAGATCGCCGAGCCCACCCCCTGGGGCGATCAGAAACCCAAGGTGCCCGAAGGCTACAGCGTCACGGCCATCGCCACCGACCTGGCCATCCCGCGCCAGACGTTGGTGCTGCCCAACGGTGACATCCTGATCGCCGAAGGCCGTGGCGGCAGTGCGGCCAAGCTCAAGCCCAAGGATGTGATCGCCAGCGTGATCAAGGCCCAGGGCAACACCAAGGTAAAAGGCGGCAACCGCCTGACGCTGCTGCGCGATGCCGACGGTGACGGCACCTATGAGTTGAAGACGGTGTTCGCCGACAACCTCAACGCGCCCTACGGCCTGGCGTTTGCCGATGGCAAGCTCTACGTGGCCAACCAGGATGCGCTGGTGCGCTTCGACTACACCGATGGCCAGACCAAGGCCAGCGGCGCACCGGTGAAAGTCACCGACCTGCCGGCGCAGATCAACCATCACTGGACCAAATCCCTGGCGGTGAGTGCCGATGGACGCCAGTTGTATGTGGGGATCGGCTCCAACAGCAACGTGACCGAACGTGGCATGGAAGTGGAAATCGACCGCGCCATGGTCTGGCAGATCGACGCCGCCACCGGCGCGCACAAACCCTATGCCACCGGCCTGCGCAACCCCACCGCCCTGACCATCCAACCCGACTCCGGGCAACTGTGGACGGTGGTCAACGAACGCGACGAACTCGGCCCCGACCTGGTGCCCGACTACCTGACATCGGTGAAAGAAGGTGCGTTCTACGGCTGGCCCTACAGCTATTGGGGCCAGAACGTCGACCCGCGCGCGCAACCGCAGAACCCGGCCAAAGTTGCCGCCGCGATCAAGCCCGACTACAGCCTGGGCTCCCACGTGGCCGCACTCGGCGTGGACTTTTCCATCGCGGCCATGGGCGCGCAATTTGCCGACGGCGTATTCGTCGGCGAGCACGGCAGCTGGAACCGCGACAACCCGGTGGGCTACAAGGTGATCTTCGTGCCGTTCAGTAATGGCAAGCCATCGGGTGAGCCAATTGATTTCGCCACTGGCTTTCGCGGTGACGACGGCAAGACCCGTGGGCGCCCGGTAGGTGTGACGGTCGACCCGAAAGGCGCGCTGATCATCGCCGACGACCTGGCCAATACCGTGTGGCGGGTGACGCGCAAGCCATAGCGGCATATGACAGGGGCGGCGGCGCCCCTGTCAGCCTTCATCCTGCAATTGCACCTCCAGCCAGTCGAGCAACGCCACGACCTCGGCCCGGATGCCCTCTCCCTGCTGCCGATAAATCGATAGCGCCTGGGGCAAATGCACACTCTCGACACAGGGCCTTACCAGCGCCCCGCTGTCAATCAACCGGCTCGCCGTACGCCGCCAGCCCATGGCGATCCCATGCCCTTCCACCGCCGCCTGCAACATCAGCGGGTAGCTATCGAAGGTCGCACCGCGCACCTCCCCGCCCAAGGCCTGGCCGAACACCTGCAACCAGCTGTCCCACTCCATCAGGTGCGGAGGATGGGAGCTGTGGTGCAACAAGGTGCGCGACTGCAACCCGGCGAGCGACAGCGGTGGTTTGCTGTCCAGATAGCCGGGGCTGCACACCGGGAACACTTCGTCGGCGGCGGTGAACATCAGCGGATGGCTGCCACTCGCGCGCCCGGTACTTTGCAAGGCCACGTCGAAGTGGCTGGTGAACTCCGTCAGGGCTCGGGTGGAGGTCACCACCTGGATTTCGATGTGCGGGTATTGCTGGTGGAACGTCGACAAGCGCGGCATCAGCCAATAAAACGCTTCGCACAACTGGCACAGCAACACCACGCGATGACTGTGGGGTACCCCCCGCAGGCTGGTGGCACTCTCACTGATGCTGCGCAGCGCTTCGCCGACCACCTTGCTCAGTTCCCGCCCCTCTTGGGTGAGGAACACCGCTCGGTTGCGCCGACTGAACAGCTTCACCCCCAGGTTGTCTTCCAGCCCGCGAATCTGGCGGCTGATGGCAGCCTGGGTGATGTGCAGCTCATCGGCCGCCTTGGAGAAACTGCCCAGGCGTGCCGCCGCTTCAAACGGCAATAGGCTGGCCAGGGGCGGCAGGGTCTTGCCAAGTGTATTCATAATCTGAGGTTATACATCCACGGCCGAGAACTCGTTTGTAGCACACCCGCATGACTGGGCACCATCGATCCATTACCTCAATGGATGCCCCGGATGAACGCTGCACAGACCTCCATTGCCGTCGGCGTGCTGCTCGCGATTGTTGCCACACTGGGCTGGGCGCTGAACTTTATCGCGCCCTACGTCACTGGCGGCTACAGCCTCTATGACCTGATGGCCGTGCGTTTTTTGATCGCAGGCGTGCTGGGCGGCATGGGTGTGCTGCTATGCCGGGCACAACTGCGCGCGCTCAGGCCCGCCCAGCGATGCCTTGCCGCCGCCCTCGGGGCAGTGGGTTGCCTGGGCTACGGCCTGTGCATCGCTGCCGGGGTGATGTTCGGCGGTCCGGTCATGACCCCGGCGTTTATCGGCACGGTGCCGGTGTTGTTGGCCCTGGTGGGTAACGCCAGCACCCGGACAGTCCCATGGCGCCGACTGGCAGCCCCCCTGGCATGCCTCACGACGGGCCTCTTGCTTTCCAACATCAGCAGCTTTCATCAACCTGCATTGGATACAAGCGCCTGGTTCGCGGGGCTGGTTTTTTCCCTGAGTGCGGTCGCCCTGTGGTTGTGGTTCAGCGTGATCAACCAACGGCAACTGACGCACCTCGCGGCGCAGGCAACCGGCCTCTGGACCGCACTGATGATGGTGGGTGCCGGTGTCGCTACGCTGTGCCTGCTGCCGTTCATCCAGGCACTTGGCTTGTTCACGCTGCCGACGCTCGGCTTCGGCCTTTCCCAGGCAGGCCCGCTCTATGCCTGGGCCCTGATCATTGCGGTGATGTCGACCCTCGTCGGCGCCTGGGCCTGGAACGCCGCGACCCGACGCCTGCCGATGGTGCTCAGCGGCCAATTGATCGCCCTCAATCCCTCTTCGCCACCCTGCTTGGCCTGGGGTTCCACGGGCGCTGGCCCACACTCATGGAAGCCGCGGGCCTGGGCGCGGTGCTGATCGGCGTGGCCATGGCGATTCGAATCATATTGACGAGCCCCCAGGCGACGGCCAGTGCAGGGAGGACGGTGACCGTCGAGCAAAGCCATTGACATGCTTGCCTGAAGCAACAATATAATTGCCTCAGGCAACCATTCGAGCATCCACCATGTCCACCCCCCTGCTTGTGGAACGCGCCGGCATCGTGCGCGGCTTCAATCGCTTCTACACCCACCAGATCGGCGTGCTGCAGGAACACCTGCTACACAGCGACTATTCCCTGACTGAAATTCGGGTGATGTACGAGCTGTCCTCCCGTGGCGACCTCACCAGCGCCGACCTGTGCCAGATGCTCAGCCTTGACGCGGGTTACCTGAGTCGCCTGACCAGTGGCTTCGAGAAAAACGGCCTGATCCAGAAAGTCCGCTGCGCCACCGATGCGCGCGCGGTGCAATTGCACCTCACCGATCTCGGCCGCGCGGTCCTGGCGCCCCTGGAACAGCAGACCCAGGATGAAGTCATCGCCCTGCTCGAGAGCCTGCCCGAACCCCAGCAGCAGCAATTGACCGACGCCATGCAACGCATCCAGGCCCTGTTGCAAGGCCGCCCGTCGAGCTACCTGCTGCGCGACCCACGCCCCGGGGATATGGGCCTGGTGGTGCAGCAGCAAGCCGCGCTGTATGCCCGCGAATACCACTGGAACTGGGAGTTTGAAGCGCTGGTGGCGGAGATCGTCGCCAAGTACCTGCGCGAGTTCGACCCGGCGCGGGAGCGCTGCTGGATCGCGGAGAAGGATGGCGAGGTGGTGGGCTCGGTGTTCGTCGTGCGCCATGACGATACAACCGCCAAGCTACGCATGCTCTACGTGGATGCGAGTGCGCGGGGCCTGGGCATCGGCCAGCGCCTGGTGGACGAATGCCTGCGCTTTGCCCGCGATGCCGGCTACACCCGCATGATGCTGTGGACCATGAGCGCCCTGACCGATGCACGCAAGCTCTACCAGAAAGCCGGTTTCGAGTTGGTGGAAGAGGAGCCGACCTTGAGTTTCGGCAAGCAACTGGTCAGCCAGACCTGGGCGCGCGCGCTGTAGAAAAGACGTTTGAAGCACTCAGGCCACTGAGGGCATGGGTATCTACACAACTTTATGGGTAGCTCCCTCGCCACGGATTAAGACACCAATGTGGTGTTTACAGGTCAGTGATTTCCTTGTGGCGCGGCACCAGGGTCTTCATCACGCTCCACGCCACCAGGTACGCCAGCGCACAGATCGCGAACATGATCATGTAGCCGGTGTGGATGTCATTGATGGACTTGTAATAGTCGAACACCCAGCCGCCGATCTTGGTCATCACCACACCGCCGATGCCGCCGGCCATGCCGCCGATGCCGACCACCGAGGCCACGGTTTTCTGCGGGAACATGTCGGACACGGTGGTGAAGATGTTGCACGACCAGGCCTGGTGCGCAGAGGCGCCGACGCCGATCAGCAATACCGGGACCCAGAAGCTGATGTAGCCCAACGGTTGCGCCAGCAACACCACCAACGGGAACAGTGCGATCACCAACATGGCTTTCATGCGGCCGTCATAGGGGGCATCGCCACGGGCCATGAAGTAACTGGGGAACCAGCCGCCGCCGATGCTGCCGACCATGGTCATGCTGTACAGCACGGCCAGCGGCATGACGATATCGGCGCCTTTCATGCCGTATTGCGCCGACAGGTAGGTGGGCAGCCAGAACAGGAAGAACCACCACACGCCATCGGTCATGAACTTGCCGAAGGCAAACGCCCACGTCTGGCGGTAGGTGAGCAACTTGAACCACGAGACTTTTTTCTGTACCGCGCCTGCAACCGGCGGGATAGAGGGCTGCTGCGCCTGGTCGCTGCGGATATAGGCCAGCTCTTCGGCCGACAGGCGTTTTTGCTGCTCCGGCTTCTCATACACCGCCGCCCATACCGCCACCCACACAAAGCCCAACATGCCGATGACCATAAAGGCCGCTTCCCAGCCCCACATCCCGGCGATCAGCGGCACACAGATCGGCGCCAGGATCGCACCGACGTTGGCGCCGGAGTTGAAGATCCCGGTGGCCAGCGAGCGTTCTTTCTTGGGGAAATATTCGGCGGTGGCCTTGATCGCAATCGGGAAGTTACCCGCCTCGCCGATCGCCAGCACCGCCCGGGACAGCATGAAGCCGGCGATGGACACGGGGATCACCGCCAGGCCGAGCGCGCCGCTGACCGCCGCGATGCCCTCGCCCATCGGCACCGAAAACGCATGCATGATGGCGCCGGTGGACCAGACCGCAATCGCGATCACGTACGCCGCCTTGGTGCCGATCTTGTCGACGAACCGCCCGGCAAACAGCATGGAGATCGCATACACAAACTGGAACACCGCCGCGATATTGGCGTAATCGGTGTTGCTCCAGCCAAATTGCGTCGACAACTGCGGCGCGAGCAGGCTGAGCACCTGGCGGTCGAGGTAGTTGACGGTGGTCGCGAAAAACAACATCGCGCAGATGGTCCAGCGATAGTTGCCTACAGCTTGGCCAACGCGCTGGGCGTTGATGGGCTCGATCAAGTTCATGGCATCACTTTTTATTTTTGTTAGGTAGGACATATGTAACGTCATATGTCGTCGTACAACTGTGGCTTTTATATCGGGCTACCTACCCGCTGTCAATCTGAAAGATTACGGCTTTTGCGGGCTATCTCACGGGGGTAAAAAGTGCCAGGCGCCGCTAGGTTGTAGGACGACAAATGCGCATGACGTGGCGAACAGGCTTCTTGTGGCGAGCGGGCTTGCCCCGCGTTGGGCTGCGAAGCAGCCCCAAAACTAAACACCGCATTTCTGCCTGAAGGAAAGCGGAGACTCAATTGGGGCCGCTTCGCAGCCCAACGCGGGGCAAGCCCGCTCACCACAGAATGCCGGATCGCCACAGGGTAGGTGCTCACCCCGAAAACCCAGGCAATTGCACGCAAATTGCGCCCCAGGCAAAAAAACGCAAATAGCGGTGAATTATTTCATGTCCGCTTGTATCTGAACTGACAGAGCGGTGCCATCGCAACGATGGCACCTCCCCTGTTCTGTTTTAGAGTGGTCCGCATGAAATTACGTAAGAAAAGCGTCAAGCCCATCGGTTTGAAAGACATCACCATTGTTGACGACGCCAAGATGCGCAAGGCGATCACCGCCGCCGCACTGGGTAACGCCATGGAGTGGTTCGACTTTGGTGTCTACGGGTTTGTCGCCTATGTATTGGGCAAGGTGTTCTTCCCCGACGCCTCCCCCAGCGTACAAATGATCGCGGCACTGGCGACGTTCTCCGTGCCGTTCCTGATTCGTCCCCTGGGCGGCCTGTTCTTCGGCGCGCTGGGCGATAAATACGGACGCCAGAAAGTCCTCGCCGCGACCATTGTGATCATGTCGCTGAGCACCTTCGCCATCGGCCTGATTCCCGGGTATGCCTCCATCGGCATCTGGGCGCCGATCCTGCTGTTGCTGTGCAAAATGGCCCAGGGCTTCTCGGTGGGCGGTGAATACACCGGCGCCTCGATCTTCGTCGCCGAATATGCGCCGGACCGCAAGCGCGGCTTCCTCGGCAGCTGGCTGGACTTCGGCTCCATCGCCGGCTTCGTGCTCGGTGCCGGTGTCGTGGTGCTGATCTCCAGCGTGCTGGGCGAAGCCGACTTCGAGGCCTGGGGCTGGCGCCTGCCGTTCTTCCTGGCCCTGCCCCTGGGCATGATCGGCCTGTACCTGCGCCATGCGCTGGAAGAAACCCCGGCGTTCCAACAGCATGTCGACAAGCTCGAACAGGGTGACCGCGAAGGCCTGACCCATGGCCCGAAAGTGTCGTTCAAGGAGATCGCCACCAAGCACTGGCGCAGCCTGCTGACTTGCATCGGCATCGTCGCGGCCACCAACGTGACGTACTACATGCTGCTCACGTACATGCCGAGCTACCTGTCCCATAACCTGCATTACGCCGAAAACAGCGGTGTGCTGATCATCATCGCGATCATGGTCGGCATGCTGTTCGTGCAGCCGTTCATCGGTTTTGTCAGCGACAAGATCGGCCGCAAGCCCTTCATCATCGCCGGCAGCATCGGCCTGCTGTTCCTCGCCATCCCGGCCTTCATGCTGATCACCAGCGGCAAGACCGGCCTGATCTTCGCCGGCTTGCTGATCCTGGCCGTCGTGCTTAACTTCTTCATCGGCGTCATGGCGTCCACGCTGCCGGCGATGTTTCCCACGCACCTGCGCTACAGTGCCTTGGCCAGTGCGTTCAACGTCTCCGTATTGATCGCCGGCGTCACCCCTACCGCGGTGGCCTGGCTGGTGGAAAGCACCAACGACCTGTACATGCCCGCCTACTACCTGATGGTGTTTGCGGTGGTCGGCCTGATCACCGGCCTGACCATGAAGGAAACCGCCAACAAACCCCTGCGCGGCGCAGCACCGGCTGCGTCGGACATGGAAGAAGCGAAGGAGTTGCTGCAGGAGCATCACGACAATATCGAGCAGAAAATCGAAGACATCGACGCCGAGATTGCCGAACTGGAAGCCAAGCGCCAGAACCTGGTGCAGCAGCATCCGCGTATCAACTAAGACCTGACCAAGCGTGGTGGCAAGGGCCGCCACGCCAGTGGAGTGTTCAACCATGCTTCCAAGCTTCACCGCCGCACACGCGTTACTCAGCGCCGACGAACGCGCTGCCATCGCCGAAATCGAAGCCACCACCAGCATCCTGCAATTGGTCACCCGCCTGACGGGCATGCGCTTTGCAGGCATCGCCAAGTTCACTGACCTGGAATGGATTGTCTGTTCAGCGCACGACCCCTTCGACATGGGCATTCATGCCGATGACGTGCTCGACCTGGAAACCACCCTGTGCAGCGAGTTCTGTATCAACCCGCAGACGCTGTTTATCCCGCAGGTCAGCGCCAATGGCCGCTTTGCCACGCGCCCGGTGGTCAAGCAATACGCCATCGAGAGCTACGCCGGGGCGCCGATCTTCCTGCCGGATGGCCGCCTGTTCGGTGCACTGTGTGCGCTGGATTCCCGGGCGATGCTGTTTGACGACCCCAACCTGCCGGAAACCCTCAGCCTGTTTGCGCGGCTGATCGGCTGCATCTTCTACGCTAACTTGACGCCAACGGATCGCTGACCGGCGCTTTGCCGCGCAGCATGGCCATATCGCCATGCTGGACACGCGGCACTCGCTCGACATCAAGCGCCGCGCCTCGTTGAGGCGCAGCCATTTCTGATACTGCAGCGGCCTCGGTTGACGCCAACACCGAAGCGCTAAGTTTTTTACCCGCGCCGCCGATAACCCGTCATACCAATGACTTGCAGCGACGTCCTGCGGGAAACCATGCCGAACTCTCTCGCCCCTATCGTCCGCACCTTGTCCGACCGCAGCAGCCTGTCGCTGGCGCGCACGTCGCTGTTCAATTTCGTGGCGTTGCTGGCCCTGGTCTTTGCCGCCGCCGCCTATTCCCTGGTTTACCTCGCGCACGAACTGGATCACTCCGAACAGCAGGAAAGCGCGTTCTATACGCGTAAAGCCGTGCAATCCCTGGAGAAGTCCCTGCGGGTGACCGTCAAGGACTACGCCTTCTGGAGCGATGCCTACAAGCACCTGCACGTGACCGTGGACAGCGACTGGGCCTACGCGCGCGGCAACGTCGGCGCCACGCTGTATCAGGACTTCGGTTTCCAAGGCCTGTTTGTGGTCGATAACGACAATGGCACGGTCTACTCGGTGATCAAGGGCGAGCTGCAAAGCATCGAGCTCTCGCAGTGGCTCGACCAGCCCTTGACCGAAATTATCGAGCAGGCGCGTGCCGGGGCTGAAAACGAAACACCGGTCACGGCGTTCATCAATGTACGCGGCAGCCCGGCACTGGTGGCCGCCGCCGCGATCACGCCCGGCACCGACCCCACGGTAGTGCCCGATGGCCGGCCGGCCTCGGTATTGATCTTCGTCGACGTCCTCAACAGCGCCAAGTTGAGCGCAATCGGCGATGACTTCGGCGTGGGCAAGCTGCATGTAGCCACGCCCGATGACATCGGCCAGACCCTGGTTTTCCCCCTTGGCGATAACGGCGCCGCTGGCAGCCTGCATTGGGAACCTGCGCGACCCGGCCTACGCTTGATGAGCGTAGGCTTGCCGCTGCTGGGGCTGGCCGCGCTGCTGGTGTGCCTGATGACCTGGGTCATTCTGCGTCGCGCCACCGCCGCCGCCCTCGCCCTGGATGCCAGCCACACCTCTCTGCTGGACAGCCAGGCCGCCCTGGCCACCAGCGAGGCGCGCTTTCGCGACGTGGTGGAGGCCAGCTCGGACTGGGTCTGGGAAATCGATGCCGGCTGGCGTTTTATCTACCTGTCGGAACGCTTCGAAAGCGTCACCGGCCTGACCCGGCAAGCCTGGCTCGGGGCGGCCATGAGCGACCTGCTGGACACCGAGGCCGACCTGCTGTCGCAGTGGCTGAGCACCCCGGGCCGGCGCGTGGACATCAGTGTGCAATGCCGCTATATCGATGCCCAGGGACAGGAGCGTACAACCCGGCTGTCGGCCCGGGAAATGCCCTGTGGCGGGTTTCGCGGTACGGCCACCGACGTCACCGAAGAAGTCGAAGCACGTCGGCGCATCGAGTACCTGTCTCAACACGACGCCCTGACCGGGCTGCCCAACCGCACACGCCTGCAGGCGTTCCTGGACGGCAAACTCAAGGCCCTGCCCAGCGCCGAGCAGCCGCTGGTGATGCTCAGCCTCGACCTGGACCGCTTCAAGCCGGTCAATGACCTGCTCGGCCACGCCGCCGGTGACCGGGTGCTCAATCAAGTGTCCGGCCGCCTGGCCGCTTGCGTGCGCCATGGTGACCTGGTGGCCCGCGTCGGCGGCGATGAGTTTGTGCTGATCCTCAGCGACGCCGGCAGCCAGGATGAAGTGGAAAACCTATGCCTGCGCTTGATCGAGTCCATCGAGCAGGCGATCAAAATCGACGAACAAGAGGTGTTTATCAGTGCCAGTATCGGCATAGCCCTGGCGCCCACCGATGCCCGCGATGCCACCGAACTGCTGCGCTACGCCGATATCGCCCTGTATGAGGCCAAGGCGGCCGGGCGCAATACCTGGCGCTTTTACTCCGGGGACATGAATACGCGGATCATCGAGCGGCGGCGCCTGGAGAGCGATCTGCGCTTTGCGATCAAGCACGCCGAACTGCGCCTGCACTTCCAACCGCGCTATCGCATCGCCGATGGGCAGATGGTCGGGGCCGAAGCCCTGGTGCGCTGGCAGCACCCGGTACGCGGGCTGATCGCCCCGGACACCTTTATTCCGATTGCCGAAGAGTCGGGGTTGATCCTGGCGCTGAGTGACTGGGTACTGGCAACCGCGTGTGCATGCGCGGCGCAGTGGCCGGACACGCTGTTCGTCTCGGTGAACCTGTCACCCACCGAATTCAAGCGCGGCAACCTGGTGGAGCGCGTGCGCCACGCCCTGGACGCCTCGGGTATCGACCCTGCGCGCCTTGAGGTGGAAATGACCGAAAGCGTCATGCTCGAGGACGCCGTCGGCGCACTTGAGGTGATGCGCACACTCAAGCAACTGGGCATCCGCATTGCCATGGATGACTTCGGCACCGGCTATTCGTCTCTCAGCTACCTGCGGGCGTTCCCGTTCGATGGCCTGAAAATCGACCGCAGCTTCCTGACCCGACTGGAGGAAAGCGAGGATGACAAGGCGATTATCCAAGCCATTGTCGGCTTGGGCCGTGCCCTTGCCCTGACGGTCACGGCCGAAGGCATCGAAACCGCTGAGCACCTGGCCATGCTCAAAAGCGTGGCGTGTGAAGAAGGCCAGGGCTACTTCCTCAGCCGACCGCTGGATATCGACGCATTCAACGGCTTGCTGGACGACTACTGCGCCGATGTCAGCGGAAAAAATGACTCGGGGTCTTGCCAAACTGTTTCTTGAACATGCTGGTAAATGCGCTGGGGCTTTCGTAGCCCAGCTCCAGGGCCACGTCGATAATCTTCTGCCCCACCGCGATACGCTCCAGTGCCAGCAGCAGCCGCGCCTGCTGGCGCCATTGGCCGAAGGTCATGCCGGTGTCCTTGCGGAACAGGCGCTGGATGGTTTTCTGGTCAAGGGCCAGGCGCTCGCTCCAATCCGCCACGGTGGAGGCATCGCCGGGGTCCTCCTGCCACGCCAGGCAGATCTGCTGGATACGCAGGTCGGCGGGCTGCGGCAGCGACAGCGGCAAAGCCGGCAACAGCGCCAGCTCGTCGAGGATCAGGTGCATGATCCGCGCATCGCGGGAGTCTTCGGCATAGGGCGGTTTCAAGCTCACGGAGGCCTTGATCAGCTCGCTGAGCAGCGGCGAGATACTCACCGCCTTGGTCTCGGTCGGCAGGTTGGGGAAACTGTCGGGGCGCACGAACACGCTGCGCATTTTCAGGGCGCCCACGCAGCGCAGGGAGTGCACGTGCCCGCAGGGCATCCAGAAGCCGCGATTGGGCGGCACCGTCCACTGGTTATGCGCCGAATGCACCACCATCACGCCTTCGGTGGCGTAGAGTAATTGATGCTTTTCGTGACTGTGGTCGGGGATCACCCAGTTTTCCGGATAATCGGTGGCCGAACTGATGACAGCCCAGTCGCCCTCATCGATTTCCTGCAAAAATTTATCCAGTGATTTGATCATTTCGCCCTTTTTACGATGGTTATCTCCCGAATTACGCGAGACAGGCATTTTTGCCGAATCTAGCATAAGCTCCGAAACAAATTGAAATGGGCAGCCAGCCTAAGTACTCGCTGCCCCTGTTCGCTGCCTTGTATGGAATGCCTGCATGTCGACCTTGACCGCATCACCTGCCGCCACTTCGAGTCCGCCCCAAGTAAGCCCGTTAGTCGTGCGTATCCTCGGCGCCTGTGCCCTGGCGCACCTGATCAATGACCTGATCCAGGCCGTATTACCGTCGATCTACCCGATGCTCAAGGCCAACTACGGCCTGACGTTTACCCAGGTCGGCCTGATCACCCTGACGTTCCAGCTGACCGCCTCGCTGCTGCAACCCTGGATCGGCTACCACACCGACCGGCATCCCAAGCCGTGGCTGCTGCCGGCGGGCATGGTCTGTACCCTGGTCGGCATCCTGATGCTGGCGTTTGTCGGCAGCTTCCCGGCGATCCTGCTGGCGGCAGGCCTGGTGGGCGTCGGCTCGTCGACCTTCCACCCGGAAACCTCGCGCGTCGCGCGCCTGGCCTCCGGCGGGCGCTATGGCCTGGCGCAATCGACCTTCCAGGTCGGCGGCAACACCGGCAGCGCGTTGGGGCCGTTGCTCGCGGCGGCGATCATCATTCCCTATGGCCAAGGCAACATCGCCTGGTTCGGGCTGTTTGCCGTGTTCGCGATCCTGGTGCTGTATGGATTGAGCCGCTGGTACCGCAACCACCTCAACCTGTTCAAGCTCAAGCAAGGCGGCAAGGCAACCCACGGCCTGTCCAAAGGACGCGTGACGTTTGCCCTGGTGGTGCTGGCGGTGCTGGTGTTCTCCAAGTACTTCTACATGACCAGCCTGACCAGCTACTTCACGTTCTACCTGATTGAAAAATTCCACCTGTCGGTATCGAGTTCCCAGATGTACCTGTTCCTGTTCCTCGGGGCGGTGGCCGTGGGCACTTTCGCGGGTGGGCCGATCGGCGACCGGATCGGGCGCAAGAAAGTCATCTGGTTCTCGATCCTCGGTGCCGCGCCGTTCACCCTGGCCCTGCCCTACGTCGACCTGTTCTGGACCGCCGTGCTCAGCGTGGTGATCGGTTTTATCCTCGCCTCGGCGTTCTCGGCCATCGTGGTATTTGCCCAGGAACTGGTGCCGGGCAATGTCGGCATGATCGCCGGGATCTTTTTCGGCCTGATGTTCGGCTTCAGCGGGATCGGCGCGGCCTTGCTCGGCCTGCTCGCCGACAGCCACGGCATCGAGTACGTCTACACACTGTGCTCGTTCCTGCCGCTGGTGGGCATCCTGACGATACTGCTGCCGTCGACCAAAGGCGTCTAGACCGCCGATCATCGGATGGCTGTATGCCATTATCGTTTGGGCTCTGAAAAACCTGCGTGTGCGCTTACAATCCCCGCCTTCAACGCACACCCAGGCAGACCCGGCACGAAATGACGCTCGACCCTCCTACGATTCTGGCACTCACCGTTGCCCTGGCCGCCGCTGCTGCCCTGTACCTGGCCATAGAATGGCGCAGCGTACGCGAACCTTCGCTGCTGTTCTGGAGCGCCGGTTTCGCCACCATCACCGTCGGCTCCACCCTGGCTCTGCTGCGCATCAATGGCTATCTGCTCATCGGCATCTGGTTTGCCAACGGCTTGCTGGTGGCCGCGCACTGCCTGTTCTTGCTCGGGGTCGCGCGCTTTACCCAGGTACGCCTGTCGCCGCGGTGGTGGCTGCTGCTGGGCGTGTGGCTGGGCATGCTGATGCTCCCGACCGACCTGCCGTGGTCCAAAGCCATGCTGGGCGTGCAGTCGCTGCTGGTCGCGCTGCCGACCCTGCGCGCCAGTTTCCTGCTGCGGCCCCACGGCCGATCATTGAGCATCGGCGCGGTGCAACTGCGTTATGTGCTGCTGGTCCATGGCATGTTCTACGTGGCCAAGGCGCTGTCGGTGGTGATCCCCGGCACCTTGATCGACCTTGCGGCGTTCAAGGGCGAGATCATCCAGGTGTCCCTGGTGGAAGGCGCCATGGCGATCATGCTGATTGCGCTGTCGATGACCGGCTCGGAACGCTACCGCCGCGAACAGCAGATCGCCCGCCTCGCCGCCCGCGACCCGCTCACCGCCCTCTACAACCGCCGCGCCCTCGACCTGCGCGCGCCGCGCCTGCTGGCCCAGGTGTCGGCGCAACAACCGGGCGCCCTGCTGCTGATCGATATCGACAACTTCAAGTCGGTCAATGACCTCCACGGCCATACCGCCGGCGACCGTGTGTTGATCGCCTTGAGCGAGATGATTCGCGCCGTCGTGCCCCGAGGCGCGCTGGCTGCACGTTTGGGCGGTGATGAGTTTGTGATCCTGCTCAACCCGGCCTCGACCGAGCAGATCGTCGAACTGGGCAGCAGCCTGCGCGAGCAGTTCCAGCAACTGGCCGCACAAACCTTCGCCACGCCCGCGCCGGTGACCCTGAGCATCGGCGCTACCCTGTTCGACCAGCCGCCGGCCAGCCTGGCGGCGCTGATCGAACAGGGAGATACCACGCTGTATGAATCCAAGCGTGGCGGACGGGACAGCATTCGGTTGGTGGATCGGACCGGGGCCAACGCCTACAGGTCTTAACTCACTGCCACACACAACCGGCCGATCACAAAGAACACAGCACCCGCAGGCCCAGGGCGTAGATGTGCAACAGCTCATTCATCCCGAAATCCCTTCAGCACGATGTAGAGCAACGGCCCCACCGACACGAACACTGCCGTCAGCAAGAAATACGGCAGCACCGACGCCAGCGACCGTCCCCGTGACCGCGTATCCCGGTACATCCACACACAGGCCAGCGTGGCCATCAGGTAGAGGTCGATCACCACTTGCGCGGTGTCCGGACGCGACATTAACTCACGCCCGAAGGCCAGCAGCGATTGCTCGGCCGTGAGCAGCGTGGCCAGGGTGTACAGCGAAAAGCCCAGCAGAGCGGCGAGGGCCAGGTAAGGTGTGCGCATGGTCGGCTCCTTGACGTGATCGAGGCCCACCCTAGTGATAAGGTTGCCCTCCTCGCAATGACCTCGGAGGTCATAGTCGCGCCATGGATAACCCCGCTACTGCCGGCGAACACTTGCGCCAGCTACGCCGACAGGCTGGTCTGAGCCAACTTGACCTGGCCCTGATGACCGGCGTGTCCCAGCGCCACCTCAGTTGCCTCGAAACCGGACGCGCCAAGCCGGGCCCAGGTACGTTGCATCACCTGCTCAGCGCGCTGGAAACACCGCTGGAGCAATGCAACCGCGTGTTCCTCGCCGCCGGCTTCGCGCCCCGCTATACCGCTACCCCGCTCGCCTCCCCGGCCATGGCCGCAATTCGCGAGGCGGTCAACCATGTCCTGCACGCCAACAACCCGGCCCCGGCGATCCTGCTGGGCAGCCACTGGGAAGTACTGGCCGCGAATGCGAGTACCGGCGTGCTGTTGGCACTGGCGGGGGTCACGCCGCCGATGGAAGGCCTGAACCTGCTGACCTCCCTGCTGCAGCCCGGCGGCCTGGGCGACCAGCTGGTCAACGCCGAAGAAATCCGCACCCTGGCCTGGCAACGGGCAAGCCGCGAGGCGCTGGACAATCCTGTGCTGGCCGCTCTCCTGGCGAGCCTGCCCGCCCCCGTCCATACCACGCCGCCGCCTGAAATGCCGCCGCTGGTGTTGACCCGCGTGCATACCAGCCGGGGCGAGCTGAGCTTTCTGTCCACCTTCACCACCTTCGGCATGCCCCAGGACATCACCCTCGCCTCCCTGCGCATCGAACATCTGATTCCCGCAGACGACGCCACCTGGCAGGTGATGCGTGCCGCCCATGGGGAAAATGCCGCACTGGTTTTGTGAAATATCTGTACGTAGACTGCCGCCATACCTCAACTTAAGGCGGCGAAGAAAACGTCATGCAAGTTACCGAAGTCTCCATTGCCCAATTGCGCGCGGCGCTCGAATCCGGCCAGACCACGGCCGTTGAACTGGTGCAGGCTTACCTCGCGCGGATCGATGCCTACGACGGTCCGCAGACCGCTACCGCACTCAACGCCGTCGTCGTGCGCAACCCCGACGCCCTGAAGGAAGCCGAGGCCTCCGATGCCCGCCGGGCCAAGGGTGAAACCCTGGGGCCACTGGATGGTATTCCCTACACCGCCAAGGACAGCTACCTGGTCAAAGGGCTGACGGCCGCCTCGGGCAGCCCGGCCTTTGCCAGCCTTGTCGCCCAGCGCGATGCGTTCACCATCGAGCGCCTGCGCGCCGGTGGCGCCATCTGCCTGGGCAAGACCAACATGCCGCCGATGGCCAATGGCGGCATGCAGCGCGGCGTGTATGGCCGCGCGGAAAGCCCGTATAACGCCGACTACCTCACCGCGCCGTTTGCCTCCGGTTCATCCAACGGTGCCGGCACCGCCACCGCCGCCAGCTTCGCCGCCTTCGGCCTGGCGGAGGAAACCTGGTCCAGCGGGCGTGGCCCGGCGTCCAACAATGGCCTGTGCGCCTACACCCCGTCCCGTGGGATGATTTCGGTGCGCGGCAATTGGCCGTTGACCCCGACCATGGACGTGGTGGTGCCCTACGCCCGCACCATGGCCGACCTGCTGGAAGTGCTCGACGTGGTAGTGGCTGAAGACCCGCACACCCGTGGCGACCTGTGGCGCCTGCAGCCGTGGGTGCCGATCCCCAGCGTCGCTTCGGTACGCCCGGCGTCTTACCCTGAATTGGCGGCGACGGCCGAATCCCTGGCCGGCAAACGCTTCGGCGTGCCGCGCATGTACATCAACGCCGACCCCGAGGCCGGCACCAGCGAAAAGCCCGGCATCGGCGGCCCCACCGGGCAGAAAATCAACACCCGTGCCAGCGTGATCGACCTCTGGCAAGCCGCACGCAAGGCTCTTGAAGCCGCCGGTGCCGAAGTCATCGAGGTGGATTTCCCACTGGTGTCCAACTGCGAAGGCGACCGCCCCGGCGCGCCCACCGTGTTTACCCGTGGCCTGGTGTCCAGGGAATTCCTGCACGATGAACTGTGGGAACTGTCGGCCTGGGCCTTCGATGATTTCCTGCGCGCCAACAACGACCCGGCCCTGAACCGCCTGGCCGATGTGGACGGGCCGAAAATCTTCCCCCACGACCCCGGCACCCTGCCCAACCGTGAAGACGACCTGGCCGCCGGCATGGACGAGTACGTGCGCATGGCCGAGCGCGGCATCACCCCGTGGAACGAGATCAGCACCGTGCCCGATGGCCTGCGCGGCCTCGAGCAAACCCGGCGGATCGACCTGGAAGACTGGATGGACGGCCTTGGCCTGGACGCGGTGCTGTTCCCGACCGTGGCCGATGTGGGCCCGGCGGATGCCGACGTGAACGAAGCCAGTGCCGATATCGCCTGGAGCAATGGCGTGTGGGTGGCCAACGGCAACCTCGCCATCCGCCACCTGGGCGTGCCCACCGTTACCGTGCCCATGGGCGTGATGGCGGACATCGGCATGCCGGTCGGGCTGACCTTTGCCGGGCGCGCCTACGATGATTCGGCATTGCTGCGCTTTGCGGCGGCGTATGAAGCCACCGGCAGCAAACGCCTGATCCCGCCGCGCACGCCGCCGCTGGCGACAAACTAACTGATTCACTGTGGGAGGGGGCTTGCTCCCGATGAGGGAGTGTCAGTTGATGCATCTGTGGCTGACCCACTGCAATCGGGAGCAAGCCCCCTCTTACATTTGGAACTGCATATATCAGGTAGATCTCGGTCTGCTTTTACTCTGGCTTTTTCGGCCTTGGAGCCAACTGGAGTTGGGCTGGTGTACTCGGTAAAAAATGTGGGAGGGGGCTTGCCCCCGATGAGGGAGTGTCAGTTGATGCATCAGTGGCTGACCCACTGCAATCGGGAGCAAGCCCCCTCCCACATTTGGAACTGCATATATCAGGTAGATCTCGGTCTGCTTTTACTCTGGCTTTTTCGGCCTTGGAGCCAACTGGAGTTGGGCTGGTGTACTCGGTAAAAAATGTGGGAGGGGGCTTGCCCCCGATGAGGGAGTGTCAGTTGATGCATCAGTGGCTGACCCACTGCAATCGGGAGCAAGCCCCCTCCCACCGTTCTAACCGCATTTCAAGTCAGGCCATGTAGGGCACGGCAATCAGCAGGATTGCCGTGCCATGGCAGGCCGTCGCCGCCAACACGCCATGACGCATGCGCACCAGTGCGCAGGCCAGCCCTTCGATCAGGGTAAACAGCAACACCGGCCAGCCCAGTTGAGTCACGCTCAAGGCCAGGAAGGCATGGCAGGCGGCAAACGCCACGCCACTGATCAGCGCCGCTCGCAGCGGTGTCACCTGCTGTTCAAGGTAGCCCTGCAAAAACCCGCGAAACAACACTTCCTCCAGCGCATTGGCGCCATAGGCCAACACCACCATGCCCGGCAGCCACACCCAGTAGCCGGGGATCGCGTGCGGCTCTATCCCTTGATAGAGCCGCAACGGCACACCGATCAGGCTACCGACCGCAAGCCCCACCGCCAGGCCCAGGGCGCGGTGGCCCCGGGTCCATACCACCAGGCGCCACAACTCCGGCGCCACCCGGACCAACCCTACGACCAGCAGCACCGACAGGCCACCCAGCGCCGCCAATACAAAGGCATTCGCGGTGAAGGCGATTTGCACGTCGTCACTGAGCGCCCACATGCCCAGGGGCGTCATCGCATCGCGCATCAGCACGAACGCCGCGAGCAGAATCAGGATGCGCATGGCCGGCAACGACTTCGGCGTCAACCCGAACCACAGGCCAAACAGCAACACGCCCGGTGCCAGGTGCAGGCCGTAGTTGAGCAGGACGACCAGGCCTTGGCTGACCATCAGTCGTGCGCGACCGCGATCATGTCGATCTCCACCGCCGCCGACTTCGGCAGTTGCATCACCCCCACCGACGTGCGCGAATGCACCCCGGCACTGCCGAGGATCTCGTGCAACAGGTCCGAGGCGCCGTTGGCCACTTCACTCTGCTGATCGAAGTCCTCGGCGCTGCGCACATACACGGTGATGCGCGGGATGGCCTTGATCCGATCCAGCGAACCGAGCGCCTGCTTGAGCAGGCCCAGGCAGCGCAAGGCACTGATGCCGGCGGCGATTTGTGCCTGGGCCAGGGTCAAGGTGGCACCGACTTTACCCGGCAGCATGATCGTGTCACCGACGCGAGGGATCTGCCCACTGATGTACAGGTGGTTGCCGTCGCGCACCAGCGGCGTGTAGTTGCCGCCGACTTTGAATTCATCCAATTGATAGCCGAGGCGTTCTTGCACGGCTTGGTATTTTTCATCCGGTGTCATGCTCGGGAGTCCTCGTTGCGACGCTGCCACTCATCCACCACGTCGCCCATCGTCTTGGGCGTTGCGTTGCGAATCCACGCCATGAAAGGCCGGTCGAACGTGAACCCCGCGCCGCAGTGCTCACGCATGAAACGGCGTACGTTCTGGGTGTTTTTGTAGTGTGAAGTGACAGGCGTGCTGCGGGTGATAGGGGCGCTGTGCCAATCAAAGTCCATTTGCGTAACGCTCTGATGTTTCAGGAGCACGCAGCATAGCGCTAAATAGCCACTGTGAACGCCGGCCAACCGGCGCCGACAGTGGATTTTTTCAGCGCCTATCAGGCGAAATCCGCCCCTCGCGTGTTGACGAACAACGCGTAGATCGAATGGCTGCCGGCCATGAACAGGCGGTTGCCTTCGCGGCCGCCAAAGCACAGGTTGGGGCAGCGTTCCGGCAGCGAGATATGCCCGATGGCCTTGCCCTGGGAATTGAACACGCGCACGCCGTCGAGCTTTTCCAGGTCGGCCTTGGGGTCGCCATTGCCGCCCCAGCCACACCAGAGATTGCCGCTCTCGTCGCACTTGATGCCGTCCAGCGCTGCGTATTCGAGGCCTTCGATATGCTTGCGCCGTTCGCCCAGGGTGCCGTCATCCTTGACGTCAATCGCCCAGATCAGTCGGTTGGGCTTGGCACGCCCTTCCACCACGTAGAGGGTCTTTTCATCCGGCGAAAAGCACAGGCCGTTGGGACCGTTGAGGTCGTCGATCACCCGCGTGACCTTGCCGCTGTCAGCGTCGATGCGATACACGCCATGGGGCTGGGTGGGGGTGATCTTGTGGCCTTCGTAATTGTTGCCGGTCTGGAATGGCGGGTCGCTGAACCACACCGAACCATCGCGTTTGCACACGATGTCGTTGGGCGAGTTGAAGGGTTTGCCGTCAAAGCTGTCCGCCAGCACCGTGATGCTGCCGTTATGTTCGGTGCGAGTGATACGCCGCCCCTCGCCAGAGGTGGTCGAACCTTCGCACACCAGCAGGCGGCCCTGGCGATCGCGGCACATGCCGTTGGAGAAGTTGGCGTTTTCACGGTACACCGACAGGCTGTCGGTCACCTCATCCCAACGCACGATGCGGTTGTTGGGAATATCACTGAGCAGCAGGTAGCGGCCATCGCCGATCCACACCGGTCCTTCGGCCCAGCGCAGGCCGGTCGCCAGGCGCTCAACGCTGGCATTGAACAGGCGCAGCTCGAGGAAACTGTCGTCGAGCACCTTGATCAGGGGGTCTGGATAACGCTGGCTCAAGGGTTCGGCCGCGTCTGCCAGGCGAGGCAGGTTGCCCAGCACCGCCACCGACGCGGAAACCGCCAGGGATCGCTGGAGAAAGACCCGGCGGCTGTGTTCGGAGCGGGCAGGCGAAGGGGGAAAATCCATGGGTATCTCCGTTATTTTATTGTTAGACGGGAGACTAGTTTTAACCTGTGATGAGACATCGTACAAGATTGAAGACTTCACTCACCCTATACAACGCAAGGTGCTGCGCAAATATTCCAAATTTTACTTTCCAAAAGCCCTTCGACTATTGCAATGTTGTACGACAACAAATTCAGTAACGTATTGCCCGTACACCTCCCCAACAACAATAAGGAAACACCCATGCAAAACGTCAAAGTACTGATCGGTTTTCTGTGCCTGTTCAGCGGCTATGTGGCCGCCGCCCCTGCCGCCGACAAAGACGTCGCCCAAGCGGTCGACCACCTCACCCAGGCGATGCTGCATAAAGACCTCAAGCAGCTCCAGAGCCTGACCGCCGAGAACCTCACCTACGGCCACTCCAGCGGCAAGATCCAGAACAAGCAGGAATTCATCGCCGACATCGAGACCGGACGCAGCGGCTTCAAGACCCTGGAAATGCAGAAACAGACCATCACCTTGAGCGGCGATACAGCGCTGGTACGCAACCACTTCTCCGCCCTGGCGGTGAACAGCGGCAAGGAAGTGCCCACCGAAATCGAGAATTTCCAGATCTGGCAGAAGCAGAAAGGCCACTGGCTGCTGATCGGGCGCCAGGCGTTCAAATTCTGATGGCTAGCGGTGGGCCATCGGGCTCACCACTGCACCGCCTTGCGCACCTTCAGCAACGCCTCGCGCAGCGCCGGCATGTCCACCGAGCCCAAGGCCAGGCGCAACGCATGGGGCACGTGGGCCGAGACGGCAAAGGGCTCGGCGGTGGAAACGGAAATGCCGTCGCGCTGCAAGGTCATGGCGACTTGATCGGCGCGGGCCTCTTCCGCCAGGGGCAGCCACAAGAAATACGATGACGGGTGGCTGGTGTAGGCCAGCCCCTTGAGCACCTGCGCCGCCAAGGCTTGCCGCGCCCGCGCATCCTGGCGCTTGTGTGCTTCAAGTTGCGCCACCGTGCCATCCTCGAGCCAGGCCACCGCAATCGCACTCATCACCCCCGGCACGTTCCAGGTGGTGGCCATGATGGTGCGCTCCAGTGCCTTCACCCAACCCGAAGGGGCAGCGATAAATCCCACGCGCAGGCCGGTCGCGACACTTTTCGACAGCCCGCCCACGTAGACCGTGCGCTCCGGCGCCAATCTGGCCACGGGCAGCGGTGCGTCCTCGGCCAGGAACGCGTAGGCCGCGTCCTCGATGAGCATCAGGTTGTGCTCACGGGCAATCGCCACCAACTGCTCGCGCTGCGCCAGGCTCAGCACCCAGCCCAACGGGTTATGCAGGGTCGGCATGCTGTACACGGCACGCACCGGGCGCTTGCGACACAGGCTGTGCAGGTAGTCCAGGTCCGGGCCGTCGGCGGTGACCGGAATGGCGACGATCTCCAGGTGCAGGGTCTCGGCCAGCACCTTGAACCCCGAATACGTCAAGGCGTCGACGGCGATCACATCACCGGGCTTGAGCAAGGCCATCATGGTCACGGCCAACCCGTGCTGGGCGCCGCTGACCACCAGCACCTGTTCGGCCTCGACCGTCAGCCCTCGGCTCAACAGGTGCCGCGCGACAGCCGCGCGCTCATGCAGGCGACCGGCGTGGGGCTGGTAACGCAGCAGCGCTTCAAGGTCGCCGGACAGCGCCAACTGGCGCAATGCGGTGCGCAGCAAGTCGGCCTGGCCCGGCAAGGACGGGTAGTTGAAGTTCAGATCGAGCATGCCCGCCGCCACGCTCATCTGCCCACTGCCCTGCCCCGGCGGCAGCGAGATTTCGCGCACGAAGGTGCCTCGGCCCGTTTCGCCACTGACCAGGCCCATGGCCTCCAGCTCGGCGTACACCCGGCTCGCGGTGACCAACGCCAGGCCATGCTCGGCGGCCAGTTGGCGGTGGGTCGGCAGTCGCGTGCCGGGGGGCATGCGGCCTGAGCGAATAGCCTCGGCGAAGCTGTCGACCAACGACTTGTAGCGGGCACGGGGCATAAGCGATGTATCCATGACAATTTTTTGATTGTCTTTATCTTCAACCCTAGGATGCCTGCCACGCAACTCCTCCTTTCGGACGCCCCTTATGGAACGTACAGCTCCCCTCAGTAACCTGGACACCCGCACCCAAGGCTGGATCAACGGTTTTATCGGCGTGGTGATCTTCAGCGGCTCGCTGCCGGCCACG
This sequence comes from Pseudomonas sp. NFACC42-2, assembly GCF_900116055.1. NCBI lineage: Bacteria > Pseudomonadati > Pseudomonadota > Gammaproteobacteria > Pseudomonadales > Pseudomonadaceae > Pseudomonas > Pseudomonas sp. NFACC42-2. Next base: position 591,983 of record NZ_FOZO01000001.1, read on the forward strand.
CGCCTGGCGGTGATGGAATTCGACCCGGTGTTCCTGACCATGATCCGCGCCGCCATTGCCGCGCTGCTGGGGCTGGCCTTGCTGGGGCTGTTCAAGGAGAAACGTCCCGCGCGCCAGCAATGGATGCCCCTGGCCATCGTCGCCCTCGGCGTGGTGATCGGCTTTCCCCTGCTCACCGCGCTGGCGCTGCAATACGTGACCTCCGCCCACTCCATCGTCTTCATCGGTCTGCTGCCGCTGGCGACCGCCGTGTTTGCTGTACTGCGTGGCGGCGAGCGTCCACGCCCGGTGTTCTGGCTGTTTTCGATCCTCGGCAGTGCGTTGGTGATGGGGTACGCCTTCGCCCAGGGCTTGAGCGCCGCACCGGCGGGTGACGTGCTGATGCTGCTGGCAGTGCTGGTGTGCGGCCTGGGGTACGCCGAAGGCGCCACACTGTCGCGCAGCCTGGGCGGCTGGCAGGTGATCTGCTGGGCGCTGGTGGTGTCGTTGCCGGTGGTGGTGCCGTTGAGCCTGGTGCTGACGCCGTCGAGCGTCAGCGGTATCAGCCTGCCCGCCTGGCTGAGCCTGGGCTATGTGTCGCTGTTCAGCATGCTGATCGGCTTTGTGTTCTGGTATCGCGGCCTGGCCCAGGGTGGCATCGCCGCCGTCGGACAGTTGCAACTGCTGCAACCGTTCTTCGGCCTGGCGTTGGCAGCGGGCTTGCTGCATGAACAGGTCAGCCTGGGCATGCTGCTGGTGACGGTCGCGGTGATCGGCTGCGTGGCCGGGGCCAAGCGGTTCGCGCGCTAACGCTGGGGCGCGACCATCTTGAACTTGATGTTGATGTCGTCGGACACCACGCTGTTGCCGGCCCATTCGCCTTCGCCGATCCTGAAGTCGCCGCGCCTGAGGATGAACTCACCGTCGAACACGCCGATACCATCCAGCTCCTTGAGCACCACGTTGACCGCCACCGGGCGCGTGGTGCCCTTGATCGTCAGGTTGCCGCTGATGTTGAAGCGGTTATCCCCCAGGGCCTTTACAGCGGTGGACTCATACACGCCCACCGGATAGGTCGCGGTATCGAACCACGAGGCCCGTTGCAGCTCGTCGTTGGCATCGGGGCTGCCGGCATCGATACTCGCCAGCTGGATCTTGAGCAAGGCATGTCCGCTTTCGGGCTTTTGCGTGTCAAAGCTCAGCGTGCCTTCGAAGTCGCCGAAGGTGCCATACACCCGCTGCCCCAACTGCTTATAGGTAAAACTGATCTGGCTGGCGGTGCGGTTGACGTCGGTGTACTCCGCCGCCTGGGCACAGCCGATAGCACCCAGGACCAGGACCAACGGGAGAATTCGACGCTTCATGCCACGCTCCGCAAAAAAAGGATGTATTCCCATCAGGTGCCTGTCCTGCTAAACAGATTAGCCGCTTACGACAATAAGGACGCTGCATGCCCACCCCTTCTCTACAGGACATCACCGCGCCGGAAGGCATCTGCTACGGCTGCGGCGGCAGTAACCCCCATGGTTTGCATATCAAGAGCCGCTGGGATGCCGATGGTGTCCATCTCATCGCCGAACATCACCCCGAGGCAAAATACAGCGGCTGGCCCGACCTGGTCTACGGCGGCCTGATCGCCATGCTGGTGGACTGCCATTCCAACTGGACCGCCATGGCCTACCACTACCGTGCCGAACAACGCGAACCCGGCAGCCTGCCGCGCATCGACTGCGTCACCGGCAACCTGGGCATCAAATTTATCAAGCCCACGCCGATGGGCGTGCCCCTCACGTTGCGCGCTCGGGTCGAAGGCGAAGTGGGCCGCAAAAGCCGCGTGGTCTGCGAGGTGTACGCCGGCGAGGTGCTCACGGCCATCGGCGATTCGCTGTTCGTGCGCGTCGACACCCGCGAACTGGCTGCGTCCGCCCATGGCCGTGACGGCTGATCCTGGTCTACATTGACTGGCACCGCTAATCGAGGACCGAACCGATGACTCGTCTCACCGCGAAAGACTTTGCCCCCGAACTGCTGGAACTCTACGACGGCTACGCCCACGGCAAGCTCAACCGCCGCGAATTTCTCGACCGCGCGGCGCTGTTCACCTTTGGCGGCCTCACCGCCTCGGCCCTGCTGGCGGCCCTGAGCCCCAACTATGCCCTGGCCGAACAGGTGAAATTCACCGACCCGGACATCGTTGCCGACTACATCACCTACCCCTCGCCCAAGGGCAACGGCACCGTGCGTGGCTACCTGGTGCGCCCGGCCAAGGCCACCGGCAAGCTGCCGGCCGTGGTGGTGGTCCACGAAAACCGTGGCCTCAACCCCTACATCGAAGACGTCGCCCGGCGCCTGGCCAAAGCCGGGTTTATCGCCCTCGCGCCGGACGGCCTGACCTCGGTGGGCGGCTATCCCGGCAACGATGAAAAAGGCGTGGCGCTGCAACAGACAGTCGACCCGACCAAGCTGATGAACGACTTCTTCGCCGCCATCGAATGGCTGATGCACCACGACAGCAGCACCGGCAAGGTCGGCATCACCGGCTTCTGCTATGGCGGCGGCGTGACCAATGCGGCGGCGGTGGCTTACCCGGAACTGGGCGCGGCGGTGTCGTTCTACGGGCGCCAGCCGGAAGCCAAGGACGTACCGCGCATCAAGGCGCCGATCATGCTGCATTACGGCGAGCTGGATACGCGGATCAACGAGGGGTGGCCGGCGTATGAAAAGGCCCTGAAGGCCGCCGGCACGACTTATGAAGCGTATATCTACAAGGGCGCCAACCATGGTTTCCATAACGATTCGACACCGCGTTATGACGAGGCCGCGGCGAATCTGGCGTGGGAAAGGACACTGGGTTGGTTCCGCAAATACTTGGCCTAAGTGCAGTCCAAATGTGGGAGGGGGCTTGCCCCCGATTGCGGTGTATCAGCAACCATTGAGGTGACTGACCCGCCGCTATCGGGGGCAAGCCCCCTCCCACATTGACCATCACCACATTCCAGATCAGCGTTCCAGCGCATACCAGCGTCAATGGTTGAGGTAGCCCTGTTCATGGCTACCCACCAACTGCACCCCACCGGTCCATAACCAGGACGGTGAATCCAGCGGTGTGGAGCGGTTTTCCTGCAACACCGCCATCCAGTCCTTACACGTCGGTTGCACAGTTGGATCAGGTAGGGCATGCAGGCGGAGGGACGCGGGATTTTCATCGAGTAACTCAGTGCAGGTGTAGCGGTAAAACGCCGGTCCTGAGCAAATATTTCTTTATGTTCCAAGAAAACTCAAACACGCCCACTCTCCTCCAGCAACCACGCCTTGAAGACCTGCATCGCCGAGGTCTCGGCCCGCGACTGCAGACGCGTCAGCCAGTAGCTGCCGGTGCTGATGCCGACGTCGAAAGGCTGGCGAATCACATCACTCTCCAGTTGCCGCGAGAACATCATCGCCGGCGCCAGCGCCACGCCGCTGCCTTGCAGTGCCGCCTCCATCATCGCCAGCGACGAGTCGAACACGATGCTGCGCGGTACCAGGGTGTCGGCGGGCAGCCCGGCGGCCTGAAGCCACAGGCTCCACTCATCCGCACGGTATGAGCGCAGCAGCGTGTGTTTCAACAGGTCGGCCGGCGTGTGCAACTGCGCGGCGAGTGACGGCACACACAGTACCGTCAGCGGCGCTTCCAGCAACTCCAGCGCATCCGTGCCGTGCCAGGCACCTGCACCGAAACGAATCGCGTAATCCAGGCCTTCGGCAGCCACGTCGACACGGTTGTTATGGGTGGACAGGCGCAGGTCGATGAATGGGTAGCGGCTCTGGAAGTCCGGCAGACGTGGCAGCAGCCAGCCGACGGCAAAGGTGCCGACCGCGCCCACTGTGAGTACCTCGCGGTAATGCCCGCCCTCGAACTGGCCCAAGGTGTGGGCAATGCGGTCGAACGACTCGCGCACCACCGGCAGCAGGGTTTCGCCCTCGCGGGTGAGCATCAACCCGCGGGGCAGGCGCTTGAACAAGGTGACAGTGAGCTGCGCCTCCAGGCTCTTGACCTGATGGCTGACCGCCGCCTGGGTCACGCATAACTCGATGGCAGCGCGGGTAAAGCTCAAATGCCGGGCGGCCGCTTCGAAGGCGCGCAAGGCGTTCAACGGTAAGTGGGAGCGGAGCATATTGACCCCAATATTTCTAATGGCTACTGCGAGATATCATCGTTTGCCCAGCGCCGGCGAACGGCCTACATTTGCCTCGCCCGCGCAGGCTCTTCATCCAATCGATCATTCTCATGGAAGCGTTATCATGCCCCAACATTTACTGTCTGGCGTGCGTAATTTCACCGCCCTCGCGGTGTTTATCGCCGCCGGCAACTGCCTGGCGTCCACCGACCTGCAGGCGGTGGTGGATGCCAATGTAAAACCGCTGATGCAGCAGCAGTCGATTAACGGCCTGGTGGTCGGCGTGGTGCAGGACGGCAAGGCGCAATACTTTAACTACGGCATCGCCGCCACCGATACCCGCCAGCCGGTCAGCGAAAACACCCTGTTCGAAGTGGGCTCGGTAAGCAAAACCTTCACCGCGACCCTGGCCGGTTACGCGGTAGCCCGCGGCAAACTCACGCTCTCGGATCCGGCCAGCCATTACCTGCCGGCATTGGGCGGCGGCAAGTTCGACCGTATCAGCGTGCTCAACCTCGGCACCTACACCGCCGGCGGCTTGCCCCTGCAATTTCCCGCCAACGCGGATAACAGCCAGCGCATGATCAGCTACTTCCAGCAGTGGCAACCCGACTTCGCCCCTGGCACCCAGCGCCTGTACTCCAACCCGAGCCTGGGGTTGTTCGGCCACCTGGCGGCGCAGAGCCTCAAGCAGCCGTTCGATCAGGCGATGGAAAAGACCCTGTTGCCCGCACTCGGGCTCAAGCACACCTTCATCAAGGTGCCGCAAAGCCAGATGAGCCTGTACGCCCAAGGCTATGGCAAAGATGGCAAACCGGTACGCGTCGGCCCCGGTGCCATGGACAGCGAGGCTTACGGCATCAAGACCAGCGCTGCGGACTTGCTGAAGTACGTTGACGCGAACATGCACCCGGCAACGCTGGATAAAACCCTGCAGCAGGCGATCAGCGTCACTCACACGGGCTACTACAGCGTGGACGGCATGATCCAGGGCCTGGGTTGGGAAATGTACCCCTACCCCATCCCGCTCGATGGGTTGATGGCCGGCAACTCCACCCCCATGGCAATGGAACCGCACAGGGTCAGCTGGCTGACCCCGCCCCAGGCGCCCCACGCCGACACCCTGGTGAACAAGACCGGCTCCACCAATGGGTTTGGCGCCTACGTGGCGTACGTGCCGAGCAAGGGAGTGGGCGTGGTGATATTGGCGAACAAGAACTACCCGAATGCCGAACGGGTAAAGGTCGCCCATGCAATCTTGAGTGCGCTGGACCACTAATGGTGGTGGGGGCGGTGCGACGATTCGACTGGCCCCCTCCCACCTGTTGACCCGCACTACATCCCCAACCAGTGCGGCAAGGCCAGCGAGATAAACGGCAAGTACGTGACCATGATCAGGAACACCAGCAGGATCATCAGCCACGGCAACGCCGCACGAATGGTCTGCCCCAGCGTCAACCCGGTCACCGCCGAGGTGACGAACAGGTTCAGCCCCACCGGTGGGTGCACCAGGCCGATTTCCATGTTGACCACCATCACGATGCCCAGGTGAATCGGGTCGATGCCCAGCTTCATGGCGATCGGGAAGAAGATCGGCGCCAGGATCAGCACGATGGCCGAAGGCTCCATGAAGCTGCCGGCGATCAGCAGCACCACGTTGACCATGATCAAAAAGCCAATCGGCGTCAGGCCCTCGGACAGCACCCAGGCGGTGATTTCCTGGGGGATCTGCTCGGTGGTCAGCACATGGGCGAAAAGCATGGCATTGGCGATGATAAACATCAGCATGATCGCCAGGCGCCCGGACTCCAGCAGCACCTTGGGGCAGTCGCGCAGCTTCATGTCCTTGTAGACGAACAACGCTACAAAGGCCGAGTACACCGCCGCCACCGCCGCCGCTTCGGTGGGGGTGAACATGCCGCTGTAGATGCCGCCGAGGATGATCACCAGCAGCAACAGGCCCCAGAACGCGCGGCGCGCACAGCTCAGCCACTCACGAAACGTCGCCCGTGGCTGGGCCGGCAGCTTCTTGATGCGCGCGACAATGTAGATCGCCACCATCAGCATCAGGCCCAGCAGCAAGCCCGGGATCACCCCGGCCATGAACAGCTTGCCCACCGAGGTTTCCGTCGCCGCCGAGTACACCACCATCACGATCGACGGAGGAATCAGGATGCCCAGGGTGCCGGCGTTGCAGATGATCCCCGCGCCGAATTCCTTCGGATAACCGGAGCGCACCATGCCCGCCACCGCAATCGACCCCACCGCCGCCACCGTCGCCGGGGATGAGCCGGACAGCGCCGCAAACAGCATGCACGCCAGTACCGCCGCAATCGCCAGGCCGCCACGGATATGCCCGACACAGGCGTTGGCAAAGTCGATCAGCCGCTGCGCCACGCCGCCGGTGGTCATGAACGCACCGGAGAGCAGGAAGAACGGGATCGCCAGGAAGGTATAGGCGTCGGAGGTTTCGAACAGCTTGATCGCCAGGGAACTGACCGAGTCCGGGCTGAACATCAGGATCGACACCGCACCCGACAAACCCAGCGCAATGGCAATCGGCACGCCGAGGAACATGAACACGAACAACAGCAGGAACAGACAGAGCACGGCCATCAGTGACGCTCCCCATGGCTGCCGGCCAACTTGCTGGCCTCACCGGCCTCGTCGGCCAGCCCCAACCCGACCTGACGGCGGGTAAAGATGCGGTAGAAGATTTCCAGGTAGCGGATAAACACCAGGGCAAAACCGATGGGCACGATGATCACGATGTCACCCACGTCGATGCCGAACTTATCGAGGTCTTCGGCGCCGATATGGGCGGTCATCACCGCGCTGACCCACTTGTAGCTGGCGACCATGAACAGCCCGGCATAGGCCAGGCAGCACAGGCAGGCGAGCATGCCCAGCACGCGCTGCACCGGACGCCGGGTCAGCTTGACCAGCGCGTCCACCCCCAGGTGCCCGGCGGTGCGCACCCCATAGGAAATGCCGAAGAAAATCAGCCAGCCGAACATGGCCTTGGTCAGCGCCACGCTCCAGGTCATGTCCTGGGCCCAGGTCATGGTGCCGTCGCCCAGGGCGCTGAAGAAGTTGCTGCTGAAGGCCCACTTGTCGGCCAGGGCAAAGAACAGCGTGTAGATGTTGTTGAGCATGACGTAGACGAATGTCACCAGGGTCATGGCCGCCAGCAGGAAGGCAATAAAGCCTTCCTCCAGGTGCTCCCAGACGCGCCTTAGCGTTTGCATGGCAAAACCTCGCGAAAGCAAATGAGATGTCAGGGCGGAAACCGGCCTTACTGGTTGGCGGCATCCGCCGCCTTGATCAGGTCGGCCCCGATCTCGCCTTCGAACTTCTGCCACACCGGGCGCATCGCGTCGCGCCACAGCTGGCGTTGCTCGGGGGTCAGCTCGATGATTTCGCTGGTCCTGGCGTCGATGATCTTCTGCCTGGCCGACTGGTTCAGGGCTTCGGCCTGTTTGTTCACCTCGACGGTGACCTCGACCATGACCTGCTCCAGGGTGCTGCGGATGTCCGGCGGCAGGCCGTTCCAGAAGGTGGCATTGGTGATGACCATGTAGTCGATCAGGCCGTGGTTGGATTCGGTGAAGTACTTCTGCACTTCGTTGACCTTCTGGCTTTCATAGTTGGACCAGGTGTTCTCGGTGCCATTCACGGTGCCGGTCTGCAAGCCCTGGTACACCTCGGCAAAGCTCATCTTGCGCGGGTTGGCGCGGATCGCCTTGAACTGCTCCTCCAGCACGCTGGAGGCCTGCACGCGGAATTTCAGGCCACGGGCGTCCTTGGGTTCATGCAGCGCCTTGTTGGCGGAGAGTTGCTTGAGGCCGTTGTGCCAATACGCCAGGCCGAGGATGTTCTTGTTCTGCATCGAGGTCAGCAGTTGCTTGCCCTCGGCGGCCTGGAAGCGGTCGACGGCGGCCAGGTCGTTGAACAGGAACGGCAGGTCATAGATCTGCACTTGCCGGGTGTATTGCTCGAACTTGGCCAGGGACGGCGCCAGCATCTGCACGTCGCCCAGCAGCAGGGCTTCCATTTCCTTGCCGTCGCCGAACAGTGACGAGTTGGGGTACACCTCGACCTTGACCTTGCCGGGCAAGCGTTCTTCGGCGAGCTTCTTGAACAGCAACGCGCCCTGGCCCTTGGGGGTGTTTTCAGCAACCACGTGGGCGAACTTGATCACGATCGGGTCCGCCGCCTGGGCCAGGCCTGCGGCAAACAAGGTGGCGGCGCAGAACAGCGCCCGAGAAAGCTTGAGCATGGAAATCACCTTCTTATTGTTGTGTTGTAGGGCAAGGTGCCTGATATGACGCGTGTAGTGAATTTCGAATTTTTGATACCTGCGTTCGGCCACGCCGAACACCAACCTCAAGAAAAATGCAGTTCCCCCTCCCACATTTGATTCGGTTCCGTCAGCTATAACTGTGCGAGCAACCGCTGCGCCCGCAACAACACCGGCGCATCCACCATCTGCCCATCAATCTGATAAGCCCCCGCCCCATGCGCCCCCGCGTCCACCACCCGCCGCGCCCAGGCCAGGTCTGCGGCGCTGGGCGCCAACGCGTCATGGATCACCGCCACCTGCCTGGGATGGATACACAACGCGCCGGCAAAGCCCATTTCATAGGCATGCCGGATCGAACGGCGCAGACCGTCGGGGTCGTCGATGGCCGGGTGCACGCCATCCAGTGGCGCCACCAGGCCGGCGGCACGGGAGTGCACGATCAGCGCCAGGCGCGCCTGGTCGAGGGCGAACTGCGCGGCCGGGGAGTTGCTGCTCAGGTTGAGGTCCAGTGCCAGGTCCAGGCCGCCGAATGACAGACGTTCGACCTGCGGCGCCCGGGCGATGTCGGCCAGCGCCAGTAAGCCGCGGGCGCTTTCGATAATCGGCCAGATCAGCTTGCCCGCCGTGGCGACCACCGCCACCTGGGCCGCACTTTCCACTTTCGGCAGGAGTACACCCGCCACGTTGGCGTGGGCTTTGCAAAACGCCACATCGTCGAAATGCCCGGCATGTTCCGGCGCATTGATGCGCACCCACACCCGGGCCTGCGGGTGACTTTGCAGGAACGCCCCGAGGTTATCCCGCGCCTGGCGCTTGAGCGGCTCTTCCACCGCGTCTTCGAAATCCACGATCACCGCGTCGGCGCCACTGGCCAGCGCCTTGGAAAATCGCTCCGGTCGGCTGCCGGGAACAAACAGCGCAGAGCGCACAAGAGGGTTTGGCATAACGCACTTCCTTATTAGATAACGCCGCGCGCACGCAGGCTGTCGATGGCGTCGACGGAGTAACCGAGCTGCTCGAGAATGCCCTGGCTGTGCTGCCCCAGCGCCGGCACGGCATCCATGCGCGGGGTAAACGCCCCGTTGCGCGCCGGCGGCAGCAGCGACGGCAGCGGGCCGGCAGGGCTTGCGACTTCACGCCAACTGTCGCGGGCCTTGAGCTGCGGGTGGTCCCACACGCCTTGCATATCGTTGACGCGGGCGCTGGCGATCTGCGCGTCCTCCAGGCGCTGGATCACGGCCTCGGCATCCAGTTGGGCAAAGCTGTCGACGATGATCTGGCGCAGCACCTCGCGGTTGGCCGAGCGCTTGAAGTTGGCGCTGAAGCGCTCATCCGTCGCCAGCCCAGGCGTGAGCAGCACCTTGTCGCAGAACGCCGCCCATTCGCGCTCATTCTGCAAACCGAGCATCACCGTGCCGCCGTCACCGGTGGGAAACGGCCCGTAGGGGTAGATCGTCGAATGCGCCGCGCCGGCACGCGGGGGCGGCGGCGCACCGTCGAAGGCGTAGTACATCGGGTAGCCCATCCATTCCACCAGGCTTTCGAGCATGCTCACGTCGATGCGGCTGCCCTGCCCCGTCTTGCCGCGCAGCAGCAGCGCGGAAAGGATGCCGCTGTAGGCGTACATGCCGGCGGAGATGTCGGCGATGGAGCAACCGGCCTTGGCCATCTGCTCGTCGCCCGGGCCACCGGTCACCGAGAGAAAGCCGCCCTCGCTCTGGATCAGCAGGTCATAGGCTTTCTTTTTCTCGTAGGGCCCGCCTTCGCCATAGCCGGAAATGTCGCAGACGATCAGTCGTGGAAAGCGTGCATGCAGCGCCTCGAACGACAGGCCCATGCGCGCCGCCGCGCCCGGTGCAAGGTTCTGCACCAGCACATCGGCATCCGCCAGCAGGCTGTCGAGAATGGCGCCGGCTTCGTCCTGCTTGAGGTCCAGGGTGAGGCTTTCCTTGGAGCGGTTGGTCCACACGAAATGCGAGGCCAGGCCACGCACGCGCTCGTCGTAGCCACGGGCGAAGTCACCGGCGCCGGGGCGTTCGATCTTGATCACGCGGGCGCCGAGGTCGGCCAGTTGACGGGTGCAAAAGGGCGCGGCAATCGCGTGTTCCAGGCTGACAACGGTGATGCCGTCCAGCGGTCGTGGGTCAGTCATGACAGTTCCTCAGAGCCAGTGGGCCATGGACGCGGCGTTGCGCACATCCCAGACCCTGGCGATCAATGTGTCGGCCTGGGCCGGTGTGCGGGCGTGACTGAACCGGGCGAGGCGCTGGAATTTATCCGCCAGCTCTGCACGGCTCAGGGTGTTGCCCGGGTCGCCCTTGGGTTCGTCGATGGCGCCGTGCAGGGTGCGGCCGTCAACCGTGGTGACGGTGACGCGGCCGAGCCAGCGCTGCGGGTAGGCGCCATCGACCTCGGGGTCGAGGGTCATGCTGACCCTGTCGCGAAAGGCGGCGACGGCAGGATCGGTCAACGCCGACTCATGAAACTCGGTGAGCCCGGCCTTGCCATGCACGGCGATCAACCCCAGCACGGTGCCCATGGAGAACTTGGCCTGATGCACGCTGGTCGGCACGCTTACCCGCCCCAGCACATCGATGGCGCCTTGGTGCACACGGGTTTCCACACCGGCGATATCGACGGCCTCCAGGCCTTCGCATTGCATCAACGCCAGCAACGCATCGGCGGCCGGATGGGTATGGCGGCACGACGCGTGGAACTTGAACGAGGTCTCCAGCAGTGCCCAACGGCTACCAAGGCCAGCCGACAATTTGCTCGGTTCGGCATCCGTGGACATACCCGCCGCCAGGCCCTGGTCGCCTTCGAGGATATTGCGCGCACCGGTCAGGCCATCCGCCGTCAGGTAGGCGGCGAGCAAACCGTCCGCGGCCGCCTTGGCCGTGTGCAGTTGCTTGGAGTCGGCAGCATCGCGCAGGAATTCCCACAGCCCGGCGGCCTGGGTGCCGGCGCTGCCGAGCAGATGGATGAACTGGTCCTGATTGAAATCCAGCAACTTGCCCACCGCCACGGCCGCCGCCAGGGTGCCCACCGTGGCCGTGGTGTGGAAGATGCGGTAGTGGGAGCGCCCCATGAATTCGCCGATGCGGATTCCGGCTTCATAACCGGCTACCGAGGCCAGCAACAAGTCACGGCCGGATTTACCGAGGTCCTGGGCGGCGGCCAAGGCAGCGGGAAACACCACGGTGGCCGGGTGCAGCACCGAGCTGTTGTGCAGGTCATCCTGCTCCACCAGGTGGGACGAAGCGCCGTTGACCAATGCGGCGAAGTACGCGCTGCTGCCGGTGCCATTGACGATCACCTGGGCCGGGCCGCTGCTCGGGCCCATCTTCTGCGCATAGCGTTCGAACAACGGGATCGGGTGCGCGCCCTGGCTGGCCAACGCGGACGCCAGCCAATCCAGGTACAGGTCTTCGGTGCGCGCCAGCACGGGTTCGGGCAATTGCTCGTAGGTCAGCTCGGCCAGGAACCGACACAGGGCTTGGGTATGGCTCATGGGCAGGCCCTCAGAAGCTGCGTGGCAGCTCGAGCAGGTGCTCGGCCACGTAGGACAGGATCAGGTTGGTGGAGATCGGCGCCACCTGGTACAAGCGCGTCTCGCGGAATTTGCGCTCGACGTCGTACTCACAGGCAAAGCCAAAGCCGCCGTGGGTCTGCAGGCAGGCATTGGCCGCTTCCCAGGACGCCTTGGCCGCCAGGTACTTGGCCATGTTCGCGCTGGCGCCGGCATTCGCGCCGCTGTCGTATTCCGCGCAGGCGCGCCAGCGCATCAGGTCGGCCGCCTCGACTTCGATATGGGCTTCGGCGATCGGAAACTGCACGCCCTGGTTCTGCCCGATGGGCCGGCCGAACACCACGCGGTCGCGGGCGTAGGCGCTGGCCTTGTCGATAAACCAGCGGCCGTCGCCGATGCATTCGGCGGCGATCAGGGTGCGTTCGGCATTGAGGCCGTCGAGAATGTATTTGAAGCCCTTGCCCTCTTCGCCGATCAAGCTATCGAGGGGCAGTTCAAGGTTGTCGAAGAACAATTCATTGGTCTCGTGGTTGACCATGTTCGCGATAGGCTGCACGGTCAGGCCGTTGCCGATGGCCTCACGCAGATCCACCAGGAAGATCGACATGCCTTCGGACTTTTTCTTCACCTCGGCCAACGGGGTGGTGCGCGCCAGCAGGATCATCAGGTCGGAATGCTGCACCCGCGAGATCCAGACCTTCTGGCCGTTGATCACGTATTTGTCGCCACGCTTGATCGCGGTGGTCTTGATCTTGGTGGTGTCGGTGCCGGTGGTGGGCTCGGTGACCGCCATGGATTGCAGGCGCAATTCGCCACTGGCGAGCTTGGGCAGGTAGAAGCGTTTTTGCGCTTCGCTGCCGTGACGCAACAGGGTGAACATGTTGTACATCTGCCCATGCACGGTGCCGGAGTTACCGCCGCAGCGGTTGACCTCCTCGAGGATCACCGAGGCTTCGGCCAGGCCCAGGCCGGAGCCGCCGTACTCCTCGGGAATCATCGCCGACAGCCAGCCGGCGTCAGTCAGCGCCTTGACGAAGGCTTCGGGGAAGCCCTTTTCTTCGTCGATCCGGCGCCAGTAGGCCGCGTCGAATGCGGCGCACAAGGCGCGCACGCCGTCGCGGATGGCATTGAGTGCTTCGTTGTCATTCGGGTTCATCTCACGGCTCTCCGCCTGTTGTTCTTGGCTTATTCGAAATGCACTTCAGCGGTCTGCGCCAGGCCATCGGTATTCCCGGCCCACAACGCCGCCACCCCCGCTTCACTGATGCGACCGCCCACGGCAAACGGCTGCAGCGCAATCAACGGGCGCACGCCGCGATAGGTAAAGCGGCGCACGCTGGCTTCGGGATGGGCGCGGCAAAACGCGCGCAGGCTCAAGGTCGCGATCAGCGGACCATGCACCACCAGCCCGGCGTAGCCTTCGGTGCCGGTGACATAGGGGTAGTCGTAGTGAATGCGGTGACCGTTGAAAGTCACGGCGCTGTAGCGAAACAGCAGGGTCGGCGTGGGGTCGATGGTTTCCTGCCACTCACCCTGGGCCGGGGCCTCGCCGCTGCCCGGCTTGGGCGGCGTCGGCTCGCGGTAGACGATGTCCTGTTCTTCGCGGATCGCCAGGCGACCGTCCTGGACATAGTCATGGCGCACGGTGACAAACAACAGCGAGCCGCTGCGCCCGGTCTTTTCTTCGACCTGGGTGATGGTCGACACACGGGTTGCCGCCTCGCCGGCCCGCAGCGGGTGCAGGAACTCGATACGCCCGCCGGCCCACATGCGATTGCGGTTATCCGCCGGCGGCAGGAAGCCGCCACGGGCCGGGTGGCCGTCGCCGCCCAGGGCGCTTTCCGGCAGTGGGTCCTGGAAGAAGCACCACTGCCACAGCGGCGGCAGGTCCGCGCCCTGCTCGGGGACGGCTTCGCCAAAGGTGGCGGCAATGCGTTTGAGCAGGTTATGGCTCAGGTGGTCGTGGGCGGTTTCGCTTCGGCCGATCCAGTCAGTGGCGCTCATCGGGTACAGGTCCTCGGGCAGTGAGTGTCTGCCCCGGATCATGCAAGCACGGCCCCGTTCTGAGAATTTGCATTTCAATAAACCAGCGTTCGGTTATGCTGAACGCTCTTTCCCCGACATCCCGCGCGGCCCAGATCCGCAGATACCGTCTTATCCAACACCGCGCAAATCCGTAGCAGCTGTCGAGCCCCGGCGAGGCTGCGTCGGGCGCGCTGTCGATTCAGGACCGAGTGACGGCCTACGCAGCCTCGCTTGCGCTCCGCAGCTGCTACGGGGATTTGGGCGGTGTTGGATAGGACGGTATATACCGGGGTCATTCATTCGGGAGTTTTGCATGCACTTCGACCTGGCCGACCTGCGCCTGTTTATCCATATCGCCGAATCCCCCAGCCTGACCCAGGGCGCCCGGCGCGCGTTCCTCTCGCCGGCCGCCGCGAGTGCGCGGATCAAGGCGCTGGAAGGCCAGCTCGACACCCGCCTGCTGTACCGCGACAGCCGTGGCGTAGAGATCACCCCGGCGGGTGAACGACTGCTGCACCATGCGCGATTGATCATGCGCCAGGTGGATTACCTCAAGAGTGAATTCACCCAATACGGCGTGGATTCCGCCGGGCATATCCGCATCTTCGCCAACACCACGGCGGTCACCGAGTTCCTCCCGGAGGTGCTGGCCGGCTTCCTGTCCCAGCGTCCTGGCGTGACCGTCGACCTGCAGGAGCGCTTATCCCGGGATATCGTGCGCGGCGTGCTGGATGGCACCAGTGACATGGGCATCATCGCCGGCCCCGTGGAGGCGGCGGGTTTGCAGGTGCTGCACTTCAGCACCGACAAACTGGTGCTGATGGTGCCCGTCGGCCACGCCTTGGCCGGTCAAGCCTCGGTCACCCTGGAGCAGACCCTGGCCTATCAGCATATCGGCCTGCATGAAGGCAGCACCTTGCTGAGCTTCCTGCGTGAACACGTCGAGCGGCTGGGCAAGCAGTTGTCACTGCGCATCCAAGTGTCGAGTTTCGAGGCGATTTGCCGGATGGTCGAAGCGGGCGTGGGCATCGGCATCATCCCCGAGTCCGCTGCCGTAAGGCACAGCCGCACCATGCAACTGGTGGCGGTGACGCTGGAGGAGCCGTGGGCGATTCGCGAGCGCAGTATTCTGGTCAGGGAGCTTGAGGCACTGCCCGGCACCATACGGGCATTGATTGCCACGTTGATGCCGGAAAGCACCTAAGCTCAGAAGTCACCTTGCCAGAGGAAACCTCCCATGCAGCTTGAAGGATCCTGCCACTGCGGCGCCGTGACGTTCAGCCTCACCAGCGCCCACCCGTACCCTTACCAGCGTTGCTATTGCTCGATCTGCCGCAAGACCCAAGGCGGCGGCGGTTATGCGATCAACCTGGCCGGGGATGCCAATAGCTTGCAAGTGCGCGGACGCAAACAGATTTCGATCTACCACGCCCGACTCAAACCCGAGGGCGCCAGCCGTGCCCATTCGAGTAGCGCCGAGCGGCATTTCTGTTCGCAGTGCGGCACTGCGCTATGGCTGTTCAGCCCGGAGTGGCCGGAGCTGATCCACCCGTTTGCCTCGGCCATCGACACGCCGTTGCCAGTACCGCCGGCGCATACGCACCTGATGCTGGGCTCAAAGGCGCCGTGGGTCGAGGTCAGCGTGCGCAAGGGCGACCTGCAGTTTGAGGAATACCCCGAAGAATCCATCGCGCAGTGGCATGAACGCCATGGGCTCAGCCGTTAACAGTCTTTGACAGTTTCCCGACAAAGCTCGCAAAGATTGTTGGACGGCCCTTCCCTAGCATTCGAGCATCCAAACAGCCATTCGGGTGCTCCTCATGTTTCGCAGATTGCGCGGTATTCCGCTGCTGGGTTGCCTGCTGGGCAGCCTCGGTTGCCATGGGCAGCCGCCGGCACCGCCGCCCATTCAGAAGAGTGACTACGGCGCCATCATCCGCTACCTGCAAGCCCGCATTCCCCGGGCGATCGCCCAAGAGCATATCGCCGGCCTGTCGATTGCCCTGGTCAATGGCCAGGAGCTGATCTGGGCCCAGGGCTTCGGCCTGGCCGACAAGGCCCGGGGCGTGCCGGTCACGCCCAACACCGCGTTCCGTGCCGGTGGCATTTCCAAGCTGCTCACCGCCACGGCCGCGCTGCAATGTGTGGAACAACAGCGGCTGGCGCTGGATGCGCCGATCCAGCAGACCTTGCGCGAGTTTTACGTGCGCTCGCGCTTTCATGACGACCAGGCCGCTGCCGACCGCGCTGTCACCCTGCGGCGTTTACTCAGCCACCAGTCCGGCCTGCCCAGCGAACACCTGCGTGACCTGCGCAGCACCTACGCCATGGGGCAGATGCCGATGCGCGTGTCGGGGGTTTGGCTGAGCAGCCCGCCAGGCTCGCAGGTGGCGTATTCCAACCTCGGTTATGCCCTGGTGGGCGCGGCCATCGAGCGCAGCAGCGGCAAAAGCTTTGAAGCCCAGTTGCAAAACAGCCTGCTCAAGCCGCTGGAAATGAACCAGTCGAGTTTTGTCGGCACCGCCAGCCAGCAGGCGTTCCGCGCCCTGGGCTACACGGACGGCGTTGCCAGTACCGATGCCCCGGTGCGCGACCTCGCCGCCAGCGGCCTGTGGGCCAGCCCGAAAGACCTCGCGCATTACGTGCACATGCTCTTCGCCCAAGGCGTCTACAAAGGCAACCGCGTGCTGGGCAGCGCTTCGATTGACGCGATGTTCACCCAGCAGAATACCGGCAATGCGCTGGACTTCGATTGCCAGATGGGCATGGGCTGGTTCCTCGCCCCATGCGGTGACGAGCCCGTCGGCCCCGGTATACGCACTTACCAGCACAGCGGTGGTGGCGACGATTTTGCCGCGCAGCTGAGCCTGCTGCCCGACCAGCAACTGGCCGTGATCATCATGGCCAATGACAGCAACGCCGAAGACCTGGTGGCCGGCCTGGCCACCGACACCCTGCGCCTGCTGCTCCAGGCGCAAACCGGCCACGCGGTCTGCGCCGACGATTGCCAGGCGCCGAGCCACGGCCTGAAATTGCGCCACGTGCCGGCCGCCATCGACCGCAAGCGCCTGGCCGGCTTCTACGCCACCGCCTGGGGCGTGTTCCGGATCAAGGATGACGATCAGCGGCTGTCGGGCGAGTTGGCCGGCTACACCTTCGAATTATTGCGCGACGACGACGGCTGGTTGCGCGCGCAGAAGAAAGTGCTCGGCTTCTGGTTCAAGGACCTCGGCGAACTGGGCCGCGTGCAACTGGACGTGGTCACCGTGCAAGGCCGCCAGATGCTCACCGCCCGCAGCCACGGCCAGCGCGTGGCTATCGGTGAGCGCATCGAACCGCCGCCCTTGTCCTCGGCCTGGGCCGACACCATCGGCACCTATCAAGTGCTCAACACCCATGAGCCGGACGCCCCCCTGAGCGGCATCAGCGTGCGCCTGGAAGACGGCTTCCTGGTGATCCGCGGCCAACTGCACGACGAACCGCTGACCGACTACATCCTGCTGCCGATCGACAACGCCCATGCCGTCCTCGCCGGTAACGGCTACGGCCTGGGCGATACGGTGAGCCGCCAGATCAACGGTCTCAGCGCTTCGGGCTACGCCTTCAAACGCACCCGATCCCCTCATAAACCCTTGGCCTTCTAACCCTCATATGGAACCCTTTATGCGCTCAACCCCCCTGTACCTGTCGCTCTCCTCACTGTGCCTGCTGGCCGCTGCCGACCGCGCAATTGCCGAAGACTGGCAATACAGCCTCAAGGCCGGCATGGCCAACGTACCCCGCTACAGCGGCAGCGACGAACGCATGACCGCGCCGGTGCTGGGTGGCAAAGTCGTCAGCCCCTGGGGGATCTTCCTCGACACCGACAAAGGTCTGGGCTGGGGCTATGAAGGCAACGCCTTGAGCTTCAGCACCTACATCGGTGCCAGCCATTCACGCAAGGACAAGAATCAAAGCCTGCACGCCGGCTCGAAGCGGCTCAAGGGCATGGGCGAGATCAAGGCCCGCCCGCAAGTGGGAGTGAGTGCCAGCTATAACCTGGGTGGCGTGATTGCCGGCGCGACCCTGGAACACGCGCTCAAGGAAGATGACCACAAGGACAGCGGCAAGGCGTTCACCCACCTGGAGCTGAGCCTGGGCACCACGCTCTACGACGGCCGCTACGGATCGGTCGATGCCCGCCTCAACAGTCACTTTGGTGACCGCAATTACCTGCAGACCTGGTACGGCGTGACCACCGGCCAGGCCGCGCAAAGTCGCTTCAAGGCCTACAAGGCCGGTGCGGGCAATATCAGCAATGGCATGAACCTGGTGTGGAGCCTGCCGATCAGCGAGCACACCCAGTTCTCGACCCTGCTGGATGTGCAATACCTGGCGGATGACGCCGGCAAGAGCCCGATTGTGGAGCGGCGCTTGCAGACCTCGGTGATGGGGGTGTTGGAATACACCTTTTGATCGGGTAAGCCCGTCAGAAAATGTGGGAAGGGGCTTGCTCCCTCCCACATTTGCCTCCCATTGTTCTCCGGATACCTATTCGGCATACGCCCACGTCATGCGAAACGACGCCCCGCCCCACTCCGAATCCATCACGTGCACGT
This sequence comes from Pseudomonas sp. NFACC42-2, assembly GCF_900116055.1. Classification (NCBI taxonomy): domain Bacteria; kingdom Pseudomonadati; phylum Pseudomonadota; class Gammaproteobacteria; order Pseudomonadales; family Pseudomonadaceae; genus Pseudomonas; species Pseudomonas sp. NFACC42-2. The sequence goes on from NZ_FOZO01000001.1 coordinate 610,577, forward strand.
GCCCGCCATGCCACTGCGACACCCGTTGCACCAACGCCAGGCCGAGGCCGAAGCCGCCGGTGCGGCGGTCGCGGCTGGCATCCAGGCGCATGAAGGGCTGGAAGATCCTGGCCCGGCCCTCCTCGGGCACGCCGGGGCCGTCGTCACACACACGCACTTCGTAGCCCTCGCCGAACTTGACCAGCGACACCTCGACCCGGCGCTCGGCATAACGGATGGCATTGCGCAGCAGGTTGATCACGGCGCGGGCCATGAAGCGCGGCTCGATCTGGATAACGTCGACCTCGCAGGTGCGCAACGACAACTGGATGCCGGCCGCCTCCGCTTCCAGCGCGACGCTGCCGATCACGCTGTCGAGCCAGCTGTGGGCCTCGATGCGCTCGCGGGTGACCTGGGTGGCACCGCGCTCCAGGCTGGCGTAGGTGAGCAGCTCGGACACCATCTCCTCCAGCTCGCCGAGGTCGGCGTACATATCGGCGATCAATTCGCCCCGCTGGTGCGGGTCGGCCTGTTGCTTGAGCTGGTCGAGTTCGAACGATAACCGTGCAATCGGCGTACGCAGCTCGTGGGACACCGCATTGGTGAGTTCGCGCTGGTTGGCGATCAGGCTTTCGATGCGCTCGGCCATCTGGTTGAAGTGCCCGGCCAGCGCACGCACGGTGGAGCTGCGCGGCAGCAGGATGCGCGAGCCGAGGTCGTTGTCGCCGAAGCGCTGCGCGGCCAGGCGGATATGTTCCAGGTCGCGCCAGTGCGGGCGCACCCAGAAATACAGGACGATGGCCAGGCACAGCCCGAGAAAACCGTAGGCCCACAGGTATAACCACTTGGGCTCTTCCGGCAGTTTGATTTCCAGCAGTTGCGCGCCACCGTCGATGCCCGTGAGAAACTCCATGAAGTCGCCGCGCACCACCAGCAAGCCCTGTTCCAGAAGCTTCTGTTCGCGCTCGGTGAGGGCCTGGGCATCCTTTTGCACCAGCTTCAGGCGCAGGCCGTAGTGGGACTGCAACTCGGCCAGCCGTGCGGCGCGCTGCTCCACGGGCAACGGCCGCAGTTGCTCCACCAAGCCGTATGCCGGGCCACGCATGGCTTCGCGGTTGTAGGTTTCGTTGGCTTCGGGGAGCAGTTCGTCGAAGGTGTAGTTGACCAGCCAGATCGCCCCCGCCAGGCCGATCGCCAGAATCACATACAGGCGCAGAAACAGGCGCAGCATCTAGACCTCCCACGCAAACGGATTGAACAGATAGCCCTTGCCCCAGATGGTCTTGATGCACACCGGCTCACGGGGGTTGTCATTGAGCTTGCCGCGCAGCTTGCTGATGTACACGTCGACGCTGCGGTTAAGGCCGTCGAAGGCGATGCCGCGCATGCGGTTGAGGATGTCGTCGCGGGAAAGAATCTTGCCCGCGCTGCTGGCCAGCAACCACAGCAGCTCGAACTCCATGGTGGTGAGGTCGATCTGCTCGTCCCCCAGGCTGACCACCCGGCAACTGCGGTCAATCGCCAACCGGCCGAACGCGAGGGCGCCGCGCACCGTCGGCTCGGGCGCCTGGCGACGTTGCAGCGCGCGCAGGCGTGCGAGCAGTACCGGCGGCTTGATCGGCTTGATCACATAGTCGTCGGCACCCGACTCCAGGCCGAGGATGTGGTCCAGGTCGTCTTCCTTGGCAGTGAGGATCACAATGGGGATGTCGGACACCGTGCGGATCTCGCGGCACACATGCAGGCCACTCTGGCCCGGCAGCATCAGGTCGAGCACGACAATCTTGGGTTTGAAGTCGAGGAACGCCGCCAGGGCTTCATCGCCACGGTGCACCACGCGCACCTCAAAGCCATGCTGTGACAGAAAATGCGCGATCAGCCCTGCCAGCTTCTCGTCGTCCTCAACGAGCAGGACCTTGCCCAGACCCAGGTTTTCCATAAGTTCTCAGTGTGCAAAGGCGGATTGAAGAGCGGGCATTATAGGTGGCAAGCTGGGCAACTAAAGCAACTGGCCAGTTGGTGCGGACGAAGCTTCATGCTTTTAAGAGTTTTTAACAAATAGCCTGCACTTTTTAACGCCATCCACAGGGAGTTGTATGCGCAAGGATTACCTGGCGTTCTTCGTTTCGCTGTTCCTGTCGCGGCTGGCGGACCAGATCCTGTTGTTTATCGTGCCGCTGATCGTGTTCCAGACCACCCACAGCGTGTCCTGGGCGGGGCTGGCGTTTTTCGTCGAATCACTGCCGCGCTATCTCGCGTTTCCGGTGTGCGGGGCGTTGTGCGACAAGTATTCGCCGGTGCGCATCCTGCATATCAGCCAGGTTTACCGGGCACTGGCCTGTGTGGTGGCGGTGGCGTTGTATGGGATGTTCGACGGTATCTACTGGCTGGTGCTGCTGTCGGCGTTATGCGGGGTACTGACGACCCAGGGCATCATGGCCCGCGAAGTGCTGATGCCCCATGTCTTCCAGCAGTACAGCTATGCCAAGACCCTCTCCTACTCGCAGATCGCCGACCAGAGCGGCCTGGTGCTGGGGCCGCTGGTGGCCGCGCTGATGCTGGAGGTGTGGGCCTGGCACTGGGTGGTGCTGGGAATTGCCGGGCTGTTTGTGCTGGCGGACCTGGCGATGCTGGCCTGGCAGCGTAAAACCACGGCAAGCCTGGACACCCATCGGCAGCACCGGGATATCTGGCTGCAACCGCTGCGCATCGCCTTCGGGCATATTCGTAACCTGGCGGAGCTGAAGCGGATCATTACCCTGGCGGTCGGTGTGAACCTGATCATCGGGGTGACGCTGGCCACCTCCGCCGCCATGGTCACCGGCCTGTACGCCGCCGACAAGGACACCTATGCCCTGCTGCAGGCGGCCGGCGCGGGGGTGACCATCGCAATTCTGTTTTACCTGGCGCGCGCCACCCTGCCCTTGAAAGTGCTGGGCGGGCTGTCTTACTCGATGATCGGCGCCGGCGCGTTGATCATGGCGGTCAGTCCCAACCTGTGGGCATACACCCTGGGCTTCCTGCTGGTCACCGGCTTCGACAAGATGTTCAACGTGTACCTGCGCAGCACCCGTCAGCGGGTCATTCCGGTGCAGGACTTCGGCAAGACCGTGGGCGTGATCACCTTGCTCAACAACCTGCCCCAGCCGCTGGCCGGCCTGGTGATTGCGCTGCTGGCGGCGCCGTTGGGCACGCAAACTGTGATCCTGCTGCTGACCGGGATCACCACATTGATCGGCGTGGCCGTGGCCTCAGGCTGGCACGCCACTGTGAAAGCGGAACTCGATATCGGGTGATTCGATCAGTTCCTGCTCGGCCGCCCTCACCCGCTCGATCACCTGGGCGATGTCCTTGGCGTCGCCGTACTGGTAGGCCAGCTTCAGGTAACCCTGGAAGTGCCGCGCCTCGCTTTTCAGCAGGCCGAAGTAGAATTTGCCGAGTTCTTCGTCCAAATGCGGCACCAGCGCTTCGAAACGCTCGCAACTGCGGGCTTCGATAAAGGCGCCGACCACCAGGGTATCCACCAGCTTGACCGGCTCGTGGCTGCGCACCACCTTGCGCAAACCGGAGGCATAGCGCCCGGCGTGCAGTTGGCGCAATTCGACCTTGCGCTTCTTGATCAGGCGCATGACCTGCTCATGGTGCACCAGTTCTTCCCGGGCCAGCCGCGACATCATATTGATCAGGTCAACATGGGCGTGGTACTTGGCGATCAGGCTCAGGGCGGTGCTGGCCGCTTTGAATTCGCAGTTCTTGTGGTCGATCAACAGGGTGTCCTGATCGGCCAATGCGGCCTGCACCCAGGCATCGGGGGTTCGGCAACCGAGGAATTCGTGGATTTCGGGCAGGTTCATCGGGCTCACGGGCAAAGGATCACAAAAGGCCGCCGATTATACCCACCGCGCCGCAGACCACCAGCCACCGGCCTTGATGTGCATCAACATGACGTCTGGCGGGCAGCAACTATAGTTGTTCCACGCCCACCCTTTTGGAGATCCGATCATGCAAGCCATTCGCAGCATCCTGGTGGTCATCGAGCCCGCGCATTCGGAAAGCCTGGCCCTCAAGCGCGCCAAGCTGATCGCCGGGGTCACCGGCGCACACCTGCACTTGCTGGTCTGCGACAGGAAACACGAGCATTCGGCGCTGTTGAGCCTGCTCAAGGCCGGTTTGCAGGAGGACGGTTACAGCGTGACCACCGAACAGGCGTGGAATGAAAGCCTGCATGACACCATTATCGACGTGCAGCAGGCCGAAGGCTGTGGGCTGGTGATCAAGCAGCACTTTCCCGACAGCCCGCTGAAAAAGGCGCTGCTGACGCCGGCGGACTGGAAGCTGTTGCGCTTCTGCCCGACGCCGGTGTTGCTGGTCAAGACGTCCACACCCTGGGCGGGCGGGGTGATTCTGGCGGCGATCGATGTGGGCAACAACGACGGGGAACACCGCGAGCTGCATCACGCGATCATCGACCATGGCTTCGACATCGCCAGCCTGGCCAAGGCGCAGTTGCATGTGATCAGCGCCCATCCGTCGCCGATGTTGTCGGCGGCGGACCCGACGTTCCAGCTCAAGGAAACCATCGAGGCGCGTTATCGCGAGCAGTGCAAGGCGTTCCAGGCGGAATTCGATGTGGATGACGCGCACCTGCATGTCGAGGAGGGCCCGGCGGATGTATTGATCCCCCACCTGGCCCACACATTGAAAGCGGCCGTGACCATCATCGGCACCGTGGGGCGCACCGGCATTTCCGGGGCGTTGATCGGTAATACGGCGGAGGTGATCCTGGATGCGGTCGACAGTGATGTACTGGTGCTCAAGCCGCAGACGTTGATGGATCACCTGGAAGAACTGGCGACCAAGGCCTGACGCCGATCCCCCTCCCACAGTTGGATGTGTGTTGTCAGTCAGCCAGCGCGTCTCTCAGGAACCCCGGGGCGATATAGCGCTGGTAATGGGCCTCGGACAGAATGAAGAACTCACGGTCGATGGCATCGCGCAGTTCCGGCAACGCCCAATCACGAAACTCCGGCAACAGCACCATGCCGTACGCTTCCAGGTTATTGATCACCCGCGCGCCGCGGGCAATCAGCTGGTACGCCCAGCAGTACTCGGACTGGTGCGGCACGAAACGGATCTTGCGTTGCTCCAGTTGGCCGCGCAGGGTCTTGGGGTCGAAAATCTCGAGCTTGCCGGCCATCACCTGCACCAACAGTTGCTCCAGCCGCAGCCAGACCGCGCGTTTTTCTTCCTCGTTATAGCCATTCCACTGGATCACTTCGTGGTGGAAACGCTTGCAGCCACGGCACACGAGATCGCCGTAGACCGTGGAGCACAGGCCGACGCAGGGGGTCTTGATGGTTTGGTTGGACATGGGCAACGACACGCAAATCAGCGAAACAGTGCGCCATGTTAGCCCTTTGTCTAAGGTTGATCACCCAGCAAACTTGGTGATGCAACTTACCTTTCGAAATTTTTTGCCGTAGAATCATCCGGCCTTGTAAGGCGCCAATAATCCGCTGGAAGCTGTTTTCAAAGCGTCACGAGCACAGTCGTTCCTTCAGAACGGTGTTGGCGATGGTTATTACCCGGTAGGTAATGATCAGCGCCAACCCTCATCAGCTCCGTTCTGCAGGCGTAAAACTTTGAAAGCAGCTTCTGTAAGGAATGCCGGCAGCGCTGGCTTTGCGGCCCAAAAAGCCCCCGAGCGCATGCGTGCCGTTCATTTCTGGATGAGCGTCCCGTGGGACCACTGATGAGGGTAATAACTGTGCTTGAAGCCTACCGCAAACATATCGAAGAGCGTGCAGCACTGGGTATCGTTCCCCAGCCGCTTAATGCCGAACAAACCGCAGGCCTGGTTGAGCTGCTGAAGAATCCTCCGGCTGGCGAAGAAGAATTCCTCGTTGACCTGATCACCAATCGCATTCCACCGGGCGTTGACGAAGCTGCCTACGTCAAGGCCGGTTTCCTGTCTGCCCTGGCCAAGGGCGAAGCCACTTCCCCCCTGATCGACAAGAAACGCGCGGTTGAACTGCTCGGCACCATGCAGGGCGGCTACAACATCGTGACGTTGGTCGAGCTGCTGGACGACGCCGAGCTGGCGCCTGTCGCGGCTGCCCAACTCAAGCACACCCTGCTGATGTTCGATGCGTTCCACGACGTCGCCGAAAAAGCCCGCAACGGCAACGTACACGCCAAAGCCGTGATCCAGTCCTGGGCTGACGGCGAGTGGTTCCGCAACCGTCCGACCCTGGCCGACAAGATCAGCCTGCGCGTGTTCAAGGTCACCGGCGAAACCAACACCGACGACCTGTCCCCTGCCCCGGACGCCTGGTCCCGCCCTGACATCCCGCTGCACGCCCTGGCCATGCTGAAAATGGCACGTGAAGGCATCGTGCCGGACGAGCAAGGCAAGACCGGCCCGATGAAGCAGATCGAAGAAATGCGCGGCCAAGGTTTCCCGATCGCCTACGTCGGTGACGTGGTCGGTACCGGCTCTTCGCGTAAATCCGCGACCAACTCGGTGCTGTGGTTCTTCGGCGACGACGTTCCCTACGTGCCGAACAAGCGCGCCGGCGGCTTCTGCTTCGGCAGCAAGATCGCTCCCATCTTCTACAACACCATGGAAGATGCCGGCGCACTGCCGATCGAATTCGACGTAACCAACATGAACATGGGCGACGTGATCGACCTGTACCCTCATGCTGGCAAAGTCTGCAAACACGGCACCGACGAAGTCCTGACCACCTTCGAAATGAAGACCCCGGTCCTGCTCGACGAAGTTCGCGCCGGCGGCCGTATCCCGCTGATCATCGGCCGTGGCCTGACCGACAAGGCGCGCGCCGAGCTGGGCCTGGGCCCTACCGACCTGTTCAAGCTGCCTGAAGCACCGGTCGACACCGGCAAAGGCTTCACCCTGGCCCAGAAAATGGTCGGCAAGGCCTGCGGCCTGCCGGAAGGCAAAGGCGTTCGTCCAGGTACCTACTGCGAACCGAAGATGACCACCGTGGGTTCCCAGGACACCACCGGTCCGATGACCCGTGACGAACTGAAAGACCTGGCGTGCCTGGGCTTCTCGACCGACCTGGTGATGCAGTCGTTCTGCCACACCGCGGCGTATCCAAAGCCGATCGACGTGACCACCCACCACACCCTGCCTGACTTCATCATGACCCGTGGCGGTGTATCGCTGCGTCCAGGCGACGGCATCATCCACAGCTGGCTGAACCGCATGCTGCTGCCGGATACCGTCGGCACCGGTGGTGACTCCCACACCCGTTTCCCGATGGGCATCTCGTTCCCGGCCGGTTCCGGTCTGGTCGCGTTCGCCGCCGCCACCGGCGTCATGCCGCTGGACATGCCGGAATCGATCCTGGTGCGCTTCAAAGGCAAGATGAAACCTGGCATCACCCTGCGTGACCTGGTTCATGCCATTCCTTACTACGCGATCCAGGCTGGCCTGCTGACCGTAGAGAAGAAAGGCAAGAAAAACGCCTTCTCCGGCCGCATCCTGGAAATCGAAGGCCTGAACGACCTGACGCTGGAGCAGGCTTTCGAGCTCTCCGACGCCTCGGCCGAACGTTCGGCTGCCGGTTGCACCATCAAGCTGTCGAAAGAATCCGTCACCGAGTACCTGAACTCCAACATCACCCTGCTGCGCTGGATGATCGGCGAAGGCTACGGCGATGCCCGCACCCTGGAACGTCGCGCCCAAGCGATGGAAGCCTGGGTCGCCAACCCGGAACTGATGGAAGCCGATGCCGACGCGGAATACGCTGAAATCATCGAGATCGACCTGGCCGAAATCAACGAGCCGATCCTCTGCGCACCGAACGACCCGGACGATGCCCGTCTGCTGTCCAGCGTTGCCGGCGAGAAGATCGACGAAGTGTTCATCGGTTCGTGCATGACCAACATCGGTCACTTCCGTGCTGCCGGTAAGTTGCTGGAGCAGGTCAAGGGTCAGTTGCCAACTCGCCTGTGGCTGTCGCCGCCGACCAAGATGGACGCTCACCAGTTGACCGAAGAAGGCTACTACGGCATCTACGGCAAGGCTGGCGCGCGCATGGAAATGCCGGGCTGCTCGCTGTGCATGGGTAACCAGGCACGTGTAGAGCCGAACTCGACCGTGGTATCGACGTCGACCCGTAACTTCCCGAACCGCCTGGGTGACGGCGCGAACGTCTACCTGGCTTCGGCTGAGCTGGCGGCAGTCGCCTCCACCCTGGGTCGCCTGCCGACCGTCGAAGAGTACATGGGCTACGCAGCGAAACTGGACACCATGGCCAGTGACGTCTACCGCTACCTGAACTTCGACCAGATCGCCGAGTTCCGCAAAATTGCAGCAAGCGCCAACATCCCGGTGATCCAGGCTTAACGGTGTGTTGATGTGAAGGACGCCGCGTATCGCAAGGTACGCGGCGTTTTTTTATGCCTGGAATACCAACACATCCAGTTGATCCCGAGGCGACCTTATGTCTTCAACCACACCACCGTTTGATCCTGAGAATGAGCCGACTGATGTACACCACTCCAAATGTGGGAGGGGGCTTGCCCCCGATGAGGGAGTGTCAGCTGATGCAGCTGCCACTGACCCACTGCTATCTGGAGCAAGCCCCACGCGTCACGTTTTGCCCACCTCAAGCGCCAGCTGCACCGCGCCATCGACGCTCAAGCCACTGAGCAGCACATGGGGCGCGAGCGCTTCGGGCAGCCCCTGCAATACCTCGCGGGCGTCATGCCGCACACGGGCCAGTACCAGGCGCTTGCCCTCCCCGCGCACCTGGGCAAAAAACGCCGCCAGGGCTTCGATGCTGGTGCCGTCCAGGTCCGGGGATTCTTCCAGGCTCAACACCACCGCCTCCACCGGCGACTGGCGCATCAGGCGCAAGGCCGTGCCCAGGATGCGTTCGGCATTGGCAAAAAACAGCGCTTCGCTGGGCCGTACGATCAATACCCCCGGCACGGCCAGGGCATCGGCATGGTGCTGGCGGTCGACAAAGTCATGACTGTCACCCAGGCGTCCCAGCACCTGGATGTCGGCTGAGGACATCTGACGCAGCATCAACATCACGCTGATCGCGACCGCCACCAGCAAACCATCCAGCACGCCCAGCACCAGCACCGCCACCACCGCACAGATCACCAGCACGCGATCGCGCCGCCACAGGAAATAACGCCCGAGCGGCTGCACGCTCAAGCCTCGTCCCAGGGCATAGATGACAACGGCCGCCAGCACCGGCTCCGGCGTGAGCGCGACATAGGGCAGCACCGTCAGCACAATCAGCAGGATAACCAGCGCCGCGATAATCCCCGCCAGGCGCGAATAGGCACCGGCCGCCTCGTTGGCCGACGTCGCCGAATACCCGGCACCGGCCGGCATGCCGTGGAACAGCCCGGAGACCAGGTTGGCCGCGCCCAGCGCCAGCAGGTCACGGTTGGATGACACGCGGTCGCCATGCTTGAGCGCGAACGAACTGATAGAGCCGTAGGACTCCGCATACAGGATCATCACCAGCGCAAACGCCAATTCCCCCAGGCGCAGCCAGTCGGCAAACGGCAGCACCGGCAAATGCCCCAGCTCCAGGCGCAGGTCGATCATGCCGATCTGCGCCACCCCGTAGGCCTGCAGGTCCAGGTACTGCCCCGCAGCGATGCCGAGCACCACGACCACCAGCCCACCAGGCAGGCGCGGCAGGCGTGCGCACAGCCACAGCACCAGCAACGCCAGCGCCGCCACCAGTGCCGCAGGCCAGTTCCAGCGCGGCAGCTGCTCCAGCAACTGCGGCAGAAAACGGATCAGGTTGTTATCGGTCAGGTGCACACCCACCACACCGGCCAATTGCTTGAGGATGATGGTCAGCGCCAGGCCGAAGGCGAAGCCACGCAACACCGGCTTGGCGATAAACGAGGTGACGCCGCCGAGCTTGAACAGCCCGGCCAACAGGAAAAACACCCCGGTGAGCAATACCAGCCCGAAGGCCAGGGACAGCCTCAGCGCCGGGTCGTCACCCGCCAGGCTCGCCGTGGCCGCCGCCAGCACAGCCGCCGACGACGAGGTGGCCGAGACAATCGCAAAACGGCTGCTGCCGAACAGGCCATAGCACACCAGCCCGGCAAACAAGGCGATTACCCCGGCCTGGGGCGGCAGCGCGGCAATACTGGAATAGGCCACGGCCTCCGGCAGCAGCAAACCGGCAATGGATAAGCCGGCCAGCAGGTCTTGGATGCGGTTCGACGGTACGGCAACGGGTGCATCGGTTTCAGTCTTCAATCGGCCCAACCCATCCTGGCAAAAAGCGTGCATAAGCTTAGCCCTCATTGCCCGGCGGCGGTTGCGCCGCGTCAGCTTTTGCGCAGGCAAAAAAAAGCCGATTCGCGGTGTGCGCGAATCGGCTTGCGGGCGTGAACCCCGGGGTCAGGACAGCAGCGAGTAAATCAATGCGGTAATCGCCACCAGGCCCACCGCCGTGACAAACACGTTGGACGCCTGCCCACGGTACCTGGCCATGGCCGGCACCTTGCGGATCGCGTACATCGGCATCAGGAACAGGATCGACGCGATGATCGGCCCGCCCAGGGTCTCGATCATGCCGAGGATGCTCGGGTTCAGCGTGGCAACGATCCAGCACACCACCAGCATGAAGGCGGCGGTCATGCGGTCCAGGGTCTTGGTGGCCGGGCGGCGACCGCTTTTGAGCACCAGGCCCTTGAGGCCTTCGCTGGCGCCGATGTAGTGGCCCAGGAACGACTTGGCAATCGCCACGAACGCGATCAACGGCGCGGCAAACGCGATGGTCGGGTTGTTGAAGTGGTTGGCCAGGTACGACAGGATCGACAGGTTCTGCTGTTTGGCTTCAGCCAGTTGCGCCGGCGACAGGGTCAGCACGCAACTGAACACGAAGAACAGCACCATCACCACCATCAACAGGTGCGCGCGGGACAGGATCTGCGAACTGCGCTCATCGGCGTGTTCGCCGTACTGGCGCTTCTGGTCGACCGCAAAAGCCGAGATGATCGGCGAGTGGTTGAACGAAAACACCATCACCGGAATCGCCAGCCACAGGGTGTTGAGCAGCGCGGACGGCGCCGGCACCACACTCGCGGTGCTGAGGATGCCACCGTTCCAATGGGGGACCAGGTACACCGCGAGGAACAGCAAGGCGACGATAAACGGGTACACCATCAGGCTCATGGCCTTGACGATCACCTGCTCACCGCAACGCACCACCGCCAGCAGGCCGAGGATCAGCACAAACGCCAGCAGCGCCCGTGGCGGCGGCATGATGTGCAACTGGTGCTCCATGAAGCTGCTGACCGTGTTGGTCAGGGCCACGCTGTAGATCAGCAGGATCGGGAAGATCGCGAAGAAGTACAGCAGCGTGATCAACGCACCGGCCTTGATGCCGAAATGTTCTTCGACCACATCGGTGATGTCGGAACCCGCGCGACCGGAGAGTACGAAACGGGTCAGGCCACGGTGGGCAAAGAACGTCATCGGGAACGCCAGCATCGCCAGGATCACCAAGGGCCAGAAGCCGCCCAGGCCGGCGTTGATCGGCAGGAACAAGGTGCCGGCGCCAATGGCGGTGCCGAACAGGCCAAGCATCCAGGTGGTGTCCTGGCGGCTCCAGCTTGAGAGGGTTGCAGGTGTCGTTGCATAGCGTTCGTCGACGCTATTGGCCTGATCATTCATCCGGTCGGATCTCCGCATTTACACGGCCGGGACGAGTCAGAAAAACCTGACAGGCAGCGCCCCGACCATAGAAGGGGCCGGATTGTCCGGGATTCTCGTGAATAAGCAAAGACTTAGCTGAGGAACGGTTATGCGGTGCAGAGGCTCAAGCGCGGCCCTGGACAGTGGTTTCGGGGGAGTGCCGCGGGTTGCTCGAGTGGCTGCCAGGCGCCATTGACGAGCGCGATCCAAGACTCTAGTCAAGAGACTCCCCATACTTTTAGAGAAGTCACCTACAGCAAAAAAAGAAATCTCTCGTATCCAGTTAAAAGTTTAACCACGACGCCTTTGCAATTGTTACACAACCCTACACAGCCATTGAGCAATCGCCAAAAACCCAACTAACATCGCCCCGCTCCAATCGAAGAACAACATGCTTATTTAAAATAACAAGGATTCCAACATGCGAAGACTCACTGTTGTTTTTGCTGGATTGTTGATCACGGGCCTACTCTGCTCGTCTGAAAGTTACGCCAATCAAACCGCGTCTGAACCTGACGTTCACGCACTGGCTTCCTCGCCTCAATGGCTGACCACCAAGGTTTATATCGAAGGCGAGCCGGACACCGACGTCAAGGCCAGCTACCCCGGCGTGGTCGGCATATCGATGTGGGACCCGCAGCGCAATCGCTATGAGTTCTTCTACACCGATACCGGCCGCTCGAAGCATGCCGATGGCGGCGGCGGTTATTTCCTGGTCACTGGCGATAAAAAGACCCATATCCTGGTTCCTGACGTTGGCCCGACCAGAACCATTGTCAGAAGACTCGAAAAACTCGACAGCAGCGAATTCACTTATTCCCGCGAAGTGCCGCGCGACATGGTCAGCACTAACCCGCCCGTTCGGATTTATGTGGTACACGCCCCCTACATCGGCCCCATGAAGACAGTTATGTCGAACTGATTAAACATTCATGTTTAGTGATAAACCCGAATAACAAACAAGGCACCTGATAATGAATATGCGCAAACTGTTAATACCCGCACTGCTGGCCGTGACACTGTTACCCGGTGCAGCGATTGCACACACTTCAACAGCCCTTCCTGCAGAAAACGCTGCTGCCACAGCGGACAACGCCGTCATGTTGACCGTATTTCTTAAACACGATCAATCACGCCCGTTGAGCGAATTGAAACAACAACTGGCCAAGCAGGAATTTCACAAGGTGTTCCCGCCTGCCGGGGTGGAAGTGCTGAGTTGGAACATCACCATGGGTATCGGGCAAGTCGTCGTGCTGCGCCTGCCGGCGTCGCGCCTGGCGGAAGTCAACCTGGCGATCGAAAACACCGCATGGGGGGTCTACACCACGGAATTCTTCCCCACCTATAATTTCATGCCCATCGCTCAGGCCGAGCAGGAAAAGGCACGACTTAGCCCCCCGCAGTGATCTCCTGCTGGCAGCAGCGCCCCTGTTCCGGCTGGGGCGCAACTTTTTCGGCACCTGATGCATTTGACAGCCCCGCACCTGTCCCAGCATGATCGGCCCATGATCCTTTTTCAGCAGTTCCTCACCCGCACCACCACCACGACCGCTCCAGGCGGGTCGTGCGGTTGCCGTGGATGCTTGAGCTAGACACTTCACGAATTCAACCCAAGGCCCCGCCAGCAATGGACGGGGCCTTTTTATTGCTCCGTCGACTGGCACTCACAAGGAGCAATACCATGGCTGACGCCCTGTTGATCATCGATATGCAAACCGGCTTGTACGATGGCCCCGACAAACCCTTTGAACGCGAGCGCGTGCTGGGCACCATCAACTCGTTGATCGGCCGCGCCCGTGAAGCCGGCGCGCCGATCCTGGTCGCCCGCCATACCGGCCCGGCGGGCTCGCCGATAGCTGCAGGCAGTCCGAATTGGCAACTGTGGCAAGGGCTGCAGGTAGACGAGATTCACGACCATCTGTTCGACAAAACCCGCCCCAGTTGCTTCCTGGGTACCGACCTGGCCCGACGACTGCAAGCCCTGGAGGTTAATCAACTGGTGATCGTCGGGATGAAAACCCAGTACTGCATCGACACCACCTGCCGCGTGGCGGTAGAGCTGGGCTTCTCGGTGATCGTGCCTGAAGACGCCCATACCTGCATGGACACCCCGGCGCTGAAGGCCGAGGCGATCATCGCGCATCACAATGCCACGCTGGCGGGGGCGTTTGGGCTGAGTGTGAAAGCGGCTGACGTCCGGTTCTGACCGGTACAGACTGTAGGAGCAAGCGTGCTCGCGCCTGCAGTCGTAGATTTTTTCTACCCGAGCAAAACGCGCCCTCCTGCAAATCCCGCATACTGATGCCCTCAAACCCTTCAGGAAGAGCCTTCCGATGACCACCACTGTTCTGGTTCTGGTTGAAACCATCAATGAATACCTGCAAATCATCGAGAGCAACGACTTTCATGTGATCCTGGCGCCCACACCCAGCGAGCGCGCCCAGGCGATCAAGACCCATGGCGGGCAGATCAAGGCGGTGCTCACCCGTGGCCCGTTGGGGCTGTATGCCGAAGAAATCGCGGCCCTGCCGCTGCTGGAGATCATCTGCGTGATCGGCGCAGGTTATGAGCATGTCGACCTGCAGGCCGCGAGCAATCGCGGCATCGTGGTCACCAATGGCGCCGGGGTGAATGCGCCATCGGTGGCCGACCACGCCATGGCGCTGCTGTTGTCGCTGGTGCGCGGCATTCCCCAGACGGACGCAGCGGTACGCCGCAGCGAATGGCCCAAGGTCATGCGCCCGTCCCTGGGCGGCAAGCAATTGGGCATCCTCGGGCTCGGCGCGGTGGGCCTGGAGATCGCCCGGCGCGCGGCCCTGGGCTTTGGCATGGAAGTGAGCTATCACAACCGTCAGCCGCGCGATGATGTGGACTACACCTACTGCGCCACGGCCGTGGAGCTGGCGCGCAACTCGGATTTCCTGATCCTGGCCACGCCCGGCGGCGCCGGCACGCGCCACCTGATCGACCGCCACGCCCTGGACGCCCTCGGCCCGAACGGGTTCCTGGTGAATATCGGCCGTGGCAGCGTGGTGGTTACCGCCGACCTGGTCACCGCCCTTGAACAACGCCGTATCGGGGGCGCGGCGCTGGACGTGTTCGACGATGAACCCATGGTGCCGGATGCCCTCAAGCGCTTGAGCAATACCGTGCTCACGTCCCACGTGGCCGGCCTGTCTCCGGAGGCCGCCCACGACACCGTGCAGCGCGTGGCCGACAACCTGGTGGAATACTTCGCCGGCCGTCCGGTGCTCACCCCGGTTGTATTGCCCGCGCCCGAAAAATGACCGATCAGGCAGGCTGATCACCCTTCAACACGCTAACCTATTAAGCCGCCCCGACCTTGTCGCTGGGCGGTGGTGCGCATTAGATTAGGAAATAGTCCGACGCCTTTAGAATAAGCAGAAGGGATAAGCATGGCGCTTAACGACCAATCGACCCAGATTCGCCCAGGCGAAGAACTTGATGCCAGCCTGATCGATCCCTACCTCAAGGCCCATATCCCTGGCCTGAGCGGCACGCCCACGATCAGCCAGTTCCCCGGCGGTGCATCCAACCTCACCTACCTGCTGGAATACCCCGGCCAGGAATTCGTGCTGCGTCGCCCACCCTTTGGCCACAAGGCCAAGTCCGCCCACGACATGGGCCGCGAATACCGCATTCTCAACCAGCTCAAGGATGGTTTCCCGTATTGCCCCAAGGCCTATGTGCACTGCACCGACGCGTCGGTGATCGGCGCCGAGTTCTATGTGATGGAACGGGTCAACGGCATCATCCTGCGCTCCGACCTGCCCGCCGAACTGGGCCTGGATGCCACCCGGACCGAGGCGTTGTGCAAGAGCTTTATCGACAAGTTCGTCGAACTGCACCAGGTCGACTACCGCGCCTGCGGCCTGGCCGACCTGGGCAAGCCTGAAGGTTATGTGGCACGCCAGATTGGTGGCTGGAGCGACCGCTACGAAAAGGCCCTGACCCCCGACGCCCCCAACTGGGAAAAGGTACGTGCGTGGCTCAACGACAAGATGCCCGCCGACCATCCCACCTCGAGCATCGTGCATAACGACTACCGCTTCGATAACGTGATCCTCGACCCGCACAACCCGATGCAAATCATCGGCGTGCTGGATTGGGAGCTGACCACCCTCGGCGACCCGCTGATGGACCTGGGCAACACCCTTGCCTACTGGATCGAAGCCGGCGACCCGGCACCGGTACAACTGATGCGCCGCCAACCGAGCAATGCCCCCGGCATGCTCACCCGCCGCCAGTTCGTGGATTACTACGCCGAACGCTCGGGCATCCAGATCGACAATTTCGACTTCTACTACACCTACGGCCTGTTCCGCCTCGCCGGCATCGTGCAGCAGATCTACTACCGCTTCTTCCACGGCCAGACCCAGGACAAACGCTTTGCGCAGTTCATCCAGATGAACAAGCTGCTGGAGCAGATGAGCCTGAATGTCATCGGTAAATCAGCCCTCTAAGGAATCGCTAATGTCCAAGACCCACCTGTTCGACCTCGACGGCAAGATTGCTTTTGTGTCCGGCGCCAGCCGTGGCATCGGTGAAGCCATCGCCAAGCTGCTGGCCCAGCAAGGCGCCCACGTGATCGTCTCGAGCCGCAAGCTCGAAGGCTGCCAGCATGTGGCGGACGCGATCATCGCCGACGGCGGCAAGGCCACGGCGATTGCCTGCCATATCGGTGAAATGGAGCAGATTACCCAGGTGTTTGCCGGCATCCGTGAACAGTTCGGCCGCCTGGACATACTGGTCAACAATGCCGCGACCAACCCGCAGTTCTGCAACGTGCTGGACACCGACCTCGGCGCTTTCCAGAAGACCGTTGACGTGAACATTCGCGGCTACTTCTTCATGTCGGTGGAAGCCGGCAAGCTGATGCGCGAGAACGGCGGTGGCAGCATCATCAACGTCGCTTCGATCAACGGCATTTCGCCGGGCGTGTTCCAGGGCATCTACTCGGTGACGAAGGCCGCCGTGATCAACATGACCAAGGTGTTCGCCAAGGAATGCGCCGAGTTCGGCATTCGTTGCAACGCCCTGCTGCCGGGCCTGACCGACACCAAGTTCGCCTCGGCGCTGGTGAAGAACGACGCGATCCTGAAAATGGCCCTGGCGCAGATCCCGCTCAAGCGCGTGGCCGACCCGAGCGAGATGGCCGGTGCGGTGCTGTACCTGGCCAGCGATGCGTCGAGCTACACCACCGGTGTGTCGCTGAATGTGGATGGCGGCTTCCTGTCCTGAGTACGCCTGGGTTTCTACAGATCGATTTACGCGTAACCTTGGCGCAGATCGATCTGTCTCAGGATGAAACATGGAACTCCACATCGTCATCAACGGGCGTAAGGACCTGGCGGCCCAGCTTTATCAGCAGTTGCGTGAAGCCATCGCCACCGGGCGCCTCTCGGCGGGCGCGCAACTGCCACCCAGCCGCCTGCTGGCCGAGCAATTAGGCGTATCGCGCAAGACCGTATCCGACACCTACGCCACCCTGACCTACGAAGGCCTGCTGGTGGGCAAGATTGGCCGTGGCACCTTCGTCAACGCGTGGGCACCACAGCCGAATCGCGTGCAGACCGCCACCGACCTGGCCTGCGCCGCCAACCTAGGGAAGTGGCAGTCACTGCCCTCGCCCATGCGCCATCCCACTCGCGACAGCACGTTGCGCTACGAATTTATCGGCGGTGCCACCAGCGGCAACCAGTTCCCCCAGGATGAATGGCGGCGCTGCACCCAGGACGCGTTGCGGCGCATCGCCCGGGACAGTGGGTTCTACAGCCAGCCGGAAGGGTTGCCGGCCCTGCGCAGCGCCATCGCCGGGCATATCGCGTTTTCCCGTGGGGTCCAATGCCGCGACAGCGACATCGTCGTCACCAACGGCGCGCAGCAGGCCCTGGACCTCATCGCCCGCGTGGTGCTGGAACCGGGCAGCATCGTCGCCATGGAAGACCCCGGCTACAGCCCTGCGCGCCAGTTATTCATGGCGATGGGCGCGCGGGTCATCGGTGTTTCCGTCGATGAGCAAGGCATCCAGGTCGACCGGATCCCCGATGGCGCACGGCTGATCTACGTCACGCCCTCCCACCAGTTCCCCCTCGGCATGCCCATGAGCCTGCCGCGTCGGGAAGCGCTGTTGGCACGCGCCTTCGAGCTGGGTGCGATCATCATCGAGGACGACTACGACAGCGAGTTCCGCTACGAAGGCCGGCCCACCGACTCTCTGCAAAGCATGGACAGCCGTGGCGTGGTCACCTACGTCGGCACCTTCTCCAAAACCCTTCTGCCCGAACTGCGCCTGGGCTATGCGGTGCTGCCCCCGGCGATCTACGGCGCGGTGCTCAAGGCCAAGCAATTAACCGACCAGCACAGCTCCACATTGCCGCAATGGGCGCTGGCCAAATTCATCAGCGAAGGCTATTTGCTCAAGCATATTCGCCGCTGCCACAGCGTATACGCCGGGCGCCGCGAGCGCATTTTGCAGCGCCTGGCGGGCGACCTGTCGCCGTGGTTCGAAGCGGTGCCCACCGTCGCCGGGTTCCATATGGCGGCGTTGTGCAAAGTAGCGGTGAATATCCCGTTGCTGATGGCATTGGCGCGCCAGGTGGAAGTCGGCCTGTACCCGCTGGACGTGTTCTTCCACGACACGCCGGTGCGTCCGGGCCTGATCATCGGGTTTGGGGCCATCGAGACCCTCGACATCGACCCGGCGCTGGACAAGGTGCGCGATATTCTCCAGCAGATTGGCTAAGGTTTTTTCCGCCGGATTGGTCATTGGTCGCTCGAAAATCCCGGCGTACGGTGGACAGGTCTCGAACCACTCGGAAACCTCACCATGAAACGCCTGCTCGCCATCACCCTGATGCTCGCCTCAATCAGCGCCTTTGCCCACGCGCCCGTGTACAACCAGGAATCGATCAAGGTCCTGCAAGAACACCCGCTGCCCCAGGTACCCGGCAAGAAAACCCTCCTGCTCACCGTCGACTACGCCCCCGGCCAGGCCACCGTGCCCCACAGCCACACCGGCACGGCCGTGGCCTATGTGCTCGAAGGCGCGATTACCTCGCGGGTGAATGATGAGAAAGCCAGGACCTACACGGTCGGCGAATCGTTCTACGAGCCCGCGGGTTCGCGACACTTTGAATCCAGCAATGCCAGCCAGACCCAACCGGCCAGGCTGCTGGTAGTGATGGTGCTGGATGACAAGGCCGAGGTGCTGACCCCTCTTCCACACTAATCAGCCTCATCACCAATCAGCAGCATGGGTGAAGCCCCTCCCACCGCCAGCGACTCACGGGCGCTTGAACTGCCGGCGCAGTTCTTCGATCTTTGGGCGGCACACACACCCATCAAGGTGATCATTGACCATCCCCATCGCCTGCATCAGCGCATACATCGTGGTCGGCCCGACGAACGTCCAGCCGCGTTTCTTCAAGGCCTTGGACAGGCGCACCGAGGCCGGCGAGGTGGGATTGCCCGTCCAGTAAGCCAGGTCCACCACTGCCGGGCGCTCTTCCGGGCCGGGCTCGAATGCCCACAACCACTGCGCCAGCGAGCCGGTCTCATCCACCAGCTCACACGCCCGGCGGGCGTTGTTGATGGTGGAAACGATCTTCGCCCGATTACGCACGATGCCCGGGTCCTGCATCAACCGTTCGACATCTGCCTCGCCGTACTGCGCCACCCGGCGAAAATCAAAACCGTCGAACGCCGCCCTGAACGGCTCGCGCTTGCGCAGGATGGTGATCCAGGCCATGCCGGCCTGGAAGCCTTCCAGGCAGATCTTCTCGTACAGTTGAACATCATCCGCCACCGGTACGCCCCACTCGTGGTCGTGATAACGGAGGTATTCCGGCGCGGCCGTGCGCCAGGTGCAGCGGGTCAGCCCGGTGTCGTCAGTGGTCAGTCCTGGTTTGTCCATCCATCACCTCATGTACTTGGCGGCGGATGATAAGCGAAAAAATTTGCGCCCCGCCAACCGCTCAAGCATCAACCTTCGCGACCAACTGGTCAGACCGGGACCTGCCAACCGCCGAATTTTTACTTGTGATTTCAAAAATACCTGGCCTAGACTGGCGACGCACTGGACTTACCGGTATGACCACAACAATTAAGCCCTGGAACCACCGGGGCACCGAATAGAGATCCCTCCCATGCTCAGATGGTGCTCGCGTTCGATTTTCCTGCAAGTCGTGATTGGCCTGATGCTCGGCATCGTGTGCGGCCTGGCCCTTCCCGAATTCTCCTCGCAACTCAAACCCCTGGGTGACGGCTTTATCAAGCTGATCAAGATGCTGATCGGCCTGATCGTGTTCTGCGTGGTGGTCAGTGGTATTTCCGGGGCCGGCGATTTGAAGAAGGTCGGGCGCATCGGCCTCAAGTCGGTGATCTACTTTGAAGTGCTCACCACCATCGCCCTGGTGATCGGCCTGGTCATGGCCTTCAGCACCGGGATCGGCACCGGCGCCAATATCCATCTGGAACAGCTCTCCTCCGCCGGTCTCAATGAACTGGCCGACAAGGGCCAGCACATCAAGGGCACCAGCCAGTTCCTGATGGACCTGATCCCCAACTCGGTGATCGGCGCCTTTGCCGACAACAATGTCCTGCAAGTGCTGCTGTTTTCGGTGCTGTTCGGCAGCGCCTTGAACCTGGTGGGCGAAGCGGCCTCCGGTATCACTCGGCTGATCAATGAACTGAGCCATGTGATTTTCCGCATCATGGGCATGATCGTGCGCCTGGCGCCCATCGGCGTGTTTGGTGCGATCGCCTTCACCACCAGTACCTACGGGCTGGACTCCCTGCAACACCTGGGCAGCCTGGTGGGCCTGTTCTACCTGACCTGCCTTGCCTTCGTCGCGCTGATCCTCGGCGTGGTGATGCGCCTGTCGGGCCTGCGCATGCTGCCGCTGCTCAAGTACCTGCGTGAAGAACTGCTGATCGTGATGGGCACCGCCTCCTCCGACGCGGTGCTGCCGCAGGTCATGCGCAAACTCGAACACCTGGGCATCGGCAGCTCCACCGTGGGCCTGGTGATTCCCACCGGGTACTCGTTCAACCTCGACGGTTTCTCGATCTACCTGACCCTGGCCATCGTGTTTATCGCCAACGCCACCGGCACGCCACTGTCGATGACCGATCTGCTGACCATCCTGCTGGTGTCGCTGATCACCTCCAAGGGCGCCCACGGGATTCCGGGGTCCGCGCTGGTGATTCTGGCGGCAACGCTTACGGCGATCCCGGCGATTCCGGTGGTCGGCCTGGTGCTGGTGTTGGCGGTGGACTGGTTCATGGGCATCGGTCGCGCCTTGACCAACCTGATCGGCAACTGCGTCGCCACCGTGGCCATCGCCCGCTGGGAAAAAGACATCGATATCCAACGCGCCAACAAGGTGCTCGACGGCCAGCAAGGCTATGCCTTCCAGGCCAGGAAGCCGGTATCACCGGCGCACCAGGAATTCTAACGCTGTCTCATGGGCGACACTGGCTAATGTGGGAGGGGGCTTGCCCTCCCCCACATGACTGTATTAGCAACATTAAGGAAGTATCGACGTGATCAGCACCTCAACCGTCGTCAATTCAGTCGTAGAAAAACTCCGCGCCGCACTCAAGCAGGGTCAGTGGCGCCGGGGCGAAATGCTCCCGGGCCAGCGCGAACTCGCCGAACAGCTGGGCATCAGCCGCCCCAGCCTGCGTGAAGCGGTGATCGTACTCGAAACCCTCGGCCTGGTGCGCTCCATGCCCGGCAAAGGTGTGGTCGTGCTGGAAACCAGCGTCAGCGAACCACAATCGAGCGACGCCGTGGCCGATGCCAGCCTCGAAGACATCCTGCAACTGCGCTACACCCTCGAACCCTTTATCGTCGGCCTGGTGGCCCAGTCCATCAGCAGCAAGGAAGTCGGCCAATTGCGCCTGACCCTGATGGACATGCGCGAAGCCCTGGATGCCGGTGACGCCGAAGCCGGCATGAACGCCTACCTCGATTTTCACGAAGAACTGTTCGCGCTGACCGCCAACCCGATCTTCCAGAACGTGGTGCAGCAAACCAGCACCGCCCTCAAGCAAAGCGCCCAGGTACTGCGCAACTCCCCCGAGCACCTGGCGGAACGCCTGCAGGAAAATGAAGCGGTGGTACGCGCCATCCGCAACAAGAACAGCGCCCTGGCCAGTGCCGAGATGCGTCGGCACATCCTCCAGGAAGGCCTGCGCATGGGCATTCACTTGAACATCCCGGACGACCATCTCGGCAACTGATTTTTTGGAGACAGGCCATGACCGCCCACGCCCTGCAACGCGATCCGATCATTCCTGCCCTGCGCCTGGTGGCCGGAAAAAAGCCTTCGGTGGACGACATCTACCCACGGTTGTTCGACGCCATCCTCGAACAGCGCATCGCCCCATCCAGCCGCTTTACCGAAGAAGGCCTGGGCGAAACCTTTGGCGTCAGCCGCAGCGTGATTCGCCGGGTGCTGGCCAAGCTGTCCCACCAGCAAGTGGTCATCCTGCGCCCCAACCAGCGTGCCCAGGTCGCGGCGCCGGATGCCCAGCAGACGCGGCAGATCCTCGAAGCGCGGCGCATGACCGAAATCACGGTGGTGCAATTGGCCTGCGCCCAGGCCACGCCCACGCAGATACGCCAGCTGCGCGAGCTGATAGCACGGGAACGCGACGGTATAGACCGCAACCAACGTGGGCCGGCGATTCGGTTGTCAGGGGAGTTTCACCTGCAATTGGCGCAGATGGCGGGTAACGCGCCGTTGGCGCAGTTTCTCAACAGCCTGGTGCCGTTGACGTCGCTGATCATTGCCCAATTCGAAGCGAAAGCCTGCACGTATTGCGCGTGGCAGGAGCATGTGGCGATTGTGGATGCGATTGAGCAGCGGGATGTGACTGCTGCGGTGGGCTTGATGACCCGGCACCTGGATCACCTGGAAAGCAAATTACTGAAACACCACTGATATCCGGATAGATAAAGATCCAAATGTGGGAGGGAGCAAGTCGAATCGTCGCACCGCCCCTCCCACATTGGTTTTACCCAGGCATCAAGCCGGTTGCAGCACCGATTGACCACTCAACGCCAGGTCCAGCAGTTCACGGTTTGCCACCGCGTACATGGCGTAGTCCGTGCCGACCGCAGCACGGATTTCCACCATCATTGCGACCCAACGATCAGCCATGTCCTTGTGCTGCTCAAGCCACAGGGCCACGCGGGCTTCCATGTCCTGTGGCGCGTCGGCCATTTGCAGGACGGAAATGGTGATCGCCCGTTGCTGCCAGTCCACATCGTCGCGGAACGCTTCGCGGGCCTGGGCCTGCCAGTTGTTGGCCACGGGCAGATCGCTGATCTGCTGCAGGTACCACGGCAGGTCCAGGGCGCTGCCGACAGCGAAGTAGGCCTTGGCCACTTCGGCTGCGTCATGCCCGGTCACATCAGCGGCTTCGATGATCGGCAGCAAGGTGTACAGGTGGGTCGTGCCTGCAACCATGCGCGCCAGCAACTCCGGCACGCCGGCTTCGGTGTAGGCCTGGTAGCGGGTCTGCCAGCCTTCGCGGGTCGGACCTTCCAGCAGTTCGTCGAGCTTGAGGCCCAGCGCGGCCAGGTGCGGACCGAAGTGCGCGGTGTCACGGCCGGCGTCCTGCTCGTTGCGACGGCTGCGCAGGAACCAGCGCGTGGCGCGACGGCCCAGGCGCATCAGCTCATCCATCAACTGCAATTGCACGTCAGCGGAGACCTGGTGGTCCAGGGCTTCGATCTGACGGAACCAGTGCGGGAGGTGGAAGATGTCGCGCACGATCACGTAGGCACCGGCCACGTTCGCCGGGCTCATGCCGGTCGACTCCTTGAGTCGCTGCACGAAAGTGATGCCCATGTGGTTGACCAGGTCGTTGGCGATCTGGGTGCTGACGATCTCGCGCTTCAGACGGTGGCGACGCATGGCTTCGCCGAACTTGGCCACCAGGCTCGGTGGGAACGCGGTCTCCATGTCGCGGGTCAGGTAGTCGTCATCCGGAACCAGCGACTTGAGCAGCGCTTCCTTGAGGTCGATCTTGCTGTAGGAGATCAGCACCGACAGCTCCGGACGGGTCAGGCCCTTGCCGGTGGAAGCGCGCTCGGTGAGCTGCTCCTCGGTCGGCAGGTACTCGATGGCGCGGTCCAGCTTGCCACGGCTTTCCAGGTCGCTCATCAGGCGCTTGTACTCGGCGGCACGCTCGTAGGCTCGGCGCGCAGCCAGGGACAGGGCCTGGGTCTGCTTGTAGTTGTTGCCCAACACCAGGCTGCCGACTTCGTCGGTCATGCTCGCCAGCAACTGGTTGCGTTGCTTGTCGGTCATGTCGCCGGCCTGCACCACTTCATTGAGCAGGATCTTGATGTTCACCTCGTGGTCGGAGCAGTCCACACCACCGGCATTGTCGATGAAGTCGGTGTTGGAGCCGCCGCCATTGAGGCCGAACTCCACACGGCCCAGCTGGGTCATGCCGAGGTTACCGCCCTCGCCCACTACCTTGCAGCGCAGCTCGTTGCCGTTGACGCGCAACGCGTCGTTGGCCTTGTCGCCCACATCCGCATGGCTTTCGGTGCTGGCCTTGACGTAGGTACCGATACCGCCGTTCCACAACAGGTCCACCGGCGCCTTGAGCAAGGCGTTCAGCAGTTCGGTCGGGGTCAGCTTGTCGGCCGAAATGTCGAAGCGTTCCTTCATCTGTGGCGAGATGGCAATGCTCTTCGCGCTGCGCGAGAAGATACCGCCGCCTTCGGACATGATGCTGGTGTCGTAGTCGGTCCAGGCCGAACGCGGCAGCTCGAACATGCGCTGGCGCTCGACGAAGCTGGTGGCCGGGTTCGGGTTCGGGTCGATAAAGATATGCAGGTGGTTGAAGGCCGCGACCAGTTGCAGCTTGTCGGACATCAACAGGCCGTTACCGAACACGTCGCCGGCCATATCGCCGACGCCCACCACGGTGATGCTGTCTTCCTGCACGTTGATGCCGCGCTCACGGAAGTGACGCTGCACACCGACCCACGCGCCCTTGGCGGTGATGCCCATTTTCTTGTGGTCGTAACCGGCGGAACCACCGGAGGCGAACGCGTCGCCCAGCCAGAAGCCGTAGTCGATGGCGATGCCGTTGGCGATGTCGGAGAAGGTCGCGGTGCCCTTGTCCGCTGCCACCACCAGGTACGGGTCATCGTCGTCATGGCGCACGACGTTGGCCGGCGGCACCAGGGCGCCATCCTTGAGGTTGTCGGTGATGTCCAACAGGCCGGAAATGAAGATGCGGTAGCAGGCGATGCCCTCGGCCGCGATTTCGTCACGGCTGCCGCCCAGTGGCAGGCGACGCGGCAGGAAGCCGCCCTTGGCGCCCACCGGCACGATCACCGAGTTCTTCACTTGCTGGGCTTTGACCAGGCCGAGCACTTCGGTACGGAAGTCCTCTTCACGGTCGGACCAGCGCAGGCCGCCACGGGCCACGTTGCCAAAGCGCAGGTGCACGCCTTCGACACGCGGCGAGTAGACGAAGATTTCAAACTTCGGCACCGGCTTGGGCAGCTCGGGGATCGCGCGCGGGTCGAACTTGAAGCTGAAGTACGACTTGTTCTGGCCGTTGGCGTCGGTCTGGTAGAAGTTGGTGCGCAGGGTGGCCTTGATCAGGTCCAGGTAGCGACGCAGGATGCGGTCTTCGTTAAGCACCTGGACGTCGTCCAGGGCCGTGAGGATCGCTTGTTCCAGGCGTTGCTGCTTGTCTTCCAGGTCATCGGCGGTGAGCTTGCGCGCCAGGTAGAAACGGGTCTTGAACAACCGGGTCAACTCGCGGGCGATGTCGGTGTGGTTGTTCAGGGTGCTGGCGATGTAGCCGAGGTCGAAGCCCAGGCGGATCTGCTTCAGGTAACGGGCGTAGGCACGCAGCAGCGCGACGTCGCGCCATGGCAGGCCGGCGGTGAGTACCAGGCGGTTGAACGCATCGTTCTCGGCATCGCCGTGCACGATGTGCACGAACGCGTCCTGCAGGGTGTCGTTGAGCTGCTGGATGTCCAGGTTCACGCCTTCGGCGGCGATGAACGCGAAATCGTGGATCCAGAATTCGCGGCCGTTGGCATGACGCAAGCGGTACGGGAACTCACCCAGCACGCGCAGGCCGAGGTTTTCCAGGATCGGCAGCACGTCGGACAGCGCCAGTGGGGTATCGGCGTGATACAGCTTGCAATGCAGCTCGCGCTGGCCGGACACCTGGCCCAGGGGCTGATAGAAGCTCATCACCAGCGGGTTGGCTTCGGTGAGGCTGAGCAGGTGCTGCATGTCAACCACGGCCGAATGCGCAGCGAAACGCTCGCGGTAGCCGGCCGGGAAGCCCTTCGGGAAATCCGCCAGCACGTTGGTGCCGTGGGCTTCGCCGAAGCTTTCCACAACGAGGCTGGAGTAGTCGTCCTGCCAGCTGCGGCAGGCCTGCACCACTTCTTTTTCCAGTTGCAGCGGGTCGATGTCCAGGCGGTTCTTCGGGTCGACCCGCAGAATCAGCTGCACGCGCGCCAGCACGGATTCGGAGAAGAAGGTCCAGAATTCGCAGTCCGAGGCTTTCAGGCGATCCATCAGCACTTGCTGGATCTTCTGGCGCACTTCGGTGGAATAGATGTCGCGCGGCACATAGGCCAGGCAGTAGCAGAAACGACCGTACGGGTCTTTGCGCAGGAACACGCGGATCTTGTTGCGTTCCTGGATCTGCACGATCGACATCACGGTGCTGAACAGCTCGTCGACCGGGGTCTGGAACAGGTCGTCACGGGGCAGCACTTCAACGACTTGAGCAAGCTCCTTGCCCAGGTGCGCCTTGGCCTGGAAGCCGGAGCGGCGTTCGATTTCCGCGACCTTGCGGCGGATATACGGGATGACGCGCACGCTTTCGCCATACACCGACGAGGTGTAGAGGCCCATGAAGCGGCATTCCTTGATCACCTTGCCGTCGGCATCGATCTGGCGGATCGACACGTAGTCCGGGTAAGCCGGGCGGTGTACACGGCTCGGGTGCGCGGCCTTGGCGAACGACAGCACGGTCGGCTCGCGCAGGTACGACACGGCGTAGTCTTCGATGCGCAGGTCGTCGGCGGTGAGGCCGGCGCGCAGCAGCTTGGTCAGACCGAGGAACGAGTTGGCGTCATATTCGATATGACCGCCGTCCGCCTCGTCACGTACCACAAACTCTTCATAGCCGAGGAAGGTGAAGTGGTTGCCCACCAGCCATTCCAGGAAGTTCTTGATCTCGGCTTTTTCTTCGCCGTCGATGCCGAACGGGCTGGCGTCGATACCTTCCAGCAGCTCCTGGACCTTGGCCTTCATCGGTTCGAAATCGGCCACGGCCACGCGCACTTCGCCCAGCACCTGCTCAAGCTCTTTGCTCAGCACGTTCAGTTCGGCGGCGTTGGCGCAGCGGTCGATTTCCAGGTACATCAGCGATTCTTGCTCGATGCCTTCGCCCTGGGTGCCCTTGGGCAGGATTTCCAGCAACTCGCCCTTGCTGCCACGGCGCACGCTGAGCACGGTGGTCTGCAGGGTATGGATGCTGTAGCCACGGCGGTTCAGCTCGGTGCGTACCGAGTCCACCAGGAATGGCAGGTCATGGTGCAGCACTTCGACCGCGGTGTGGGTCGATTGCCAGCCATGACGTTCGTAATCGGGGTTGTAGACCCGCACTTGCGGTTGGGTGTGATCAAAGCGCTCAAGCAGGCGCCAGGCAGACAGGGTGCAACCGGCCAGGTCGGAAAGGCGACGCTGGGTCAGTTCATCCAGGGAAATGATGCCGAAGAATTGTTCAGCGAACAGCGCCACTTGTGGCAGTGCCTGTTCACTGATGTGCTGCGCCAGTGCCGCTTGCAGTTGATGCTGGAAGTCGGCCTTGCTGGCTGCGGTGAAGAACGCCATCTGTGGTACTCCGCTTGGGCTTGTTATTGATGGAAGCGTCGCGTGTTATCCCCTGGTGGGGAGACCGTCAGCTCTGTTCGCAGGTAACGAGTTAAGCACCATAAACGAATCAGGGTGACAGGTGGGTGAAGCTGGACAAGACAATGAGGTCACATACAACTTCCATAAGATGCGCACCTTGCCGGGTGACGGTACGACGGGCAGGTCAGGCGCCTGGCACGTGCACATCCGTTGCGCAGCTTAACGAGTGTGGGAAGCCGGGTGCTTGCGGTGCTGCGACATATTCGGTCATCGGTACGCAGGCTTGGGGTTGCGACTTGGGCAACCCGGAATTCCTGGTAGAAAAACCGGCTATTTTCCCCGCCCCGAGTACCGAAAATGACTGGTATTGCCCGTCAGGTCATGCGCTGGGTCTGACACAGGAAGCAGCACAAAATTCGCCGCAATGGCACAATTGCCTACGCAACGCCCTACCCCAGACAGGATTCCCCATGCTGCAACTGAAAACCGACGCCCTGATGGCCACCCCGTGCGACGACGAAGAAGACAACATGGCCATGCTCTGCTGCCACGGCAGGAACGGCGAGATGTTCATGCTCACCCGCTACCCCGACGAAGACGACGTGGAGCTGACCTGGGACTACGAGCCGTCGACCCTGGATGGGCTGAAAGTCACCTTCAGCGACACGACATTGCGGGTAGAGCTGGCGGCGGGCGATGCCGATGCACTGGGCGGCAAGGACCAATTGGAGATAACCCACGCCACCGCCGCAGCGGATATGGCAGAAGTGGAACAAACCCTGCAGAACATTCTCAAGGGCACCGGCACCTACATCCGCGCCTGAATCGCACTGGCGCAGCCTTCACCGATGCCCTCGACCGTTGGTCGGTACTGTTATTTCTAACAGTACCCGGCCCCGTGTTTCCGGCCTTAGCTGAGCAAAGCAACGGTGACTGCACGGGTGCCTCGATGAAATCCATCAGCAAGTTTCTGGCCATTGGCCTTTTGGCCACTGCTTCATCAGCGCTGGCGGCATCCGCAGCCAACATTGACTACTCACACTTGATCCTGCTGATCAAAGACGACGGATCCAGGTCGCGAAATCTTCAGGACCTCGTCGACCCCTCCAGCACCTTCCAGCACCGCGTGCCCAACATCAAGCCGCTGGTAACGCCGAGCAAGGCCCGCACGCTGGGGGATGTAGAAGCCCTGCGCCGGCATCGACTGGACCGCTACTACATCGTCGACACCCGCCACTTGAACCACAGGCAGGCTGACGCACTGCGCCAGCAACTCAAGCAAGACCCGGCCATAGAAGACGTCGACTTTGAACCCGTGGTGGAGGGCATGCACGAGGACAAGGCCGAACCCATCGCGGGCAGTGCGCGCAGCGGCATACCGGACCATACCGGACGCCAGTACTACCTGCTCGGCCGACAAGCCGTACCGCCCTACAACATCGGCGGTGTAAACGCGGTGAAGGCCTGGGCCGTACCTGGTGGCAAGGGCGACAACATGCGGGTGATCTCTTCGGAGATCGATCATTGGGCCTACAACCACGTGGACCTGCCCAAACCTTTCCTGGAAGTCGATGCAGGGGCTCTTACTGGCTACCACGACACGGCCAGCGTCGGCACCATCGGCTCCAGGGACAACGGCTTCGGCACCACCGGCATCGTGCCCCATGCACAACTGGGCTATTCGCAATATGGCACCAGCCGACTGATGCAGACCGCTGAACTGCTGAGCCCCGGCGATGTGGTGCAATTGGGCGTGCATATGAATTACACGCCCTTTCCAGCGGTAGGTTGCAGCCAGAACTGCTACATGCCCATGGAATACAACAGCACGGTACGCGACATCATCACCTATATGACGATGGAAAAAGGTGCGCATGTCGTACTGGCTGCGGCAAACGGCAATATCAATCTGGATCACCCCTACTTCAACGGCTACTTTGATCGCAATAAATTCGATTCCGGCAGCATTTATGCTGGCGCCGTCACACCCACCACCGGCCTGAGAGCCTATTTCTCCCAATATGGCAGACGCGTCGACCTGTTCAGTTGGGGCGGTTCCGTCACCACGACGACCTGGAGCACCGCCAACCCCACCAGCGCCTATACCCACACCTACAGCGGCACCTCGTCCGCCAACCCGATCATTGCCGGGGTAATGGCATCGCTGCAAGGTGTGGCGCGGGCCAATGGCCTGGGCAACCTCGCCCCCAAGGAACTGCGCAGAATCCTGGTAGAAACCGGCTATCCACAAGCCAACGGCAACCGTACCGAGATTGGCGTGCAACCGGACCTGGAGGCCGCCATCCGCAAACTGCTTGCCGACGACGTCGGCCAACCGCCCACGGGCCGGCTGGCCATCCCCGAGCAAGCCAAATCGGGAGAGACGTTCAACGGCCATGTCTATGCTGAATCGCCCACGCAAAAACCGTTGACCTATCGCTGGAATGCCGACGGGTTTACCCCTCCGGACGGGGATGGACCGACCTTGGCATTGACCGCCCCGCCTGTAACCGCCGATACCCTGACCTCGATTTCCGTGGCGGTGTCCGACGGCACCCACACCCTCAACCTGAGGGAAAACATGACCATCAAGGCCCCTGACACGCCTCCGGTCGGCGACTGCGCCGCCCCCTGGATTGCGAGCAAGGTATATGCATCCGCTGGCGAAAAAGTCTCCTACAGCGGTTACAACTACCAAGTGGCGCACTGGACACAAAACGCTCGTCCCGATCTGAACTTTGTTGAAACCGGCTCCGCCAAACCCTGGCGGCGCCTGGGCACCTGCGGCAGCGGCCTGCCGGTCGCCAGGATCACCGGCCCCTCCAGTATTGAAGCCGGCAAGGCGGTGCTGTTATCGGGGGCTTCCTCCACGGGCCAAGGCTTGCGTTTCGCCTGGGCGGCCACTGGCTTCAACCCGGATTCTTCGTCGCAAGCGTCCAGCAGCTTTATTGCTCCGAATACGGCGGGAACACGCGTCATCACCCTGACCGTCACCGATGAACGGGAGCGCCGCGCAACCGCCAGCCATAACCTCACGGTGACCACCGGCACCCCCGCCAACCGCCCACCCGTCGGCAGCCTGCAGGGCAGCGAAACGGTCGATTCGGGCAAGGCCGTGAGCTTCATCGCCAACACCAGCGACCCTGACGGCGACCCGATGAGCTACACCTGGACGCGCCCGACCGGCTTCACCGGCACCATCGGCAATACCCGCAGCGTCATCCTCACCGCCCCTGCCGTCACCGGCGATACCCGCGTCATCGTCAGTGTCGTGGTCAGTGACGGACGCGGCGGTACGCTGCGACTGGAAAAACCGATCACCGTCAAGGCCCCGCCACCTTCGGGCAGTTGCCGCGACATTCCGGCGTGGTCGCCCACCAAGGTGTATTCGACCTACGCAGAGTCGGTGTCGTACAACGGCAGGGTCTACAAACAGAGCTACTACAACCGCGACAAACGCCCGGATCTCAACTCTGCCGAGCACAGCCAGCCTTGGCATACCGGGGTGCCCTGCCGTTGAAGCAAAGGCGGTGAGCGGGCACGCCTGCTCGCCGCCCTTTGGGCCTCTCACACAATTTTCCTACAAGTTTTGCTAAAAATACCCCGCGTGCCGTTAGTCGCCACCCCCTGCCATGCATTAAAGTAGGCGCCCCAGGCTGTCGTTTGTTACATGACGCACAGGCTCATCTCTCCAGGAACCGTCATCGATGGAACATCGTGAAGCGCTGCTCGCGCTGCGAACCTTTCTTTCTACGCAGATTCTCGGCCAGGAAAAACTCATCGATCGCCTGCTGATCGCCCTGCTCGCCGACGGCCATATGCTGGTCGAAGGCGCACCAGGCCTGGCCAAGACCAAGGCCATCAAAGAGCTGGCCGAAGGTATCGAAGCGCAGTTCCATCGTATCCAGTTCACCCCCGACCTGTTGCCCGCCGACATCACCGGCACCGAGATCTATCGCCCGGAAACCGGCAGCTTCGTGTTCCAGCAAGGGCCGATCTTCCACAACCTGGTGCTGGCGGACGAGATCAACCGCGCCCCGGCCAAGGTGCAATCGGCGCTGCTGGAGGCCATGGCCGAGCGCCAGGTCAGCGTCGGGCGCAGTACCTACGACCTGTCCCCGCTGTTTCTGGTGATGGCCACACAAAACCCCATCGAGCAGGAAGGCACCTACCCGCTGCCCGAAGCCCAGCTCGACCGTTTCCTGATGCACGTCAAGATCGGCTTCCCCGACGCCGCCGTCGAACGGCGCATCCTGCAACAGGCCCGTGGCGAAGCCCTCAACGGCGAAACCAAGCCCGAACGCCGCGTCAGCCAGCAGGCGATCTTCGCCGCGCGCAAGGAAATCCTCGGCCTGTACATGGCCGATGCGGTGGAGGAATACCTGGTGCAACTGGTCATGGCCACGCGCACCCCAGCCAAGTTCGACCCGGAAATGGCCGAATGGATCGCCTACGGCGCCAGCCCCCGTGGCTCCATCGCCCTCGATCGCTGCGCGCGCGCCCATGCCTGGCTGGCCGGTCGCGACTTTGTCAGCCCGGAAGACATCCAGGCGGTGCTGTTC
Source organism: Pseudomonas sp. NFACC42-2 (assembly GCF_900116055.1). Classification (NCBI taxonomy): domain Bacteria; kingdom Pseudomonadati; phylum Pseudomonadota; class Gammaproteobacteria; order Pseudomonadales; family Pseudomonadaceae; genus Pseudomonas; species Pseudomonas sp. NFACC42-2. Next base: position 642,781 of record NZ_FOZO01000001.1, read on the forward strand.
GACGTGCTGCGTCATCGCATCATCCTGTCGTTCGAAGCCGAAGCGGCCGGGATTGACCAGGACCGTGTGGTGCAACGCATTCTCGACGTCGTTGCCGTCGCTTGAAGTCGATGAACGCAAGCGATGGGGTGCGCGTCACGCTCAGCGAGCTGATCGAGATGCGCCACCGCGTGCGCGAAGTGCAGCTGTTTTCCACGCCAAGCCAGCGCAGCCCGCTGATCGGCCTGCACCACTCCAAGCTGCGCGGGCGCGGTGTGGACTTCGACCAGGTGCGCGTGTACCAGGCCGGCGACGACGTGCGCACCATCGACTGGCGCGTCACCGCGCGCACCCAGGAGCCGCACACCAAGCTGTTCCACGAAGAACGCGAACGGCCGATTTTCATCATGGTGGAGCAAAGCTGCCGGCTGTTTTTCGGCTCGGGGCAGATGTTCAAGTCGGTGCTCGCCGCTCAAGCCGCCAGCCTGATCGGCTGGGCCGCGTTAGGGCACAACGACCGCGTCGGCGGGCTGGTGTTCGGCGACAACGAGCACTACGAAATCAAGCCGCGCCGCAGCAAGCAAAGCCTGCTGCAATTGCTCAACCGCCTGGTGCGCGTCAACCAGAGCCTGGACACCGAAAGCCGCCCGGAGGCCGACGCCCTGGGCATGGCCCTGCGCCGTGGCCGCGAAGTGCTGCGCCCCGGCAGCCTGGTAATCGTGATCTGCGACGAACGAGCCCTCACCGAGGGCGCCGAGCAGCAATTGAGCCTGCTGTCACGCCATTGCGACTTGCTGCTGTTGCCGATCTCCGACCCGCTGGACCACGCGCTCCCTGCCGCCGGGCTGCTGCGTTTTGCGCAGCGCGGGGCGCAATTGGAACTGGATACCCTGAACTTCGATTTGCGCCAGGCCTACAAGGCACAGGCCGAAGCGCGCATCGCCCGCTGGGAACTGCTCGCGCAGAAACTGCGGATCCTGCTGATGCCCCTGAGCACCCAGAGCGAAATGGTCGAACAACTGCGCGAATACCTCAACCCGCAACGCCCGGTTAAAAAGCAATGAGCAGCCTCGACCAACTGCAACCGCTGATCGCCCCGCCGCCCATCGGCTTCTGGCCGCCCGCGCCGGGCTGGTGGCTGTTGCTGTTGGTCATCCCGCTGCTGGGTTGGGGGTTGTGGTCGCTGCGCCGCTTCTTGCCGACTCGACGCCCCCTGGCCCGTGCCGAACAGCCGCTGGACCCGCTGCGCATCGCCGCCCTGGCGGAATTGGCGCTGATGCCCAAACCCTACGATGGCGCGCCCGCCGGTGCCTGGCTGCAACAGCTCAATGGCCTGCTCAAGCGCCTGTGCCGCAACGACTATCCCTATAGCCAGAGCCATACCCTCAACGGCCGCAAATGGCTGGCATTCCTCGACAACCGTTGCCCGGCCGCCGGCCTCACGCGCTGGATGGTGCTGGTGGAAGGTGCCTACAAACCCGAATGCAAACTCGACGACAAGGCCATCGCCGGCCTGACCCAAGCGGTCGACACCTGGATTCGCAAACATGTTTGAGTTCGCCTGGCCGTGGATCTTCATCCTGCTGCCCTTGCCCTGGGTGATGCGGTTCATCCTGCCGGCGGCCGACAGCGGCGAGCCCGCCCTTAAAGTCAGCTACCTCGGCGATCTCGAAAGCCTGGCCCGCCGCCGTGCGCGGGTGAACCTGCCGGGCTGGCGCCAACAGGCGCCCTTCGTGGTGCTGTGGCTGCTGCTGTTGACCGCCGCCGCGCGCCCGGAATGGCTCGGCGAACCGCTGCCGATTGCCGCCAGTGGGCGCGATCTGCTGGTGGCGGTGGACGTGTCCGGCTCCATGGACTTCCCCGACATGCACTGGCAGGACGAAGACATCAGCCGCCTGAACCTGGTCAAGCACCTGCTCGGCGACTTTCTCGAAGGCCGCGAAGGCGATCGCGTGGGCCTGATCCTGTTCGGCAGCCAGGCCTACCTGCAAGCGCCGCTGACCTTTGACCGCCGCACCGTGCGCACCTGGCTGGATGAGGCGCGCATCGGCATCGCCGGCAAGAACACCGCCATTGGCGATGCCATAGGCCTGGCGCTGAAACGCCTGCGCCAGCGCCCTGCGCAAAGCCGCGTATTGATCCTGGTCACCGATGGCGCCAACAACGCCGGGCAGATCAACCCGCTGACCGCCGCGCGCCTCGCGGCCGAAGAAGGGGTGAAGATCTACCCCATCGGCATCGGCGCCGACCCTGAGCAAACCGGCTCCCTGGGTATCCTTGGCGTCAACCCGAGCCTGGACCTCGACGAGCCGGCGCTCAAGGCCATCGCTGAAGCCACCGGAGGCCAATACTTCCGTGCCCGCGATGGCCAAGAGCTGGAAGCGATCAAGCAGACACTGGACAAGCTCGAGCCCGTCGAACAGCAACCGACCCAGGCGCGCCCGGCGCAGGCGCTGTACAGCGGACCGCTGGCCCTGGCGCTGATCCTGAGCATGTTGCTGGTGATCCACGAACGCTGGCCGAATAACGCCCTGCAACGCGGGTTCAACAAACTGTCGAGCAAGGGGATCTTCCTGCAACAGCATCCGGAATGGCGCCAGCGCCTTAAACGCCTGCGTCTGCGGAGGCGTCGATGATCGCCCTGTGGCCGCATTGGTTCCGCCCCTGGTGGCTCTTGCTGCTGCCGCTGCTCGGCTGGTTGCTGTGGCAGCTGTGGCATCGGCAAAAGCGCGCCGGGCGCTGGCAGATGATCCTGCCGCCGGCCTTTCACGCCGTACTGCTCAGCGGTGGCAGCGGGCGCGAAAGCAAATCGCCGTGGGTGTTGCTGGGCCTCGCCTGGCTGTTGGCCGTGCTGGCGTTGCTGGGTCCCAGCTGGCAACGGGTTGAACAAACCAGCCAGAAACCCTCCGACCCGTTGGTGGTGCTGCTCGAACTGACCCCGGAAATGCTCGCCACCGACAGCCCGCCCAACCGCCTCGAACAGGCACGGCGCAAGCTCTACGACTTGTTGCAGGCGCGCAGCGATGCGCAAACCGCCATCGTCGTCTATGCGGGCAGCGCCCACACCCTGGTGCCGCTGTCGGACGACCTGGCCACCAGCCGCAACCTGCTCGAAGCCCTGCGCCCCTCGATCATGCCGGAGTCCGGCCATCGTGCCGACCTGGCCGTGGAAAAAGCCCTGGACCTGCTCAAGCATGGCGGCCTGGGCCAGGGTCGCCTGCTGCTGGTCGGCTCATCGCTGTCGAAACAGGAACGCCAGGGCATTCGCCTGCTGCTGCAGGGCAACCAGGCGCCAAGCCTGTCGATCCTGGGCATCGGCAGCCGTGAAGGCACGCCGGTGACCCAGGAAAGCGGCGAATTCCTCAAGGACGAACAAGGCGCGATCCTCGTGCCACGCCTCGACAGCCCGACACTCAAGGCCTTCGCCAGCGAAATGGGCGGCCGCTACCGGGCCGCACGCCTGGACGATAAAGACCTGCGCCAGCTCGGCGTGCTGGACCCACCCCAAGCCCTGCGCAACGATGGCCAGTTACTGCACCTCGACACCTGGGCCGACCAGGGTTACTGGTTGCTGCTGCCGCTGTTGCTGCTGGCCGCCTGCGCCGGGCGGCGCGGCTGGTTGTTCTTTTTACCGCTGCTGCTGTTGGGCGCGCCGCAACCCAGCTATGCCTTTGAATTCCAGGATCTGTGGCTGCGGCCGGACCAGCAAGGCCAATACCTGCTCAAGCAGAAACGCCCCGCCGAAGCCGCCGAACATTTCGAGGATGCCCAATGGCAAGGCGTCGCCCTGTACGAGGCCGGCAACTACGCCGAGGCCATCAAGCGGTTTGCCGAGGGTAACGACGCCTATTCCCACTACAATCGCGGCAACGCCCTGGCCAAGTCCGGTGAGCTGGAAGCGGCCATCGACGCCTACGAACAAGCGCTGGAAGCCCAGCCCGACCTGCAACCGGCGCTGAAAAACAAGGCCCTGGTAGAAACCCTGATCCAGGAACAGGCAGAACCGGAGCCGGAAAAGCCGGCAAAAAACGAGGATGACGAAACCACCCAACCCGGCCAAACTGCGCAACCGGGCGCCACTGGGCAAAATGCCACAGGTGGCGAGCAGTCGTCCCAGGGCCAGGGCGAAGCCGGCAGCGGCGATACCCAGGCCGGCACCCCGCCGCCAGCCGCTGGCAACGACGTGCCGGGCAGCGAGTTGGGCGATGAGCACACCACCACCCCGCCGCTGCTTGCTGCCGACGCCAACCTCGACGGTGAACACCGCCAGGCCCTGGAACAATGGCTGCAGGAGATCCCGGACAATCCCGGCGAACTGCTGCGACGCAAATTCTGGTACGAACAGCAACAGCATCAGGACAAGACTCGATGAGCCGCCGCACCACCCTTCTGCTTCTACTCGCGTTGTCGGCAGGCCACGCCCAGGCGGCGAGCCTGGTCGCCAGCGTCGACCGCAACCGCCTCAATTCCGGGGAAACGGTGGAACTGACGGTGGAATCCAGCGATGTCACCCAGTTCGGCAAACCCGACCTGTCGCCCCTGGATGCGCAATTCGAAGTCAGCGGCACGCGCCAGCTCAACCAACTCACCACGCTGGGCGGCGATAACCATGCGACCACGCGCTGGATCATTACCCTGCTGCCCAAGCAGAACGGCACGGTGGTGATTCCGCCGCTGCAAGTGGGCGAGTACACGACCCAGCCGATCAGCCTGCAAGTGCTGGAAACCACCAGCCAGGACACCAACGCCGAGCTGGCCCCGGTGTTTGTCGAAGCCAACCTCGACCAGACCAGCGTCTATGTCCAGGCCCAGGCACTGTTGACCGTGCGTGTTTACCACTCGGTGTCGCTGTACGACGACAGCAGCTTGACGCCGTTGCAGATCCCCGATGCCCGTGTCGAACAGTTGGGCGAGTCGCGTACCTATGAAAAGGTCATCAACAGCATCCGCCATGGCGTGATCGAAACCCGCTACGCGATCTACCCGCAGCACAGCGGCACCCTGGAGATTCCCTCGCAGACGTTCAGCGCCACGCTGGTGGAGTCGCGTCCGCCCCAGGAAAACACACTGCAGGGCACCAAGCCCGGCAAGCTGATCCACGTGAGTTCGGCGGCACTGCCACTGGCGGTCAAGCCCAAGCCTGCGCTGTACCCCGTCGATGCCCCCTGGCTGCCGGCTCGCAGCCTCACGCTCACCGAGAGCTGGAACCCGGAACCTGAGCATGTACAAGTCGGCGACTCCCTGACCCGCAGCCTGACCGTCAAGGCCGAGGGCCTGTCCAGCGCCCAACTGCCCGCTCTGCCCAGCACCGACATCAACGGCCTGCGTCGCTACCCGGACCAGCCGGTGCTCGGCAACCAGAGCAGTGACCGTGGCCTGATCGGCAGTCGCGAAGACCGTGAGGCCCTGGTGCCCAACCGTGTCGGCGCCCTGGAACTGCCTGCCGTCGAGGTGGTGTGGTGGAACACCCACGAGGACCATCTGGAACGCACCAGCCTGCCCGCCCGCACCCTGCAAGTCGCCAATAACCCCAGCCTGGCGGTGGACACGCCGGCCACCCCGACCATCATCACCGCACCGGACGACAGCCGCCTGTGGCTGTGGCAACTCAGCACCCTGCTCCTGACCTGCACCACCCTGCTGGGCTTCGGCCTGTGGTGGCGGGCCCGTCGGCAACCGGCGGTACTGCGCGCCGCGCAAACCGGCCCGAGCCCGCGCACCCTGCTCGACGACCTCAAGCGTGCCACCCAGGCCAACGACCCCCAGGCCACCCGCCAGGCACTGGATGCCTGGGCGCGGCAACAGCCGGAAACGTTGGCGGATATGGCGGCACGGTTCGTGCCGTTGTCGGATGCACTGGATGGGCTCAATGGCGCGCTGTACAGCGAGAGCGGTCAATACTGGCTGGGTGAAGAACTGTGGCGTGCGGTCAAGGCCATCCCCATGGCCGAGCGCGAGCAGGACCCGGCGACGGACACCACCAGCTTGCCGCCGCTGTATCCCAAATAACCCCCCGCTACATTCCTGACACTCCACAAAATCAAATCAACGCTGAACTACGGCTGTTGTGGGAGATTTTTCAGGGTCTGAAAAGTTGTGTAGATACCTATGGCCATCGGAGGCAAGCCTCCTCCCACATTGGATCGGCGTCGTCTGGAGCAGCGGGTTCGCAATACAGGTAAACTCCCCTCCTTTTCATCTTCTCCACGGAGTTCGCCTTGCGTCTGTTTCACACCTCCGACTGGCACCTGGGCCAAAACCTCCACGGCCAGGAACGCGACTTCGAACACGCCTGCTTCCTCGAGTGGCTGCTGCGCCAGATCGCGGCCCAGCACCCCGATGCGCTGTTGATCGCCGGCGATATCTTCGACACGGTCAACCCGCCGCTCAAGGCCCAGGAGCGTCTGTACGATTTCATCATCAGCGCCCACGAACAAAATCCGAAACTGACCATTGTGATGATCGCCGGCAACCACGACTCCGGCTCGCGGATCGAGCTGCCCGCGCCGTTGATGCGACGCCTGCGCACCCATGCGCTGGGCCGCGTGCTGTGGCTGGACGACGGCCAGTTGGACGCCGAACGCCTGCTGATTCCCCTGCCGGATGCCAAGGGCAAGGTCGCCGCGTGGTGCCTGGCGCTGCCGTTCCTGCGCCCGGCGGAAGTCACCGGTGCCCACCTGGGTGACGACTACCTGCACGGTATCGGCCAGGTCCATGAGTGGCTGATCGCGGCGGCCAACGCCAAACGCAAGAAAGGCCAGGCGTTGATTGCCATCAGCCATGCGCACATGGCCGGCGGTTCGGTATCGGAAGATTCCGAGCGCAGCCTGATCATCGGCAATGCCGAGGCGCTGCCGGCCAAACTGTTCGACAAAAGTGTCGGCTATGTTGCCCTCGGGCATTTGCACAAGCCGCAGAAGGTCAATGGCGAGGAGCGCATTCGCTACAGCGGCTCGCCGATACCGCTGTCGTTTTCCGAAATTGGCTATAAGCACCAGATTCTCGATGTGACGTTCCAGGGCGAACGACTGGTCAGCGTCGAACCGCTGCTGATTCCCCGCTCGGTCAACCTGCAACGCCTGGAAGCCGCGCCCCTGGCGGACATCCTCAAGGCCCTGGAGGCGCTGCCCGACATCGACCTGCTCGCTGAAACCCAGCGCCACCCCTGGCTGGAAGTGCGCGTACGCCTCGACGAACCGCAACCGGACCTGCGCCAACAGATCGAAACCGCCCTGCAAGGCAAGGCCGTGCGCCTGGTGCGCATCGCCGCCGAATACGCCGGCCAAGGCCGTCGAGACGACAGCAACGAAGACGCACTGATCGAACTCGACCAGCTCACGCCCCAGGAATTGTTCAGCCGTGCCTGGCAGGACAGCTACGGCAGTGAAGTGGATGAACAGACCTTGAAGGATTTCGCCGTGCTGCTCCAGGAAGTGCAACAGGCAGGTGAACAGCCATGAAGATTCTTGCCATCCGCCTGAAAAACCTCGCCTCCCTGGCCGGCCCGTTCGAGATCGACTTTACTGCCGAGCCCCTGGCCAGTGCCGGGCTGTTCGCGATTACCGGGCCGACCGGCGCCGGTAAAAGCACCCTGCTCGATGCCCTGTGCCTGGCGCTGTTTGGCGCCGTGCCACGCCTGGGCGATACCGGCCAGGCCAAGATGCCGGATGCCGACAGCGATATCTCCATCGGCGATCCACGCACCCTGATCCGGCGCGGCACCGGTGGCGGCTATGCCGAAGTGGACTTTGTCGGTGTCAGCGGCCGTCGCTACCGTGCACGCTGGGAAGCCAATCGCGCCCGCGACAAGGCCAGCGGCAAATTGCAGAACAGTCGGCAGAGCCTGATCGACCTGGACAGCGACCAACTGCTGGCCAGCCAGAAGACCGAATACAAGACCCAGCTGGAATTGGCCCTGGGCCTGAACTTCGAGCAGTTCACCCGCGCGGTGTTGCTGGCGCAAAGCGAGTTCAGCGCCTTCCTCAAGGCCAACGACAACGAACGCAGCGAACTGCTCGAAAAGCTCACCGACACCGCGCTGTACACCCAGCTCGGCCGCCGCGCATTCGACAAGGCCAAGGAGGCCAAGGATACGCACAAACACCTGCAGGACCAGGCCACCGGCGTGGTGCCCCTGGCCCCCGAGACGCGCGCCGAACTGGACCGGCAATTCGACGCGGCCCAGCAACAGCTCAAGACCCAACAGGCGCAGCTCAAGCAATTGGAGTTACAGCACACCTGGCTCAAGGAACTGCGCGAATGGCAGGACCGCCAGCGCAGTGCCACCGAGCAGCTCCAGCGCGCGCAAGCGGAGTGGGACAACCAGGCCACGCAACGCCAGGACCTGAGCCGCCTCGACCAACTGGCACCGCAACGTCATCAGTTTGCGCGCAGGGCGGAACTCCTCACCTTACTGACGCCCCTGGCCGCGCAGATTCAACAACACACCGAGCAACAGGCTGAACTGCAGACCCGTCAGGCGCAACTGCAACAACAGCAGACCGCCGCCCAGACGGCGCTGGTTGACGCGCAGCAGCAACAAACTGCCGCCGCGCCCCTGCTACGCCAAGCCTTCGATGCGCAAAACACCCTCGCCCACCTGACCGAGAGCCTGGGCAAATTTGCGTCTGAAAAACACTTGGCGCAAACCGCCTGCACTGAAGGTCAAGCCAACTTGAATGGCTTGCTCGACAAGCAAAAACAAGTCGACGAGCGCCTGCAACGCCTCGCCATCGAACTGGAACGCAGCAGCGCCCTCGCGCCGTTGAGCGATGCCTGGAACGCCTACCGCGATCGCTTGCAACAGTTGATGCTGATCGGTAATCGCCTGAAAAAAGGCCAGGCCGAACTGCCACACCTTGAACAGCGTGCTACCAGCGCCGCAGAAAAATTTGCCCAGCAACGCGAAGCGCTCGACCTGCTGTATCAAGAAGCCGGCGCCGAACCCCATGCCGTGGCCGAACAGGTGCAACTGCTGGCCAGTCTGTTGCAGGACAATCGCAAGCAGCAGCGCGCCTTCGAAGACCTGTCACGCCTGTGGGACAGCCAGCAGCAACTGGAGCAGCAAGCCGTTGCCCTCACGCAAAAGCTCGCCGACGCCGCCCAGCAACGCGACCAACTGAACCAGACCGGCCTGCAAACCAAGGCCGAGCTGGCGGTGGCTGAACAGACCCTGACGGTGACCAAGCAACTCTTGGAGCGCCAGCGCCTGGCGCGCAGTGCCAGCGTCGAGGAATTGCGCGAACAATTGCAGGACGGCCAGCCCTGCCCGGTGTGCGGGAGCCATGAACACCCGTACCACCAGCCCGAAGCCCTGCTGCACAGCCTCGGGCGCCACGACCACAACGAAGAGGCCACGGCGCAGAAAGCGGTCGATACCCTCAAGGAAAAACTCACCGAACTGCGCGGTGAAGTCGGCGGCCTGATCGCCCAGCAAAAAGAATTCCTGCAACAACAGGAACACCTGGTCACCCAACAGCAGGCGCTCCAGCCCAGCCTGGACGCGCACCCGCTGGCGGCCTCGCTGTTCAACCAGGAACAAAGCAAACGCAGCCATTGGTTGGCCCAGCAACTCAGCCAACTGACCCAAAGCATCACCCAGGACGAACAGCGCCAGGCCGCCCTGCTCAACCTGCAGCAAAACGCCGGGCGCTTGCAGCAACAACTGCAGGCCGCCCAGGACGCGAGCCAGCAGGCGCGCCAATTGCTGGTGGACCAGCAGCGCGAGCTGTCCAACGACCGCGAGCGCCTCGACGAAGAACTCAACGCCTTCGCCAGCCTGCTCCCCGCCGACACCCTGGAAGGCCTGCGCAGCGACCCGGCCGTGACCTTTATGCAGTTGGACCAGCAGGTCAGCCAACGCCTTGAACAACTGGGCCATCAGAAGGATGAGCTGGCCGAGCAGCAGGAGCGCCAGCAGGCCATCGAGAAAGAGCACACGCACCAGCAGCATCGCCAACAGCAACTCGAGGCACTGAACCAGCAATTTACCGAGCTGGCCGCGCAGCAGCAGGCCGCCCAGGAAAAACTCACTGCCCTGCTGGGCGAACACCCCAGCGCCGAACACTGGCAACAGCAACTGGAACACGCCGTGGTGCAGGCACGCCAGAGCGAGACGGACGCCAACCAGCGGTTGCAGGACATCCGCAACCAACTGATCCAACTGGCCGCCGACCTCAAGGCCCAGCAGGAGCGCGAGCAAGCTTTCGAAGCCGAACAGCAAAGCCTCGATGCCCGCACCACCGAATGGCGCGCCCTGCACCCCGAGCTGGATGACGAGGGCCTGGCGCGTCTATTGGCGTTCGATGACACACACATCGCCACGTTGCGCGAGCATCTGCACAGCAGCGAAAAAGCCGTCGAGCAAGCCAAGGTATTGCTGCAGGAACGCGAACAACGCCTCGCCGAACACCAGGCCCTGCACAACGGCAACCTGGACGCCGACCAACTCGACGGCGCCCTGGCTGCGCTCAATCAACACTTGGCCGACGGCGAAAAACACTGCGCCGAACTGCGCGCGCGCCAGTCCGAAGACCAGCGTCGCCAGGACGCCAACAGTGCCCTGGCCGAACAGATCGCCAAGGCCTATGACGAGTGGCAACGCTGGGCACGCCTGAACGCACTGATCGGCTCGGCCACCGGCGACACCTTCCGCAAGATCGCCCAGGCCTACAACCTCGACCTGCTGGTGCACCATGCCAACGTGCAACTGCGCCAACTGGTGCGCCGCTACCGTCTCAAGCGCGGCGGCAGCATGTTGGGCCTGCTGGTGATGGACACGGAAATGGGCGATGAACTGCGCTCGGTGCATTCGTTGTCCGGCGGCGAGACGTTCCTGGTGTCCCTGGCCTTGGCCTTGGGCCTGGCGTCGATGGCGTCCAGCACCTTGAAGATCGAATCGCTGTTTATCGACGAAGGCTTTGGCAGCCTCGACCCCGAGTCCCTGCAATTGGCCATGGACGCCCTCGACGGCTTGCAGGCCCAGGGGCGCAAGGTGGCGGTGATCTCCCACGTGCAGGAAATGCACGAACGCATCCCGGTGCAGATCCAGGTCAAGCGCCAGGGCAATGGCCTGAGCACCCTGGAGGTCAAGTGAGCGAGGCGCTGCTGTATTCGTTCCGGCGCTGCCCCTATGCGATGCGCGCACGCCTGGCGCTGCGCTACTCGGGGGTGGCGGTGCGGATTGTCGAGGTGAGCCTCAAGGCCAAGCCGGCCGAGATGCTGGCACTGTCGCCCAAGGGCACGGTGCCGGTGCTGGTGGTGGATGGCGTGGTGATCGACGAGAGCCTGGCGATCATGCAATGGGCCTTGGCCCGGCATGATCCGGATAACTGGTTATTGCAGGGGGATCCAGCGGTACTTGAGCTGATCGCCGAGAACGATTCAACCTTTAAACATCACTTGAATCGATACAAGTACCCCGAACGCTATCCCGAGCAGCCGGTGGAACACTATCGAGCCGAAGGCGAGGTGTTCTTGCAGAAGCTCGAGGGGTTGCTGGCCACTCGCGCCTATCTGCTGGCCGACCACCCTGGCCTGGCGGACATGGCGCTTGCGCCGTTTATACGGCAGTTTGCCCATGTGGACCGCGAATGGTTTGCCGGTACGCCGTACAAAGCGTTGCAACGCTGGTTGGAAGACTTCCTGCAATCGCCCCTGTTTATCGGCGTGATGGCGAAGGCTTAGCCTTCGATCAGACTCAACAATCGCTCGCGAGCGATCTCCGGTTCGCCGTCCGTCAACTGCACGGATGACAGGATCGGGGTGGAATAAAGGGCGAGGATAAGTGCGGCGAGTCGAAGTGCCATGCTGTCGATTCCATGAAAGAGCGCGTCAATATTTAAGCGTCAATTTAAACATATGGCAATGCGCCATTACCTTATTTTTTTCTTCGACAGCCGCACAAACGCCAAACCACTCGAACGCGCGTTTACGTTCCAGTGGTTTGGCGTCTGCTTGTGTGCAGGGTCAATCAGCGCTCATTGCTGGGTCTTGTGATCCAGGGCGGCGTAGAAGTTGGCGCTTTGTTGCAGGTATTTCTGGGTGTAGGCGCTGGTGCTGGATTTTTTGCCGCTGACTTCCACGCTGGCGGCGGCGGGCAGGGCCACGGTGGCGGAAACGGCGGAGGCGGCGATGACGGAGAAGAGATTCAAGTTCATGTCGGTAACCCTTGTGTTCGTTCGGTTGGGTGGCCGGGGAAGGCCTTGGGACCCAACTTACGCCCGAGGGTTGAACCTTAGAAATGCTTTGAAACAGTAGCCGCTATTAATACAATTAATACTAAGGATCAGGCCCCGCATGGCGGGGCCTGTGGCTTATTGACGCACCAGGAACTTGAGGTCGCTGGGGGCATCGATCGGCAATTTCTGCACGGTTTTACCCAGCAGGCCGGTCTTGGGGTCACGTTCGACCACCACGATTTCGTTGCTCTTCTGGTTGGCGATCAGCAGGAACTTGCCGCTCGGATCAAGGCTGAACTCCCGCGGGTGGTCGCCTTCGACGCTGCGGCGCTGCAGCTCCTTGAGGTGGGCGGTGGCCGGGTCCACGCCAAATACGATGATCTGGTTGGCGGTGCCGCGATTGCTCACGTACAGGAACTTGCCATCGCTGGAGGCATGCAGTGCGGCGCCGGCCTTGTCGGATACCGGTTGGCCGGCGGCGAAGTCCACCAATTGCGTCTGACTGAGCTTGCCATCGGCGTAATCGAACACCGCGACCTGGGCGCTCATCTCGGTGGTCAGCCAGGCATGCTTGCCATCGGCGCTGAACAACAGGTGACGCGGGCCGCTGCCCGGTGGCAGTGGCACAAAGGCCGGATCGGCCGGGGTCAGCGGCAGCTCGTGGTTGGCCTTGGGGTCGTAGCGATAGGCGAACAGCTTGTCCGCGCCCAGGTCCTGCACAAACACGTACTTGCCGTCCGGCGACGACACCACCGAATGCACATGGTTGGAGGCCTGACGCTCAGGGTTCACGCGACTGGCCGGGTGTGCACTCAACTGCACCGGTGCTGACAGCTTGCCCTCGGCATCCACCGGCAGCACCGCCAGGCTGCCGCCCGGATCTTCCAGCACCGAATAGTTGGCGACAAACAGGTAGCGCCCATCCGCCGCGACGCTGGAATGGGTCGGCTCGTTGCCCAGGCTCTGCACCTGATTGACCAGGGTGAGCTGATGATTCTTCGGGTCGATGCGGTAGCTGCTGACGCGGCCGACCGGGTCTTGCTGGCCCGGGCCGTTTTCATTGACCACAAACAGGTGCTTCTGGTCTTTGGAGACTGTCAGCCACGAAGGGTTGGCGGACTTCGCCGCCAGTACCGGCTTGCCTTGGAACTGCCCGGTGCGGCTGTCGAATTGCAGGCGATAAATGCCGTCGCTGGAGCCGGCGGTGTAGCTGCCCACCAGCAACTCATAGGTGTCCGCCGGTGCAGCCTGCACCGACATCGCACCCACACTGCCAGCCATCAGCAGCGGCCAGAATTTACGCATCATCATGCTCGTCTTCCTCGTCGTTATTGTTGCCGGTGAAGGCGGCCATGCACACCAGGCGGTGCTCGCCCGAATCACCGGTGAGGGTCCAGCTTTGCAAGGCGTCATCAAAGGTCGCGGCCTCTATTTGCGCCAGGCTGAACGTCCAGCGTTTCTCGGCCCGACCGTCCATGCTCTTGATCAGTAGCTGTTGATCGTCGAGCGTGAAATCAAAGGCATGCAGCCCATCGATTTCGAGCATGTCGCTGGTGTGGAGTTCAGTAAGCAGGGAGGCGGCAGTCATCAGGCTCATTCATCGCTGGAAAAAACGCTGATGATAGGCCAATCCGGCGATGCCGTCGTGCCGCGATAGCGGGCTACCGCACGGCAGCGGCCGGCGCTTGCCATTCTGGGGGCGAACTCCCCCACAGAATGGAATCTCCTATGCCAGACACTTCAAACGCCCCGCCGGCGGGGCCGCTGTACTTCGCACACCGCAGCAACACCCCGGCCCTGGCGGTCGCCCAGCAGTTCGCCACACGCCCGACGTTACGCCAGGTGGTCGAACGGCACCTGCACGAGCGCCTGCAGGAACAGTTCCCGGCGCTGCCCCTGGACCTGGCCACCCTCAAGCTGGCCACCCCCAACCAGCGGCGCGGCTGGGACCTCAGGCGCTTGACCGATGTGGTCCTCGAACACCTGGGCAATGGCACGGCCCTGAACCTGACCCAGGTGGTCGACCAACGCCGCTGCTTCCTGTCCCAGCGCCCGCCCTCACGCTTGACCTATGAGGCCAATGGCCCCCGCGAGCCGGACATGGCGGTGATCGAACGACTGATCCTGGACCTGGCCTTCACCCTGCCCATCGCTTTTCAACAAGCCCTGGCCACCTATTGGAACGGCGCTGCCGACACCGGCACCAGCCGCTGGCAATGGCTTGGCGATCTACTCGCGGACACCCTCAAAAGCAGCGCCAGCCTGCTGCCCGCCGGCACGCCTCGGAACATGCTGGACAGCGTGACCCGCCAGCCTGACCGGCGTGAACGCCAGACCGGGGCCAATGGTTTTGTGCATGCTTACTGCCTGGAAGCCTGTGTGAGCCGGCAGGGCCGTGAAGCCCGCCTGCTGAGCAGCGACCTGCTGTTGGTACAAGGCCACCAGGCCTTGCTGTGCCAGGCGTCGGGCAGCGTCGAGCCATTCGCCTCACTGGAAGTCTTCACCCAGGCCTGGGGCCAGCGCCTGAGCCAGCGGTTGCAGGTCGACAAGGTGGTGGTCAGACGCTACGAGCCCGATGGCAATCTCTTCGATACCCAGGCCGCCCTGTTGCTCAACCAGCAACTGGATGACCTCGAAGCCATCGCCCTGCCCGCCTCCGACGGCGTGCGCAGCCTGGAGCAGCGTTTTGCCTTGGCGACAGACCCCAGCGCCGTCTTTGTCGCTGCGCCGGCGCCCGACCCGACACATCAGGACGCCATCCAGACGGCGTTGCCCGCCTGGCTGCAGAGCGCCAATGCCCAGCAGCGTTTCGCCTATCGCCAAGGGCTGTTGGAACAGGCCCGCCTGCAACGCCAGCAGGCCGGGGCGTCGTTCCTGGACGGGGTCGAGAGCCTGCCGGCCTTTGCCTCCCGCACCCTGCGCGAGCAGATGCGCCGCGACCACCCCGACTCCACCGTGGAGCCGGACAACCTGCGGCTGACCTTCCACGTCCCGGTGGGTGACTTGCACGGCGGTTACCTGGCACCGGTGACCCTGGGCCTGACCGAGCTGGCCATCAAGAACCTCGCCGCCGCGCCGCACGGCCGCATGACCTTGCAGGACACGTCCGGGGCCGCCCTCCCGGCCTGGCTGACCGAGGACTATATCCTCGGGGAAAAAGGCCTGTTCCACAGCACGCCCGGCCTGATCCGCCAAGTGGATATCGGCCGGCGCTACCCGCAACAGCTGCGCGACCTGCTGCTGGGCGACAACCCGCAGGTACGCCGGCGTGAGACGCTGTTCGGCCAGGCGCTGACCGTGCAACTGCCGCGCCAGGCCCTGGAACTGGCGATTCGCGGGCAACAGGGCTTCAGCTTCCTGGGGTATCGCTACGTCAAGGCCGTGCTGCACGCCAGCGCGGCGGGGCGCGTGGTCGACACCCTCGACATCGTGATGCGCCCGCTGGCCTTCGCCCGCAAGCCCGGGGCCGTGCCGGATATCGTCGGCAACATGTTTATCATCGACCCCCGTGACATCGACGCCGGGCCGTCGATTCTCTATCGCCCGCTGTACTCTGACGCGTTGCAGCAATTCGCCAGCCGTGCGGCCCTGTTCGACGCCATCGCCCAGCCCGGTGCACTGCAAGACAGCGTGCTGGCCTGGATGAGCGACAAGGCCCGGCCGATCTACAGCCACGGCGGCTTCCGCAGCCCGCATATCCTGCGCTTCGGCCAGGGCGACGACACGGTGCAGTGGCCGGCGCCGCCGCCCGCGCAGTTAGTACAGGAGTTCAATGGCAGCGAAGTCGAGGGTTCCCTGGCCCAATGCCTGGCCACCGGCAACCTGACCCAGTACCTCTACGGCAGCAACGCCCGGGCGCTGGTGGACCTGGCGGACCGCGACTCGGTGTCCAATGCCGAAAGCCGTTGGGCGGTGTTGCTCGAAGGTGGCTGGTTGTTGTTCAACGCCCTGCTCTTGCCGCTGCTGCGCGGGCCGGCGATGGTCGCCGGCTGGATGGTGCAACTGGCGGTCAGCCTCCAGCACGATATGGCCGCCCTGCAAGGCGACGATGCCGCCGCCCGCGAGCTGGCCTGGGTCGACGTGCTGCTCAATATAGGCCTGATTCTCCTGCACATGGGCACCCGGCAACACCCGACCATCGAGTTACCCTCGGAGCCCGCCTTGCCGGCCACCCTCGCGGCCCTGCAGCGCCCGACAGGCCTTGCGCCACACCCGACCACACCGGTGGAACTGGGGCCGGTGGGCCTGCCCGCAGAGCCGCCGGCCGGCGACCGGACCCTGGTCGACTTCGTGCATTCCAACGCCCGCGACGCCAGCCGTCGACGCCTGCTCGATGCCCTGCGGGAGCTGCAGGTGCCATGGCCGGTGCCAGTGCCTGAGCCGCTGGACGCCGGCATGTTCAAAGGGCTGTACCGCATCGACCAGCAATGGCATGCCTCGGTGGCCGGCTTGCTGTTTCGGGTCGCCATCGTGCCGGAATTCGGCGAAGTGACGCTTATCCACCCGCAAAAACCGCAACATCCGGGGTTTGCACTGGCACGCAATGCCCATGGCCAATGGGGCCTGGACCTGGGCCTGAAACTGCGCGGCGGCGGGCCGAAAAACCGCCTCAAGGCCAAGCTGGCGCACATCGACCAGCAACGCACCCAAGCGTCGGAGGAGATCAATCGCATCAGTGATGAGGTCAGCGGCCTGATCAAACGCCTGCAGCCTATCGACCAGGTACTGGATGCCGCCCGCCTGAAGTTCGAGCAGGCCCACAATGCCTTGGGCCTGGCCCGCAACCGCTTGCGCGGCGCACCTGACGACCCGGCACGGGTGGCCGAGCACCTGGCCAGCGTCGCCCAGCGCTCCCGGGCCAGGGCCGGGTTCCAGGTATTTCAGGAGCGCTTCGACCTGGCCGCCGCCGAGTTGCTGCAACAGCGGCGCGCCTTGATCGAGGCCTACGCGCGGATGAAAGCCGTGGACAGTCGCTTCGACTATGAAGGGCAATGCGTGGAGCAATACCAGTCGATCCTGGCCACCGATGAAATTCGCGTCAGCCAGTTGTCGTCCCTGTACCTGGCCACGTTTGTGTCCGAGCAGGGCGAATCGCTGATCGAGTTGCAAGGCAGCGCCCAGGATGTGCAGGCGCTGCGCTATGTCAACGACCTGCTGGAAACCAACTTTGCCGTGTCCGAGCGCCATGCCCAGGCGATGATTGCCATCGAGGACACCCTGGAGGCGATGGCCGCACGTTTGAAAACCGGCGCGGCCCAGCGCCTGAATTACCTCAACGGGCATCCCAAGCGCCGGTTCTACAACCGCCTCAATGCCACCCTCGAATCCCTGGATGTCCTCACCGAGTTGAGCATCGACCAGACAGTCCCGGCCACCACCCCCCCGGAGCAGTATTTCCTCGCGCGCCATGAGCACCTGCAATCTTCCCTGTCTCCCCTGGAAGACTCACACCTGGACCTGCTGACCACCGAGGGTTTCACCACGGCCGAGCGCAAGGAAGTACTGACCAACCTGGTCAGGCATTACAACCGGCGCCTGCAGATCTACCAGAGCCTGCGGGAACTCGACTCACCCCTGGCGCACCCACGATATATGCCGCTGCTGATCGAACGCTTGAACACTGTGCGCGACAGCGCCGAGGCCGACCTGGCCGCGCTGCTGCGCGAAGATGAATTCCTGCCGCCGCAACCGGGCGCCTTCAAACCGGTGCGGACCCCATCAAGAACCAAACGGGTGTTCAAGTCGCGGGACAAAGGCGCCTTGGTCGGCGACCTGGAGCCGGCGCAGAGTGACCAGCCCTTCCCCACCATCGTGACCCGCAACCCCATTACCCAGCAGGTCAGCGGGCGTTTCATGGAGCACCCCAACGAGGGTTGGGTGGAGATTGTCGAGGCCAGGCCCAGCCGCCCTGCCGAGCCACCCCAGGCTCCGGCGCTCTCTACACTGCGCGCCCAGGCGCAACGGTTGCTGGAAGAGGTGCCGGCCATCGAACGCTCCATCGAGTTCCAGAAAAGGAAACTCGGCGATCCCACCCGTCGCGACGACCTCAATCCGCGTGACTGGCACGACATGCTCGTGCACCAGGCCGAGCGCCTCGACAGCGTCGCCGCCGAGTTGTCCAGCCACGCGGCCGACAAGCCGGACGTACTCCAGACCGTCGAGCGCCTGCGCCTGCGTGCCGACGAGTTGCGCACCCAAGGCCGCCAGCATTGCATCGAGGGCTACAAGGCCCAACGCCCGCGCCAGGAAAACATCGAATTCCTGCGCGCCCACGCCGCCGTCGACATCGGCCTGGTCCACGGCCCGCAACGCACCGCCGCCAAGGACTATGTGTCGGAGTTCGCCGTGCGCGAGAAAAACCGCCTCACGGTGCTGTGGTATGCGCACTTTCACTACAGCCAGGCCGACAGCCCGCCGGGCGCTTATACAGCGGCGCATCTCAAGCGCCCCGAACAGCGTTTTGTCACCCTCAAGGACCTGATCGCCCAGGCCGGGGCAGACAACCGAAGCATCGTGCGCGACCTGTATAACCCGATCACCGCACCGTTGGATCAGCGCCTGTTCCTCAGTCTGCTGCCCGCCTGAAATCTCGCCATGAATGGCATCGCATTGCCAAAAGGATGTTTATGCAAATTCCTCATTCTATTGCCCACGCCGTCAGCGCTCGCTTCGCTGATCGACCGACACTGGACAGCGTGATTCGTCAGCAACTCGCCACGGCCATCGGTGCCAGATACCCCAGCCTTAGCCTGGACCTGAGCCGCACACGCCTGGCCAGGCCACAACGCCGAGGCTGGCTGCTGCAGCCCTTTATGCCGGTGGTCCACGACGCCCTGGCCAGTGGTGTGGCGTTGAACTTCAGCGACGTGAACGGCTCGCCCTGGTACCTCTCGGACGAGCCACCCAAGCGCCTGAAGTTGCCCGGTGTGACCGGGGAAAAACTCGATATGCAGGTCATCGCGACGCTGGTCGACGAACTGCCACGCATCCTGCCCATCGCCCTGCAAAATGCGCTGACCGAATACTGGGATAGCGGCCCCTGGCGCTGGCTGGCAGGCGTATTGAGAGACACCCTGCGCATCAGTGCCCTGAGCCAGGCCAGTCTGGACCCAGCGGCCAGGGCGACCCTCGAGCAGTTGCTCGAGAGGCCTGACCGCGAGGCGCGCATCGCACGTCATGGTGCGAATGCCGTGATTGCGTACAGCCTGGAAGCCACCCTCACAACCGCCGAACGCAGCGTGACCCTGATCGGGCCGCAGTTGGCTCTGGTCCGTGCCTTCAACGGCAAGGTTTCGGTGCTGCTGTGCAGCCCGGAACACACCGTCGAGACGTTCGAGAACATGGACGCACTGATCCAGGCCTACGGCCAACAATTGAGCCGCCGGTACCAGGTCGATGACATCTTGATTCAACGCTACGAGCCCGACGGCGATCCCTTCGAGCACCAGGCGTCGATGATCCTCAATCGCCAAGTCGAAGACCTGGGCAACCTGCGCCTGCCCACCGGCCAACCCTTCAGCACCTGGCAGACGCTGTACGCCGACATCACCGACCCGGGGCGTTTTTTGCGCGACACCCCGGCCCCAGCCCTGGACACCTTGCGCCAGCACCTGCCGGCCTGGCTGCGCGACGCCGCTGCCGACGACCAGGCCACGTACAGGCGCTATACCCTGGCCCTCGCCGGGGCCAAACGGCGCGCGGCGGGGCGTACTGCCTTCAGCGACATCGACGACCTGCACACCTACACCGTCAATGCACTGTTGCAAGCCTTGCAGCAGGATGCGGTGACCCTGGGCAAGTCGGCGCTCCCTCCCCCCTCCGTTGCCGCCCTGCATCCCGATGACCTGCAACTGACCTTCGCCATCGCCGCCGGCTATCCAGGCACCACCGGGATCATCCGGCATGAACGCATGAGCCTGACCGACCTGGCCATCGACAACTTGTCCAGCCGCCCCAGCGGCAGCGTGACCCTCACCCACCGGCTTGGTCTGCCATTACCGGCCTGGCTGACCACCGACTACCTGATGAGTGCCGACGGCCCGGTGGCACGCGTGGACATCGGCCAGCACTACCCGCGCCTGCTGGAAACCCATTTACTGGGTGAAAGCGCCGAGGCACGCCAGCGTGAAACCCTGTTCGCCGAACAACAGGCCGTGCAGCTGCCCTTGCTGGCGTTGGAATTGAACCTGAAGCAGCAGGCAGGCCTGAGCGCCACCGGCGCGCGCCTGGTGGCGGCACTGATGGACCCCGATGCGGCCAACCAGAAGATCGACCAACGCACCGTGGTGATCCGCCACCTGGCGCTGCTGCCGGCGCCCGGCGTGCAACCGGACACGGTCACCGCCATGTACTTGATCGAGGCCGAGGACATCGGCGTCGGCCCCCACGTGTTGTACCGCCCGCTGTATGCCGAGGCACTCCAGGAATTTGCCAGCCGCGAGGCCCTGTTCGAGGCCATCGCCGAACCCGGCCCCCTGCAGGACAGCGTATTGACCTGGCTGAGCGACAAAGCCCGGCCCATCTATGCCAATGGCGGGTTCCACGAGCCCCATTCGCTGCGCTTTGGCCAGGGCGATGAATTTGCCCCCTTGAGTAAACCGGCGCCGGCCACGCTGTCCGCCGATGGCATCAATGACGAGCTGCAACAATGCCGGGTGACCGGGCGCCTGATGAGCTACTTGTACAGCGACCACGCGCGGGCCCTGGTGGAGCAGGCCAATCGTGAATCGGTGTCCAACAGCGAAGGCCGCTGGCAGGTGCTGCGCGAAGGCAGCAGCTTGTTGTTCGGTAACCTGTTGCTGCCACTGCTGCGTGGGCCGGCCATGCTGACCGGCTGGCTGTGGGGCCTGATGGCCAGCCTGGACCAGGACATCCCGGCGCTGGCCTCCCAAGACCCGCAAACCCGAGAACTGGCGACCGTCGACCTGCTGCTCAACCTCGGCTTGCTGTTGCTTGAGGCCGTTCCCGTGGTGATCGCCGCACCCTCTGCGCTGGAGGTAGGGCTCAAGGACGAAGCATTGCCCGAGCCCCTGGCCCCGTGGATCGCCGAGCAGTGGCCGCTGCCGCCACCGCCCAGGATCCGTGAAGGCGCGGTCATCCTGCCCGGCGCGCCAGCGCAGATGGGCAAAACCCTACTGGACTTGAGTTTTACCCAGGCACGCCAGCGTCTGACCACGATCCAGCGCAGCCGCCTGGCCAGCTTCCGCGCGCCTCGCCCGACGCCCCTGCCCCAGCCGGTATTGAACGGGCCACGTCGCGGGCTCTACCTGGTGGAGAACACCTGGTATGCCCTGGTGGAGGACGAGTGGCTGCAGGTGGCCCTGGAGCCGGAGGGCGATATCCGTGTGGTGATGCCTGGCGACGCGACGCTCCACGGCCCCTGCTTGCGCAGCGACAGCAACGGGACGTGGTCGGTCGACACGCGGCTGCGCCTGCGTGGCGGTATGCCGCCCAAACGGATTGCCGCCGAACGCCAGCGCCAGGCGCAGCGCATCAGCGAACTCAAGCTCAGTTTCCAACAGTTCATCCAGGGCCAGGCGGCCCAGCAGAGTCGGATCGACATTATCCTGGGGGTGATGACCAGAACCGCCGAGGACCCACGTTTCAGCGAAGCGCAACGGGCCGACAGTCGCCAACGCTTCGATACGGCGCTGCTGGAACAGACACAGGCTTACCAGCAACAACTGGACAGCCTGCAAGAGCGCAGCGCGCTGGGGATTGCCTTGCCGCCTCAGTCGGTGGCGAGCTTATTGGAAAATATCGTCAACAACGCGCGCAAACATGTGGTGGTGGCCGAAAAAGACCGCACAGCGCTTTACCGCAACAACAGTCGCTTCACCGTCAAGGGAGCACGCCTGGCCGAAGCGATGCTGACCGACTTCGCGGCTTACCGCGAGTTCATCCGCGTAATGATTGCCATCAATGAACGCTCGGTTCACTGGCTCGAACGGCGTGACCGCTATCTCGACCAGTTGTTCAGCCTCGGCGACGCCGGGGTTGAATACTACAAGCGCCTGACCTGGGAACGCCCGCAGGAAATCAGTGCCTTGGCCGTCAAGGACCTGCTGATGCGCAACTATGAACTGATGACCCATAAACACCCTGATCACCCCTTGGTGGGCGTGCTGATCGATATCCTCGAACCGCTTCAGGAGCACTTGCGTACCCACAGTGACCTGAACGACCTGGAACTGTCGGCGGAGGAACGCATCAGCGTGCTGGAAAGCCTGGTGGAGCATTATGGTCGGGGCCTGGACTCATTGCAGGGGGTTGGCATCGTCAACGCCGATGAGCTCGACGGCGATTATTTCCCCAAGCTGGTCACGCTGGTGAGGGAACTGTACCAGGAGGCCGCCAGGCAACTGGCCAGCGAAATCAAGCCGATTGCCCAGCCCGCCCGGCGCCCGAGCCGGCGCAGCCCGACGGCCGTGGGTCGACCGCAGAAAAAAGTCATACGCACGCCCAAAAAAGGCACCTTTATCGGCGAAGTCAAACCCCTGGGCACCCTGGAAACCGTCGAGGTCCGCTCGGAAGTCACGGGCGAGGTGCTGGGGACCTATGCGCAACGGGGCGAACAATGGATCCAGTTCAAGGAGTCGGCACCGCCACCCGCCGCGCCGGCTCCCCGCAGCCTGAGCCTAATCAAGGGAGAAGCCCGCAAGCTGCTGGCCATGCTGGAAGAACACCTCAAGCGCGGCGATCAATACAAGAAAATCTCCAGGCATCCGGAAGAGGTCCAGGAGGTGCTGCAACATGAGTCGGTACGCTACGACAAATTGGCCAACGAACTGTACCGGGCCATCCAGGCCCAACCAGCCGAGGCCCGTACATCCGCAGACCAGACGCTGGAGCGCGACATGCGCCAGGCCGCGGTGCGCTTGAATGAGCGTGGCCTGGCGCTGCGCATTCAGCTGTGCCTGGAATTACCGCCCACCCACGGCAACCTGGAATTCCTGATCGAACAAAAGCGCGCGAACATGGCGCTGCTGGGCGAGCGTATCCAGCTCAGCGGCGACCGGCGTGACTTTGTCCAGGAATACGCGGTCAACGACCAGGGTGGCTACCCCTTGTGGTACGCCCATTTCCATTACCCGGCGGCTGACACGCCCAAGCAGAACTACACCGCCGCACACCTGAAAATCCGCGAGCAACGCCGGGTGAGTTACTACTCGCAGCTGGCCAGGGCGCAAAGTCCCCAGGCGGTGGTGGATGTGCATCGCGGGCTGATCGGCAAGGCGCTGGCGGAGC
Source organism: Pseudomonas sp. NFACC42-2 (assembly GCF_900116055.1). NCBI lineage: Bacteria > Pseudomonadati > Pseudomonadota > Gammaproteobacteria > Pseudomonadales > Pseudomonadaceae > Pseudomonas > Pseudomonas sp. NFACC42-2. The sequence goes on from NZ_FOZO01000001.1 coordinate 666,186, forward strand.
GTTGGTTCCTGCCGCTGGCCTCCTGAAAAACTGTGGTGAGCCCGCTTGCAGTGCCGAGCGGGCTTTCTGTGGCGAGCCCGCTCACCGTAACGGGCATGGAGATTGTTTTTTACCCAGGCTTTAGTGGGCAAACAACGAGTTGCCCTTCTGCCCCGCCAGCTTCTCGGGCTTGATCAGGAAACGCGCGAGTGCCGGCAGCAGCCACAGTGCACCGAACATGTTCCACAGCAGCATGAAGGTCAGCATCAGGCCCATGTCGGCCTGGAACTTGATGGCCGAGAAGATCCAGGTGCACACGCCGATCGCCAGGCACAAACCGGTGAACAGCACGGCTTTACCGGTGGACTTGAGCGTCTGGTAATAGGCTTCCTGCAACGGCAGGCCCGCGCGCAGGAAGCTTTCCAGGCGGCTGTAGATGTAGATGCCGTAGTCCACGCCGATCCCCACGCCCAGGGCCACCACCGGCAAGGTCGCGACCTTGACGCCGATACCCATGAACGCCATCAGCGCGTTGCCCAGCACCGAGGTCAGCACCAGCGGCAGCACGATGCACAGGGTTGCCGCCCAGGAGCGGAAGGTGATCATGCACATGGTCGCCACGCACAGGTACACCAGAATCAGGATGGTCAGTTCCGACTCCTTGATCACCTCGTTGGTGGCCGCTTCGATCCCGGCGTTACCGGCGGCGAGGATGAATTCCAGGCCGTCCTTGTTGTTCTCCCTGGCGAAGTCCTGCACCGCATGCACCGCACGGTCGAGGGTTTCGGCCTTGTGGTCGTTGAGGAACACCAGCACCGGCGCCAGCGAGCAATTGTTGTTGTACAGGCCGTCGGCGCGGGCGATGGAGTTGTTCAGCACATCGGGGTTACGCGAGAGCGTTTCCCATTTCAGGTTGCCCTCGTTCATACCCTTGATCATCTGCTTGGACACGGTCACCAGCGAGATCGCCGACTGCACCCCCTCGGTGTTCTGCATCTTCCACATCAACTGGTCGATGGGCGCCATGGCTTCATAGCGCGAGCAGCCTTCGGCCTTGGTCTTGACCATCACCACCAGCACGTCGGAGCTGGTGGAATAGTTGCTGATGATGAAGTTGTTGTCCTTGTTGTAGCGCGAATCCGGGCGCAATTCCGGCGCGCCCTGGTCGAGGTCGCCAATCTTCAGGTTCTGGCTGTACCAGAGGCCGCCACCAAAGGCGACCAGCGCGAGCAGGACTGAGACCGGCGCGACTTTGGGGCTGGCAAATTTCGACAGCAGGCGCCAGAACGGATGTTCGCGGTGCGCGTCCTTCTTGCTCCGGGCGATGGCACGCTTGCTGATACCCGCATAGGAAATCGCCACCGGCAGCAGGATCAGGTTGGTGAACACGATCACCGCCACGCCGATGGACGCGCCGATGGCCAGTTCGCGGATCACGCCGATATCGATGATCAGCAGCGTGATAAAGCCCACGGCGTCCGCGAGGATCGCGATCATCCCCGGCAGGAACAGTTGCCGGAAGGTACGCCGCGCGGCGGTCAGCGCGTTGTCCGCCTCGCTGGATTGCAGGGCGATACCGTTGATCTTCTGCACGCCGTGGGAAATCCCGATGGCGAAAATCAGGAACGGCACCAGCATCGAATACGGGTCCAGCCCGAAGCCGAAGAAGTGCATCAGGCCCAGTTGCCAGACCACCGCCACCAGTGTGGTGCTTAACACCGCGACGGTGCTGCGCAGGCAGTTGGTGAACCACAGCAATAGAACCAGGGTGATGACAAACGCAACACCGAAGAACAGCACCACCATCACCAGGCCGTCGATCAGGTCGCCGACCTTCTTGGCGAAGCCGACGATGTGGATCTTGACGTTGGGGTTCTGGGCTTCGAACTTGTCGCGGATCTTGTCTTCGAGTTCATGGGAAAACTTGCGGTAATCCAGGGCCAGCAACTTGCCTTGGTCCTGCGGGTCCGGGTAAGACTCCAGCAGCGGGATATCGACGATGCTCGATTTGAAATCGTTGGCCACCAGACGCCCGACCTGGCCGGACTTAAGCACGTTGTTGCGCAGTTGATCGAGGCTTTGCGCCGAGCCGTTGTAGCTCTGCGGGATCACTTCACCGCCGGCAAAGCCTTCTTCGGTGACTTCGGTCCAGCGTACGCTGGGGCTCCACAGCGACTTGAGGCCCGAACGATCGACGCCCGAGATGTAGAACACCTCGTCATTGATCTGGCGCAGGGTCTCCATGTACTCCTTCGTGAAGATGTCACCGTCCTTGGCCTCCACCGAGATACGCACCGTGTTGCCCAGGTTGGCCAGGTCGTTGCGGTGTTCCATCATCTTTTCGATGAAGGGGTGCTTGAGGGGGATCATCTTTTCAAAGCTGGTGGACGGGCGAATCAACGTCGCCTGCCAGAACAGGAAAATGCTCACCAGCAGGCAGATCACGATGACTGCCGGGCGGTTGTTGAAGATCAGGCGCTCAAGAAAGGTCGCTTTATCGTTGTGATGACTGCTCATGCGTTCCCCGCCTTCTTATTGTTTTGTCGGTTCGGCGCCAGTGGGTGTGGCGACGCGAACACCACCCTGCCCGACCAGAATCAAGTTGCCATTGCCTGCCGCCGTGACGGCCGACAATGAAATACGGTCGGGGCGATTGAACACGCTGAAGGTCTGGCCGTCGTCATGGCTGACCACCACGCTGCCGCCGTTGCCGACCACCACCAGCGAACCGTCTTCGAGCAAGGTGGCCCCCGACAGGCCGAACTCCAGGGCGCCGCGTGCGGCATTGAGTTCGACCTGTTCCCAGGTGCTGCCGAAATCCGTGGAGCGGTAAAGATTGCCGCGCAAGCCGTAGGCCAGCAGGGTTTGGGGTTGTGCGGTGCTGATCACGCCAAACAGCGAACCCTCGTAGGGGCCTTCGAGTTTTTCCCAGGTCTGGCCGTCGTCGCTGGAGCGGAACATGCTGCCCTGCTCGCCGACGATAAACAGGCCGGCGTCCTTGATCCGGGCGATGGCGTTGAGGTGAAACTGGTCTTCATTGTCGAGGCGGTCGCTGACGTCTTCCCAGGTCTTGCCGCCGTCGGTGGTTTCGATCAGCGCCCCGTAGGCGCCCACGGCCAGGCCGTGGTGGGCATCGTTGAACCACACATCGAGCAACGGCGCTTCACGCTTGAGGTCTTGATACTGCTGGGTCCAGGTGGCACCGCCGTCGGTGCTGGCGAGGATTTGCGCATCATGGCCGACCGCCCAGCCCTGCTTGTCATCGACGAAATACACCGCCGTGAGCAGTTGCCGGGTGGGGACCTTGGCTTGGGTCCAGGTGCTGCCCTGGTCATCGGAATAGAGGATGTGCCCGCGATCACCGACCGCCACCAGGCGCTTGCCGGCATGCACGACATCGATCATCAGGCCCTTGGCGGCCTTGGGGGATTCAATCGCAAAAGAGGTATCGCTGGCGGCCTGGACGACAGTCGGCAACGCGACAGTCCCAAACAGCGAGAGCGCTGCGGCCAGCAACGCAACCCTGCGTGCGGCGCGTGGGCGGCAAACAACCCAACCCATGACAGGCTCACTCATAGACCTTTCTCCCATTTATTATTGTTAGGTCGTCTCGCCTTCCCGGGCCCTGAAACCTGCAATCTAGAGCGCCTGGAGGAAGCAGGGGCCATCCTATCGGGCTTTCGAATCGTCTGACAATCGGTGCTACGTTATCTTTTGTTAACTGACGGCGTTTGGCCATGCCTGAATAGGCGGGTATCAGCCAGGCTGATTAATGAATTTTTATTCCATCTATTGAAATATGGGAATTTTTATTCCATTAATAGCCTTCCTGAAAACAATAATCCAAAGGACCACGGCTATGCGTGAACTCGGAATCGGCTTGATCGGCACAGGCTTCATGGGCCGCGCCCATGCACTGGCCTTCAACAATGCCCGGGCGGTATTTGAACTGCCGGTACACCTCAAGCTGGCCGCCCTGGCCGATGCCGACACCGAACGCGCCCAGCGCTGTGCCACGGCCTGGGGGTTTGCCCAGGCCCACGGCGACTGGCAGGCGCTGATCGACGACCCCGCCGTGGATGTGGTGGCCATCACCACGCCGAACCACCTGCACTTTCCCATGGCGATGGCGGCCATTGCAGCGGGCAAGGCGGTGTACTGCGAAAAACCCCTGGCGGTCAGCCTGGAGCAAGCCGATGCCATGCGCCAGGCCGCCCGCGAAGCCGGGGTGGTAACGCGGGTCGGCTACAACTACCAGCACAACCCGATGATCGGCCTGGCGCGGCAACTGATTGCCGAGGGTGACCTCGGCGACATCATCAGCTTCCAGGGCGAGTTCAGCGAAGACTTCATGGCCGACCCGGCGTCACCGTGGTCGTGGCGCTGTGAAGTGGAGCATGCCGGTGGCGCCCTGGCGGACCTGGGCAGCCACTTGCTGTCGATGGCGCGCTACCTGGTGGGCGATGTGACCGGCGTGTGTGCCGACACCCAGACCGTCCACGCCCAACGCCCGGCCGTCAAAGGCAGCGCCGAGCAGAAAGCCATCGCCGTGGATGACCAGGTGCACGCCCTGCTGCGCTTCGCCAACGGTGCGCGCGGCACGGTGAGCAGCAGTTGGCTCAAGCACGGTTACAAGAACCACCTGAGTTTCGAGATCAGCGGCACCAAGGGCACCTTGGCGTTCGATCAGGAGCGCTTGAATGAACTGCGCCTGTGCCGTGTCGGCCAGGACGGTTTCCAGCGTTTGCTGGCAGGTCCTGCGCTGCCCGGCTACGCGGCGTTCAGCCCGGCGGCGGGGCATCAACTGGGGTACAACGAGCTGAAGACCCTGGAGGTGCAGGAGTTAATCATGGCCGTGGCGGGGCAAGGCGCGGATGGCACTGATTTTGAAGCGGCGTGGGAGGTGGAGCGGTTGGCGAAGGCGATTCGTGTGGCGGCCCGTGAAGAGCGCTGGGTCAACCTAAACTCGCTCTGAAGCGCAATGCAAAACCCTTGTGGGAGGGGCAAGCCCCCTCCCAACTTTCAGATCACCTGCACACCTCTCAATCAGCGGAAGTGAAGCCTGTCGAGCATTTCGGGACGCCTGAGGAGTTCCTTTGCCAGCCAGGCCTGGCGACCGAAGTAGGGATGCCTGGTAACGGTCCAGTTGGCAACTTCATGCAGTTTTTCGAGGCTGAGGTGGATGGGCCACTGCGGGTCCTTGAACAGATCGACATCACGCATCAGCTCTCGGGCCAACTCTTTGTCATTCTGGTTTTTAAACATCGTGATGTTGAGGTTGTTTCGATCGATCAGGCTATCCAGCCCGCCGGTGATATGGTGACGGTCCATATCATCGACCAGGTCTCCACGCCTCATCAGTTCCCGTGCCAGGCGGATATTCTGGTCTTTGTCATAATCGCCGGTCAGCGGTTTGCCGGCCATATTCTTCAGGCCGTCCTTGGTGATGATCCCATGGGGTGCCTTGAAGTCATCGAACCTGTCGAGCAGCATGCGTGATAGGTCCGCATTGCTCTTGCTACCGAAACCGTAGCAGGGCCTGCAGGGGAACGGGTCGGGCCTTGGAGGGCGCTGGGCGCCAAAGCAGTGGCGGACGAACTGCTTGAAATTGCGCATAACCCCCAGGGGCCAATAACCTGCTTTGATCTGCTGTGCACGGTCACGCGCCTCGAAGCCGGCGATATCCGCGTTCGCGTAAAACGCCGCCGACCGCGGGGTGTCACTCGACTGAAAGCTGATTGAGGCGCTCTTTTGCGGAGTTGCGGACGAATTCGCCGTTGGTTTTGGGGAAGAGCTATTGCCCTGATCCACCTCCGAGTCCAGGCGTGAGGAAGTAACAGGTTTATCAAGAGCAGGCGCCAACATCGTTTGATGTCTCCAGTCCGGTTTGGCCAAAAAGTGTTCACCTGCCTGTCCAGCGTCGCACCAGGACGCAGATACACAGCGATAACGCTGGGTTGCAAGTAGTCCTTATGTGGCAAGCCTGTCCGAATCAGTTCCTGCTTCTCTAGCGCAAGGCTCGACGCAGCACTTTACCCACCGTCGTTTTAGGCAACTCGGTACTGCGAAACTCCACATACCTGGGCACCTTGTAGCCCGTCAGGTATTCGCGGCAATGGGCGAGAAGCTGCTCCTGGGTCAGGTTCGGGTCCTTGCGCACCACGATGATCTTGACCTTCTCCCCCGTTACGCCGTCTTCCACGCCGATGGCCGCCACTTCGCCCACGCCCGGGTGCAGCGCCACCACGTCTTCGATTTCATTGGGGTACACGTTGAAGCCCGAGACCAGGATCATGTCTTTCTTGCGGTCCACCAGGCGGATATAGCCGCGTTCGTCCATCACGCCGATATCACCGGTCGACAGCCACCCCTCGGCATCCAGCACCTCGGCGGTTTCCTTCGGCCGCTGCCAGTACCCCTGCATCACCTGTGGGCCGCGCACCTGCAGTTCGCCTTGCTCGCCGATATCGGCCAGCTCGCCGTCTTCACGCATAAACCGCACCCAGGTCGACGGCAACGGCACGCCGATGCTGCCGGTGAATTCCATTTCGCGCATGCGCGCAATATCGATCGGGCTGATGCTCACCACCGGCGAGCATTCGGTAAGGCCGTAGCCTTCGATGATCGGCAGCCCGGTGACGTCCTTCCAGCGCTTGGCCACCGCCGTGTGCGTGGCCATGCCGCCGGCGATCACCATGCGCAGGTCGGAGAAGTCCCGGGCGCAGAACTCCTTATTCTCCAGCAAGCCGTTGAACAGCGTATTGACCCCGGCAATGCCATTGAAGCGCTCCTTGCGCAGGATCATCTGCACCCGTTTCACATCCCGCGGGTTGGCGATAAGGATGTTGCGCCCGCCCAGGCACATGAACATCAGGCAGTTCACCGTCAGGGAAAAGATGTGGTACAGCGGCAGCAGGGTGACGTTGGTTTCCTGCTTGTCCTGGTCCAGTTGGTCGCCGACCCAGGCCTTGGCCTGCAGCAAGTTGGCAATGATATTGCGATGGCTGAGCATCACGCCCTTGGCATCCCCGGTGGTGCCGCCGGTGTATTGCAGGAAGGCCAGGTCGTCGAGGTGCATGTCCACCGGGAAGTGGTTGAGCGCGCGGCCCTGTTTCAACACCTGGTTGAAACGCACCGAGCCCCTCAGGTTGAACGCCGGCACCTGCTTTTGCACGCGACGCAGGATGAAGTTCATCGCCGCGCCCTTGAAGCTGCCAAGCAGATCACCGATGGCGGCCACCACCACGCGCTTGATGCTGCTGCCGGCGATGACTTTTTCCAGGGTGTGGGCGAAGTTTTCGAAGATCACCACGGTTTCGGCGCCGCTGTCCTTGAGCAAGTGCTTGAGCTCATGGGCGGTGTACAACGGGTTGACGTTGACCACCACCGCGCCGGCCAGGATCGTGCCCAGCAGGCAGATCGGGTACTGCAGACAGTTGGGCATCATCAGCGCCACGCGGTCGCCCTTCTGTACACCCTGGCCCTGCAGCCAGGCGGCGAACGCAATGCCTTGCACCTGCCAGTCGGCGTAGGTCATTTCGGTGCCGATGCTGACGTAGGCGACCCGCTCGCGAAACTTTTCCAGGTGCTCCAGGAACACCTCGCGCAACGACGGGTAATCCTCGATACCGGCATCGATGTCCGCCGGGACGCCGGGCAGGTAAGCGTTCAACCAGACCCGTTCGGTGTATTCCAGGCTGATAGCGTTCATGGCAGTCTCCTTATTGTTGTTTTTGATGGGGCTACTTTTCGACGATAGCGGTAATGCCCAGCCCGCCCGCCGCGCAGATGGAAATCAGGCCGCGACCGCCGCCCCGCTCGTGAATGGCCTTGGCCAGCGCCGCCAATTGCCGGCCACCGGTGGCGGCAAACGGGTGGCCGCAGCCGAGAGAACCGCCGTTGATGTTCATTTTGGCGCGGTCGATGGCCCCCAGCGGCGCCTCCAGGCCGAGCCGTTCGCGGCAGTAGTCGGCGTCTTCCCAGGCCTTGAGCGTGCACAGCACCTGGGCGGCAAAGGCTTCGTGGATCTCGAAGAAATCGAAGTCGGCGAAACTCAGCCCTTCGCGCTTGAGCATGCGCGGTACCGCATAGGCCGGGGCCATCAGCAGGCCTTCGCTGCCGTCGACAAAATTCACCGCCGCCGTCTCGCCCGTGCGCAGGTAGGCCAACACCGGCCAGCCATGGGCCGCCGCCCAATCTTCGCTGGCCAGCAGCACCACCGAGGCGCCATCCGTCAGTGGCGTGGAGTTGCCCGCCGTGAGGGTACCGTGCTGGCGGTCGTAGGCCGGGGACAGGCCGGCAAGTTTCTCCAGGCTGGCGTCGGCGCGCAGGTTGTTGTCCCGCGCCAGGCCGCGATGGGGGCTGATCAGGTCGTCGAAGAAACCGCGCTGATACGCGGCATCCAGGCGCTGGTGGCTGGTGAGGGCCAGCTCGTCCTGGGCCAGGCGCTTGATCTGCCAGCGCTGGGCCATTGCTTCGCAATGTTCGCCCATGGACAAGCCGGTACGCGGCTCGCCATTACGCGGCAACAGCGGCTTGAACAACATCGACGGACGCACCTTCAGCAGTGCCTTCACCTTGTCGCCCATGCCCTTGGCGCGGTTGGCCGCGAGCAAGGTGTGGCGCAGGGATTCATTGATGCCGATGGGCGCGTCGGAGGTGGTGTCGGCACCACCGGCGATGCCCACGTCGATCTGGCCAAGGGCGATCTTATTCGCCACCAGCAAGGCCGCTTCCAGGCCGGTGCCGCAGGCTTGCTGCACATCGTAGGCTGGGGTCTGCGGGGACAAGGTGGTCGACAGCAGCGATTCACGCGCCAGGTTGAAATCCCGTGAATGCTTGATCACCGCGCCGGCGGCAAACTCGCCCAGGCGCTGGCCGTGCAGGTTGTAACGGTCGACCAGGCCTTGTAGCGCCGCCACCAGCAGGTCCTGGTTGCTGTCGTGGGCGTACACCGTGTTGGAACGGGCAAACGGGATGCGGTTGCCGCCGATGATCGCCACGCGGCGGGTCGGGGCCGGGTTGAAGCTGTAGTCACTCATGTAGGGCTCTCATTCCAGACAAATAGCCCGCGCATATGCGGTTTGTCGCCGGTGAAATTGCGCACTTCGAATTCGCGCCGCGGGCCGCTCACGGGGTGTTGCCACAGGGCGACCTGGCCGGGCAGGAAGATCGGCAGCTTGAAGTCGCAATGGGCTTCGGCCTGATCCAGGCCACCGGGGGGTTGTTGAGCGGCCAATGCGCGGCCGAGGGTCCACATGCCATGGGCAATGGCGCGGCGAAAGCCAAAGAGCCTGGCGCCGATCAGTGAGGTGTGGATCGGGTTGAAGTCCCCCGAGACCTTGGCGAAGCGCCGCCCCAGATCGGCGGGCAACACCCAGCGCTGGGTGCGCAACAGGCCCTCCTCCTGCAACGCCAGCGCGTCTTCCCACGGCTCGCCGACGGGATTTTTCACCTCGCGGCGCAGGTACAGGCTGTCGCTTTCCCACACCAGGGTGCCGTTGCTGTAGGCGCGGGTGGCGATGCTCAGCGCCTGGCCCTTGGCATGGGCCACCCAGCGTTCGCAAAAGACTTCCAGGCGCAACGCCTGGCCTTCATGCAGGCGCTGGTGCTGCCGGATGCGGTTGGCCAGGTGCACCATGCCGCTGGCCGGGTACGGAAAACTCGGACGGGTCAGCAGCATCAGGTGCAGCGGGAACGCCAGCACATGGGGGTAGGACAGCGGCACACCCTGTTCGCGGCGAAACCCACAGGCACGGCCATAGGCGGCGATACCGCTGGCGGACAATTCCACCGCCGAGCGCACCAGGCGCTCCTTGGGCAACGGCGGTGCGCCCTCGAGCTTGGGTTTGCGCAGGCCACGCACGCCGTCCAGCAGCAGGCGCGTGCGCGAAGGCGGTGGGTCGATAATCTGCGTCACGTAGTCCATGGCTCAGGCTCCCAGCAGGCTTTGGCCGCACACGCGCACGACCTGGCCGTTGACCCCGCCCGACGCCGGGTGCGCCAGCCAGGCAATGGTCTCGGCCACATCGATCGGCTGACCGCCCTGGGACATCGAGTTCATGCGCCGCCCCGCTTCGCGAATCATCAGCGGAATTTTTGCGGTCATCTGGGTCTCGATAAACCCCGGCGCCACCGCATTCACCGTGACCTGTGCCGCCGCCGCACGCGGCGCCAGGCCTTGCACCAGGCCGATCACGCCGGCCTTGGAGGTGGCGTAGTTGCTTTGCCCGAGGTTGCCGGCAATACCGGAGATCGACGACACACACACGATACGACCTCCAGGATTCAAACCCTGGTTGTCCAGCAAGGCATTGCTCAGGTTCAACGGCGCTTCAAGGTTGACCGCCAACACGCTGCGCCAGGCCGCTTCAGTCATCTTGGCGATGGTCTTGTCGCGGGTGATCCCGGCGTTGTGCACCACCACGTCGAAAGCGCCGTATTGGCTGACGTGGGCTTGAAGCTGTGCAGCGGCGTCCGCCGCCGTGATGTCCAATGGCAGCGCCGAACCGTCCACACTGGCGGCCGCTTGTTGCAGCGATTCCTGGGCCTGGGGCACATCCACGCAGACCACGTGGGCGCCATCGCGTGCCAGTACCTGGGCAATCGCCAGGCCGATGCCACGGGAAGCCCCGGTCACCAGCGCGCGTCGGCCGGCAAAGGGTTTATTCCAGTTGACACTGGGGTGGCCGTCCACCGGTTTCTCCAGGCGCACCACCTGCCCGGAGACGTAGGCCGAGCGGCGCGACAGGAAGAAACGCAGGCTGCTGTCCAACGCCGCTTCGGCACCCGGCGCGACATAGATCAACTGCACGGTGATCGCGCGGCGCAGCTCCTTGGCCAGCGAGCGCACCAGCCCTTCGAGGGCACGCTGGACAATGGCCTGGGGCAAGTCCGCGCAGTGTTCGGGCGCCGTGCCCAACACCACCACCCGACCATGCTGGCCGAGGCGTTTGGCGTTGGCGTGGAAGAATTCGTACAGCTCATCCAACTGTTTCAGGTCGACCACAGCGCTGGCATCGAATACCGCGCCCTGCACCTTGACCGTGGACGGCGCCTTGAGCGTCGCCGGGGTGGCGGTGACCGTGTCGGTGGCGCTGAACACCTGTTGCACCTGCGCAGCCAGGCGCCCTGCCCCGGCGACAATCACCGGGTTGGCCAGGCCTGGCTGGCCGCTGCGATGGCGCTGCAACGGCACAGGCTGGGGCAAGCCCACCACCTGGGCCAGGCGACGGCCCCAGGGGGAATTGACGAACGATAGGTAGCTGTCACTCATAGATAGATCCACTCACCACACAAACTTGCCGTGTAAACCCGGTCTGTGTGGGAGGGGGCTTGCCCCCTCCCACATCAGTTGACCGGGGCGTTTTCACCTTGGGCGGTTCGGCGTTTGGGCGCCGGTTCCAACGCCTGCCTGCGCTGCTGCAACGCCTCAAGCAAACCGAAGTCCTGGGGGAAGTCATCCACCTGGATAGCGTGGTCGGCGTATTCCACATAGCGCGCCAGCAAGGCGTCTTCGTCGTCGCTGATCAGGTCCAGCGCCCGCGCCTTGACGCGCCAGGCGGTGAAGGCCGTGGCGGCAATCGGCATCGGTTCGAGCAGGCCTTGCCTGATGGCCGGCTTGAGCCGGGCGTCGATCAGCTCGACTTGCGGCAGCAGGCGGAACCCCAACTCGCCGTAGGCCAGCTTGTCGATTTCCGGACGCGGAATGTAGGAATTGGCCAACAGGCGGTCGCGGGTTTCGCCGGGGATCTGCACCACATCGGCCACCTGGGCCAGCAGTTGATCCGAGGGTTTGCGCAACGGAATACCGAACGGGAACGTCAAGCCACGCAGCACCACCGCCGCCGCTGTGGAGGGGTAGTTGTCCAGCACTTCGGCAAGGGCTTCATGGGCACGCAGCAATGCGTCCTGTGCCGCCCAATGCACCAGCGGCAGGTCTGCCTGGGGCCGGCCGTCGTCCTCGAAGCGCTTGAGCACGCAGGACAGGATGTACAGCTGCGACAGAATATCGCCCAAACGCCCGGTGATACTTTCCTTGCGCTTGAGGGCACCGCCCAGCACGCCCATGGAAATATCCGAGACCAGCGCCAGCACCACCGACAGGCGATTGGCCTGGCGATAGTAGGACGCCAGCGCCGGGTCGGTCTTGGCCGGTACGGAAATCAGGCGCCCGCCGGTCAGGGCATGCACCGCCGCACGTACGGTGTTGGCCAATACAAAGCTCACATGGCCGAACATCGCGCGATCAAAGTCTTCCAGCGCCTGGCGCCGGTCCGGGTTGCGCGCCGCTTCCATTTCGCGGAACACATAGGGATGGCAACGAATCAGGCCCTGGCCAAAGATGATCAGGCAGCGCGTCATGATGTTCGCGCCTTCCACCGTGATGGCGATGGGGCTTTGCTGATAGGCACGGGCCAGGAAGTTATTCGGGCCCATGCAAATGCCCTTGCCGGCGACGATGTCCATGCCGTCATTGACGATCATCCGCGCGCGTTCGGTGACGTGGTACTTGGCGATGGCCGAGATCACCGAGGGTTTCTCACCGGCATCCAATGAAGCCACCGAAACCTTGCGCACCGCATCGCAGGCATACAGGTGCCCGGCCATGCGCGCCAGCGGCGCCTGCACCCCTTCGAACTTGCCGATGGGCAAGCCGAACTGTTTGCGCATCGCCGCGTAGGCCGTGGTTCCGCGCACCGCGACCTTGCCCAGGCCGACGTTGGCCGACGGCAGGGAAATCGCGCGGCCGGCGGCCAGGCACTCCATCAACATGCGCCAGCCGTTGCCGACCTGTTCGCGGCCGCCGATCACCCATTCCAGCGGGATGAACACATCCTTGCCGGTGGTCGGGCCGTTCTGGAATACGGCGTTGAGCGGCCAGTGCCGGCGACCACTGTTTACGCCGGGATGGGAGGTGGGGATCAGGGCACAGGTGATGCCGAGAGAGCCTTTCGGCCCCAGCAATCCGTCCGGATCTTCCGCGCGAAACGCCAGACCGAGCACCGTGGCGATCGGTCCCAGGGTGATATAGCGCTTGTCCCACGTCACACGGAAACCCAGTACTTCCTGGCCTTCATGGGTGCCTTTGCAGACGATGCCCACATCGGGAATCGCCCCGGCATCGGAGCCGGCGTACGGGCTGGTCAGGGCAAAGCACGGGATGTCTTCGCCCCGGGCCAAGCGTGGCAGGTAGTAATTGCGCTGGGCGTCGGTGCCGTAATGCAGCAGCAGTTCAGCCGGGCCCAGGGAGTTGGGCACCATCACCGAAATCGCCGCCGCCGAGCAGCGTGTCGAGAGCTTCATCACCACCTGCGAGTGCGCATAGTGGGAGAAGCCTTTGCCGCCGTACTGCTTGGGAATGATCATGCCAAGGAAGCCGGCGTCCTTGGTGTACTGCCAGCCTTCGGGGGACATGTCCTGCCAGACCTGGGTGGTTTCCCAGTCGTTGGCGATATCGCACAAAGTTTCCACTTCATTGTCGAGGAAGGCTTGCTCCTCGGCGCTGAGGCTCGCCGGGGCCGCTTGCAGCAGGCGCTGCCAGTCGGGCTTGCCGCTGAACAGCTCGGCATCCCACCACACGGTGCCGGACTCGATGGCGGCGCGTTCGGTGTCGGACATCGCCGGCATGATCGTGCGAAACAGATTGAGGGCCTTGCCGGTCAACAGCGCGCGGCGCAGCGGTTTAAGGCTCATCAACAACGCCGGCAATACCACCAGCACTGCCGCGACGGTGGCGCCGAAAGCCGCCACTCCATTGAACAGGTAGCCCGCTGTCAGCCAGATCAGGCCAGCGCCCAGCCACAGGATGGCGGCAGCTTGTCGATACGCCAGGGCAATCGCGGCTGCGACACCCACCAATAACCAGATAACCATGGGGATACCTCTACTCGATTCAGGGCGTGGTTTACGTGCGAAAGGTCGGATCGACCTGCGGCGTAAAGCCACACTACAAACTTGGAAAGACAAATTCAAATTTTGTTTTGAAATTTTTATTTAATGCCTGGGCGAAAAAAAGCGGCTGAATGAATCAGCCTGGAATGCCAATACTCAAGGAACTGTCGACGTGGAATGAGGGTGAAGGCATCAAGATGCGCTTGGTGCCTTTTCCATCACCCTCTATGAAATATCAGAACGCGTAGGTGGCCGACACGCTCACCACATCGCCCGACGACTCCGCCTTGCCATTCAGGCTTGCGCCACCCAGGCGATCGACGTTTTGAGTCTTGAGCTTGACCTCTTGCACGAACTGGTGGGAATAGGCCAAGTCAAGACTGAGGCCCTTGATTGCTTTCACATCGTAACCAGCCCCCAACGACAGGAATGTACGGTCGCCATCCGGGATTCGCGGGTCGCGGGTCGAATTGCGTGTAGGTGTCTGGTCAAGGGCTACACCTGCACGCAAGGTCAACTCATCGGTCAAGCGGTAGTCACCGCCGAGGGAGTACATCCAGGTGTTCTTGTAGTTGTAGGGAATGGACACAATGGTGGTGCCACCGGACTCGAGCGTCAGGTCTTTGAAAGAGGACCACTCAGTCCAGGTCACACTGGCCCCCATCGTGAAGCGATCGTTGAACTGGTGCACCCAGTCCAGGCCGGCCGTGGCAGGAATGTCCAGTTGGACACTGGCATGGGCGCCGTCCGGTGCCAGCTCTAACCCTGGATAAGCGGTATTCACCAACGTACCGCTACCGCCAAACGGACTTGGCTGGGTCATCAGGTTGTAGGAAAACTGATCGGCGTAAATATTATATTTGCCGGTCATCTTGTTCTTGATCTTGGCGTGGTAATTCAAGCCAAGGGTGTCTCGCTCCGTGGGTTTCCATACAATGCCGGTAAACCAGCCCGCTGAAATGTTGTCGACCTTCACACGCATCAAGGCATTGCCGACATCAGACGGAAAATTGATCCCACCCAGCACGGAATCGGACACCGCGGCGGCAGACAACAAGTCCACGTTTTGGCTGACGAAGCCCTTGCTGTGTTGCACGATCACGCCACCGCCGATAGAAAATTGATCATTCACCTTAAAGGACAGGGATCCGGTCAATCCTACGGTTTCAATTTTGGTGTCCACTGCAAAGTCGCGCAGTTTCGAGTCCTGATCCCAAGTGGAGCGCATACCTTGCGGCACAACCTGGCTCAGGCCGAAAGCAAACCGATCCCCCAGGGGCATGACCATGAAACCGGTTGGCAACCAGGCAGTGAACCCGCCTTGACCGCCGTCGTTGTTATTCACCGTGGTCGCTGCGACGTCGGGAAAACCATTGGCGTCCAAGGGCGTATTGGAAATCGGGTTGCCTGCATAATCAGAGGCGTCACCTTTGTACTTGATCTTGATGCGGGCGTAGTCGACGGTAAATTGCGCCACGTTGTGTTCGACAAACGCCATGGCCGCCGGGTTGTTGTACGCGGAACTGGGATCGTTCTTGAACAACGAGCCACCGGCAAATGCCCGGCCCCAACCGGGTGCGCCGTAGGTCGGTGTTGAAAAACCGCCGGCCTGTGCAGGCGCGTTCACCATCGCCCCGCCTATCAGTGCCAGCCCCAGCAAAACCTGCACGTGTTGTTTCTTATTATTCATGCGGCACTCCTTATTGTTATTTCTCTGAGCCGGCCCCGCCGGTTCGTTTTGCTTCCGGCAGTTCACAAACTGGCGCCCGATCGAGGCGCCAGTCTTTCAACAGGTGATCAGCCCGGTGTGTCAGTTGCCCATCAAGGCACGATGGTAAATGTCGGGCTTGGGGTAACGCTGAGGCTCACCACGGTGCAGCTGCCGCTCAGGGTCTGGTTGGAGGCGGTCAGTACACCACCGCTGTAGCCCACGGTGATGGTGGACGGGCCGCAATTGGACGCCGGATACAGAACCGACGCGGCGATGGTGTAACCGACGTTGCTGACCGAGCCCGCAGAGGCACCCGTGGCGGTCAAGGTCCATGGCAGACCGGTGATTTTCGGCAGCGCACAAAGACCACCGCCGGTCACCGCCACACCGGTGATTTTTGCCACACCGCTGGCATCGACGTTCCCGGTAAAAGTTGCGCCGCAGTTAACAGTGGCCTGGAACGAGGATGGCGACTTCACCGAAATGGTGCCTGGCGCAGTGAAGCTCGAGTTCACCGGGGTGATGCTATAGGCATTGGCCATCGAAGCAGCACCCATGCAAACAGCCAAAGCAGACAACGATACGAGGGTTTTCAAGCTTTTCATTGTTTTTCCTCACATGTTATGGCGAGTCATTTCGCCAGGGGGTAATGGCCATGAACGAGAGGTCACGGTGAAACTGCAGAACTTCCCTTTCCAGCCAAATTTCAATTCAATTACCGCAGCACGCTATTCAACAACTTTGAAGTTCGGCGGCATCTTGATCGACACCGTCTTGATCTTGCAGTCTTCGCCAATCGGTACATTGGCAGCTTCCAACTTGCCGGTGGCGTTATCCCAGGTGCCATCGGCGGTAGAAGGTCCGCACTTGCCGCCCAGGCCGAAAGCGTGAACATCGACGCTGATCTTCGACATGGAACCGCTCCTGGTATCTTTGGCGACCAGGATCCACGGCAAGTTGATGGCTTCGACCCGACTGCACTTGAGGCCGCCGTCGAATTCGACTTTGTCGACATTGACCGAGGAACCGTCCGCAGCAACCTTGCCGGCCACCTTGATGGTGCAATCGGCGCTGATCAGCGCGCCTTTGGAGAAGCTGATCGGGCCCTGGGCGGTAAAGGCGCTGCCCGCCGGTTCGATACGCGCGGCCTGGGCCTGGTGATAGGCGATCAGGCCCAGCACGGCCAATACGATATGGGTGGTGAACTTGGCAGGTGTTTGCATGGTGTACGTCCTTCCCTTTAATTATTGTTGTTCGGGTCAAAGCACTTTCTCGGGGCGATAAAATCCTGCGCGGCAATCAGGCCCCGAGCACACGACAAAACTAAGTGTTACTTCAGATCAAAACGGCTTGGCACTGCCGCTGTACTTCTCCAGGTACTTCAAACGCTGTGAAGGTTGAAGATTGGTGAGGGTGATATCCCCGGCATAATGATTAAGGACTCGATGATCCATGCGCCGCCGCCACAAGTACGGTACATAGGCCCAGACAATCATGCTCGCGTAACCATAAGGCAGTTGCGGCGACTCATCGAAGTGGCGCAACGACTGATAACTGCGCGTCGGGTTGGCGTGGTGATCGGAGTGCCGCTGCAGTTGGAACAGAAAGATATTGGTGACAATCCGATTACTGTTCCAGGAGTGCCGAGGCGAACACCGTTCATAACGACCGTTGGGCAACTTCTGGCGTTTAAGGCCGTAGTGCTCCACATAGTTCACCACTTCCAGCAACGAGAAGCCGTAGATGCCCTGGATAACCAGGAACGGAATCACCGCAGCCCCCAGCCAGGCAATCATCGCGCCCCACAACACCACGCTGTACATCCAGGCACTGAGCACAGCGTTTTTCCAATGCCAGGCCGGCAGGCCGAGTTTGCGCAGGCGCTCGCGCTCCAGGTTCCAGGCCGAGTGTGCGCTGAACCACACCGAGCGCGGCAGGAAGGCCCAGAAACTTTCACCCAGCCGCGAGCTGGCCGGGTCTTCCGGCGTGGCGACGCGCACGTGATGGCCACGGTTGTGCTCGGTGTAGAAGTGCCCGTAGAAGGTCGGCGCCAGGGTGACCTTGGCGAGGAACACTTCCAGGGCATTGGGCTTGTGCCCCAGTTCATGGGCCGTGTTGATCGCGATGCCGGTGGCGGCTCCGGTCGACATGGCCATGCCCAGGTAAGTAAACCAGCTTGGTTGGCCATGCAGTTGCGCACGCTCAGTGATGTAACCGGCGGCGTGGGCCAGCCAGCTGGAAGGCTCAAGGTTGGCGGTGGCGTGCAGCAGGCCGCCGCGGATGATCCAGTCGATGCCGCCGGCGGCCAGCCATCCGGTAATCACCACCGACGAGATGACGAACAGCACACCGGTGTAGACGATCCAGCGGTAGTAGCGTTGGGATTCCAGGTGGTTGACGGCGGATTCGGGCGGGTTGCTGATGTCTTCGCCGAGCAGCCCGTCGATCAGGGGGATCAGGCCAAAGATCACCAGTACACCGACCCACCACAGTTGCTGGATGCCAGTGGCAATGGCGAGTGCGCCGGACAACAGAGGAGTGGCCAATGGCATGATACCCAACCACCACAGGTGGCGCTTGCCGTCGGTCCAAATGCTTGGCGCTGCCAGAGTCTGGTTCATGGCAGCCTCCTTGGCAGGCAGGCGGTAAACAGGTTCAGGGAGCGCTGGATGCTCCGGGAAATCAACCATGCGATAAAAGACGTTTTTTTCATTTTTATTCGCTCTTAGGCATTTCAAAAATCATTTCAAAATAAATATTGAAATATTTTTTTAAATAAATAGCGCGGAATCGTTAGGTCGTCAACTACTTTTTCGAGGCCTTTTTTACGTGACTGGACAGTCTGTTTTTCAGCTGTTTGGTCAGGTCTCTAGGGCAGGCATTTGCGACGTTCGACCCGGCGATGAGGGCCACGATTATTTGTTCGCCAAGGCAAACGGCGGATGCAGGACCGTGGCCGTTTCCACCGGGCGCACGCGCTTGGCCACGTGCAGCACGGCCTCGACCACCCGCGCCGTGGCGGTGATCGGCAGCATGTGGCCGCGCCCTTCCACCACTTGCAGCTTGAGGCCGGGCACTTTATCGGCGAGGGCCTGGCCATGCCGGCGAAAGTCCAGCACCTTGTCCCCCGCGCCATAGATCAGGCCGATGGGCAGGGTCAGTTGGGGGTAGCGCTTGACCATCCCGGGCAGGCAGTCGTTGACCAGCGCAATCTCGCTGGAGGCAGCGTAAAAGTTGTCGGGGCGCATCCCCAGCAAGCCGCCGCCCCGGGTGGCGAAATCCTCGGGAGCGGCGTCCGGCGCAAACACGCCCTTGACCACCGAACGTCGAGTCAACAGGCCCATGGGCACGGTGAGGGTATTGGCCACAAACCGTCGCAACCAGGCCGGTCGCACCGCCAGCGACCAGAACACCAGCGGCAACCTGGGTTGGGGATGGGTCAACGGTGCCACCAGCACCAGGCCCGATACAGCCTCGGGATGATCAAGGGCCAGGGCCAGGCAAATCGCGCCGCCGAGGGAATGCCCGAGCACCAAGGGTTTGTCCAGGCCAAGCTGGTTGATGAAGGCCGCGACTTGCCGCGCCTGGGCCGGCAAGTCCGCAGCGGTACCTTTATGCCGCGTGGAATACCCCGACCCGGGACGGTCGAGGGTGATCACCCGAAAGTGCTCACGCAACCGGCCGGACAAGGCATAGGTCAGGTTGCGACTGCTGCCCATCAGCCCGTGAATCATCACCAGCGGTGGGCCCTTGCCCTCTTCCACATAATGAAAGCGCTCGCCATTCACCTCCACGAAGCGCCCGTTGATCGGAACAGCGGCTTCGATGCGCCGTGTCATCCAGGCGCTGAAACCCCATAGCACCGCACTCGCCCCCACCAGCACACCTGCAGCAGTCACCCATTGCACAGCCATAGCTCGTCCTCGGCATCCCTGTGACCGGCGACCTGACCGGAATTGATCAAGGCCTCGGCCAACGTCCACACCCTGGACCTGAACGGCGTGCGTACCACGCTCGTCCGTCGGACAAGTCGCACATAAGCCACAAGGTCCTAGCGTAGGCGCTATTTTCAGGTAGATTATTTAAAATCTTTTTTAAAATAATTAATTCAATTTTTCTTTGCAATGGTGTTCTATCTAAAAGACACAACAAAAACAGGAGCACATCCGATGCCCATGAAGGACCGCCTATGAATGCCCACAGTGATTCCATCGACATCGCCATCATCGGCTCTGGCTTTGCCGGCCTGTGCATGGCCATCAAGCTCAAGGAAGCGGGGTTCACCGACTTCTTTATCGCCGAGCAGGCCGACACCCTCGGCGGCACCTGGCGGGACAACCATTACCCGGGTTGCGCCTGCGATGTGCAGTCCCATGTGTATTCGTTTTCCTTTGCGCCCAACCCGGACTGGACACGGCAGTTCGCGCCGCAAGCGGAAATCCGCGCCTACCTGGAACACTGCGCGGTGCGCTTCGGATTGGCGCCCTACCTGCGTTTCGGCATGGGCCTGAAGCGCGCGGTGTTCGATGAACAGCTACAACGCTGGCAGTTGAGTTTCAGCGATGGCCGCCACGTCAGTGCGCGGGTGCTGGTGTCGGGCATGGGCGCCCTGGCACGCCCGGCGCTGCCGGAGATTCCGGGGCTGGAAACCTTCAAGGGCAAGCGCTTCCACTCCCAGCAGTGGGATCACGCATACGCCTTGAAAGGCAAGCGCGTGGCGGTGATCGGCACAGGGGCCAGTGCCATCCAGTTCGTGCCGCAGATTGCGCCGCAGGTGGCGCACCTGGATCTGTTCCAGCGCACTCCACCGTGGATCATGCCCAAGCCCGACCGCGGGATTTCAGCGTTCGAACGCTGGCTGTTCAAGCA
The DNA here is from genome assembly GCF_900116055.1 of Pseudomonas sp. NFACC42-2. Lineage (NCBI taxonomy): Bacteria > Pseudomonadati > Pseudomonadota > Gammaproteobacteria > Pseudomonadales > Pseudomonadaceae > Pseudomonas > Pseudomonas sp. NFACC42-2. Next base: position 686,638 of record NZ_FOZO01000001.1, read on the forward strand.
CCTGCCTGTTACCCAGCGCCTGGTGCGTGGCGCCTTCTACTGGGCACTGGAAGGCCGTGTGCTGGGCTTTGCGTTGCATCCACGGCTGATGAAAATGGTGCAGAAAGTCGCCCTGCGCCACCTTCGCAAACAAGTGGCGCGCCCTTCCCTGCGCAAGACCCTGACGCCGGACTACACCATCGGCTGCAAGCGTGTGCTGATCTCCAATGACTACTACCCGGCGCTGTCGCGCAGCAATGTCGAGGTGGTGACCGACAGAATCCTGCGCATCGAAGCCGACGGTGTGATCACCGCCGACGGTATCAAGCACCCGGCCGACTGCCTGATTTTCGGCACCGGCTTCCAGGCCACTGACCCGCTGCCCCGGGACTGCATCATCGGTCGCGACGGTGTGGACCTGATGGACACCTGGCGCGACGGTGCACACGCCTATAAGGGCACCACGGTGCCGGGCTATCCCAACCTGTTTCTGATCATCGGGCCCAACACCGGCCTGGGCCATAACTCGATGATCCTGATGATCGAGGCGCAGGTGACCTACATCCTCGACGCGCTCAGGCAGATGCAGCGCCATCGCATCGCCACGGTGGACGTCAAACCGATGGTGGAACAGGCCTACAACCGTCAATTGCAGGACCAACTCAAGCGCACCATCTGGAACACCGGCGGTTGCCAGAGCTGGTACCTGGACCCACGTACCGGCAAGAACACCACCCTGTGGCCCGCTTCGACATGGCGCTTCAAGCGGGTCACCCGGCAGTTCGCACTCAAGGACTATGCGGTCGACCTGTTGCCCCTCACTGCGCCGCCCCGTCCGGCAACGGCGCCCCACTCCACCGCAGAAGGCAGCCTCTCATGAAGTCATTCAACGGCCGCGTGGCGGCGATTACCGGCGCGGCATCCGGCATGGGCCGTGCATTGGCCCTGGCACTCGCGCGCGAAGGTTGCCACCTGGCACTGGCGGACAAAAACGCCCAGGGCCTGGAGCAGACCCTGGCACTGATCAAGACCTCGACCCTGGCGCCGGTGACGATTACCACCCAGGTGTTGGATGTGTCCGACCGCCCGGCCATGGAGGCTTGGGCGGCGCGCTGCGTGACCGAGCATGGCCAGGTCAACCTGGTGTTCAACAACGCCGGCGTGGCCCTGTCGAGTACGGTCGAAGGCGTGGACTACGCCGACCTGGAGTGGATCGTCGGCATCAACTTCTGGGGCGTGGTCTACGGTACCAAGGCGTTCCTGCCGCACCTCAAGGCCAGTGGCGACGGCCATGTGATCAACACGTCCAGCGTGTTCGGCCTGTTTGCCCAGCCCGGCATGAGCGGTTACAACGCGAGCAAATTCGCCGTGCGCGGCTTTACCGAAGCCCTGCGCCAGGAGCTTGACCTGCAACGCTGCGGCGTCTCGGCCACCTGCGTGCACCCCGGCGGCATCCGCACCGATATCTGTCGCAGCAGCCGCATCGACGCGAACATGACCGGCTTCCTGATCCACAGCGAACAGCAGGCCCGCGCCGACTTCGAAAAACTCTTCATCACCGATGCCGACCAGGCCGCCAAGGTGATCCTGCAAGGCGTACGCAAAAACAAGCGTCGTGTGCTGATTGGCCGCGACGCGTATTTCCTCGACCTGCTCGCCCGTTGCCTGCCGGCGGCCTATCAAGCGCTGGTGGTGCTGGCCAGCAAGCGCATGGCCCCCAAGCAACGCAGGCAAGTGTTTGAAACCAACGACGAGCCCCGTCTCTGAACAGGAGCACGAATCATGTTGCCGATCCGCCGCGACCTCCACTTTGCCCTGCCCGCCGAACGCATCACCGACTGGCACGAACAGGGCCCGTTCATCACGCATTTCTTCAATGCCTTGTCGCTGCTGTTCCCCCAGGGCGAACTGTTTTTCATGGACAGCGTGCGTCACTACCGCCAACGCGTCGACGATCCGGCGCTAAAGAAACAGATCCAGGGATTTATCGGCCAGGAGGCCATGCACAGCCGCGAACATGTGGCCTATAACGACCTGATGCAAGCGGCCGGGCTTCCGGCGCACACCCTGGACCGTCGGCTTAAATTCATTCTCGACCTGCAGAAGAAGCACTTCCCACCGTCGTTCAACCTGGCGATCACCATTGCCCTTGAGCACTACACGGCGATGCTCGCGGAGATCCTGCTGAGCGATCCGTCACGCTTTGGCGATTCGCTCAAGGGTTACCAACAGATGTGGTATTGGCACGCCTTGGAAGAAACCGAACACAAAGCTGTGGCATTTGATGTGTGGAATACGGTGATCGAGCCTGGGCCCAAACGCTACCTGCTGCGCACGGGCGCCATGCTCACCACCACAGTGTTTTTTTGGCTGGTGGTGCTGGATTTTCATGTGCGTCTGTTGATTGCCGACCGCAAGGCGGGTGGGCACCTCAAAGGCTTCTGGCGCATGTTGAAATTTCTTTATGGCCCCAAGGGTGTTTTCCCACGCATGGTGCGGCCGTGGTTGCACTACTTCAAACCCGGCTTTCACCCCTGGGATCACGACAACCGTGCACGCTTGGCAGGTATCGATCGCTTGGTCGAAGAGATCGAACAGACCCAGCGCGGCTACTAGACCTGCGCCATGGCCGCACGCTCGCGCACAAAACCTTCCAACTGATCGCCCGGCAGTGCCTTGCTGAAATACCAGCCCTGGATAATCAGCTCGGCGCCGGTGTTCAAGAAGGCCAACTGCTCGGCGGTCTCCACGCCCTCCACCACCACGCCCAGGTTCAGCGCTTCGCAGAAACGCAGCATGCCGGTCAGGACCTGGGCGCCCTTGGGATCGTGCTGCGCCACCACGAAACTGCGATCGATCTTGATGAAGTCCACCGGGAACTGATGCAGGTAACTCAAGGCCGAAAACCCAGTGCCGAAATCATCGATATAGACCTTGGCGCCGATGCCCTGCAGTTTCTGGATGTTCTGGCGCGTGGCAGGGATATCGCTGACCAGCGCGTCTTCGGTGATCTCCACCGATACCTGGCCATGGGCCTGGGCGAGGATCTCCACCAGGCGCTCGCCGTGGGCGGCGTCGGTCAGGGTGGCGCTGGAAATATTGATGGTCATCGGCAGGGTAAAGCCGAGTTTCTGCCATTTCTGGTACTGGCGAATCGCCTGGGATGCCACCCACATATCCACGTCCGGCATCAACCGCGCCTGGGCCAGCCATTGCAGGAACTCCCACGGTGAATGCACCGTACCCTGGGCATCGCGGGCGCGCATCAGCGCTTCGCAGCCAGTACACAGCCCGGTGCGGGTCGAGACCTGGGGCTGGTATTCAAGATAGAACTCATAATCGCTGATCTGCTGGATGCGATTCAGTTCATTGGCCTGGCGCGCCAGGGCCTTGTGGGAAGCCAGGACCGGGTCCAGTTCGCGCAGCCGGCCTTTTTCTTCCAGGCCGCGGAAGGTCATGTCCAGGGACTTGAGGTACACCGTGCCACCTTCGGCAGCCTGGCGATGAATCGCGCGCACATAGGGTGCATACACCAGCGTGCCCAGGCCCAGGAGCGTCACTTGCAGCGCGACTGCCGCCAGGTCGCCATGAGTACTCAGGTAGGCATTGAGCAACACCGGTGCGGTAAACGGGACGCTGGCCACCGCCGGGGATACCCAGCCCAGTTGCACCACGGTAAGCGCCACCGTTGCATTCAGCGCAGGCACCAGCAGAAACGGAATGAACAGACGCGGGTTCAGGATGATCGGCAGGCCGAACAGCAGGACTTCACTGACGTTGAACAGCGAGAGCGGCAAACTCGCCACGGCCACCAGGCGCATGGACTGGCTCTTGGAAAACAGCAGGATTGCGATCAACAAACACAACGCACCGCCCGAACCACCGATAAAGGCAAAACTGCCCAACAGGCCGCCGTTCAGCACATATCTGATTGGCTCGCCCGCTGCCAACGCGGCGCCGTTGAGCGCCACGGCCTGGTCCAGCACATCAAACAGCGGTTGCATGGCATAGACGCCGTGAACCCCGAAAAACCACAACAGCGAGTTCATCAGGGTGACAAACAAACCGCTGCCGTAGGGCGATTCCAGCGCATCGAGCACCTGGGGGCCCTGCAGCTGCGCCACATAGGGTATCTGCAACAACAAGGACAGCGCCGCCACCAGCGCCAGGGCAGTAATGGCCCCTGGCACCACCATATTGATCGTGCCTCGCAGGTTGTGCCCCACCAGGTCTTCGTTGACCAGGCGCGTCCAGCGAAAACGGTGCAGCCAGGCCAAGGCCGGTACATTCAGCAGCGGCGAGGCAATAGCAATAAACAGCAGGAAGGTGGCCGATGCCCGGGGATACTCCCGCAGGGTAAACGTCGCCAATACCACATGGGCCAGGCACAGGAACGCCACCGGCAATTGCGGCAGGCGATGCTGGATCGCCAGCATGTAGCCAATGGAGGCGGCCACCAGCCACGGGATCACCGAACTGATCTGATTGTGCAACCCCGCCAGGAAGCTCACCACCTGCGGGCTGCCGCCCAACACCCGAGCGCATTCGGACAGGATCAGAAAAGCCGCCGACACCAGCAGGCACGGCAAGATCCACAGCAACCCTTCGCGGATCGCTCGCAATGAATCGGCACTGGCCAAAGCGGCCAGGCGCTGGGTAAAGAAAAGTTTGAACAGCGTTTGCGCCATGACCCGTCCCTCTGCCCATCGCCCGCGGCCCTTGGAAAGCAGGGTCGGAAGCACCGGGGCTAACGCTACACGTCCTGGCACCGGGAGCGAAAGTCCTTTGCCATGGGTATCGGTGAATTTCCAGCAATGAGTGACAGTCAAAGCCGGGCATCTCCAATAATTTGATTTTCTGATCTGGACCGGTCCTGGAATCTGCTTCAATACCCGTTATCTGTGTTGCTTGTGCACACACGGCTTGCCTCGGACCAGAAACCGAGGCATGGTCCCACCTGATTTGGAGCACGCCCTTGTCACCTCCCGGCGATAACCACCAGCTCGCGCTGGATCGATTCCTGAACGAACATCCCGATGTGGCTGCCGAACTGAACACCCTGAACCCGCTGGCCGCTCAGGCCAAGGGTGAAACCCTGGCACAGTACCGCGCCGAACGGCTGCATGAAGCCTTCGAGGCAGAAGCAGAACGCCAGGGTTTGTTTGCCTGGGAGCTGACCCTCAGGCTGACCAGCCAATCCCCCGCTGACTTCGAGGCGCGGCGCCTGGAAGTACACAAGGAAGTTGCCCAGATGGCCGGCTTGAGTTGGACCGAATACTGCCAACTGCATGATTTGGCTGATTGACACGCCCACTAGACAAACCAGTAGCGCCGTCGTCTATTCATCGCTTCGCATAACTCCTCGACGGCAATGGTTCGGCACTCAGGGTCCAGGGCCAGCGCAGAACGCAACGCCGGCCAGCAGCGCCGAGGTAATTGCCGAGGCCTGCACAATGGCTGATCCGACTGATGCTCGCCGGGGCGCCGTCCCTGGGCGAGCTCATAGATTACGCAGGCGGCGCCATACAAGTCGGCCCTGGCGGAGATGTTCCCCCCGGCCACCAGTTCCGGCGCCGCATACCCAGGCGTCCAAGCCTTCAAGCGACTGCGACTCAAGGTGGGCAGCCCCGCAGCCTGCTTCGCCTCGGCATGGCCCAGGCCGAAATCGAACAGCCGCACTCCCTGCTCGCCCAGCATGATATTGGCCGGTTTCACATCGCCATGCAGAACGCCCTGCCTGTGGGCATAAGCCAGTGCATCCAACAGTTGCAGGGCGATGGGTTGCAACTCCCGCCACGGCAATCCATACGGGCACTCCGAGAGGATGCGGTCAAGGGTCCTGCCCTGCAGCAATTCCATAGTGAAGAACGCAACCTGACGCGGAGTATCGACCTCGAAAGCGTACGTTCTGACCACGTGATCGTGCCGCAGGCTCCGGGTCAGGGCGAACTCGCTGTACAGCAATACATGGCCGTCGGAAGATTCGGCAAGCGTATCGCCCAACAACTTGAGTGCCACCCATGCGTTGGGCTCGCCGAACGCCTCGTGCAGCATATCCCTGGCTCGGTAGACCACTCCCATGCCACCGCTGCCCAATAGCCGCTCCAGCTGATAGCGCCCCGCAAGCAGTCTCGGCGGGCCGGCGACCTCGCTCACGGCTGGACCACCACGGCCGTCAGATCATCCTGGGCCGCCCCTCGTAGCACGTCGGAAAACAACCGATCCACTACCTGGCGGGGCGGCCCCACACTCAGGGCGCTGCCCAACTCGCCATGGCTGAGCCCCTGATACAAACCATCGCTGCACAATAAAAACACATCCCCAGGTTGGGTAATGAACTCCAGCACCCCCAGACTCAATGGCTGCCGCCCACCGATGGCACGGGTCAAGGCCCTGGCATCCGGATGCGCCAGGGCCTGCTCCAGGCTCAATTGCTGCTTGTCCATCAGTTGCTGCCACAGGGAATGGTCCCGCGACAGTTGGTACAAACGTCGTCCCCGCCAAAGATAGCAACGGCTGTCCCCGACCCAGATGCAGGCTGCGCGATTACCCTCCAGCAGCAACGCAACCACGGTGCTGCCCATGATGCCGTCGGCAGTTTGTTCCGTCGTGGCTTGCCCCATTTGACGGTCGAGCCATCGCAAGCAGCGGCGTATGGCATCGATCCGTTCGTCAAAGCTGCCTTGGTCGGGCAACGAAGCCAGGCTGCTGATGACCCAGTGGCTGGCCACATGCCCAGCCAGATGCCCACCCATTCCATCCGCTACCGCCCAACAACCGCGCCGGGGACAGTCGAGGAACGCATCCTCATTGCGCGCGCGTGTCTTGCCTCGCGCCGTTCGCCCGGCGCTGCACCCATCGGCATGCACCTGCCTCACAGTTGCTCCGGCAAACGAAAGGTGCGCCAGTTCGCCATCTGAAAAGGACCAGGGTTGCGATGGCTGTTGAGCAGGAAGGTGGCACGCGTGCCAGCGAGCTCAGCCTTGAGCAGCCGAGAACCCCGGCCACTCCCAGGCTCACTTTGCATCAGCTCGAAAAACCGGAACAACGACCAGGGACCAGCGTTTTTTTCCATGCCCAGCGGCCGTTCCGCCCCCCGCTCCAGCACCAGGCTGCTACGGCCATCGGCCGCCTCGCCTGGCCACTGGAAAACCATGGGCACGATCGGGCCATGACGGTATTCAAGGTGTTGATCACCAATGCTCAGGATCGCTCGGCTGACCGCCTGGTCCAGGCTATAGGGCGCCAGCGTGAAGCGAACCGCCCACTCACCCTGGTCCTCAGTGAAAAACCCCTGGCGAATCACCTGGGCCTTCGTCAGCTGTTCCAGCAATGAGCGCGACAGCGCCAGGCTACGGCCATCCAGGCCGCGTAGACGATAGCGACCGGACTCGGCACTGACAAAGGCCCGCAGGTAGCTTTCATAAAAGCGCGCCATGCCACCCCGCGGCTTGAAAAAGTCCTGGAAATCGCCAAGGGCAACATCACTCTCGGACCGTGGGTTGAATGGGTACCGACGCTGGATCGCCTTGGCGTAAAAGCCATAGACCTCACTTTGGTAACGCTGATTTATATACACATAAGCATCATCGAGCAGCAGCCGCCAACTGTCATCGGCAATGCCTTCGAACCATCCCTTGACCGGCAACGGCAGGCGCCCGGCAGCATCCCGCAGATTCCCCAGCAATGGCTGCTGCCCTTCCATTCGTTGCCTGGCCATCATGAATGCCGCCTGCCCTGGGGTAGCTTCGCGGTTAAGGGCCGCCAGTTGCAGATGCCATTCGTCGAGCAGCCGCAACGCCTGCGTCAGTTCAGCTCCAGGGTTCTGATCCGCATCCAGCAATTGGTGCAGGTGCTCGAACCGACGCTGCAGTGCACGCCGGGCAGAATCAGGCTTTGCCTGCCCATGCAACGGGCTGGACAACATGCTGAAAGCGCTGGTCCCGAGCTCGCCGACGGGCGGGCTCAAGGCCTCAAGGGGATCGTTGGTCGACAGCAGGCGTGTGTTTTCCCGAACCTGTCGCAACAGCTGCACCAACGGCGACTGCGCTGACGCCAGGCTGGCAAGCCCGTCAGCATGCTGGCTCAGGCTGTCACTTTCCTGCAGGCGCACCTGGCCAATGGCTTGGCTCCAGGTGTCGGCGTACTCACTGAAATAACGTTGCTCGAGCTCCAGCATCAACTGGCGCAAATCCAGGCTGCTGAGGTCTGCGTCCTCCCCAAGTACCCAGTTGTCCTGAGCAATGGCATTCACCAGCCGAGAGCCCTGCCTTTCGAAATACTGCACATACCGCCGGGTATAGAAGCCGGGGATGGGCTGCTCGACCGCTGAGAACCCCCTCCCCTCGGCCAGGCGCAAGGGCTCAAGGTCACGCGCCTGGTCACGCAGCGCCCGATAGACCACGCCCGCCAACGATTCGCCGCGCAGTTCCTGGCGGGCCTCGGCGACCAGCTCAACGTTCAAGGGCATCGCGAAGGGGCGCTCAAGCAGCCGTGCAAAATGTGCATTCAATCGTTTCTGCACCGAAGCATCACCGGCATAGCGCACAGCCCAATGAACGGCCACGCGTTGCGCCAGCCAAACCTTATCGCGACGCTCGCGAAGACTGAGCATCAGGTAAGCCCGCAGGATGTCCAAAAGCCCCTCGCGGTCGCCAAGGCTGGCCCGTAACTGTTCTTCAAGCATCGTAGATACCAGCGGCAACAACTGCTGGTGCAGCAAGTCTTCATAGGCACTGACCAACAGTGGCCGACTCGCCTCCCCTTGATACAAGCCGCCCCGCTCCACCGCACGAGCCTCCGCCAACGCTGGAAACACTTGGGTCGCGGCCAGGCGATCGTCCAGCAGACGCAGGAGCACCAGGGTATCGTCCAGACCGGGTGAGGCAGGCGGCTGTGGCTTGAGCAGTTGCGCCAGTTGCACCAGCCGCTGGTGATTGATCGAATAACTGTGTGCCCACAGCCACCCCGCCGCGACAATGACCACGGAGGCGGCCAACGCCAGCAACCCTTGGTGTCGACGGATACGCTGTCGTTCCGGAGTCTGCAGCCCGGCGAGATTGGCCTCGGCAAAAATCACCCGGTTGAACAGGCCCTGGACGAAGTAGGAACGCCTGTCGGCAGTCTGCGCACTCGTCAGGTAAAAGCCACGCAATCCGTTAATACGCTGAAAGCGATGAGAGGAGAACGCAGACTCCACAAACAGGCACAAACGTTCACCGATTTGCGCAGCCTGCCGAGGAAAATCGAGCATCAGCCCGCGACGTTCGATATCGCGTTCCTGATGCAAACGCGCAATCAGCTCTGCTCCAAGGCGTTGCAGAAACGCCTCGAACGCTTCGCGAACCTGGGTGATCGCGGTACCGGCCGGACCTGTTGCCACGGGTTCTCCGAGCAGGGCTTCGGCGCCGTCGCCCTGGGACGCATCAAAGAATTCGACAAAGCCCGGCAACCGGTCAGCCTGGGTCAATACCAGATAGATCGGCACATCCACATGCAGCATCTGCTGTACGTCCTGCAACCGGGTGTGCACGTGGCGCGCATGCAGGTCCAGGTCGCGATCAGTGCTGCCAAGCAGCGTCTCCACCGCCAGCGTCACCACCACGCCATTGAGCGGGCGAACCCTGCGCCGCAATCTGAGCTGGTCCAGAAACGTCGCCCAGCCGGCCCCATCCACGGCACTGTCGGGTTGGGCCAGGTAGCGCCCTGCGCTCTCGACAAGGACAGCTTCGTCGGCGAGATACCAATCAAAATACTGAGTTGCGCCCGGCGTCATCGCCTGCTCCCGATCAAGGGCGAACTGCGATCCGCAGGCGGCCAGCAGACGGGTTCTGCCGCTGCCCTGCTGGCCGATCAACAGATACCACGGCAAGTCGTTGCGCCAACGCTCATTGCGCTCGCCATAACGACGGGAGGTTTTCAGTGTGTGCAACGCCTCCTTGAAACGCCCCCGCACCTGCCTCCGCTCTTCGTCAATCAACCCCTTGCCTTGATGGCGCTCCTGGTGCTCGTGCCGATTCAATCGTGCGGTACGGCGTGGGTCGACCATGACCATCGCTAACCCCCACAGCAGGAATAACCCGCTTATGGTCAACAGACGAGCCGGAGCGCCCTGCCAGAACCGGTGGTCGTCCACCGCCAGCAATGGCCCGAAAAACCACACCAGCAACGCGCTGGCAAACACCACAAACAGGCTCCAGACCCACGTCTTGCGCAGCGCCGTGCCCACGCCCTTGAAGAATGCGTTCATTCATAGCTCCCAGCGTTACAACGGCGACCGTGTCTGATCCGACGCCAAAGATTGAACAGGTTGCAGCACCGCCAGGCGTTCATTGCCCAATGCCCAGGCAAAGCCCAGGTACATGGCCAGTAAACAGGCGAGCGTGAAGACGACGACCCCGGCAGGAGAAAAGATGCGCAGCCCGGCACCGGGTGCCTGTGCTGCGGCAGCGGGCACAGGCATCGGCGGGCGCTCACCGCGCACATGCCGGATCTGTCGATACAAGCCATCGCGTACCGCTTCCAACTGCGGCCCGCCCCGCTCCATGACGCGGTATTTGCCTTCAAACCCCAGTGACAGGCACAGGTACATCAACTCCAGCATTGCCAGGTGCTTGACGGGGTCGCGGGATAAACGCTCCAGCAGTTGGAAGAATTTTTCGCCACCGAAGGTTTCGTTGTGAAAGCGGCTCAACAGGCTGGATTTCGACCAGTCACTGCGACTGCCCCACGGGGTAGTGACCACGGCTTCGTCAATAACGCTGCACAGCACATAGCGCGCCGACATGACCTGCCTGTCCTCTGCACCCTGGTGCAAGGCATACGCTTCAAACGCGGTGATCCCCGACGACAACCGATCATTGAGGGCCTGCAAGCTTTCCCGACCGGAACTGCGCTTGAGTCGAACGACCTGCGACAGGAGTTCCCAGGCGGCGACCACCAGGATGTTGGGCCCGATCTTGAAACTCTGTGCCCCTTGCAGGCTGGCGGTGTAGATCATCCGGTCTTCCAACCGTTCGAAGCGCGGTGGCGATGGGAAGTCCGTCACCGGCGCCCCTGCGGGCGCGCGACCATCGAGGTCAAGCAGGATAGTTTTTTCGTCCTGCGGGTATTCACTGTCCATTGTCATGGCATTCAGTTCCTGATGGCCCAGAAATTGAGTTTGAGTTCGGCAAACTCGCCACTGGCGTGGAAGGCAAAACCGCCCGATTGCTCCAGCTGCGTGATATCACGGGCACTGAGTTCGAGCATGAAATAGGTCTTGCCGGCATGGAACGGGATCTGTCGGGGAGCCACCGGCAGTGGCTTGACCTTGATGCCGGCCAGATGCAGATTGACCAGCTCGCGGATGCGCTCCACGGAGCCGATTTTCAAGTGCGCCGGAAGGCGGTGGCGCAGCTCCTCCGAATCGCACTGGGCAGTTGCCGCCAGAATGAATGTTGCGCTACCCAGCAGTTTGAGATCACTCACCGGACAGACCAGCACACCATACTGTCGAGGCTCCAATGGGAGCTCAGTGGCGTGCTGCTCCAGCACCAACGACAGCACGGTGCGAATGCCTTCCATCAACCCGCGAAAACTCGCCCCCTGCTCACCATGCTGGTAACGAGTCTCCAGTTGCGCGCGTTTGTTGTCGGTGGCGAACGTCGACAACTCACCGAGGATCGACAACAACTGCCGGTACAACACCTCCGGACGTACCTGGCTCTGACTCAGGAAGTGACGCAACACCAGCTCGGTTCGATTGATCAGCTGCAGCATCAGGAAATCGCCCACCTGGGCCGCCTCCGACCCGCTACCTCCCCGGATCCTCGCGGCAATCGCATCGCCTCGGGTGGCCAGCAGACTCAGCACTTCCTTGATACATGACGCGACATAGCCTGAGCCCTGCACATAGATAAACGCCGGTACGAAATCCGCGTCCAGCCGCACGCCGCCCTCCGGAGTCGAATCCAGTACCCGGGCAACCTGGAGTTTCACCTGCAACGTGTCACTGGTTTGCTCCCCTAACAGCAATCGCAGGTCCGGGCGTGCGCAGTTGATCCGGCAACGGGAATCAAAGCCAGCGTTCGAATCAGTGATCTCCGCTTCGCAGCTTACGTAGCGCGCCAGCACATCACTGTGCTCCTGCTGGCGCACTTCCACCTGATTGCCGATGGCCAACGGCAACGCCAGGTAAATGGCTTGCCCACTGGTGTGGGCAGGAACCTGCAACACCAGTGGCTCCATCACGCTGCTCAGCTCGAACAAGCTGCCATCGGGAAATACACCGCTGGCCTGGTTGACGACCAGCTTCCCCAGATTGAGGTACTGCATATCGACATCAAGGGTCAGGAACCCCCAACCATCAATGCCCAGCAAACGGGTACGGTTGAGTTGCTGGTGGTAGTAACGGTCGTTGTGCTGCAAGTGTTGGGGGCGCAGCAGCATGCCCTCCTGCCACACGACTTTATGAACCTGCATGTCTATCCTCCAACCTCCGGGCTTGAGGGGTAACGACGCGAACCCCGGACTCGTCGAGCATCAGCTCGACACGCGTCAGGCGCTGCCGGGCGACGGGCAGCACAAGCCGCCATTGCACATGGGGCAGGTCCCGATAGGCAGCCAGCACCCCGACATAACGGCTCTGTGGTTCGACACTGAGCTTCAGCGCCAACCGCTCACCGGGCCGCAGCTCCAACTCCTCGCTGTTGACCCAGTCCTTGGGCAGCGCCTGCTCTGCGCGGCTATAGAGGGTGAAGAAATCAGCGTTTTCGAACGCCACCGGGTGCCGCAGCTCCAGCAGGCGCACCACGATGGGAGACGGGCGACCGTGAAGATCGCGGTTGACGCTCTCGCTGGCGCTCAACACCAGGTCCAGCTTGGTCAGGGTTGAATACGGTGACACGCTGGCACACCCGGTCAACAGGCCGAGTACAAGCAGCATTGACAGAACGGCAGCTCGATACATGACAATCATCCCGGATAAGCCGCATGCAGTGTGGCGACCAGGCGCACCTGCTCGGCGTAGGTTTTGGAAAATTCGTTACGCAACAGCTGCTCGCCCAAGGGTTGCTCGTCGATAAGGTGTCGGTAATGGCGCTGGTAGGCCCGCCAGTGGGCTCCATCGGTAGAGAACCTGGCCGGCATGTCCTGGCGCTCGAAGCACAGCAACAGATGGCTTGGTGCAAATGCCTCCACAGCGCCACGTATTGCAGCACGGCAAGCCACGACCAAGGCCAACTGGTGGATTTGCATTTCCCGGAATGCCTGGGCGACCGCTACCTCTGCAGGCAGCGGGCCCGGCTCACCGAGGCCCAACAGTGAGGCCAGGGCAGACGGGGTATCGGTGCAATCCTTCAAGGGGTTGTGACTCTTAATGGCAGGCACGGTCCAACCGAGGTTCAACTCGCCGTTCAGCTCATCGCGAGTACGCAGACTCTGCTGCAGCCCTTCGATGGTTTGCCTGAACAGGCCAGCCACCTTGATCGCCAGGGCTTCGCATGCCTGGGTATCGAGCGTATCCAGGGGCACGCCCATCGCCTCCGCGAACTGCGACCAGAATGGAGCACGACTGGCTGCAGTCACCTGGGCGGGTTGAGTCGAGGCCTCTTCCGTTACTGGCTCGGCCCATCTCGGCACGATCAGGTGATCCCGCTCCAGGGGGCAGTGGGACAGTGCGCAGGCCGCCCTCGCAGCCGAGAGTTTCAGCGCATCCGGATCCCCGGATGAGCTGCCATGCACCTGCTCGCTATCGAGTGCTCGCAAGGGGTCAAGCACCAAAAACGCGTCATCCGGAATCGTATCGTTGCCGAAAAACACCTGCCGGCCATTTTGTCTCCCGGGCGCCACCAGTCGTGCACGGATATCCACTGGCCCCAGTTGGTAGACATCACCCTCGCTGATCAGTCGTGCCTGCCCTTTGCACAAACGCTCCGCGCTGCCCGAAACGCCAATGCCATTGCTGCTGATGTCGGTGAAAAAATACTGGCCATCCCGGTAGCTGACCAGGCCATGATGACTGGAGAGCAAGCGACTCGCGTCGGGGATGACCCAGTCACAGCCGATCCCGCGGCCGATCACGCCGCCGGCGCCGTCGAATGTCTTACAGGATGCAGGCTCACCGCTTCCGGTATTGCACACCTCTAACACTAGTTGCATGACAAGACTCCGCTGTTCAATCGCTGCGACGTGTCGCCTGGGGGTCACCCAGCGGACGGTAGTCAGCGTCATCAAAAACGTAATTGGCGTTGCAGCCGCTCAACAGGCACAGGACAAGCCCCAAGGCTTTCCAAGTACGAAGTGGCATCAGGTATCTCCAATGAAAGTAAGGCCGGCGGCGAAGAGTGGAATCCATACGTGCACCATTCAGCATCCCCCTCGGACATCGCCGCCAGGGATGTTCAAGCGTGCAAGGCGGTAAAGCAGGGTGCGGCGCGCGAGCCCCAACTCGCGTGCCGTACGGGTCCGGTTGCCACGGTTCTTGTGCAGGCAGTCGATCAGGAATACCCGTTCAACCCCCTCCAGGCGCTGGCGCAACGTCGCGCCGACAGCAATAGTGGTCGGCCCGGACGCCAGGCCCAGGTGTGCAGGCAGCACCACTGCGTCGTCACACAGCAGTACCGCGCGCTCCACCAGGCATTTGAGTTCACGGACATTCCCGGGAAAAGGGTGGCACGAGAGTTGATCCAAGGCCGCAGCAGACCATTCCACCGGTGCGAGCCCCAGTGCCGCGCAGGCCGATTGCGAGAACTGTCGCGCCAACAGCAGCACATCTGCGTCGCGCTCGCGCAAGGCCGGCAATTCGATCGGGAACTGCGCCAGTCGGTAGTACAGGTCCTCGCGAAAACTGCCCTCCGCCACCATTGCAGCCAGATCACGGTGGGTCGCTGCGATAATTCGCACATCGACCTTATGGGCCGCATCGGCTCCCAACGGGCGAACCTCGCCTTCCTGCAACACCCGCAGCAGCTTGGCCTGGAGTGACAGCGGCATATCGCCGATTTCGTCGAGGAGCAACGTGCCGCCATCGGCGGCGTCAAATAGCCCCGCATGGTTACGTTCGGCGCCTGTAAAGGCGCCCCTGCGATAACCGAATAGCTCGCTCTCCAGCAGCCCCTCGGGAAAGGCCGCACAGTTCTGCACCACAAAGGCTTTGCTACTGCGCGACCCGGCAGCATGGATGGCCCGTGCCACCACCTCCTTGCCGGTTCCGGTCTCCCCGCGCAGCAGCACTGTGCAGGGCGCATTCAGTACCTTGCCGATCAGCCGGTAGGTTTCGTCCATGGCTGCGCTGTTGCCGATCAACCCATACGTCATACGCGCCGAGGGTAGGCAAGGCCTGGCCTGGGAGCCGTTGTGCGGAGGACGCACACGTCGCAACAGCGCCAGTTGACTCAAGGCGAAGCTTGCCAGTTGGCTTAACGAGGGTCCGTAGTCCTGGAGCAGTTTCGGCCGCTGGCTGGCGCACAGCAATAGACCGGCAACGGCCTTGTGGCGACCGAACAGCGGCAGGCATATCAACGAGTGCCAGGGCGTAGCTGTCGCGGGTAGAAAACCGCTTTCGTACACACTATCGACCAGGTTCTCCACGCTCAGGATACTGGGATGGCCGAGCACGTCACGCAACAGCTGGTGATGCTGAAAGTCAGCGCCGCAAGCACCCGCGCCGACGGGCAATGCGCCAGGCAAATGCTGGGCAATCAAGGCAAGCCGACCCGTGACCTCGTCCCGCCAATATAACTGGCCGAGTTCGCATTCACTCAGTTGCGCAGCCGCTGCAACACACAGGCCTGGCAACGTCGTCTCGTCACCCTCGACTCCCATTCGGGTGAACCATGCCAACAACGTCTCCGCGTAGACCAGGGGCTGGGGTAAAGGAGCAAGCACGCCGTTCATCATTGACTGAACTCACAGATCGGCAGCCCGTCACCATCCAGGCAGGCGTGGGCTCGCGACAGCGGCTCACCCGTCGCCACCGCCCCAAGCAGTCGATCGACCATCTGCGGCAACAGGTGGATCTCGATCCATTGGTCGATGTACCGCGCTCCGCTGTCGTTATGGGCGCACCGTTCAGCCATATGCGTGACCAGTTCGGTCGTATAGCTCAAGGCCAGCTTGCGTGACTGCAACCTTCGCCCAAGACGGTCGAGCTTGAGTCTTGCCAGGTCATGCAACACAGCGCCCATCAACGGGTAATAGGGCACGACTCGCATCCGGGCGAGCAGTGCCGGTTTGAAATAGTCGCGCAGCAGAGGGTGAATCGCGTCCTGCAGCACCTGCGGGCCAGGTCGTCGGCCGCCTGCACATAAGTCGATAATGCAATCGCTGCCCAGGTTGGAAGTCATCAGGATCAGCGTATTGCGAAAATCGATTTCCCGGCCTTCGCCATCATTGACCAGCCCCTTGTCGAAGATCTGATAGAACAGGTTCAACACCTCCGGGTCGGCCTTTTCGACTTCGTCGAGCAGCACCACCGAATAGGGGCGCCGGCGCACGGCTTCCGTCAGCACTCCGCCCTCTCCATAGCCGACATAACCGGGAGGTGCGCCAATCAGCCGAGACAGGGCGTGTTTTTCCTGAAACTCCGACATGTTGAGGGTGGTGACAAAACGCTCGCCGCCATAGAGCAAATCACCCAGGGCCAAGGCCGTTTCGGTCTTGCCCACACCACTTGGGCCTACCAGCAGAAACACACCGACCGGCGCATCGGCCTTGTTCAGTCCGGCAGCCACCGCGCGCAGGTTGCGGTCAAGCGCCTGTATGGCAGGTTCCTGGCCAAGAATGCGCGACCGCAGGGCATCGGCAACCCCCAGCACCGATGCACTGTGCTCAAGGGACAGTTGTTCAACCGGAATGCCCGTCCAGGTACTGATGACCTCTGCCACCAGGCGGGGGCATACGCGCACCGGCTCCTCCAGTGCGCGCTGTGCAAGCCAGCGCTGCTGCCGATGTTGACGTTCGCTCTCGACAGCCGCCAGGTGCAGGCCCAGCGCTTGCGCAGACTGCTCATCAACTGGCAGCCCCGCATCCCTGTCTCGATTCAGTGCCTCGCGCTGGCGCGAGCCTTCAGCCTGTTCGGTACACAGGCGTTCCAATGCCTCGGGCACCGTCAACTGGTTGATGCGCGCACGTGCGCAGGCGGTGTCCAGCACATCCACGGCCTTATCGGGCAACTGACGCCCTGCCAGGTAGCGGGCGCTCATTTGCGCCGCCGCGACGACGGCATCGTCACGTATATGCACGCCATGGCTGGATTCGTAGGCCGGGACCAGCCCGCGCAGGATCGAAGTCGCCTGTTCAACGCTGGGCTCGCCAACCAGCACAGGCTGGAAACGCCGCGCCAAGGCCGGGTCTTTCTCAAAGTATTTCTTGTATTCGCCCCAAGTCGTAGCCGCGACGGTCCGCAACTCACCGCGGGCCAGGGCCGGCTTGAGCAGGTTGGCGGCATCGCCGGCCCCCGCCCCCACCAGGGTATGCGCTTCATCGATAAACAGAATCACCGGTGTCGGCGCGGCATTCACCTCGTCAATCACGCCGTTGAGACGCCGCTCGAACTCGCCCTTGATGCTGGCACCGGCTTGCAGCAGTGCGATGTCCAGGGTCAGCACACGCACACCCTTGAGTGGCTCCGGCACCTGCGAGCTGGCGATGCGCAGGGCAAGGCCTTCGACAACCGCGGTCTTGCCCACCCCGGCCTCGCCGACAAGGATCGGATTGTTCTTGCGCCGCCGCATAAGGATGTCGATCAGTTGGCGGATTTCACCCTCGCGACACAGCACCGGGTCGATACGCCCTTCCTGGGCCTGGCGTGTCAGATCATGGGTAAAGCGCGCCAGCAGTGACTCGCCGCCTGCTGCCGGGCAGATGTCAGGCCCCTGGTCCAGCACAAATCCGTGTATACGCTGTGCATCCAAACCGCTCAACAACGCATGATAGCCGGTACCCGCGTGCTGCAGCGGGTGACGCAACAACGCCAGTAACAGTGCACCGTGGTCCACGACGCTCTGGCGCAACTCCAGATGGGCAACCATCAACGCCTGTTGTAACCACTGCACGAGGGCCGGGGCGAACACCGGATTACGCGTGGCACTTGCCTGCCCCTTGGGTTGCAACATTGCTTGCAGCGTCTGCGCCGCGATCCCGGCGTCGGCCAAGGCTCGTATCAAAAGTCCCCTGGGACGTTCCAGCTGGGTCAGTAGCAGGTCTTCCACCAGGACCTCCCTGCCACCTCGCGTCACGCAACGTTCGGCCGAGCGCTCCAGGTCCTGACGGACTGCGGGCGTCAATGTCAGGATCAGCTGTTGCAGGTCTACATTCATCATGATCATTGTTCCCTAGTGAGCATTGCTGGCCACGATGACCGCACCATCGGCGCACTCGTGTGCCAGCCAAGTGGTCCACCCCAGCCTGCAGACATTGTGTTCACCCACATGCAACGGCCTGATCGCCTCCTTGGCCAGCACCAGCCGCAGGTCATGCTCCAGCGGGTCTCGTGCAGCCAGTCGCACCAACGAACACAGCAGTGGATACTCCGACCCCGTCGGCAAGAAACCATGGAAGCGCTGCCAATCCAGATCCTGTATATGCACCCGGAACTTACCGTTGCAGTCGGTGATCCGGCTTCCCAATACCTGGTCGAAGCCCAACAGGCTGTTGGCACAGCCAAGCTGGTTCAACTGCGGGGGAGCAATGGCAACCGTGCGTTCCACCCATTGCTCTATAAACACGCGCTCATGCCCGAAGTAGTAGCGCAGCACTGTCTCGATCACCGCCGCCGAGTGCGCCCGCAGGCCAAGCAATCCCAGGTAGGGCAACAGTCGCTTGCAGTCCAACTGCGCAGCGGTACGCATGCGCTGGCCCCTCAACCCGATCAACGCAAACATCTGCTCGGAAAAAGCATCACGCGCCTGCGCCTGGAAACACGCCTGGTAGCGGTATTTGCGCCAGATCGGCAGCATCAGCCGTTGCAGACGATGGTGAAACAGGTCCAGGAAGTCTCGGGTCGTGTGGCCGCCCGTTCCGTCGGCGCACGCCTGCTCACCGTAAAAGGCCGGCAAAGGTGAGCCTGCGCCGCAGAGGCCCAGGACATTGAGGCGAAGACGCGCGCGCAATTGATCGTGTTCAACAAAAAACTCCAACCGGTCAATATCGTGACCGGGAAAACCAAGACCCGGGTTGGCCTGAAACTCCAACCTGTCATAGAGCGCGTTGTCATCCAGTAGCGGATGGGCATCGCGCAAGCGCTTGATCACCTGCGAAATCGCCTGGAACAGCGAATATTCACGGATGGCACGGCACAGTTGCTTCAAAGCAGGGGCTGCTGCCCCATCTGAGGTGGCCATAGGTACACATCTCCTTGTGTGCTGGTGACACGCAGTTCGTGGTAGGCATTAAGGCTGGCATAAAGCGCGAAGAACTCGTTGAGCACCGAGGCGAACAAAAACGCTTCGCCCACCCCCAGGAAACCTTGGGAATCAATGCTCAGGTCGACCCGCAACCCGCGAAGCGGCATGCCCCGGTGCAAGCGGTCGACGGCCGTATGGCTGATGGAACGCAAGGCTCCCAGCCTTCTCTGGCTGACCTTTTTCGCTTGCAGATCGTGGTAACGCGGCACGTCATAGGTTTCGAGGATCACCTTCAAGACATTGATGTCGCTCAGTGACAAATAGTTGAGCGACATGTTGCTGATAAGTCGCCAGAGAAAGTCCTGGTCCAGGGGCGGTGCGAAACTCACAGTCGGCGCGCAGATATTGCGAAATGACAAGCCCTCCGGTGTCTGCTCACAGGGCTGATTGATCTCCCCTGCCTGCAATTGCCGAGGCAGGTTGTGATTGGTGCATGTCAGCTCGATCGACAGCGTTTCCTGGGTATGCCCCCGCCCGTTTCCGAACCCCAGCCAGGTATCGAGCCCGGCATGATGCGCCGAAGCACGCTGACGAATGCTGTAGCTGGTGGGCGCTGCCGATGCATCGATAACGCCGTCGTGCTCAAAGGATTCAAACGGTACGTACGCCTGATACCCCAGCCCGCCAGGGCGCCAGCCCGTGACCTTGTCGACGGAAAATACACAGGCGTTTGCGCGCGCGTATTCCCCAGGAATCAGCAGGTATTCGTCCTGCTTGCCGTCCAGGCGAATCGGCACCGCATCATGTTTGAACAGGTTGACGATGGGCGTGCAGTACAGCCTCACGTTGTCCAGCGTGGGGCATCCGGTTGCCTGGCACCGGGTGCGTAACTTGAAGCACAGCCTGACGCTGCAGATTTGCTTGAGTACGTCCTGGGGCAACCGCTGCAACGCATCCAGGCCAAGCACATCGACGAACAGGTACTTTTCAGGAAAGGCGAAGTACTCCTGCAGATGGCGGTATCCACGAAAGGTATTCTGCGGATAAGGCATCAGCGCATGCTCCTCCGCGAACCCCACCGGACTGACCTGATCGCCACCCAATCGCAACAGCAGGGGCTGGCCATCAGCCCCGCTGACCGCAAGCCCATCACCGCCCAATGGCAGCAACTCGATACCCTCAACCTCGCGCAACAGGCTCAGGTACAACGCTTGACTGATGTAGCGGTCTCCCGACAAATGCAGGCGCAATTGATCGAACGCACATTCGCTGAAATTGCCTTCGCCGCCCATGTCCAGGCGCAGGCTCAGCAACGCCTGCTCTCCCTGGACGCAGTACTCCAGCGCGCTCAGTTGCAACGGCAAGATGCAGGTGGCGTAGCAGGTTCGAAAACGACAGCGCTCACCATTGACCGCAGCGCTTTCGACCGGTGTATCCCGTGCAACCATCACACCGGGCCCCGCATGTTTCAACGGATCGAACTGCAGGATACTGAACGCCGGTATGGGCCGCATGTAGTTGGGCCACAGAAGATGCATCAAGGAATGAGTCAGCTCAGGCAACTCGTCATCCAGCTTCTGGCGCAGGCGACCGGTGAGGAAAGCAAAGCCTTCCAGCAGTCTTTCCACATCCGGATCCTGACCGGCCTCCCCTAAAAAGGGCGCGAGAGCAGGATTGCGCTCGGAAAAGCGCCGCCCGAGCTGTCGCAACGCACTGAGTTCGCTCTGGTAATAGTGATTAAAGGACATCAGGCAAGACCTCAACCTGTCCAGCATCCTGCAGGCGCGCGGTGAACACCACGGGCTGCGTCACACCGTCGACGCAGAGCGTGGCGTCAATGGCAAACGCCAGCGCCAGAGGATCGTCACCACAAGGCAACGCCCTCACGTGCGTATCCTTCAAGCGGGGCTCATAGGCCCGGATAAACCGCTCGATCAACAAGCGCGACTGGCTCAATGACTCATGCAGACTCTGACTCATGTCATTGAGATCCGGCATACCGTAATCCTCCAGTGTCTGCACACTGCCAGCGCGGATGCTGAGCATCTTTCCCAGATGAGCTGCGACGGACGTCACGGCACATGATGATTTTGCGGCCGGACTTTCAAGTCGCTCGAAGAGGCTTTGGTTACGCGTCATCCCTTGGCCCCTGCTCATTCTTTGTCGAGCTTGCCAACCAGGGACAGGGTGAAATCCGCCCCCATGTATTTGAAGTGCGGTCGCACACTCAGGCTGACGCGGTACCAGCCAGGCTCGCCCTCGACGTCACTGACGACGATACGTGCCGCCCGCAATGGCCGCCGCCCACGCACTTCGGCACTGGGGTTTTCCTGGTCTGCCACGTACTGGCGAATCCACTTGTTGAGCTCCAGCTCCAGGTCAGTACGCTCCTTCCACGAGCCCAGTTGCTCCCGCTGCAGGACCTTGAGGTAATGGGCCAGGCGGTTGACCACCATCATGTAGGGCAACTGGGTGCCCAGATGGTAATTCAGCTCGGCCTCCTTGCCCTCGGCACTGATACCGAAGCGCTTGGGCTTTTGTACTGAGCTGGCGGAAAAAAACGCGGCGTTGTCACTGCCCTTGCGCATCGTCAAGGCAATGAAACCCTCTTGCGCCAGTTCGTATTCGCGACGGTCGGATACCAGTACTTCAGTGGGAATCTTGGTTTCGATTTCGCCCATGCTGTGGAAGTGATGCAAGGGTAAGTCTTCCACTGCGCCGCCGCTTTGCGGACCGATAATGTTCGGGCACCAACGAAACCGCGCAAAACTGTCGGTCAATCGTGTGGCAAAGGCGTAGGCGGTATTACCCCAAAGGTAGTGCTCGTGGCTGTTCACCACGGTTTCCCGGTAGGCGAAGGTCTTGACCGGACATTCAAGGGGATCGTAAGGCGTGCGCAGCAGGAATCGCGGCACCGTCAGCCCGATGTAACGGGCATCTTCGCTCTGGCGAAAGCTATGCCATTTGGCGAACTGCGGACCTTCGAAGTGATCCCTGAGATCCTTCAAGTCAGGCAGATCGGTGAAGCTTTCCAAGCCGAAAAAAGTCGGCCCGGCGGCCGCGATAAACGGTGCATGGGCCATGCAGGCGACCTTGGAAGCGTATTGCATCAGCTTCACATCGGGGGCGCTGGGGGAAAGAAAGAAGTCAGCGATGATTGCGCCCACAGGTTGACCGCCGAACTGACCGTACTCCGCACTGTAGACGTGCTTATAGAGCCCGGACTGGGTCACCTCGGGTGAGTCTTCGAAGTCATCCAGCAGGTCTTGCCGAGAGACATTCAGCAGTTCGATCTTGATGTTTTCCCTAAAGTTGGTGCGCTCGACCAACAATTGCAGGCCTTTCCATGAGGATTCCAGGGCCTGGAAACGCGGGTGGTGCAAAATCTCATCCATTTGCCGACCGAGCTTCTCGTCAATCTCGGCAATCATGCGGTCAACCAGGTGTTTCTTGACCGGTTCCCCGCTGTTCTGCGGCTTGATCAGCTCTTCGATAAATGCCGAGACGCCACGCCTGGCTATGCCGTAGGCCTCGTCATCCGCACTCAACAGAGTCTGGGCGATGATGTTGTCGAGAATGCTGTGCTCGTCAGTGATGTGTACAGGTATCGAGGTGTGTTGAGTCGTCATGGCGCCAGTGTCCTTTTACTGAAAAATGTCAGGCGGTCCGGCCGCTCAGGCCCAGCTCCGCCAATACCCGGGCACGGGATTCGTCGTCGGCCAGGGCCTGTTCGATGGCTTTGCGAAAGCTTGGCGTGTTGCCCAGTGGTCCCTTGAGCGCCATCAGCGCCTCACGCAGGGCCATCAGCTTGTGCAACTCGGGGATCTGCTCCACCAGGTTCGCCGGGTTGAAATCCCTCATCGAATTGATTCGTAACTGGATGGCCAGGTCTTCGACCTCGGCGCCGTCCTGGAGGCGATTGGGGACATTCAGCGTCAGGCTCAGCGCCTGTTTGGCCAACACCTCATCGAGGGTGTTCTGGTTGAGGGCGATGGGCTTGCGATCTTCAAGCTTGCGCAGGTCCTCACGCTGGGTGAAGTCCCCCAGCACGAGGAGTTTCAACGGAAGCTCGACTTCTTCCCGCGCACCGCCGACGGAGGGTTTGAAGGTGATATTGATACGTTCCTTGGGTGCTACCGAACCTTCTTTGGCCATGGTAAATCTCCTTTTCAAGCGGCTCGTAAGCCTATTCAAGTACCGCTTCCAGATCGAAGAGGCACAGCCTGCGGTGGGTGTCTTCCTTGCGCTCGCGCACGGCATGGTTTTGTGGCATCAGGTCGCAGCAGCGGTGCAAGAGACGCGTCACTTGAAACGCCAGCTCCGGCTCCCAGTGTTGCAGGCCCGAGCGCTGCAGCTCGAGGTCCAGTTGTTCGAGCTGGATCTTCGCCAACTCATGTTTGCCCGCGTGTGCACACAAGCGCGCCAGGGCCAACCGCCAATAAAAGCGGGCACGATCGCTGCGAGCGGCATGCAGGCCTTGATTGAGCTCATGTACCGCGGCTTTGAGCCCATCCTTGCGCAGCCGCGGCAGCACAAGCTGCAAGGCGATCTCCCAGGGCTCGGCATCGACCGCTACGCGGCGCGCCTCAGGGGTTTGCAGGTGATGGGAAACATGCAGTGCGATCCAGTCGCGAGTGGCGCCGTCGGCAAAAGGCGCACCCCCTTGAAAACGAAACGCCGGCAAGTCCGGCAATCGTTGCAACAACAGGGCGAAACTCACTTCCAACTCGCTCATGGCCAGTTCCGCCTGCTGGGATTCCAGGCATTGCCAGAGCATGTACAGCCCGTCGAACCAGAACATCGCACCTGAGAGGCCGGCCTCAAGTTCAGGCAGCAGCTCGGCGTGATGGCCTTGGGCAAAACGTTGCTGGTAGTACTTGAGTCTGTCAGGGGCAGGCCCGCACAACGCGGTGACTCGCTCACCGTTGGCATCCGGATAGCGGACGATGGACAGCCAGGCCAGCGTTCGACTCAGGTGCAAGGCCCGAAGGTCGGCAGCGTCCTGGCGTAACCACCAGGCACACAACGGACGAGCCTGTTCCTGCAAGGCAAACAGCAAGTCATGCGCGTCTTTTTCGTTATTTACCGTCGATTTGGCCGTTGACGATGGCGTAGCAGCGGGTTGCACTTGCGCAACGACGGCGTTCAACCCGGCGATGGGGGGATGGCCTTGCGCAGCAAGCGCCAACCGCTGCTCCAATTGCCTGCGAATCGGCAGCAACAGCGGCGCGTCGCCTCCCAAATGTGCAGTCCAGAGTTCATCAAGGCGCGTGAGGTGTTCAAGCATGGACTGGAATAGGAGTTGCTGGTCCTGAACCGACAGGTCTTGGACAAGCAGCGTCTCAAGGCGCAGGACCAGCCAGCCGAACGCTGCGCCGCGGGTGCGCAGCTTTCCAGGGTATACCGCCGACCAATGGTGCTCACACAGATGGCGCAGCAACCCGAGGCCAGCCAGCAGTCCGGCAAAGGACTCGCAGTGATAAAGCGCCCAGGTCAGCCAGACGGCCACGCGCAGATCCTTGGACTGCTCACGCAACAGGCATTCGCTGATTTCCAGGAGCTTTTGCCAGTCCGGCTGGCCAGCGCCATGCATGGACTGCATCTTTGCCAGTTCGGACTCCAGGGTTTCATATTCATTTGAATAGCGTATATCACTGCCGGCAAAGTTCGCTGGCAAACAGGGCTGCCGGGCAAGCTCGAGGTAATAAGCGCAGAGTTTTTCTGAATGGACCATTTAGGAGCGCACTCGACTATCCAAGGCACGAGGGACAAACTAAGTGCATTTAACTTTCACACCAGATTGCCATGAACCCTTCGCTTGAACCGCCGCGAAGTTCGTAAACCTTAGCCACGACAATAACATCCAGCAAGCAACAGACTCACACTTAAGACATTTCCTACACACCCCGTAAACCAAGGCATATGCAGACTTTTGCGCAGCTACAGAGATGGATTTCACCTAACCCCAGCGGAAAACCAACTACTAAGAGACGTAGCAACATGAGCAACTAAATGCGCACTTATGCGCAAACACTTTCCGTAAAACAGCCAAAAAAACCATAACACCCGTTTAAACCCAACGCCTATATCCACAGCATGCCAAGTCCGTATTGGTTCCCACACTTTCCGGCACGCTTCTTGTAATAGCCACATTCCCAACCGGTACGATTAACCGTTGGAACTACCTCATCAATCAGACAAGGAAACCCGTCATGCCAACACCCGCGTATCTTTCCGTCACTGGCTCCAAGCAAGGCTTGATTACGGCAGGCACATTTACCAAGGACTCGGTGGGCAATATTTACCAGGAAGGCCATGAAGACCAGATTCTGGTCCAGGCCTTCTCCCATCAGGTGATTGTTCCACGCGACCCGCAGTCCGGCCAGCCGACGGGCCAGAGGGTCCATAAGCCGCTGATGATCAGCAAGGTCTTCGATAAGTCATCGCCCTTGCTGTTCAGCGCCTTGACCAGCGGTGAAGACGTCACCTGCCGACTCGAGTGGTTCCGTACGTCGCCAGCCGGTACCCAAGAGCACTACTTCACGATTGAACTGGAGAGGGCGAAGATCGTGGACATACAGTCACGCATGCCCCACTGCCAGGACCCGGACAATGCCCATTTCACTCACCTGGAGGATGTGCACTTCACCTATGGCAAGATCGTGTGGACCCACGAAGTGTCCGGCACATCCGGGTCCGATGACTGGCGCAGCCCGGTAGCGGGTTAGGTCGGACCTGAGCAGGAACAGGTGCCAGGGACGGCACCGTTTCTGCCAGGCAACTACACCATCGCCAAGGGATGCTTGCGCCTGGGTGCGCCGAACACCCGATCGATGGCATCCAGGTCGTGCTCATCGAGCACCACCTTGGCGGCGGCCGCATTGAGCCGTACATGCTCCGGGGTGACCGCCTTGGGAATGGCGATCACACCGTCCTGGCGCAGCACCCAGGCCAGGGCAACCTGGGCGGGCGTGACCTCGTGGCGGCGGGCGATCTGCTTGAGGGTCTGGCTGGACAGCAACGCCCCACCCTGGGCAATCGGGCAGTACGCCATCAGCGGCAAATGGTGTTGTTGCCACCAGGGCAACAGGTCGAATTCGATCCCGCGCTCTTCGATGTTGTACAGCACCTGATTGGTCGCGCAGGCCGGGGATGCGAGCTCCTGCAGGTCGGCCACATCGAAATTGGAGACACCCCAGCGGCCGATCTTGCCGGCCTCACGCAGGCGCTCGAACGCTTCGACGGTTTCTTCAAGGGGGTACTGGCCACGCCAATGCAGCAGATACAGATCAATGTAGTCCGTGCCCAGGCGCCGGAGGCTGGCTTCACAGGCACGGGGCACGCCTTTTTGGCTGGCGTTGTGCGGGTAGACCTTGCTCACCAGGAACACCTGGTCGCGCCTGCCGCTGATGGCTTCGCCAACGATTTCTTCTGCCCCGCCCTCGCCATACATCTCGGCGGTGTCGATGAGGGTCATGCCCTCGTCGATCCCCAGTTGCAATGCCGCGACTTCGGCGCGGCGCCGGTCCGGGTCTTCGCCCATGCGCCAGGTTCCCTGGCCGATGACAGGGACGGGAACGCCCGCCAGATCAATGGTGCGCATGACAACCTCCTGATGAGTTCGCGGATTAACAGTGTGGCATTGACCGGACAAAAGGGTTCAATCGAAGTATGGTTGCCCTTTGCCAAGTCGCCAGGAAGGACCTGCAATGCTGTTTGTCGTGATGCTCGGGGGCAAGCACCCACGAGCAAGAATTGAAGTGCACGATGTGGTGTTCGCCGTAGCGGACACACTGGAAGGCACCTACCCGCAATTGCGCGAGGGCTGGTTTGGCAGCCCCAAGGGTGTGCATATTGATTCGTGGATGGCGGTGGATGGCGTCGACGGCTGGAAGGTCGAACTCAGCCACCTGGCCCCCGCTGCCGACGCCCATCACCTGTACTTCATCAACCTTGGCGGTTATGAAGCCAACAGCTTTGGCGAAGCCCACCACTACCTGCTGGTGGTCGCCCGCAACAAACGGGAGGCGACCAGCAAGGGCAAGCAACAGGTGCTGCGCCACTGGTCCCAGGCCCACACCGATGGCGTGATGGATATCGACGACTGCCTGCCCATCGACCTGGTGGACGGCCGCTACCTGCACCTGGTGCAAGGCGCCCATCGGCCGATCATTCAGCAGAACGACTATATCGTCCTGAATTGATGGGGGGCTTATTCGACCTGACATCAGATGACTCCGGCAACGTCAGACGTAACACTGCTTTTGCTGTTGCTGTTGCTGTTGCTGTTGCTGTTGCTGTTGCTGTTGCTGTTGCTGTGGCTCTTGATCTCAGGCGCCCCGTCAAACACGCTGGCCGAACGCAGGCTTGAATCCGTGGGTAACCCGGCAGGACGCCGGGTTAGCCGTCCTGGGCCAGGGATGGCCCATGACGGCGGCCCACGGATTCAAGCCTGCGTTCGGGCACACCGAGCCTAGGCGAGGTGCCGAGTGTTGGGGCGAGGACCTTTTGCTTACTTTTGGGTCCCTCCAAAAGTGAGCCGCTGTAAGAGCGGAACCATAGGTGGCCGTTACCGCAGCAACGGATATGTACTCGGTCTGATCCAACATCCTGGTCGGCTGTCAGGCCGCCATCGGGAGCAAGTCGAATCGTCGCACCGCCCCTCCCACATGTGATCTCTATGCATCAGGTAGATACCAGCCTGCTCTGGATCTCACTCCATCACGCCAATACCCAAGCTCAGCGCCCCAACCTGACCCCCAGCGGAACTTTGCCAGGAAATAACCGCCTGAATCCGGTACGCTCACCGTTTTTACTCAAGGAGTTAATCCCCATGGCCAAAGCCACCGCCCGTCACATCCTCGTTGCCACCGAAGACAAGTGCAACGAACTCAAGGCCCAAATCGAAGGCGGCGCCGATTTCGCAGAAATCGCCAAAGCCAACTCCAGCTGCCCATCCAGCCGCCAGGGCGGTGACTTGGGTTCGTTCGGTCCAGGCCAGATGGTCAAGGAATTCGACACCGTCGTCTTCAGCGCCCCGGTCAACACCGTGCAAGGCCCGGTGAAAACCCAGTTCGGCTACCACCTGCTGGAAGTCACCAGCCGCCAGGACTGATCCCGTCCGCGCTGCTGCTTGAAACAACGGCCCGCCTCTTGGTGGGCCGTTGTGCATGTGACGACTGGCGACGCTGATGCCGTTAGCGTACAAATCCTTATTCTTCTTCACCCGGCGTTCAAGGCTGACAATGCGATTGGCTTTTTCCAGACTGTTCAGTACCTCCCTGGCCCTGCTGCTGGCCAGCAGCGCCGTGATCGCGGCGCCCCAACCGTCCATGACCGTGTACGGCGAACCGGCCAAGTATCCCGCCGGTTTCAGCCATTTCGACTACGCCAACCCCAACGCCCCCAAGGGCGGCAGCCTGCGGCGCTCGGCGATTGAAATCGGACGTTTCGACCATGTGCTGCCGTATATCGACAAAGGCATCGGCGTCTCCCAGGTCGACGGCTGGCTGTATGCGCCCCTGGCCCTGCGTTCCCTGGATGAGCCCTATACGGTGTATGGCCTGGTGGCCGAGAAGATGGAACGCGCGGAGGACGGCCTGTCCCTGCGTTTCTTCCTCAACCCCAAGGCGCGCTTTGCCGATGGCAAGCCGATCACCGCCGAAGACGTGCGCTACAGCTTCAACCTGCTGATGACTCAAGGCAGCCTGCGCTTTCGCACGCTGTTCGCCGACGTCAAGCACGTCGAAGTCGAAGGCCCGCGCCAGGTCCGTTTTGATTTCTCCAGCAATGAAAACCGCACCCTGCCCCTGGATATCGCCACCCTGCCGGTGTTTCCCGAGCACTGGTGGAAAACCCGCGACTTCGCCAACGGCGGTGGCTACGAAGCCCCCCTGGGCAGCGGCCCGTACAAGGTCGGCAAGATCGACTCGGGCAGCACCATCACCTTTACCCGCGACCCCGACTGGTGGGGCAAGGACCTGCCCGTCAGCCGCGGCCTGTACAACTTCGATCACCTGAGCCTGGAGTACTTCGGCGACACCGAAGTGGCCCGCCAGGTACTGCGCGGTGGCGCCTACGACTTCAACCGTGAGTTTTCCGCCACCGGCTATTCCATCGGCTACAACGGCCCGGCCCTGGACGATGGCCGCCTGCAACGTGCGCACCTGGCCAAGGACATGCCGCAACCGGCCCAGGGTTATGTGTTCAATGTGCAAAAACCGATGTTCAAGGACCGTCGCGTACGCCAGGCCCTGGCGATGCTGTGGGACTTCGAATGGGCCAACCGGCAGATGATGCGCAACCTGTACATCCGCCAGCAAAGCTACTTCTCCAATAGCCC
This sequence comes from Pseudomonas sp. NFACC42-2, assembly GCF_900116055.1. Taxonomy (NCBI): domain Bacteria; kingdom Pseudomonadati; phylum Pseudomonadota; class Gammaproteobacteria; order Pseudomonadales; family Pseudomonadaceae; genus Pseudomonas; species Pseudomonas sp. NFACC42-2. The sequence goes on from NZ_FOZO01000001.1 coordinate 716,284, forward strand.
GTTGGCCGCCACCCAACTGCCCACCCCGGAAGAACTGGCGATTCTCGAACCCTTGCGCGGGCAGATTCCCGACGAGGTATTCACCCAGGTGTTCAAGGCCCCGGTCACCGATGGCAGCGGCATGATCCGCGACAAACAGTTGCAAGCCCTGGCCCTGCTGGAAGAAGCCGGCTGGAAGCCAGACGGCGACAAACTGGTCAACGCCGAGGGCGAGCCGCTGGAATTCACCTTCCTCAATGCCCAGAACGGCCTGGAACGCCTGCTGTTGCCGTACAAACGCAACCTCGCACAGATCGGCATTACCTTGAACATCCGCCGCATCGACTCTTCGCAATACGTCAACCGCCTGATGGCCCGCGACTACGACATGATCGTCACCGGCTTCCCGGTCACCACCTCGCCCGGCATGGAGCTGTACAACTACTTCGGCTCGACCGCCGCATTCGATCCGGGCGCCAACAACTACATGGTGCTCAAGGACCCGGCCGTCGACAGCCTGATCAAGGGCCTGGTCAAGGCCGACACCCAGGCGCAGATGCTCACCTATGCCCATGCCCTGGATCGGGTGCTGCAATGGAATTACCTGTGGATCCCCAATTACTACCCCCCCGGCACCTCCGCCGCGTGGTGGAACCGCTTCGGCCGTCCGGCCATCGAGGCCAGGAATGATGAAGCCCTGGAAACCTGGTGGGAAATCAGCCCTACCCCGCTGACCAATGAACAAATGAATGCCGAGTTGAAAAAACGCGCAGGAGCTCGCTGATGTTTGCCTATATCGTGCGGCGCCTGCTGCTGATCATCCCGACGCTGGTGATCATCCTGCTGGTCAACTTCGTGATCGTCCAGGCCGCACCCGGCGGGCCGGTGGAGCAAGCCATCGCTCACCTGCAAGGCATCGGCGGCGGCGCGGTCGGCGGCTCATCCGGCGACGGTGTCAGCAGCGGCTCCCGTGCCAGCCGTGGCCTGGACCCGAAACTGATCAAGGACATCGAAAAACAATACGGCTTCGACAAGCCCGCGCCGGAACGCCTGTGGCTGATGCTCAAGAGCTACGCCCAGCTGGATTTCGGCAACAGCTTCTTTCGCGGCGCCACCGTGATCGACCTGATCCTGGAAAAAATGCCGGTGACCATTTCCCTCGGCCTCTGGGCCACGCTGATCACCTACCTGGTGTCGATCCCCCTGGGCATTCGCAAGGCGGTGCGCCATGGCAGCAGCTTTGATGTGTGGAGCAGCACCGCCATTGTGATTGGCTACGCGATGCCGGCGTTCCTGTTCGCGATGTTCCTGATCGTGGTGTTCGCCGGAGGCACGTCATTGAACTGGTTTCCAGTGCGCGGGCTGGTCTCGGAAAACTTCGCCGAGCTGAGCACCGTGGGCAAGATCGCCGACTACTTCTGGCACCTGGTGCTGCCGGTCAGCGCACTGGTGATCGGCGGGTTCGCCACCCTGACCATCCTGACCAAAAACTCGTTCCTCAATGAAATCACGCGCCAGTACGTAGTGACTGCCCGCGCCAAGGGCTTGAGCGAACGACGGGTGCTGTACGGCCATGTGTTTCGCAACGCCATGCTGCTGGTGATCTCGGGGATTCCCCAGGCGTTTATCAGCGTGTTCTTCGCCGGATCACTGCTGATCGAAGTGATTTTTTCCCTCGATGGCCTCGGCCGCATGAGCTACGAAGCCGCCGTCTCCCGGGATTACCCGGTGGTGTTTGGCTCGCTGTTTATCTTTACGTTATTCGGGCTCTTGATAAAACTGATCGGCGACCTCTGCTACACCCTGGTGGACCCGCGTATCGACTTCGCCGCGAGGAACGCCTGATGCTTAACCTGTCTCCCGTGGCCCGTCGGCGTTTCGAGCGGTTCAAGAAAAACCGGCGCGGCTGGTGGTCGCTGTGGTTGTTTATCGGCCTGTTTATCCTGACCCTGGGCGGCGAGTTGATCGCCAATGACAAACCCTTGGTGCTCAGTTACAAGAACGAGCTGTATTTCCCCGTCTTCAAGCGCTACACCGAGCAGCAGTTCGGCGGGCAACTGCCGTTCCAGGCCGATTACCGCAGTGACTACGTGCAAAAGCTGATCAAGCAGGACGGCGGCTGGATGCTGTTCCCGCCCATCCCGTTCAGCGACGACACGCCCAACTACGAACTGACCCGCCCGGCCCCCAGCCCGCCCTCGACGGTGAACTGGCTGGGTACCGATGACCAGTCGCGGGATGTGCTGGCACGGGTGATCTTCGGCGCGCGGGTGTCGATTTTGTTTGCCCTGGCACTCACCGCGATCAGCGCCACCATCGGCATCGCCGCCGGGGCCTTGCAAGGCTATTACGGTGGCTGGGTGGATCTGCTCGGCCAACGCATCCTTGAAGTGTGGTCCGGGCTGCCGGTGCTGTACCTGCTGATCATCCTGTCGGGGTTTGTCGAGCCGAACTTCTGGTGGTTGCTGGGGATCATGGCGCTGTTTTCCTGGCTGGCCCTGGTGGATGTGGTGCGCGCCGAGTTCCTGCGCGGGCGCAACCTGGAGTACGTCAAGGCCGCGCGGGCCCTGGGCCTGGGCGACGGCAAGATCATTCGCCGGCATATCCTGCCCAACGCCATGACCGCCACCTTGAGCTACCTGCCGTTTATCCTCACCGGGGCGATTTCCACCCTGAGCGCCCTGGATTTCCTCGGTTTCGGCATGCCTGCGGGCAGTGCGTCACTGGGCGAGTTGATTGCCCAGGGCAAGCAGAACCTGCAAGCACCGTGGCTGGGCCTGACGGCGTTTTTCACCTTGGCGCTGATCCTGTCGCTGCTGGTCTTTATCGGCGAGGCATTGCGTGATGCCTTCGACCCACGCTCATGAGTGACTGCGTATGAACCTGATCGAAATCCGCGACCTCAGCGTCGCCTTCAGCGGCCAGACCGTGGTACGCAACCTGAGCCTGGATGTACGCCCCGGCGAGTGCCTGGCGCTGGTGGGTGAGTCCGGCTCCGGCAAGTCGGTGACCGCCCATTCGATTCTGCAACTGCTGCCCGAAGCCGGTACTGAAACCCGTGGCTCCGTGAAATATCGCGGCCAGGAACTGGTCGGCGCCTCGGCGTCGACCTTGCAGAAACTGCGCGGCAACCGCATTGCGATGATCTTCCAGGAGCCGATGACCTCCCTCAACCCGCTGCACAGCATCGAAAAACAGATCGGCGAAACCTTGCTGCTGCACAAGGGCCTGGGCGGCAAGGCGGCGCAGGCGCGCATCCTCGAGTTGCTGCAGTTGGTGGGCATCCAGAAACCCCAGGAACGCCTCAAGGCCTATCCGCACCAACTCTCCGGGGGCCAACGCCAACGGGTGATGATCGCCATGGCCCTGGCCTGTGAGCCGGAGCTGCTGATCGCCGACGAGCCCACCACCGCCCTTGACGTGACCGTGCAGCGCAAGATCCTGCTGCTGCTCAAGTCCCTGCAACACCGCCTGGGCATGTCGCTGCTGCTGATCAGCCATGACCTCAACCTGGTGCGCAGCATCGCCCAGCGGGTGTGCGTGATGCACGCCGGCGAGATTGTCGAGCAGGCTGACTGCGAGACCTTGTTCACGGCACCACAACATCCCTACAGCCGCCTGTTGCTGGACGCCGAGCCGTCCGGCGATGTGCTGTGCAGCGAGCCACGGGAGACCGTGCTGGACGTGCACGACCTGAGCGTGCAATTCCCCCTGGGCGGCGGTCTGTTCCGGCGCAAGACCTACCTGCGCGCGGTGGATGGCATCAGCCTCAGCGTACAGCGCGGCAAGACCCTGGGGATTGTCGGCGAGTCCGGTTCGGGCAAGTCCACCCTCGGCCAGGCGATCCTGCGCCTGCTGGATTCCACCGGCAGCATCCGCTTCCAGGGCGAGGCCCTCGACCCGCTCAACCACAAGCAGATGCGCCCGTGGCGCAAGCAGATGCAAGTGGTCTTCCAAGACCCCTACGGCAGCCTCAGCCCGCGCATGTCGGTGCAGCAGATCATCAGCGAAGGCCTGGAGGTGCATGCGCCGTGCAGCCTGGCCGACCGCGATGCGCAAGTGATCCAGGTGCTCAAGGACGTGGGCCTCGACCCCGCCAGCCGCCATCGCTTCCCCCATGAATTCTCCGGCGGCCAGCGCCAACGCATCGCCATCGCCCGCGCGCTGGTGCTCAAGCCGGCGCTGATGCTGCTGGATGAACCGACCTCGGCACTGGACCGTACGGTGCAGAAGCAGGTCGTAGCGTTGCTGCGTGAATTGCAGGAAAAGTACGGCCTGACCTACCTGTTTATCAGCCATGACCTCGCCGTGGTACGCGCCATGGCCCATGACATGATCGTGATCAAGGACGGCAAGGTGGTCGAGCGCGGGCCGAGCCATGACGTTTTCGAAGCGCCGCAGCACCCGTATACCAAAGAACTCCTGGCGGCGGCCGGCGGGCTGTCGTCATGAGTACCAGCCTGACGGACTATCAACAGGTTCGCGGCCTGGCGATCCAGTCGCTGTTCGAGATCATCGAGCAGTCCAGCGAAGGCACGGTGATTGTCGACCGCGACGCCAATATCGTCTGGATGAACGAGCGCTACGCCAAGCGCTTCGGCCTCAAGAGTGCCGATGAAGCCATCGGCCAGCCATGCGAGCGGGTGATTTCCAACAGCCTGTTGCGCCAGGTGGTGCGCACCGACCGGCCGATTCTGCTGGACATCCAGGACACCCCCAAAGGCCCTTTGGTGGTGATGCGCCTGCCGATCCACAACGATGCCGGTGCAGTGATCGGTGCGATTGGCTTTGCCTTGTTCGATGAACTGCGCAACCTGTCGCCGCTGATCGAACGCTACCTGAGCATGCAGCAGGAACTGGCCTCCACCCGCTCGTTGCTGCGTTCACGCCAGAGCAAGTACAACTTCGCGCACTTTATCGGCACCAGCGCCGCGAGCCTGGAAGTCAAACGCCGTGCCCGGCGCAGCGCAGGCGCCGAGTCGCCGGTGCTGTTGCTGGGTGAGACCGGCACCGGCAAGGAATTGCTCGCCCAGGCGATCCACGGTGCCTCACCGCGTGCGCACAAAGCCTTTGTCAGCATCAACAGCGCGGCGATTCCCCATGACCTGCTGGAAGCCGAGTTCTTCGGCACCGCGCCGGGCGCCTTTACCGGTGCCGATCGCAAGGGCCGCCCGGGCAAGTTCCAGATTGCCCAGGGCGGCACGCTGTTCCTCGATGAAATCGGCGATATGCCGCTGCCGCTGCAAAGCAAGCTGCTGCGGGTGTTGCAGGAAAAGGAATTCGAACCAGTGGGTTCCAACGAAATGCTGCACAGCGATGTGCGGGTGATCGCGGCCACCTCCATGGACCTGGAAGCGGCGATCAAGCGCGGTGAGTTCCGTGCGGACCTGTATTACCGCCTGAACGTATTGCCAATCCAGGTGCCGCCGCTGCGTGAGCGGCTGGAGGACATTCCGGCGCTGAGCGAAGCGATCCTCGAGGAACTGCGCAGCCAGCATGAACTGGACCGCGAAGCCCTGGCGCTGTTGGCACAGCATGCGTGGCCGGGAAACATCCGCGAACTGCGCAACGTGCTGGAGCGCGCGGCGTTGCTGAGCGATGACTTGGTGTTGAACGCTGGGGACATTCGTGCGGCGATTGGCACGGTCAGCCCGGTGACGCGCGGCGCGGTGGACACGGCTGAGGGTGAGACGTTTGCGGCGGCGCGGGAGCGGTTTGATCGGCAGGTGATTGCGGCGGCGCTCAGGGCGTGTGAGGGCAATGTGGTCGAGGCGGCCAGGCGATTGGGGTTGGGGCGGTCGACGTTGTACAAGAAAATGGTGGCACTGGGAATTGCCTGATCTCCAAACAGAGACAAAATCCTCCATATAAAGACATTCCCTGTGGGAGGGGGCTTGCACCCCGATAGCAGTAGGTCAGTCAACACATATGCTGGCTTATAAACCGCTATCGGGGGCAAGCCCCCTCCCACATTTGGTCTTCATTTGTCTCTAAATTGAGACAGCATTCAAAAACACTCCAAAGAAATTAAAAAATATCCATATATTTCAACAACTTGAAAATATGGCACACATCTCGCTATAGCCCTCCCCACTGCTTCACCCACAACAATAACAATCCGATGGAGACACACCATGAGTGTGATCATTGCCCTGGCAGCGCTCGCGTTGCTGATGCTGGCTGCCTACCGTGGCTATAGCGTTATCCTGTTTGCCCCCATCGCCGCCCTCGGCGCCGTGCTGCTCACCGACCCCTCCGCCGTCGCCCCTGCCTTTACCGGGGTGTTCATGGAGAAAATGGTCGGCTTTATCAAACTGTATTTCCCGGTGTTCCTGCTCGGTGCGGTGTTCGGCAAGCTGATCGAGCTGTCGGGTTTCTCGCGCTCTATCGTGGCGGCGGCGATCCGTTTGCTCGGCACGCGCCAGGCGATGCTGGTGATCGTGCTGGTCTGCGCCCTGCTCACCTATGGTGGCGTGTCGCTGTTTGTGGTGGTGTTTGCGGTGTACCCGTTTGCGGCGGAGATGTTCCGCCAGAGCAATATCCCCAAGCGCCTGATCCCGGCGACCATCGCCCTCGGTGCGTTTTCGTTCACCATGGACGCCCTGCCCGGCACGCCGCAGATCCAGAACATCATCCCCAGCACCTTCTTCAACACCACCGCCTGGGCGGCGCCGTGGCTGGGGTTGATCGGCACGATTTTCGTGTTCTGCGCCGGCATGCTCTACCTGGCGCGCCAGCGCAACAAGGCCCAGCGCGCGGGTGAAGGCTACGGCACCGAGCTGCGCAACGAGCCTGAGACCGCCGAGAACATTGCCCTGCCCAACCCGTGGATCGCGCTGTCGCCGCTGATCCTGGTGGGCGTGATGAACCTGCTGTTCACCCACTGGATCCCACAGTGGTATGGCAAGACCCACAGCCTCAGCCTGCCGGGCATGAGCGCGCCGGTGACCACTGAAATCGCCAAGCTCACGGCGATCTGGGCGGTGCAGGCGGCGTTGCTGGTGGGCATCATCATGGTGCTGGTATTCGGCTGGTCGGCGATCAAAAGTAAGCTCGCCGACGGCAGCAAAAGCGCGGTCAGCGGCGCGTTGCTGGCGGCGATGAACACCGCTTCCGAATACGGCTTTGGTGCAGTGATCGCCTCGCTGCCGGGCTTCCTGGTACTGGCGGATTGGCTGAAAGGCATCCCCAACCCGCTGGTCAACGAAGCGATTACCGTGACCCTGCTGGCCGGTATCACCGGCTCTGCGTCCGGCGGCATGAGCATCGCCCTGGCGGCCATGTCCGAGAGCTTTATTGCGGCGGCCCATGCGGCCAATATCCCCCTTGAAGTGCTGCACCGGGTCGCGGCCATGGCCAGCGGCGGCATGGACACCCTGCCCCACAACGGCGCGGTGATCACCCTGCTGGCGGTGACCGGCCTGACCCACCGCGAAGCCTACAAGGACATTTTCGGCATCACGATCATCAAGACCCTCGCGGTGTTCGTGGTGATCGGTACTTTCTACGCCACCGGCATTGTGTGAGGTTTTCATGACGAGATTGAACGGCAAGACCGCCCTGGTCACCGGTTCCACCAGCGGCATCGGCCTGGGTATCGCCCTGAGCCTGGCCAAGGCCGGTGCCAACCTGATACTCAACGGCTTCGGCGACGCCAGTGCGGTGGTCGCCCAGGTGCAGGCGTTTGGCGGCAAGGTCGGCCACCACCCGGCGGACGTCAGCGACCCGGCGCAGATCGCCGACATGCTGGCCTACGCCGAGCGTGAGTTCGGCGGTGTCGATATCCTGGTCAACAATGCCGGCATCCAGCATGTGGCGGCGGTGGAGGACTTCCCGGTGGAACGCTGGGACGCGATCATCGCGATCAACCTGTCCTCGGTGTTCCACAGCACGCGCTTGAGCCTGCCGGGCATGAAGGCCAAGGGCTGGGGGCGTATCGTCAACATCGCCTCGGTGCACGGCCAGGTCGGCTCGGTGGGCAAGGCCGCGTACGTGGCGGCCAAGCACGGCGTGATCGGCTTGACCAAGGTGGTGGGCCTGGAGACCGCCACCAGCAACGTGACCTGCAACGCGATCTGCCCCGGCTGGGTGTTGACGCCGCTGGTGCAGAAGCAGATTGATGATCGCGTGGCCAACGGCGTCGATCCGCAGCAGGCGCAACATGATCTGCTGGCGGAGAAACAGCCGTCCCTGGAGTTCGTGACGCCGTCGCAGCTGGGTGAGCTGGTGCTGTTCTTGTGCAGCGAGGCCGGGGCCCAGGTGCGGGGTGCGGCGTGGAACATTGATGGCGGCTGGCTGGCCCAATAAGGCCAGACACATTAGAACGCTATAGTTTGGAAAACCTGCATAAGAACAAGAGACCGTGCTGATGTCCGAAATCCTCTGGCAACCCTCCCCCGAACGCATCCGCACCACGCGGATGGACCACTTCCGACGTTTTATCAATGATCGCCACGGCGTGCAGCTCAGCGATTACCCGGCCCTGCACCAGTGGAGCATCGACCAGCGCCCGGACTTCTGGCAGGCGATCGTCACGTTCTTCGATGTGCAGTTTCGCAGCCCGCCCAGCGCAGTGCTGATCGAAGATGCCGAGATGCCCAGCGCCCAGTGGTTTCCGGGCGCGAGCCTGAATTTTGCCGAACACCTGCTGCGTCGCCGCGACGATCACCCGGCGGTGGTGGCGATCAGCGAGGACGGCCAGCGCGAACAACTGACCTACGCCGAACTGGCCGCCCACGTCGCCGGCCTGCAAAACAGCCTGCGGGCGGCCGGTGTCGGCAGGGGGGACCGGGTCGCCGCGTGCATGCCCAATACCTGGCAAACCCTGGTCGGCATGCTGGCCACCACCAGCCTCGGCGCGATCTGGTCGTGCTCCTCGCCAGACTTCGGCACCCAAGGCGTCATCGACCGTTTCGGCCAGATCGAGCCCAAGGTGCTGATCACCTGCGCCGGCTACCGTTATGCCGGCAAAACCATCGACCAAAGCGCCAAGCTCAATGAAATCCTCGAACGCCTGCCGTCCCTGGAACAATTGATCATCGTCCCGTATGCGCGGCCCCAGGCCTGTGTCGAGGACTATCAGACCCAGGCCCGCGTCGCCCTGTGGAACGACTTCTACCAACCCGGCGGCGAGCCTGAATTCATCGCGGTGCCGTTCGACCATCCGCTGTATATCCTCTATTCCAGCGGCACCACCGGCGTGCCCAAATGCATCATCCACGGCACCGGCGGCGTGCTGCTCACCCACCTCAAGGAACACGGCCTGCACGCGGATATCTCCCGCGAGGACTGCCTGTTCTACTACACCACCTGCGGCTGGATGATGTGGAACTGGCTGGTTTCGGTGCTGGCCATCGGCGCCACGGCGGTGCTGTATGACGGCTCGCCGTTTCACCCCGGCCCGGAACGCTTGATCGACCTGATCGACGCGGAAAAGATCAGCGTGTTCGGCACCAGCCCCAAGTTCCTCGCCACCCTGGAAAAGGCCGGGCTGCAACCGCGCCTGAGCCACGACCTGGGCAGCCTCAAGGGCCTGATTTCCACCGGTTCGCCCTTGTCGCCCCAGAGCTACGACTACGTGTACCGCGAGATCAAGGCCGAGTTGTGCCTGTCTTCGATGTCCGGTGGCACCGATATCGTCTCCTGCTTTGTGATCGGCAATCCGGTGTTGCCGGTGCGGCGCGGGGAAATGCAGTGCAAGAGCCTGGCCATGGCCATCGAGGTGTGGGACGACCAGGGCCAACCGTTGGTCGGGGAAAAAGGCGAGCTGGTGTGCACCCGGCACTTCCCGGCGATGCCCATCGGCTTGTGGAACGACCCGCACCAGAAGAAGCTGCGCGCCTCGTATTTCAGCCAGTTTCCCGGCGTGTGGGCCCAGGGCGACTACGCCGAGCTACGTCCCAACGGCAGCCTGCTGATTCACGGCCGCTCCGACGCAGTGCTCAACCCCGGCGGCGTGCGCATCGGCACCGCGGAGATTTATCGCCAGGTGGAAAAAGTCCCGCAGGTGCTGGAAAGCCTGGCCATCGGCCAACGCTGGCAGGACGATGTGCGCGTGGTGCTGTTTGTGCGCCTGGATGACGGCATCGAACTGGATGAGGCCCTGGCGCAACAGATCCGCCAGGTGATCCGCGCCAACACCACGCCGCGCCATGTGCCGGCGAAGATCCTCGCTGTCAGCGATATCCCCCGCACCATCAGCGGCAAGATCGTCGAACTGGCGGTGCGCAACGTGGTGCACGGCGAGCCGGTGAAAAATACCGACGCACTGGCCAACCCGCAGGCCCTGGAGCAATTCCGCGACCGCCCCGAACTGGCGGAAAGATGAAAGGTTTCAGCCCTGCCGCACTCATTTGAAGACAAACCCTCAATGCATGCTATTTTTCGAGGGTAGTCACCCATCGGTGTCCCACGGGATAATGGGTGTTGTCATTTTTCAAAGCGTTACGCTCAGGGCTTTTTATGAAGGGAACAACCACCGGCAGCGAAGCCGCTGCATTGATTGCGCGGCTGGACTGGGCGCACAGCCCCCTCGGTGAGGCCAATGATTGGCCGCAAAGCCTGCGCACAGCCGTGGACATCGTCATCCACTCACCGATGCCGATGCTCCTGCTGTGGGGCAGCGAACTCACCCAGCTCTACAACGACGGCTTCGCCCTGCTGGCGGGCAATAAACACCCGGACGCCATGGGCCAGCCGGCGCACCAGACCTGGCCGGAACTCGAAAGCTTCACTGCGCCGATCTACGACGCCGTGCTGACCGGCCAGGTGCGCACCTTCAGCGAGCAGCGTTTTGTCCTGCAACGCAACAATCGCGACACCGAAATCTGGCTGGACCTGACCTACAGCCCGATCCGCGATGAAAGCGCCAATGTGGCCGGCATCCTGGTCACGGCCATCGAAACCAACGAACGGCGCAAGGCCCAGCACAACACCGAACAACGCCTGCAACTGGCCCTGGCCGCCACCGATGCGGTGGGCACCTGGGACTGGGACATTGGTGAAGACCGCTTTATCGCCGATGCGCACTTCGCCTACCTGCACGGGGTTGATCCAAGCGACGCCAGCCGGTTGCCGATCAGCGACTACCTGCAAGGCGTACATCCCGAAGATCGCGGCATGGTGGCGCGCAGCATCAAGCATTGCATCACCTTCGGCACTGAATACGCCGAGGAATATCGCTTGCAACAGGCCGACGGCCAGGTGCGCTGGGTGTTCGCCCGAGGGCGTTGCTACAAGGATCATCAAGGCCGCCCCGCGCGCTTCCTCGGCGCGGCACTGGACCTCACCGAGCGCAAAAACACCGAGCAGGCCCTGCGCCAGAGCCAGACCGAACTGCAGTTGATCATCAACGCCATGCCGGTGCTGATCGGCTACGTCGACCACGAGCAGCGTTTTCGCCTGAACAACAGTGCCTACCTCGACTGGTACGGCCTGACGCCCCAGGAGCTGTACGGCAAGACCATCCGCGAGGTGCTCGGCGACGATGTGTACGCCGGGCGCGAGGACAAGATCGCCGCTGCGCTCAGGGGCAAGGCCTGCAGTTTCATGACCGTCACCCCCCATCGCGATGGCCGCCCGCGCCATGCGTTGATGAAATACCTGCCGCGCTTCAGCAATGACGGCTCGGTGAACGGTTTCTACATCTTTGTCATCGATGAAACCGAACGCAAACTCACCGAAGAAGCCCTGCGCCACCTCAACGAGAACCTCGAGGAGCGCGTGGCCCAGCGCACCCAGGCGTTGGCCGAAGCCAACGAACGCCTGCAAAACGAGATGTTCGAACGCGAGCGCGCCGAAGATGCCCTGCGCCATGCGCAGAAGATGGAAGCGGTGGGCCAGCTCACCGGCGGTATCGCCCACGATTTCAATAATATGCTCACCGGTATCATCGGCAGCCTGGACCTGATGCAGCGCTACATCGCCGCCGGGCGCAGCGACGAGATCGGGCGCTTTACCGACGCCGCCGTGTCCTCGGCCCATCGCGCGGCCGCCCTCACCCACCGCCTGCTGGCCTTCTCGCGGCGCCAGTCGCTGGACCTTCGCCCGCTGGATCCAAACCAGTTGGTAGCGTCCCTGGAGGAGCTGTTCCAGCGCACCAAGGGCGCGCATATCACGCTCAAGGTGCAACTGGGCCGCGACATCTGGCCGGTCAACACCGACGCCAGCCAACTGGAAAACGCCCTGCTCAACCTGGTGATCAACGCACGCGACGCCATGCCCGATGGCGGCGAACTGCTGATCGAAACCGCCAACAGTTACCTGGACGGCACCGACATCACCACCCTCGAACCGGTCAGGGCCGGCGACTACGTGATGCTCGGCGTGTGTGACAACGGCAGCGGCATGGCGCCGAAGATTCTCGCCAAGGCGTTCGACCCGTTCTTCACCACCAAGCCCATCGGCCAGGGCACCGGCCTGGGGCTGTCGATGATCTATGGGTTTGCCCAGCAGTCCGGTGGCCACGTGACCATCCAGAGCGAACCGGGCCAGGGCACCTGCGTGCGCCTGTATCTGCCGCGCCTGCACGGCACCTCCCTGGAAAGCAGCCAGCCCGCCCATCTGGGCGAAGTCCCGCTGGCCCTTGCCGGCGAAGCGGTGGTGGTGGTCGAGGATGACCCGGCGGTGCGCATGCTGGTGGTCAATGTGCTCGACGAATTGGGCTATACCGCACACCAGGCGGCGGATGCCCGTGCAGCGCTGCCGTTGCTGGAGTCGGACTTGCGCGTGGACCTGCTGGTGACCGACGTCGGCCTGCCCGGCATGAACGGCCGCCAACTGGCGGAGATCGCCCGCCAGCATCGGCCGGGGCTCAAGGTGCTGTTCATGACCGGCTACGCGGAGAAAGCCGCCGAGCGCCAGGGCTTCCTGGAGGACGGCATGGACATGGTCGCCAAGCCGTTTTCCATCGACCTGCTGGCGACCAAAATCCGCAGCATGATCAGCGTCGATGATTCAGTTCAGGCATAATCGCGCGCCGTCGCACACCTGGTAGAGACCGATGAAAGCCCAAGCCCGCCATATCCTGGTGAAAACCAGCGAAGAAGCCGAACAACTCAAGCAGCGCATTGCCAAGGGCGAAGCCTTTGATGTGCTGGCCAAGAAGTACTCCACGTGCCCCTCCGGCAAGCGCGGCGGCGACTTGGGTGAAGTGCGGCCGGGGCAGATGGTCGGGGTGATCGATGCGGTGATCTTCAAGAAACCGGTGAAGGTGGTGCACGGGCCGATCAAGAGCAAGTTCGGGTATCACCTGGTGCAGGTGTTTTACCGGGATTGAGGCTTTGGCTTAAGACCGCTATCGGGGGCAAGCCCCCTCCCACAGGGGGTTTGCTCCCGATCCGCCGCAGGCGGCCATTCACCTACTCCCTGGGGATCAGCGCCCCCGGCACCTGGATGACCCGGCTCGCCAATCGATGCCCGGCCAACGCCGCCTCCTGGGGCGAACCACCCTTGAGCCGACTGGCCAGGTACGCCGCACTGAACGAATCCCCCGCCGCCGTGGTGTCCACCACCTTCTCCACCTTCAGCGCCGGCACGGCAAGGCGCTCACCGTCGCAACGGATCAAACACGCATCGGCACCGCGCTTGAGCACCACTTCCGCAATCGCCGGGTACGCCGCGAATACCTGTTCGCTGTCGGCATAACCAAACAACGCGCGTTCGTCATCCTCGGTCAGCAAGGCGATATCCACCTCAGCCAGTACGCTGCGATAAGCCTCGCGGGCAACGTCCACCGTGGCCCAGAGTCGCGGCCGGTAGTTGTTGTCGAACACCACTGCACCGCCACGTCGGCGGGTTTCGCTCAGGACTTCGAGCAGGCGCTGGCGCCCGACTTCACCCAGCACCGCCAGGGTAATGCCGCTGAAATACACCACGTTGTAGTCCGGCAATGCCGCCAGGATCGGTTCGGCCGCCGGCGTGGTAAAGCAGTCGCGCACGGCCGCTTCGTTGCGCCAGTAGAGGAATTTGCGCTCGCCGTTGGCATCGGTCTGGATGCAGTACAAGCCGGGCAAACGCCCGGGCAGGCGCTGGACCCGCTCCAGCCCCAGGCCTTCTTCGGCCCAGTGCGCACACATGGCGTCGCTGAAGCTGTCATCGCCCAAGGCGGTGACATAGTCCACCGTGCCGATATCCCCCAGCTCACGGCGCAGGTACACCGCCGCGTTCAGGGTGTCGCCGCCGAAGCTCTGTTGCAGGCTGCCGTCGGCGCGGTGTTGCAATTCGATCATGCATTCGCCGATCAGGGCGATGCGGGGATGGGTGGTGGTCATGGCTTTACACTCAGAAACGGGTTTCCAGGGACTCGATCACCCGCAACTGCTCATCCACCAGGCAGCCGACCTGCCACTTGTCGAAGGTCAGGCAAGGGTGCGAGGTGCCGAAGGAAATGATGTCACCGATGCGCAGCTCGATACCTGCCGCGACGGTCATGAAGGCGTGCTGGTCCATCACGGCGGTGACGGTGCAGGCGCTCACATCATCGCCTTCCGCCGGCAGGATTCCGGCGCGATAGCGTTTAAGCGGCACCGGCAAACCGGCGTCGTAGGCCACGTCGCGCTTGCCCAGGGCGATCACCGCAAACCCCGGCTCAGGCAACGATTGCACATGGGCCCAGACTTCCAGGGCCGGGCGCAGGCCTTCCTGGAGGTCGCTGCGACGGTCGAGCACGCAGCATTGCGCCTCTTTGTAGATGCCATGGTCGTGGGCCACATAGCTGCCGGGGCGCAATACGCTGAGGAAACGGCCAGCGGCGTTTTGGGTTTCGAAGGACTCGGCAATCAGGTCGTACCAGGCCGACCCCGACGCCGTGATAATAGGCTTGGGCAGGTCGAAGGACCCGTTGTCTTGCAAGTCCACGGCCAGGCGCACCAGGCTCGCGGCGAAGTCGCGGATGCCATTGATGGTGTGCTCGCCGTGGATCACCCCTTCGTAGCCTTCGATACCGGTGAGGGCCAGGGCCGGCTGGGCCTTGATCGCCTTGGCCAGGTCGCGCACTTCCTGCTCGCTGCGGCAACCGCAACGGCCACCGACCACGCCGTATTCGATCATCACGTTGAGGCGCAGGCCACGGGCGGCGAAGAACAGGCCCAGGTCGGCGACGTTGTCCGGGTGGTCGACCATGCAGTGGAAGTCAAAATCCTTGTCGGCCAGCAGGTCGGCGATCAACGCCATGTTCGGTGCGCCCACCAACTGGTTGGCCATCAGCACCCGGCGCACGCCACTGGCATAGGCGGCGCGGGTCTGCACCGCGTTGGCCAGGGTGATGCCCCAGGCGCCCGCGGCAAGCTGGCGCTGGAACAATGCCGGCATCATGCTGGTCTTGCCGTGGGGCGCCAGTTCCGCGCCGCTGTTGCTGACGAAATCCTGCATCCAGCGAATGTTGTGTTCCAGGGCGTCGCGGTGCAGCACCAGGGCGGGCAGGCTGACGTCACGGACCAGGTGGGCACCGACGGCGGCGGCGCCCTTTTCAACGGCATTGATGGCAGACATGAAGTACTCCTATTCGTTGATGCGACGGGCCAGGTTGTTGGCGCTGTCGATCAACACCCGGCGGTAGTCGTTGTAGTTTTTGCTCGCATCGGCCCGAGGGGCGACGATGCACAGCGTCGCAATGCTGATGCCCTGCGCGTCCCGGACCGGGGCGGCAAAGCAGTGGGTAAAGGTGTCGGCCACACTGTCGAAGGAAAAGAACCCATCGAGGGTGGCCTGGCGGATTTGCGCGAGAAAGGTCTCCAGCGGCAGGCGCTGGCCGTCCGGCAGGATAAAGTCGTCGTGGTCGATCAGGTCGATGATCTGCTGGTCGCTCAAGTGCCCCAGCAACAGGCGCCCGGAGGCGGTCCATGGGATCGGCGCGTCTTCACCGATGTCCGAGGAAATACGGAAATGCCGCTCGCCTTCGCGCATCAGCGCCACCGTGTATTTGCGCCCGTTGAGCAGGCACATCTGCGCGGTTTCGTGGGTTTGGCTGACGATCTCCTGCAAGGCGTGGTCGGCCTCGCGGGTCAGGTCGAAATGGCGCAGGTGCGCCTGGCCGAGGAAGTACAGCTGGCGGCCGAGGTAGACGTGACCGTCCTTGCCCACGGTTTCGAGGATGCGCCGCTCCAACAGGGACGCGACCAATTCGTAGACCGTGGATTTGGGGCTGCCGATGCCGCTGGCAATATCATTCGGGCGCAGGGGCTGGCCGATTTCCTTGAGAAAATCGAGGATATCGAATGCACGGTCCAGGCCTTTGGCGCGGCGTTTGATGGTGTCTTCGGTCATGGCAATTTCGGTCCGGTCGAAGTTGTTGGGTACGACACAATTCTCCTGTGGGAGGGGGCTTGCCCCCGATGAGGGAGTGTCAGCACATACATTTGTGACTGACTCACCGCCATCGGGGGCAAGCCCCCTCCCACATTGGATTTGCAGTGGGCTTAAGAGTGAGGGCAATTTAGCCCTTTTTCTTGTAGGCCACGCAATCAATCTCGACCTTGCAATCCACCATCATGCTGGCCTGCACACAGGCCCGCGCCGGGGCGTGTTCCGGGGTGAAGTATTCGCCGAAGACCTTGTTGAAACTCCAAAAGTCACGCGGGTCTTCCAGCCACACGCCGACCCGCACCACATCTTTCAACTCGTAGCCGGCTTCTTCGAGGATCGCCACCACGTTGCGCAGGGTCTGCCGGGTTTGCTCGATAATCCCGCCGGTGATGATTTCGCCGTCCACCGCAGGCACTTGGCCCGAGACGTACAACCAACCGTCCGCTTCCACCGCGCGGGCGAAGGGACGCGGCTGGCCACCGCCGGCCGTACTGCCGGCTCCGTAACGAGTGATGCTCATAAAACGATGCTCCTGATTAAAAACGAATGTTCTTGAGAAATTCCGCCAGGCGCGGCGATTGCGGCCGCTCGAAGATGTCCTTCGACGAGCCCTGCTCTTCAATCCGGCCCTGGTTCATGAAGACGATCTTGTCCGAGACTTCATAGGCAAAGCGCATTTCGTGGGTGACCAGCAACATGGTCATGCCCTCTTCCGCCAGGCCCTTGATCACACTGAGCACCTCGCCCACCAATTCCGGGTCGAGGGCCGAAGTGACTTCGTCGAACAGCATCAGGCTCGGGTTCATGGCAATGGCACGGGCTATCGCCACACGCTGCTGCTGGCCGCCGGACAGTTGGCCGGGAAAGTGATCGCGGCGCTGCAAAAGTCCTACACGGTCCAACCATTTTTCCGCGAGTGCCACCGCCTCGTCCTTAGGCATTTTCTTAACCTTCAACAGGCCGAGGGTGACGTTCTGCAACGCGCTCAGATGGGGAAACAGGTTGAACTGCTGGAACGCCATGCCGGTCATCGCCCGGTGCTGGGCGATCACCCGTTCAGGGTGACGCACACGCTTGCCGCCGATGTCGCTGTAGCCGATGGACTCGCCATCGAGGGTGATCTGCCCGCCCTGGAATTCTTCCAGCAGGTTGACGCAACGCAGCAAGGTGGTCTTGCCCGAGCCGCTGGAGCCGATCAACGTCACCACGTTGCCGCGCTCCATGGACAGGTCGACGCCCTTGAGCACTTCGACCTCGCCGTATTGTTTACGCAGGCCGCGGATGTCCAGCAGCGGCTCGGTTGTTTGAGGTTGGTTCATGGCAAGGCCACCCGCTTTTCAATGTAGCGCCCGAATAACTCGATGGCGTAGTTGATGACAAAGAACAGAAACCCGGCGAACAGGTAGAACTCCAGGGTCATGAAGGTACGCGCGATCACTTGTTGGGTACTCAGCAGCAATTCGGCCACGCCGATCACCGAGAGCAAGGTCGAGGCCTTGACGATTTCCGTCGAGGAATTGACCCAGGTCGGCAGGATCTGCCGCAGCGCCTGGGGCAGCAGCACGTAGGCCAGGGACTGCTGGAACGTCAGGCCAATCGCCTTGCCTGCTTCCAGCTGCCCACGGGGAATGGCTTGCAGTGCACCGCGCACGATTTCCGACACGTGGGAGCCGCAGAACAGCGTGAGCCCGACGGCGCCGGCCTGGAACGCGGTGATTTTCCAACCGAGCGCCGGCAGCATGTAGAAACACGCCAACACCAGCACAAACACCGGCGTGCCACGGATCAGGTCGACATACAGGCGAAACGGTGCGCGCATCCAGAATTTGCCGTAGGTCAGGATCAACCCGGCGACGATACCGATCAGCGTGCCAAAGATAATCGCCAGCGCCGACACCGCGACACTGGCCTGAAACCCCGCCCAGAGCGTATCCCGGGCGATCCACAACTCATGCAGCCAGCTGGGGGACTCGTACATGGACACCCTCCTTAACGACGGATCGCCAGACGCTGCTCCAGATAACGGAGCAGCATGGCAATGAGGTAACAGGCCGCCACGTAGAGCGCGGTCGTGACCAACCAGGTTTCAATCACCCGGTAGCTTTCGACGTTGATCTTGCGGGCGTAATAGGTCAGCTCGGGCACTGCGATGGCGGCGGCCAGGGAAGTGTCCTTGAACAGCGAAATGAAGTTGTTCGACAGCGCCGGCAATACATTGCGCAGCATCACCGGTACGGTGATGTAGGCGCGGATCCGCCATTCGCCGAGGCCAATGGCCAGTCCGGCTTCGCGCAAGCCCTTGGGAATATTCAACAGCCCGGCGCGGAACACTTCGGTCAGGTAGGCACCGGCGTACAGCGACAGGGTGATGATGAACGACGGGATCTTGTCCAGGCGGATACCCAGGCTGGGCAACGCAAAGTAGATCAACAGGATCAGCACCAGGATCGGCGTATTGCGGATCACCGTCACATACACCGAGGCGAAGATGCGCAGCGCACGGTGTCTGGACAGCATGGCAAACGCCATCAACAGGCCGATCACGCAGCCGATGGCGATCGACAGCAATGCCAGTTGCAGGCCCAGGCCGAGCCCCGCCAGCAAGGTGTCGAAATCGCGCCACACGGCGGCAAAGTTCAACTGATAGTTCATGGTCAGCAGTACCTGATGGGGGCGCCGTTGGCGGCGCCCCGGTTTTCACGAATCACTTGAACTCGACGGGGAAGCCGATGGCAGGTTCCGGCAGGTCCACACCGAACCACTGCTTGAACGACGCCTTGTAGGTGGGGAATTCCACACCGGTCATGGCTTCATGCAGCGCGGTGTTGACGAAGTTCAGCCAGTCCTGGTCGCCACGCTTGACCGCACACGCGTAGGTCTGCGGACTCCAGGCATAGGCCGGGCTGCGGTAGCGGCCAGGGTTCTGCACCATCAGGTACTTGACCGAGGACTGGTCGGTGGCGGCAGCATCGGCGCGACCGGAGTTCACCGCCTGGTACATCAGGTCGACGCTGTCGTACTGGTCGACCTTGGCCTTGGGCAGCGCCTGGTGCACCAGTTCTTCGGCATACACGTTCTGCAGCACCGCCACGGTGACGCCATCGCCCGCCGCCTGCAGGTCTTCGATTTCCTTGTACTTGCTGTTGTTCGGCAGCAGCAGGCCCACGCCTTCGCGGTAGTACGGCAGCGTGAACGCCACTTGCTGGGCACGGCTGGCGGTGACGGTGATGAACTGGCAGCTCATGTCGACCTTGTCGGTCAGCAGGTTGGGAATGCGGGCGTCGGAGGACTGCACCACAAACTCGACCTTGCTCGGGTCGTTGAACAACCCCTTGGCCACAATCCGGCCGATGTCGATATCAAACCCCTGCAACTTGCCATCCGCTCCCTGGAAGTGCCACGGCGCATTGGTACTGCCTGTACCCACGATCAGGTGCCCACGCTTGAGCACATCATCGAGCTTGCTGTCCGCCGCCTGCACGATGCCTGCGAGGGAAGCCGATGCGGCGAAGAGAAAAACACACGCTTTAAACACGGAAGGTCGGTGATGCATGACAAGCACTCCAGGAGTTGTGTATTCCGCTATACCGGAACTTAGTATGTAACAACGGAATAGACAGCAGAAAGTGTGCCACACGCCCCCAAACAAAAACATGCCTGTAATAAAGGCTTGTTAAATCAGATAGATAAATATTTCTGGGAGACAAGGCGCTACGCCAGTATCTGCAATCACTTTGCTACCCAAGGCCCCATATGGCGGTGACAGGTCCCTTTGGACGCACTGCAGCAGCGTTACCGCGCACCGTTGCAGTGCGCGCGCAGCGTGGAAAAATCCCCACGCTGGACTAGCCTTGGCACATCCCTGCCGACAAGGACCCTGCCCTGATGAAGTCATGTCTTACCCTGGTGGTGCTCACCTTGCTGGCAGCCGGCAACGCGTCGGCCAGCAACGACCGCCGCGAATGCAAGGAAGAACTGCGCAGGCTCAAGGAAGCCTTCGACACCAACTACACCAGCCAGAACCACCACGACTACCGCCGGGCCAAGGCCTCCCGGGACAATGAGGAATACCGCAAGTGCGCAAACCAGGCGCGCAAGGCCCGGGAACGTGTGGAGCGTGAGGCAGACCTGTGAAGGTTGACAGTAGACGGTAACGGTCCCCCGGGCTTAGCGTTGGCAAAAATCCTGCAAGGCCCAAAGGGAGATCATCATGGGGATTGCCACTGCAACCATTGCCACTACCGACGACTACCGGCGCGTGCTGAGCAGTTCGCGCCCGGTGTTCATGCTGTTCATCTCAGCTCACTGCCCGGCCTGCGGGGTAGCCGGGCCGCTGTTTGAGCAGATTGCCGCCCAGTACCGATCAGTAGTGAGCCTGGTGCTCGATTGCGCGAAAACGCCGAGGCACCCGCAGGTTACAGGCACCCCGACGCTGCTGATCTTCCAGAACGGCACCTTGATGGAAACATTCAAGGGTTTCGGGCCCGAGGAGCAGCAAGCGCAGTTTGTGGAGGACACCTTCAGGCGTTATGCACGCCGTAAGGCTGCAATAACACCTGCGTCACCCGCCGCTCCTCTACCGCCGCCACCGTCAGGCGCCAGCCCTCATGCTCCAGGCTATCGCCCACCACCGGCAGGCGGTCGAGCAGGCTCATGACCAGGCCGGCCAGGGTCTGGTAGTCCTCGGTCGCAACAGCCTTGAAGCCGGTACGCTGACGAATCTGGGTGAGGTTGAGGGCGCCATTGGCACGGAAGCCCGCGCCCTCCTCGACAATATCCGGCCCTTCGATCTCACTGGCATCCGGCAACTCACCGGCGATGGATTCAAGAATGTCGGTCATGCTCAATACGCCCATGAAGTCACCGAATTCGTTGATCACGAAGGCGATATGGGTGGATTCCTGGCGCATCTGCTCCAGGGCGTTGAGGATCGAAAAGCTCTCCAGCAGGTTGATCGCCCGGCGTGCGAGGTGCTCCAGGTTCGGCTCGTTGCCGGCCAGGTATTCCTTGAGCAACTCCTTCTTGTGCACAAAGCCCAGCGGCTCATCCACCGCGCCATTGCGGATCAGCGGCAGGCGCGAATAGGACGAATGCATCAGCTTCAGGCGAATCGTGTCGGCGTCGTCCGCCAGGTCGATAAAGTCAACGTTGGCCCGCGGCGTCATCAAGCTGCGGATCGGCCGCTCGGCCAGTTGCAGCACACCACTGATCATCACCCGCTCGCGTCGGTCGAACAGCGGCCCCTGGGCGGCATCCGTCTCGCCCAACAGGTCAGCCACCTCTTCCCCCACCTCCTCCACCGCCAGGCTGCGACCGCCGAGCAAGCGCATCACCGCATGGGCCGTGCGCTCACGCACCGGCAACACGCTCTGGGCCGACTTCTTGCGACGCGCGCGGGCAATCTGGTTGAACACCTCGATCAGGATCGAGAAACCAATCGCCGCGTACAGGTAACCCTTGGGAATATGGAAACCCAGGCCTTCGGCGGTCAGGGCAAAACCGATCATCATCAGGAAGCCCAGGCACAGCATGATCACCGTCGGGTGGGCGTTGACGAAGCGTGTGAGCGGCTTGCTCGCGACGATCATCAGGCCGATGGAAATGATCACCGCGATCATCATCACCGCCAGCTCATCCACCATGCCCACGGCCGTGATCACCGCATCCAGGGAGAACACCGCGTCGAGCACCACGATCTGCGCCACAATCGGCCAGAACATGGCGTATGCCACGTTACCGGTGCGCTGGGCCACATGGCCTTCCAGGCGTTCATGCAATTCCATGGTGGCCTTGAACAACAGGAACACACCGCCGAACAGCATGATCAGGTCACGGCCGGAGAAGCTCTTGTCGAACACCTCGAACAGCGGCTGGGTCAGGGTCACCAACCAGGAAATACTCGCCAACAGGCCCAGGCGCATCAGCAACGCCAGGGACAAACCGATCAAGCGCGCACGGTCGCGCTGCTCCGGCGGCAGCTTGTCCGCCAGGATCGCAATAAACACCAGGTTGTCGATGCCCAGCACCAGTTCCAGCACAATCAAGGTCAACAGGCCGAGCCAGGCCGTTGGATCCGCTAACCATTCCATTTATACAAGTCTCTCTACAGGTTTCAGAATGCCGGGCACGGCAAGGCGCGGTCAGTGGACCGGGACACGGCTGGCAGTCGGGATACGGGATGTTTCAGCGGGAACAGCGGCGGCGGATGTCTTGGGGAAAGACGACTGGGAGGCTCCGAGAGGATGTTCATGCAGGTCCTGAAATAACAAAAGGACTTGAATCCTACAGGCGAAATACAAATTTCCTGCAACGCAAAACTATTACAAAACCTGTCTTCGAACCCCACACAAAATCATGTGGGAAGGGGCTTGCCCCCGATGAGCATGGGTATTTTCAGATCCTGCCAAATCTCTGTGGTGAGCGGGCGGTGCGACGATTCGACAAGCCCGCTCACCACAACAGCCCTATCTGCCGGGCGTCCGGCGTTGAGCCAACGTTGTGTAGATACCCACGCCCCGATGAGGGCGTGTCAGGTTTTACGGGTTGCGTCGTCCAGCGCCAGAATGGTGTGGGCATTAGTGACGGTGGTTGCGAGGGTATTGATCACCCCCGAACGCAACGCCCCCAGCGTGGCCGCCGCCTTGGTGTTCTCGCTGGCAATCGCCACCACGTCCGGGATGCGAAACAACTCCTGCACCGTCAACCCGATCACTCGCCCCTGGATCGCGTTGACTGCCGGCTGGCCGTGGATGTCGATGAAGTCATAGCCCATCATGTCGCCCACGGTGCCGGACAGGCGAGCCTGGGCGATTTCCTGGGGCGAGAACCAGCCCATGCGCACCATATTGCTGTTTTCGCTCATGTCGCCGATGCCGATCAGCGCCATGTCAGCCCGCCGCGCACGGTCGAGGGTCGAGCGCACCGTGTCGTTGTTGATCAACACCCCGCGCAACTCCGGGTTGGCCACCAGGGCCGGGGCGTACAGGCTTTCACTCTCGCCGCCAAAGCGCAGGGCCAGGCGCCGGCAGATGTGATCGGGGTTCATGTATTCGCCGGCCTTGAGCGAACCGCCAATGGCGCAGACAAATGTGCAGTTGCGCGTCACCGGCAGGAACACGTTATCAGCCACGGCGCCGACGTTGCGGCCCATGCCCACGGCGACGATCATGCCGTCGCTCAAGGTCTTGTTCAGGTAGTTGGCCACCAGGCTGGCGACGGCCGAGCGCTGGGTATCGGGGTCGCTGTGGTCCACCGCGATCAACGCGCGATCCAGCTTGAAGCGCGCCACCAAGGCCTGTTCCAGCTCGTTGTTCATCGCCGGATGCTGCAAGACGCGCACCTCGACAATGCCCTCATCCCGCGCACGTTTGAGCAATCGGCTGACTTTTGCCCGGGACAGGTCGAAGCGCTTGGCGATGGCTTCCTGAGTGACGTTCTCGAGGTAATAGAGCATCGCCACTTCGGTCATCTGATCAATATCGCTGGCCATGCGCTGGGTACTGTCACTCATGGGGACGGGCTTCCGTTTCGGCGTCAAAGGCGCATTCTCCCGACTCTTGCCCTGCTACGTCCACTATTGATGCCCATCGCGCTCGATCGCATTGATGCGCTCGACCTTGGCCCCGGAACGGGCCGCCTCGAACTCCGACTCCAGGAACGACTTGACGATGCTTTTCGCCAGTTCGGCGCCGATCACCCGCGCGCCGATAGAGAGGATCTGCGCATCGTTGCTCTTGCGCGCCCGCTCTGCCGAGTACGTGTCATGGGCCTGGGCCGCGCGAATCCCGAGCACCTTGTTGGCCGAGATCGCCATGCCGATCCCCGTGCCGCACACCAGCACGCCCAGGCGCTGCTGCCCGGCGTTGATGGCGGTGGCCACGGCCAGGGCGATGTCCGGGTACAACACCGGCGCGGTGGAATGGGTGCCGAAGTCGGTCACCGGATAGCCCAGCGCCTCGATATGGCGCTTTAACAGCTCCTTGAGCTCAAAACCCGCTTCATCGCATCCGATAGCCACCGGGAAAGGTGTGTTCATGGTGTCTGGCTCCGCTGCCGTGAGGGTGCTTACAACTGATCAATTGATCACTCAATGAAATTTCTATCATTCATTTCGCAGGCGTTACCCCTCTTCTGTCAAGCGGGATTTAACTGACCTGTCAGTCAAAGCGCTCTAAAAAAGGGTAATTGGCGAAAAAGATCAGAATCGCAGCATTTACATGAAAGAGATTGACTGATCAGAATTTCATTTGATACACATATGATCACAGCGAAACATGACTGTGCGACCTAATAAGAATTCACAGCACGAGGACACGCCGATGGCCACGCCATTACTGCTCCAGGCTGAACACGTCGCCAAGGCTTACGCCGGGATCCCTGCCCTGCGTGACGGGCGCCTCTCTCTGCGGGCCGGCAGCGTCCACGCCCTGTGCGGCGGCAACGGCGCAGGCAAGTCGACTTTCCTGAGCATCCTGATGGGCATCACCCCGCGTGATGCCGGCAGCATTCTGCTCAACGGCACCGCCGTACAGTTCAATCGCCCCAGCGAAGCCCTCGCGGCGGGGATCGCGATGATCACCCAGGAACTGGAACCGATCCCCTACATGACCGTCGCCGAAAACATCTGGCTGGGCCGCGAACCGCGCCGCGCCGGCTGCATCGTCGACAACAAGGCCTTGAACCGCCGCACCCGCGAACTGCTGGAAAGCCTGGAATTCGATGTCGACGCGAGCAGCCCCATGCACCGCCTGAGCGTGGCGCAGATCCAGCTGGTGGAAATCGCCAAGGCGTTCAGCCATGACTGCCAGGTGATGATCATGGACGAGCCCACCTCGGCCATTGGCGAGCGCGAAGCCGAAACCCTGTTCAAGGCGATTCGCCGCCTCACCGCGCGGGGCGCCGGCATCGTCTATGTATCGCACCGATTGAGCGAACTGGCGCAGATCGCCGATGACTACAGCATCTTCCGCGACGGCGCCTTTGTGGAAAGCGGACGCATGGCCGATATCGACCGCGACCACCTGGTGCGCGGCATCGTTGGCCAGGAACTGACCCGCATCGACCACAAGGTCGGCCGCGAATGCGCCGCCGACACCTGCCTGCAAGTCGACAACCTCAGCCGCGCCGGCGAGTTCCACGACATCAGCCTGCAACTGCGCCAGGGTGAAATCCTCGGCATCTACGGCCTGATGGGCTCGGGGCGCAGTGAATTCCTCAACTGCATCTATGGCCTGACCGTGGCCGACTCCGGCAGCGTCACCCTGCAAGGCAAGCCCATGCCCGTCGGCCTGCCCAAGGCGACCATCAATGCCGGCATGTCGCTGGTCACCGAAGACCGCAAGGACAGCGGCCTGGTGCTCACCGGCAGCATTCTTTCCAACATTGCGCTGTCGGCCTACAAACGCCTGTCGAGCTGGTCGCTGATCAACGCACGCAAGGAAACCCAACTGGCCCAGGACATGGTCAAGCGCCTGCAGATCAAAACCACCTCACTGGAACTGCCGGTGGCGTCCATGAGCGGCGGCAACCAACAGAAAGTGGTGCTCGCCAAATGCCTGTCGACCGAACCGGTGTGCCTGCTCTGCGATGAGCCGACCCGGGGGATCGATGAGGGCGCCAAGCAGGAGATCTACCACCTGCTGGATCAATTCGTGCGCGCCGGTGGCGCCGCCATCGTGGTGTCGTCGGAAGCCCCGGAACTGTTGCACCTGAGTGACCGCATCGCCGTCTTCAAGGGCGGCCGCCTGGTGACCATCAGCACCGACACCGCCCTTTCCCAGGAAGCCCTGTTGAGTCTTGCCTCATGAATGCCAAAACCATTGCCGCCCCTATCACCACCGCACCGCGCAACCGCCTGCGCCTGTCCCTCGACCGTTTCGGCCTGCCGCTGGTGTTTATCCTGCTGTGCGTGGTGATGGCGTTTTCCAGCGAGTACTTCATGACCTGGCGCAACTGGATGGACATCCTGCGCCAGACCTCCATCAACGGCATCCTCGCGGTGGGCATGACCTACGTGATCCTGACCAAGGGCATCGACCTTTCCGTCGGCTCGATCCTGGCCTTTGCCGGATTGTGCAGCGCCATGGTCGCGACCCAGGGCTACGGGCTGCTGGCGGCGGTGAGTGCGGGGATGTTTGCCGGGGCGATGCTCGGCGTGGTCAACGGCTTTATGGTCGCCAACCTGTCGATCCCACCGTTCGTGGCCACCCTCGGCATGCTCAGCATTGCCCGCGGCATGACCTTCATCCTCAACGACGGCAGCCCGATCACCGACCTGCCCGACGCCTACCTGGCCCTGGGCATCGGAAAGATCGGCCCGATTGGCGTGCCGATCATCATCTTTGCGGTGGTCGCGCTGATCTTCTGGATGGTGCTGCGCTACACCACCTACGGCCGCTACGTGTACGCGGTGGGCGGCAATGAAAAGAGCGCGCGCACCTCCGGGATCGGCGTGCGCAAGGTGATGTTTTCGGTGTACGTGGTGTCCGGCCTGCTCGCCGGGTTGGCCGGCGTGGTGCTGTCGGCACGCACCACCTCCGCCCTGCCCCAGGCCGGGGTGTCCTATGAGTTGGACGCGATAGCCGCCGTGGTGATCGGCGGCACCAGCCTGTCGGGCGGCACCGGCAGCATTGTCGGCACGCTGTTCGGCGCGTTGCTGATCGGCGTGATCAACAACGGCCTGAACCTGCTCGGCGTGTCCTCCTATTACCAGCAGGTCGCCAAGGGCCTGATCATCGTGTTTGCAGTACTGATCGACGTGTGGCGCAAGAAAAAACGCTAGAGAACGACCACTACAACAATAACCGGAGTTCCCCCCATGAAACTTGGTACCACCCTGGCCGCCGCGGCGGCTCTCTCCCTGCTCGCCGGCAGTATCGCAATGGCCGCTGATGGCAAGACCTACAAGGTCGGCGCGGCCGTCTATGGCCTCAAGGGCCAGTTCATGCAGAACTGGGTCCGCGAGCTCAAGGAGCACCCGGCGGTCAAGGATGGCACCGTGCAGTTGACCGTGTTCGACGGCAACTACGACGCCCTGACCCAGAACAACCAGATCGAAAACATGGTGACCCAGCGCTATGACGCAATCCTGTTCGTGCCGATCGACACCAAGGCCGGCGTCGGCACCGTCAAGCAAGCCATGAGCAACGACGTGGTGGTTATCGCCTCCAACACCAAGGTCGCCGACGCCTCGGTGCCCTACGTCGGTAACGATGACGTCGAAGGCGGCCGCCTGCAGGCCCAGGCCATGGTCGACAAGCTCAACGGCAAGGGCAACGTGGTGATCATCCAGGGCCCGATTGGCCAGTCGGCGCAGATCGACCGCGAGAAAGGCGAGCTGGAAGTGCTGGGCAAGCACCCTGGCATCAAGATCATCGAGAAAAAGACCGCCAACTGGGACCGCGCCCAGGCCCTGGCGCTGACCGAAGACTGGTTGAACGCCCACCCCAAAGGCATCAACGGCGTGATCGCGCAGAACGACGACATGGCCCTCGGCGCCGTGCAGGCCCTCAAATCCCACGGCCTGACCTCCAAGGATGTGCCCGTCACGTCCATCGACGGCATGCCGGACGCGATCCAGGCGGCGAAAAAAGACGAAGTCACCACCTTCCTCCAGGACGCCCAGGCCCAGTCCCAGGGCGCACTGGACGTGGCGTTGCGCGCACTGGCCGGCAAGGACTACAAACCGCAGTCGGTGATCTGGGAGCGCTATGCCAAGGACGTGAAATGGGGCGATGGCACGGCCAAGACCTACATCCTGCCGTGGGTGCCCGTGACTAACGCCAACGCCGATGCGCTGTACAAACAGGTCAGTGGCGGTAAGTAGTTATTGGCTTGAAATACAGTCAAGTGTTGGAGGGGGCTTGCTCCCGATGGCGGTGTACCAGTGATAGATCAGGTGACTGACCCACCGCCATCGGGGGCAAGCCCCCTCCCACACGAGATCTTCACTGTTTTCGAAAATGGAGTCATGTAAATGTCTGGATTCTGGAACCAAGCCTTCGACCTCAACGGCCGTTGCGCGGTGATTACCGGCGGCGCCGCCGGTATCGGCCTGGCCTGTGCCAGCCTGCTGGTGGAGCGCGGCGCCCGCGTGGCTTTGCTCGACCGCGACCCGGCGGTGGTTGAAGTGGCGGCAGGCCTGGGTGTCGGGCATCTGGGCATTGCCGTCGACCTCAGCCGGATCAACCAGGTGCAACACACCATCGACCAGGTCTTCGCACACTTCCAACGCCTGGACTACCTGATCAACAGCGCCGGCGTGGCCCTGCTGGACAAGGCCGTCGATGTCAGCGAAAGCGCCTGGGACACCACCCTGGACATCAACCTCAAGGCCAGCTTCTTCGTGGCCCAGGCCTGCGCGCGGCACATGCTCGCCCAGGGCAGCGGGCGCATCGTCAACCTCGCGTCCCAGGCGGCGGTGATCGGCCTCGACCGCCACGTCGCCTACTGCGCCAGCAAGGCGGCCATCGTCGGCATGACCAAGGTATTGGCCATGGAATGGGCGCCGCACATCAATGTCAACGCCATCTCCCCCACCATCGTCGAGACCGCGCTGGGCAAGAAGGCCTGGGCCGGTGAAGTCGGCGAACGGGCCAAATTGCAGATCCCGGCGGGCCGCTTTGCGCAGCCGGAGGAAATCGCCGGGCTGGCGCTGTACCTGCTCAGCGATGCCGCGCAGATGATCACCGGCGCCAACCTGGTGATCGACGGCGGCTACAGCATTCAGTAATTCATTTATCTGTCGTGAGGTTTTGTCATGTCCACTGTCACCGAACGCACACCCGAACAACTCTCGCCGGTCATCCCGAAAACCATGCAGGCCGTGGTTTGCCATGGCCCGGAAGACTATCGCCTGGAAACCGTCGACGTGCCCACGCCCGGCCCCGATGAAATCCTCACCAAGGTCGAGTTGTGCGGCATTTGCATGGGCGACATCAAGACCTATCGCGGCGCGCCGTCGTTCTGGGGCGATGCCGAGCAACCGCGCTACGTCAAGCCGCCGATGATCCCCGGCCATGAGTTCGTGTGTCGCGTGGTGGCCCTGGGCCCAGGCGCGGAAAAGCGCGGCGTGAAGGTCGGTGACCGGGTGATCTCGGAGCAGATCGTGCCGTGCTGGGGCTGTCGCTTCTGCAACCACGGCCAGTACTGGATGTGCCAGAAACACGACCTCTATGGTTTCCAGAACAATGTGCAGGGTGCCATGGCCCAGTACATGATCTTCACCAAGGAAGGCATCATTCACAAAGTGCCGGAATCCATCGCCCCCGATGAAGCGATCCTGATCGAACCCCTGGCCTGCTCACTGCATGCGGCGGAACGCGCCAACGTCGACCATGATGACATTGTGGTGGTGGCCGGCGCCGGTACCCTGGGCCTGGGCATCATCGGCGCCGTACGCTTGCGCAACCCGAAAAAACTCATCGTGCTCGACATGAAACCCGAACGCGCCGCCCTCGCCCTGCGCATGGGCGCCGACGAAGTGTGGAACCCGGCCGAAGTGGACGTACTGGCCAACATCCGCGCGATCACCGACGGCTATGGCTGCGACATCTATATCGAGGCCACCGGGCACCACAAGGCGGTGAACCAGGGCCTGGCGATGCTGCGCAAGCTGGGGCGCTTCGTGGAGTTCAGCGTATTCAACGACGAGGCCACGGTGGACTGGTCGATCATCGGCGACCGCAAGGAGCTGGACATCCTCGGCTCGCACCTGGGGCCGTACATGTACCCGCGGGCCATCGACTTTATCGGCAACCGCAAGATCGATATGCGCGATGTGGTGACCCACAAGTTCGCCCTGGCGGACTTCAAGGAAGCGTTTGCGGTGATGGAACGTGGCGACAAGTCGCTCAAGGTTGTACTAGAGCCCTAAGCACCCGACAGGTCCAAATGTGGGAGGGGCCAGCCCCTCCCACATTTGGATAGCGGTGAACCCATAAAAACAGGAACCCGCGTTATGAATCGAGTCATCAACGATCCGGACCAAGTGGTCGAGGACATGCTGCGCGGCATCCTGGTTGCGCACCCCGAACTGCGCCAGTACGAAAGCAACCCACGAGTGATCGTCAAGGCCAGGCCTTCCGGGCCAGGGCGTGTCGGCATTGTCACGGGGGGCGGCTCCGGCCATGAGCCGGCCTTTCTCGGCTATGTCGGCCCCGGCCTGGTCGACGCGGTGGCCGTCGGCGAGATTTTCTCCTCGCCCACCGCCAAGAGCTTTTTCGACGCCTTCCGCGCCGCCGACCATGGCGCCGGCGTGGCCTGCCTGTACGGCAACTATGCCGGCGACAATATGAACGTGAAGCTGGCGATGAAAATGGCCGCCAGCAAAGACATGCGCATCCGCACCGTGGTCGCCAACGACGACGTGGCCTCCGCGCCCAAGGCCGAGATCGCCAAGCGTCGCGGCGTGGCCGGGGAAATCTTCATGTGGAAGATCGGCGGTGCCGCAGCCGCCCAGCACTACGACCTCGACGGCGTGATTCGCGTCGCGCAGAAAACCGTCGACCACTGCCGCTCGATTGGCATCGGCCTCACGCCCTGCACCATTGCCGCCGTGGGCAAGCCCAACTTCCAGATCCCCGACGGCCAGATGGAACTGGGCATCGGCCATCACGGCGAACCGGGCATTGAGGTCATCCCCATTGAGTCCGCCGCCGCCATGGCCGAGCGCATGCTCGCGCCGATCCTCGCCGACCGCGACTTCAGCCAGGATGATAGCGTGGTGGTGCTGGTCTCCGGTCTTGGCGCCACGCCGGTGATGGAGCTGTATATTTTCTACGCCGAGGTGGAACGCCAACTCAAGGCCAAGGGTTTGAAGATTCACCGTTGCTACGTCGGCAACTACTTCACCTCCCTGGAAATGATGGGCGTGACCCTGACCCTGCTCGGCCTCGACGCGGAGTTGAAAACCCTGATCGACCAACCCTGCCGCTCCATCGGCATGACCCAGGCGGACTGAACCATGAGCCAGCATTTTTCCAGCCACCACGGCAGCGCCATCGTCACCGACCTGGTCAGTGTGATCGTGGCCAACCGTGAATACCTCAGCGAAGTCGACGGCGCGATTGGCGACGGCGACCATGGCATCAACATGGCCAAGGGCTTCGCCCATTGCGGGCGCACGATCGAAGGTCGCCAACTGAGCCTCGCCGAAGCCCTGGATGAACTGACCCTGAGCCTGATGGAAGGCATCGGCGGCTCCATGGGGCCGTTGTATGGCAGCCTGTTTATCGGCATGGCCGACGAAGTGCGTGGCCGTGACGACATCGACGCAGCCACCTTCGCCCACCTGTTGCGTGGCGGCCTGACCTCGTTGCAGGACATCACCGAAGCGGGCGTGGGCGACAAGTGCCTGATGGACACATTGATCCCGGCGGTGGAAGCCTTCGAGCGCGCGCACGCCTCGGGGGCGTCCTTCAGTGATGCACTGGAAGCGATGAAAACCGCCGCCTCCCAAGGGCGCGACTCCACCAAGGACCTGGTGGCGAAGATCGGCCGCGCCAGTCGCCTGGGCGAGCGCTCACTCGGCGTGCTGGATGCGGGGGCGGTGTCGTGCTGCCTGATCCTTACGCGCCTGGCGGATTCGGTGCAGCCGCGCCTGAGTGCTTGACCTGCTGGATATACCGCACCACCGCCGGCGCTTTCTCGAAGCGCCGGTGAATCAGCGACAGCCACGACGATGCGTCGCAGCCCTGAATGCTGCGGTACACCACGCCCGGCATCTGCACATGCCCGACCATTGACGCGGGCACCACCGCCACGCCCTGCCCCATCGACACCAGCGCCACCACCGCGACCAGCCCGCCCGGCTGTGGCCCCAGGCGCGGGGCATAACCGCCTTGCGCGGCGACATGCAGGGTGCCGCTGATTTGCTCCGGCAGGATAAATGTCTCGTTTTGCAGGTGTTCGCAGCCTATGGCCGCGAGCCCCAGCAGCCAGGAATCCTGGGGCAGCGCCAGGACAAAACCTTCGCCGTCCAGGCGCACCGCCTCCACCCCCTCGGGCAAGGTCATCGGCGAGCGGATGTAGCCGATGTCATAGCGCCCGTCCGCCACCGCACTCGGCAGCGTGGCCATGGCGCATTCGCGCACCGTCACGCTGACGTCGGGAAATGCCTTGCCGAACGCACGCATCTGCCGCTGCAACAGCCCGGCGTACAGCGCCGAGGCTACGTAACCCAATTCGATATGACCGATCTCGCCACGCCCCGCGCGCTGGGCATGGCGTTGGGCGAATTCGAACTGGCGCACGGTGGCTTCGGCTTCGACCAGCAAGGCGGCGCCGGCTTCAGTGAGGCTGACTTCGCGTTGCCGACGGATAAACAAGCGCGTGCCGAGGCTGGTTTCCATGTCCTGGATCTGCCGGCTCAGGGTCGGCGGCGCAATGCCCAATTGCTCGGCGGCGCGGGTGAAGTTGCGCTGCCTGGCCACGGCCAGGAAGTAGCGAAAATGGCGGATGTCCATAACAGGATTAGCTCAAAGGTAATGAAGCGCTCCACACGGGCTAACAATGTCAGCAGCAGCCGGGGATAAGCTCGAAGCACTTCAACACTAGAGAGCCTTTGCGATGTCCGTCAACCGTATTCCTCATATTGCCTGCAAGGTAATCCAATCATGAGTCGGGTCAGCCCACGCCTGACGTTGCTGACCGCGTCCGGCGTCTGCTCGCTGATCGTGCTCGACACCAATATCGTCGCCGTGACCCTGCCGAGCATCGCTCGCGACCTGGGGGCGAACTTTGCCGATATCGAATGGGTGGTCAGCGCCTACATGCTGGCGTTTGCCGCCTTGCTCCTGCCGGCCGGCAGCCTGGCCGATCGGTTCGGGCGCAAGAAATCCCTGGTCTGGGGCCTGAGTATTTTTATCCTCGCCTCCCTTGGCTGCGGGGCGGCGCCGAGTGCGTTGTGGCTGGATATCGCCCGCGCGGTCAAGGGCGTCGGTGCAGCGTTATTGCTCACGTCAGCCCTGGCCTCCATTGGCCATACCTTCCACGATGAAGTCGAGCGGGCCAAGGCCTGGGCGTTCTGGGGCGCCTGCATGGGCGTGGCGATGACGGCCGCACCGACCCTGGGCGGCGTGATCACCGAGTACCTGGGCTGGCGCTGGATTTTCTACCTCAACCTGCCCGTGGGCCTGGCGCTGATGAGCCTGGTGCTGCACGCCATTCCGGAATCCCGCGATAGCCAATCCGCCCGCCTCGACCCATGGGGCAGCCTGGCCTTCAGCGCAAGCCTGTTGTGCCTGATCTGGGGCCTGATCGAGGCCAACCGTATCGGCTGGGATAACCCGCTGACCTATGCACGCCTGATCGGCGGTGCGGTGTTGCTGGGTGCGTTTGCAGGGATCGAACGTGTGCAGCAGCGGCCCATGGTGGACCTGCAACTGTTTCGCCACCCGCGTTTTATCGGCGCCTTGCTCGGGATGTTTGCCTACGCCGGCTGCGCCCAGGTGATGATGACGTTGCTGCCGTTCTATCTGCAGAACGGCCTGGGTTTCTCCGCGATTGCCTCTGGGCTGGGCATGCTGCCGTTCGCCCTGACCATGCTGATCTGTCCCCGGATCGGCGCGCGGCTGGCGGGGCGCTTCGCACCGGCAACGATGATGGCAACCGGGTTGACCCTGGTGGGCTGCGGCAACCTGCTAAGTGCCTGGGCGGTGGATATCGGCGGCTACCTGCCCTTCGCCCTGGCGATTGCCGTCACCGGTGCCGGTGCCGGTTTGCTCAATGGCGATACCCAGAAAAACATCATGGCCTGCGTGCCACGGGACCGTGCGGGGATGGCGTCGGGCATGAGCACCACCATGCGGTTCAGCGCGATCATGTTGGCGATTGGTGTGTATGGCGCACTGCTGAGCAGCCACAGCGAGCACGTGTTGCGCGCACGTATCGACACGCAATGGCAGGCGCAGGCGGCGGGGATTGCTTCACGGGTGGTGGCCGGGGATATGCCGGCGGCAATGGGCTTGTTGCCGGAGCCGGCACGGGCGATGGTGCAACCGCTGGCGCGGCAGGCGTTTGTGGACGGGTTCAGCGGGGTGTTGTGGGTGGCAGGGTTATTGGGATTGCTCGGAGCGCTGGTGGTGGGGAGGCTGATGCGCAAGCCCCCTCCCACACCGAACTAATGTGGGAGGGGGCTTGCCCTAATACCAGTCAGTTAAGGAGGAACACTGTAACTGTGGCGAGCGGGCTTGCCCCGCGTTGGGCTGCGCAGCAGCCCCAATAAGAGCGCTGCAGTGTGCCAGGCAGCTCCGGGACTATGTTTTGGGGCTGCTTCGCAGCCCAACGCGGGACAAGCCCGCTCACCACAACAGCCCTATCTGCCGGGCGTTCAGCGTTGAGCCAACGTTGTGTAGATACCTATGCCCCTATGAGGGTGTGTCAGTAAATGCAACTGTGACTGACCCACCGCCATCGGGGGCAAGCCCCCTCCCACAGGTATTACCTATACCTCAAAGGGGCTTACCAGAAGCGTTGCTGGGTCAGGCGGTTCCACCAGGTCAGCAGCACCCGGTCGACCGAGCCGCTGGCCGCCAGGCCCACCCGTTCCTGCAGGCTTTTACGCTCGGCATAGTGCAGGTGGAACACTTCGGCGGTCTTGGCCTTGGTGGCCAGGTATTCGTCGCTGGTTTGCAGTTCGTCGACCAGTTGCTTATCCAGCGCTGCAACGCCCAGCCACACCTCCCCGGTCGCTACGTCGTCAATCGCCAGCTGTGGGCGATAACGGGAGACGAAGTTCTTGAACAACTGATGGGTGATGTCCAGGTCTTCCTGGAACTTCTCGCGGCCTTTCTCGGTGTTTTCGCCAAACACCGTGAGGGTGCGCTTGTACTCGCCGGCGGTCAGCACTTCAAAGTCGATGTCGTGCTTTTTCAGCAGGCGGTTGACATTGGGTAGCTGCGCCACCACGCCAATGGAGCCGAGGATGGCAAACGGTGCGCTGATGATCTTCTCGCCGATGCACGCCATCATGTAGCCGCCGCTGGCCGCGACCTTGTCGATGCACACGGTCAACGGCACGCCCGCCTGACGGATACGCGCCAGTTGCGACGACGCCAGGCCGTAGCTGTGGACCATGCCGCCGCCGCTTTCCAGGCGCAGCACCACTTCGTCCTTGGGCGTGGCCAGGCTCAGCAGCGCGGTGATTTCATGGCGCAGGCTCTCGGTGGCCGAGGCCTTGATATCGCCGTCGAAATCCAGCACGAACACCCTTGGCTTTGCTTCGGGCTTCTTCTTGCTGTTCTTCTTTTCGGCTTTGCTTTCGGACTTGCGCAGGGCCTTGAGCTGCTCCTTGTCGAGCAGGCTCGACTCCAGGCGCTCACGCAGGCCTTTATAGAAGTCATTGAGCTTGCTGACCTGCAGTTGGCCGGCGGCTTTGCGACGCCCTTTGCTGCGCAGTGCCGCGAAGCTGATCAAGACCACCAGAATAGCGACCACCAGGGTGACGGTCTTCGCCAGAAAGCTCGCGTATTCAGCCAAAAAATCCATGTGTCTCCTTAACAATGCACGGCGCCAGGCGCGGATTGCCCAAGCATACCGACGGGATCGCCGGGCGGCCAGTGCTCAAACCGCCAGCAGGAACGCGCTCCAACGAGCTTTTAAAACAAGCGTATGTTTTTTCATTGACAGCACCTTGGCATCCTCATAACCTCGCCAGACTTTCAACGTACCGGGAAAACGGACGTGGGCAGCATCTATTTGATTCGACATGGCCAGGCCTCCTTCGGTGCAGACGACTATGACGTGCTGTCGCCCGTCGGCGTGGAACAAGCGCAAGTGCTCGGCCGCCACCTGGCGGATATGGGCCTGGTGTTCGACCGCTGCATCGCCGGCGACCTGCGCCGCCAGCAGCACACCGCCACTGCCGCCTTCGATCAATACAGCAGCCTCGGCCTGCCGGTACCTGCATTGGAAACCGACAGCGCCTTCAACGAATTCGACGCCGACGCGATCATCCGCGCCCTGCTCCCCGACCTGCTCGGCAGCGAACCCGACGCCCTGGACATCCTGCGCAACGCCGCGCAAAACCGCAGCGAGTTCCAACGCATCTTCGCCCTGATCATCGAGCGCTGGCTGGCCGGCACCTATGACCCCGCGGGGCTGGAAAGCTGGCTGGGGTTCGTCGAGCGCGTCCAGGGTGGCCTGCAACGCATTCTGGAAGCAGCGGACAACACGCAGAAGATCGCGGTGTTCACCTCCGGCGGCACCATCACCGCCCTGCTCCACCTGATTACCCGGATGCCTGCCGCCCAGGCCTTCGAACTGAACTGGCAAATTGTTAACACCTCGCTCAACCAGCTGAAATTCCGCGGTCGCGAGGTGGCACTGGCTTCCTTCAACAGTCACACCCACTTGCAACTGTTGAAGGCGCCGCAACTCATCACCTTCCGATGAAGTGCGGCCAACCGTGACCCCAAGGTCACTGGACTCACCATAAAAGGATCGAAACCATGACTGACGTAGCTAAAGCTGTAGAAGCAATGAAAGCCAAATTCAACCCAAGCGCTGCCGAAGGCTTGGACCTGGTGTTCGGTTTCCGTATCGACGACACCAAGAACTTTTCCCTGGTGGTCAAAGACAAGACCTGTGAACTGCAGGAAGGCGAAAACCCGGACGCCCAAGTGACCCTGGTCATGGACAGCGAGACCCTGGAGGGCATCGTCGACGGTTCCACCGACGGCATGCAGGCCTTCATGGGCGGCAAGCTGCGCACCGAAGGCGACATGATGCTGGCCATGAAGCTGAGCGAACTGTTCCCTTCCTGATTCACGGGCAACCCTGAATCTCTGTGGGAGGGGGCTTGCTCCCGATGGCGGTTTGTCAGTCGCGTCATCAGTTGACTGATCCACCGCTATCGGGGGCGAGCCCCCTCCCACATTTGGGCTGTAGCAGCAACGCCACCAACGCACTCCATCCGGTCTGGTGCGAAGCCCCCAACCCCCGCCCCGTCTCGCCATGGAAATACTCATGGAACAACACCAGGTCACGACTGGCCGGGTCCGCCTCCAACTGCGCATACC
This sequence comes from Pseudomonas sp. NFACC42-2, assembly GCF_900116055.1. Classification (NCBI taxonomy): domain Bacteria; kingdom Pseudomonadati; phylum Pseudomonadota; class Gammaproteobacteria; order Pseudomonadales; family Pseudomonadaceae; genus Pseudomonas; species Pseudomonas sp. NFACC42-2. Next base: position 753,582 of record NZ_FOZO01000001.1, read on the forward strand.
CCGCCATCGACGGTCGTGAACCGTTTTCATCCCGCAGAAACAGGCGGGTCAACCGCTGGCTGAGGCTGTCGGCCACGTCCTCCAGGGATGCCAGATACCCGCTGCCCGTGGGGTATTCCACCGAGAAGTTGTCCGCGTAGTAGCGGTGAAATTCGCGCAGCGATTCAATCAGCATGTAGTTCACCGGCATCCACAAGGGCCCGCGCCAATTGGAGTTGCCGCCGTACAGGCGCGAGTCGGATTCACCCGGCTGGTAACGGGCGCACAGGGTGTCGCCATTCATCTTCAACGCCAATGGCTGCTCGGCGAACGCCTTGGACAGGGAGCGCACGCCAAAGGCCGAGAGGAATTCGTCATCATCGAGCATGCGCCGCAGCAAATCCTTGGTGCGCTCGCCACGCAACAGCGCCAGCAACAGGCGATTGCCCTGCCCCGGTTCGTTCCAGCGCGACACCAGTTTGGCCAGGTCCGGCCGGTGATGCATGAACCCCAACAGCCGTTCACGCAACCCTTCCAGCCCCTCGTGTTCACGCTGCTCCAGCACCAGCACGGCAAACAACGGCATCAGGCCGACAATGGAGCGCAGGCGCACCGGCTCGTTCTGGCCGTCGGGACGGTGCAGTACGTCGTAGAAGAACAGGTCCTGCTCGTCCCACAGGCCTTCAGCGCTGTCATCGACGCGGTTGATGGCGCCGGCGATATACAGGAAGTGCTCGAAAAACTTCACGGCAATATCGACGTACACGACATTGCGCTTGGCCAACTCCAGGCCGATGCGCATCAAGTCCAGTGCATACGCCGCCACCCAGGCGGTGCCGTCGGCCTGATCGAGCTGATAACCCGGCGGCAACGCGGCCGAGCGGTCGAACAAGGCGATATTGTCCAGCCCCAGGAAGCCGCCCTGGAACAGGTTGCGACCCTCGGCGTCCTTGCGGTTGACCCACCAGGAAAAATTCAGCAGCAGCTTGTGGAAGATCCGCTCGAGGAAATCCAGGTCGCCCACACCGGTCAGCGCCTTGTCCTGCTGGTACACGCGCCAGCTGGCCCAGGCATGCACCGGTGGGTTGGCGTCGTCGAAACGCCATTCATAGGCCGGCAGCTGGCCGTTGGGGTGCATGAAGCGGTCCTTCACCAGCAACAACAACTGTTGCTTGGCATACCCCGGATCGATCAGGGCAAACGCCACCGCCTGGAAACCCTGGTCCCAGGAGGCGTACCACGGGTATTCCCAGGTGTCGGGCATGGACAGGATGTCGAAGTTGGACAGGTGCCGCCAATGGGTATTGCGGATATGCAGGCGCTCGGGCGGTGGCGCGGGCTGGGCCGGGTCGCCGTCGAGCCACTGGTTCACATCGAAATAGTAGAGCTGCTTGGACCACAGCAAGCCGGCCAGGGCCTGGCGCTGCACATTGCGTGCGTCGTCATCGGCAATGCCTTGCTGCAAGGCGGCGTAGAAGTCATCGGCCTCCTGGCGCCGCCGTTCAAACAGTTTGCGCGCGTTGACCTCGGGCGCGTCCACGGGCGCAAGGCGCAGGTAAAGGCTTTTGCTTTGCAGCCCCGCCAGCTCAAGGATAAAGCGCGCGGCCACCTTGGTACCGGTGTCGCGGCGAATCGCAGCGTCCAGCCCTTCAACCACATAATCGTTGATCCCGTCCTTGAAAGGCCCCGGCGCCGGTTGCCCGCCCAGTCGCGGGAAGTTGCTCTCGTTTTCACAGAACAGCCATTCCACACTCTCCTGCCCCCAGGCGCTGAGGCGCAGATCGGGCAGTGCATGATGACGGGCCAGCACGTGTTCGCCGTCCAGCCTCAACTGCGGCTTGGGCACATCCGAGGTCCAGCTCCAGTCATTGCGCGCCCACAGCTGCGGCAGCACCTGCAGGCGCGTCGGCTGCTGCGAGCGGTTGTGCACGGTGACGCGCATGAAAATATCGTCGGGCTGGTGCTTGGCGTATTCGACGCTGACGTCGCAGTAGCGGTTGTCTTCGAACACGCCGGTATCAAGGATCTCGTACTCGGCATCGCCCAGCCCACGCCGGGCGTTTTCGGCGATCAGGTCGGCGTAGGGAAAGGCCGCATGGGGGTATTTGTAGAGCATGCGCATATAGGCATGGCTGGGCACACCGTCGACGAAAAAGTACAACTCCTTGACGTCTTCACCGTGGTTGCCCTCGGCGTTATTCAGGCCGAACAGGCGTTCCTTGAGGATCGCGTCGCGCTCGTTCCACAGGGCCAGGCCCAGGCACCAGCGTTGCGCCTTGTCGCTGAAGCCGGCCAGGCCATCCTCGCCCCAGCGGTAGGCGCGGCTGCGTGCATGTTCATGGGGGAAGTAAGCCCAGGCATCGCCGTCGGCGCTGTAGTCTTCGCGCACCGTGCCCCATTGGCGTTCGCTCAGGTAGGGGCCCCACTCGCGCCAACGCTCGGCCTGCGGCGTCGCCAGGCGTTGGCCTTCGATCGTGTCCAGTATTCGGGTGTCGGGTGTGGCCGTCATCGGGTCCTCCATCGCCTACCAGGTGAGGAGCAGTGTAGAGCCCAATGACGCCCGGGTGCACATGAAGACTTAGAAGATGGCGTACGTGTAGTTGAAGATCAGGCGGGTCTGGTCCTGGTCGGCGGTGCCGGTGTTTTTGCCGTGATAGGTGCCGGTACGCAAGGTGGTACCGAAGCCTTTCAGAGGACCGGCCTGCACCACGTAGTCCAGGCGGAAGTCGGTTTCGTTTTCTTTCTGGTCAGGACCACCGGCGACCTTCGACTTGATATCCGTACCGTCCAGGTAGGCCACGGACGCTTTCAGGCCCGGCACGTAGGCCTTGAAGTCATACGCATACTGCCCGAAGTTGACCTGCTCGCCCGCCCGGGAGAACTGGCCCACCACCGCATCGGTGAACAGGTAGAAGTCGCTGCCGCCGGCACCTTGGGCATGCGGGTCGGCAAGGCTGCCCTGGTTGACCCAGACAAAACCACCATCGTCACCCACGCCAATGTGGCCGAGCATCAGGCTGCTGCCGCCCAGTTGGTAGGTGAACGCGGCACTGTAGGTTTTGTTGTCCACTTCGTTGGCGTGCTTGGCGTAGCCGCCGTTGTTGTTGAACTGGTAGCCACTCTCGCCATTCTTGCCGTCGCTGCTGCTATCGAAGTAACGCAGGTCGGTCTTGAACGACTGGTCGTTGCCCAGGGGCAGCACGTGGACCAGGCCGACGTAGTTCTGTTTGTAGAAGTCCTGCAACTGGGCGTAGTAGTACTGCAACGTCAGGTTTTTTGCGATGGTGTTGTCGGACGAACCAAACGGCTTGTAGTCCACCCCACCGAATTTGAAGCTGTCGCTGTCGCGCGTACCGCCGGCCACGCTCAAGCCCGTGGAGTTGCTGGAGGCACGGCCTTCGGCGCGGTTCAGCTCACCACCGGTGAAGGTGACGTTGGGAATGTCGCTGGAAGTGAGGATGCCGCCGTCAAAGGTTTGCGGCGCCACGCGGCTGTCGTTGGAGACCAGGATCGGCAGCACCGGCGCCAGGCCACCACCGACATGCAACTCGGTCTGGGAAATGCGGAACTTCACGTTGCCGGCCGCGCGACCGAAGGCATCGGCCGGCTCGGTGCCGTTGTTTTTGGTCGGGAAGAAGCTGTTGCCATTACCCGCCAGGCCCGGGCCCGCAGTGTGACCATCGCCGCCGTCCAGGCGCAGGGCGCCGAAGGCCATCACGTCGAAACCCAGGCCAACGGTGCCTTGGGTGAAGCCGGATTTATAGTCGAAACGCAGCGCGGTGGCTGCTTCGCGCAAGTCGTTGTTGGTGCCCGAGCGGTTATCTGCGCTGTAGTACATGGTCCGCGAACTGACGGACGCATGGCTGTCTTCGAGAAAGCCGCTGTGGCCATTGCCTGTGCCCAGCGCGCCGAGCCCGAAGTCATCAGCGTAAGCCTGTTGTGCAAGAACGGCGGCGGTGATCGACAGCGCCAGTGTAGAAATTTTCATTAACTGCGGCCCCTGAATGTTTTTTTATCGTGTTTGGCGTGCAAACCCACTGTCGGCTCTGCAAACGTGACGATTCTTTCATGCCGGCCAGGGCGGACCTCGTGAAGCTTTCTTTAGAAAAGGGCCTGGAAAATGAAATTTCCCTGCCGCCGTTTTTTGTCATATTCACGTCATTTCATTCATTTGCAGAATGAAGTCCAGAGGATTCTTCGTTTGCACGCCCGCCCACAGCTCAACAAAATCCAGGTATCGGCCGCGCCCATCAGCATCGTGATCAGGAATTTTTCTATGCACAGCACCGCACATGTCAGCCCCGACGAGATCCGCAAGGGCTTTTCCAAGGCCATGTCCGACATGTACCGAGATGAAGTTCCGCTGTATGGCGCACTGATGGAGCTGGTCGCCGCCACCAACGCCCGCGTACTCGCCAGCGAACCGGGCCTGGCGCAACAGCTGCAACGCACCGGCGAGATCCAGCGCCTGGACATGGAACGCCATGGCGCCATCCGCCTCGGCACCGCGGCGGAACTGGCGACCATCGGCCGCCTGTTCGCGGTGATGGGCATGCAGCCGGTGGGTTACTACGACCTGACCCCCGCCGGCGTGCCGGTGCATTCCACGGCGTTCCGCGCCGTGCACGAAAGCGCGCTGCAGACCAGCCCGTTTCGCGTGTTTACCTCATTGCTGCGTCTGGAGCTGATCGAAAACCCCGAGCTGCGGGGGTTTGCCGAAACCGCCCTGGCCAAGCGCTCGATATTCACTCCCGGCGCCCTGGCGCTGATCGAACAAGCGGAGAAGGACGGTGGCCTCAACGCTGCGGATGCCGATGAGTTTGTGCGCCAGGCCCTGGAAACCTTCCGCTGGCACCACACCGCGACCGTGACCGCCGCGCAGTACCAGCAACTCAGCGACCAGCACCGCCTGATCGCCGACGTGGTGGCCTTCAAGGGCCCGCACATCAACCATCTGACCCCGCGCACCCTGGACATCGACCAGGTCCAGGCCGCCATGCCCGGCAAGGGCATCACCCCCAAGGCCGTGATCGAAGGGCCGCCTCGCCGCCAGTGCCCGATCCTGTTGCGCCAGACCAGCTTCAAGGCCCTCGACGAACCCATCGCCTTCACCGATGCCCAGGGCAGCCACAGCGCGCGTTTCGGCGAAATCGAACAGCGTGGCGTGGCGCTGACGCCCAAGGGCCGCGCGCTGTACGACCAACTGCTGAATGCCGCGCGCGACGAACTGGGCGCCTTCCCCAACGAGGGCAATGCCGCGCGCTACATGCAGTTGATGGAGCAGCACTTCCAGGCCTTCCCGGATAACCACGGGCAGATGCGTGAACAGGGCCTCGCCTACTTCCGCTACTTCGCCACGGAGAAAGGCCTGGCGGCACGCGGCCAGGCCGATCAACCGCGCACACTGGAGGCACTGGTCGCCGCCGGCCATGTGGCTGTCGAACCCTTGGTGTATGAGGATTTCCTGCCGGTGAGTGCGGCGGGGATTTTCCAGTCGAACCTGGGGGATGGGGCGCAGAGTCACTACGCGGCCAATTCGAACCAGGCCGAATTCGAGAAGGCCCTGGGGCGCACGACTGTCGATGAATTGAAGGTGTATGGCGAGACGCAGCAGCGCTCCATAGATGAATGCACCCGGGCACTGCTGGTGTAGAAACGGAAAGTGCCCACCCGGCTCACCGGCGCAATCCTTGCGCCGCAACAGTCCCCAGGGCCGGGTGGGCGAGCGGGATCATAGGCAGGCGGCGCAGAGATGTCTTTCAGGCAATTCTGAAAAAATCTGCGCCCGCTATGACAGGCGCAGTGTTGCGCTTAACCCAAACGCCCCACGATCTCGTCTTTGACCAACAGGCGTTTCTTCTTCAGCTTCTCCACCTCCTCATCGCTGGCCTTGGCCGATTCCGCCTTCAGCACCTCCCCATCGGCCGCATCGTATTGAGTGAACAGCGAGTCCAGGCGCTTGTCGTTCGCCCTGCGTTCGTGAACGGCTTCCTTGCTCAACCCCAAATCCTGATACAGGTCGTGTTTCACTGGCATGGCGTACCTCCGCATGTTGATCAATGGCTTACCCCCTTGAAGCTAGCCCATTCCAGCCGGTCTTGTCATGTTCAGGGTCAATCCATCCCCGTTCGTCGCGGCGCGGGCAATGGGATCAAACCTTTGCCACACCCCGCCCTCCACTGTAGATCGCCACCCGAGGGAGAACGGTTTCATGACTCATGCTGCCACCGCTGTCGACACCCAATGCATCAACACCCTGCGCACCCTGGCCATGGACGCCGTGCAGAAGGCCAACTCCGGCCACCCCGGCACGCCCATGGGCCTGGCTCCGGTGGGGTATACGCTGTGGAGCCGCTTCCTGCGTTACCACCCCGAGCATCCCGACTGGCCCAACCGTGACCGCTTTGTGTTGTCGGTGGGGCATGCGTCGATGCTGCTGTACTCGCTGCTGCACCTGGCCGGTGTGGTCGAGATCGATGCCCACGGCAAACGTTCGGGGCAACCGGCGATCAGCCTGGACGATATCAAGCAGTTCCGCCAGATGAGTTCCAAGACCCCCGGCCACCCCGAGTACCGCATGACCACCGGTGTGGAAACCACCACCGGGCCGCTGGGCCAGGGCTGCGCCAACAGCGTCGGCATGGCCATGGCCGAGCGCTGGCTGGGCAAGCGCTTCAACCGCGACGGCCAGGTGCTGTTCGACTACAACGTCTACACCCTGTGCGGCGACGGCGACATGATGGAAGGCATCAGCAGTGAAGCCGCGTCCATGGCCGGGCACCTGAAGCTGGATAACCTCTGCTGGATCTACGACAACAACACCATCAGCATCGAAGGCCACACCGAGCTGGCCTTCAGCGAAGACGTGATCAAGCGCTTCCAGGCCTATGGCTGGCACACCGTGCACGTCACCGACGCGAATGATTTGCAGGCCTTGAGCGAGGCGCTCAACACCTTCAAGCGCAACACCGGCGCGCCGACCCTGATCGTGGTCGACAGCGTGATCGGCTACGGTTCGCCACACAAACACAACACCGCCGCCGCCCATGGCGAGCCGTTGGGCGATGAGGAAATCCGCCTGACCAAGGCCGCGTATGGCTGGCCGCAGGATTCCAGCTTCCTGGTCCCCGATGAGGCCCGCACGGTGTTGCGTGACGCCCTGCTGGAGCGCAGCCAGCCGTTGTATGACGCCTGGCAGCACAGCCTGGCGCAGTTGCAGCAGCACGAGCCGCAACTGGCCGAAGAGCTGCGCCGCATGCGTGCCGGCGAAATGCCGGAGCATTGGCAGGATGACCTGCCCGGTTTCGACCCCGACGCCAAGGGCGTGGCCAGCCGTGCCGCCGGTGGCGAAGTGCTGAATGCCTTTGCCCGGCAGATCCCGTGGCTGCTCGGCGGCTCGGCGGACCTGTCGCCGTCGACCAAGACCAACCTCACCTTCGACGGTGCCGGGCGTTTCAGTGCCGACGACTACAGCGGGCGCAACCTGCACTTCGGCATCCGCGAACACGCCATGGGCGCGATTGCCAACGGCATGGCGCTGTCCTACCTGCGGCCGTACACCTCGACATTCCTGGTGTTCAGCGACTACATGAAACCGCCGATCCGCCTGGCCGCGATCATGGAGCTGCCGGTGGTGTTCGTGTTTACCCATGACTCGATTGGCGTGGGCGAAGATGGGCCGACCCACCAGCCCATCGAACACCTGACCCAACTGCGCGCCACGCCGGGGTTGCTGTCCCTGCGCCCCGGCGACGCGAATGAAACCCTGGAAGTGTGGAAGGTCGCGCTGGCGCAGACCCACCGGCCAAGTTGCGTGATACTGTCCCGCCAGCCCCTGCCGACGCTGGATCGTACGAAGTACGCGGCGGCATCGGGGGCGGCCAAGGGCGCCTATGTGCTGGCGAGGGCAGATGAGCCTCAGGTGATTCTGCTGGCGAGCGGCAGTGAAGTCAGCCTGGCGGTCGCGGCGTATGAGCAGTTGAAAAACGAAGGGATTGCCGCGCAGGTGGTTTCAATGCCCAGCTGGGAACTGTTCGAAGACCAGGACCAGGCCTACCGCGACAGCGTGTTACCGCCGGCAGTGAAGGCCCGGGTAGTGGTGGAACAGGCCGGCCCCTTGGGCTGGGACCGCTATGTCGGCCAGACCGGCGCCAAGGTGGTGATGAACAGCTTCGGCGCGTCGGCGCCGCTGGCGAAGTTGCAGGAGCAGTTCGGGTTTACGGTTGAGAATGTGGTGAAGCAGGCCAAAGCGCAGATCCAACTGACGCAACGCTGAGCAAATGTGGGAGGGGGCAAGCCCCTCCCACATTTGGATCTCATCGCTTGTTAGAGCAGCTCTCGGGCCAGGAATGGCGCGGTGCGGCTGGTTTTGTTTTTGGCCACCTTCTGCGGTGTCCCACTGGCAACCACCTTGCCGCCCAGGTCCCCGGCTCCCGGTCCGATGTCGATCACCCAGTCACTCTGGGCCACCACACGCATTTCATGTTCCACCACGACCACCGTATGCCCCCCATCCACCAGTTGATTGAGCTGGCTGAGCAGGCGGTCGACGTCCCGTGGGTGCAGCCCGGTGGTGGGTTCGTCCAGCACATACAAGGTCGCGCCCCGGGCATTGCGTTGCAGTTCGGTGGCCAGTTTGATGCGTTGCGCTTCGCCACCGGACAGTTCCGTCGCCGGCTGCCCAAGGCGCAGGTAACCCAGGCCGATATCCCGCAGCACGTGCAGTGAACGCAGTACCCCAGGTTGCTCGGCGAACACATCCACCGATTGTTCCACGGTCAGCCCCAGCACCTGGGCGATGCTCAGGCCTTGCCATTTGACGGCCAGGGTTTCAGGGTTGTAGCGCGCGCCGTGGCAGGTCGGGCACGGTGCGTAGACGCTGGGCATGAACAGCAATTCGACGCTGACAAAGCCCTCGCCTTCGCAGTTCGGGCAACGGCCCTTGGCGACGTTGAAGGAGAACTGCCCGGCGTCGTAATCGCGCTTCTTCGCCGCTGGCGTGGCGGCGAACAACTTGCGCACGTTGTCGAACAAACCGGTGTAGGTCGCCAGGTTGGAACGCGGGGTGCGGCCGATGGGTTTCTGGTCCACCTGCACCAGGCGGCGAATGTGCTCCAGGCCGGCACTGATGCGCCCGCCGCTGATTTGCGGGGCGTCGTCTTCCAGGCTCGGCTCTTCGTCGTTTTCCACCCGGCTGCCGAGGCCGCTGCCCACCAGTTCCAGCAGCGCCTGGCTGACCAGGCTGGACTTGCCCGAGCCGGAAATACCGGTGACCGCCGTAAAGCAGCCCAACGGGACATCCACGCTCAGGTCCTTGAGGTTATTGCGCGTCACGCCTTCCAGGCTCAGCCAGCCGCTGGGTTCACGGCGCGCCGGGTTCCCAGGGCGCTTGTCGGCGAACAGATAGGCCCGGGTCTGCGACGCCTCAACGTCCGCCAGACCGGCCGGTGGCCCGCTGTACAGCACGTGCCCGCCATGCTCGCCGGCGGCCGGGCCCACATCGATCAACCAGTCGGCGCGGCGCATGGTTTCCAGGTCATGCTCCACCACGAATAACGAATTGCCCGCCGCTTTCAAACGTTCGAGCGCGCTGAACAACGCTTCGCCATCCGCCGGGTGCAGGCCTGCCGAGGGTTCATCCAGCACATAGATCACCCCGAACAATTGCGAACCCAATTGCGTGGCCAAGCGCAGGCGCTGCAACTCCCCGGACGACAGGGTCGGCGTGCTGCGCTCCAGGGACAGATAGCCCAACCCCAATTCGATCAAGGTACTGACCCGCTCCAGCAGATCCTCGGCAATGCGCTGGGCCGCCAGGCGTTTTTCCACCGACAGCTTCATCTTGTCCTGCCCCGCCGCCACCGGCCGCAACAACGTGGCCAATTGCGTCAATGACAGTTGCGACAACTCGCCAATGTCCACCCCGGCAAACTTCACCGACAGCGCCGCCCGGGTCAGCCGCTTGCCCTCGCACAACGGGCAGGCGCTGCCCTGCATGAACTGCGACACACGCTTTTTCATCAGCGCGCTTTGGGTGTGGGTGAAGGTGTGCAGGATGTAGCGCCGCGCACCGCTGAAGGTGCCCTGATAGCTAGGCTCCAATTTGCGCTTCAGCGCTTCGCGGGTCTGCTCGGGGGTGAAACCGGCATACACCGGCACGGTGGGGGTTTCTTCGGTGAACAGGATCCAGTCGCGTTGCTTTTTCGGCAGGTCGCGCCAGGGGACATCCACGTCATAGCCCAGGGTCACGAGAATGTCGCGCAGGTTCTGGCCCTGCCACGCCAGGGGCCAGGACGCCACCGCGCGCTGGCGGATGGTCAGGGACGGATCGGGCACCATCAGCGCCTCGGTCACTTCATACACACGGCCCAGGCCATGGCATTGCGGGCACGCGCCCTGGGGCAGGTTCGGCGAAAAGTCCTCGGCATACAGCATCGCCTGTCCCGGCGGGTAGCTGCCGGCACGCGAATACAGCATGCGGATCAGGCTCGACAGGGTGGTCACACTGCCCACTGAGGAACGCGCACTCGGGGTGCCGCGCTGCTGTTGCAACGCCACGGCAGGCGGCAGGCCTTCGATGCTGTCGACATCGGGCACGCCGACCTGATCGATCAGGCGCCGTGCATAGGGCGCCACCGATTCGAAATAGCGGCGCTGGGCCTCGGCATACACCGTGGAAAACGCCAGGGACGATTTGCCCGAACCGGAGACGCCGGTAAACACCACCAGGGCATCCCGGGGAATGTCCACGTCGACGTTCTTCAGGTTGTGTTCGCGGGCGCCGCGCACCTTTACGAATCCAAGGTGCTGGGCAGTGATCGGAGGCATGTTGCGCTGTGACGTCATGAACAACCTTGTCTGGCGGTGAGCACGCTGCGCAACCGTTGCGTCAGGGCCTCGGGGCTGTAGGGTTTGCTCAGCAAATGAATGTCAGCGCTGAGCAGGTGATTGCTGGAGAGGATGTCGCGGGTGTGCCCCGAGGTGAACAGCACCGCCACCGGCGGCGATTGGACGCGGGCCCACTCGGCCAGGTCAGTGCTTTTGATACGGCCGGGCATCACCACATCGGTGAAGATCAGGTCGGGCCGCACGCCGTCCTGCAAGGCTTGCATCGCGCGGTCGCCGTCTTCGGCGGTCAACACCGTGTAGCCTGCCTGTTCGAGCAGGTCCACCACGGTCACCCGCACATCCTCGTTGTCCTCCACCACCAGGATGGTCTCCTGGCCCATGTCGTGGGGCACGGGTTCTGGGTGAGTCTCCTGGGCCTCTTCGCCCAGGCTGCGCGGAAAGTACATTTGCACCACGGTGCCCTTGCCCTCCTCGCTCCACACGTCCACATGCCCACCGCTCTGGCGGACAAAACCAAACACCATGCTCAAGCCAAGGCCGGTGCCGTGGCCATCGCGCTTGGTGGTGAAAAACGGCTCGAACACCCGCGACAGGATCGCCGCCGGCATGCCCACGCCAATGTCGGTGACGGCCAGGCGCACATACTCGCCTGGCTTGATGCTTTTGCCGCGGCAATCCTTGGGGTTGAGGATGATGTTTTCGCCGGTGATGCGAATCACGCCTTCGCCTTTCATGGCGTCGCGGGCGTTGATCGCCAGGTTGAGCAGCGCATTTTCCAACTGGTTGCGATCGACGTTGATGCACCAGGAATCCTGGGGCAGCTGCACGTCGATATGAATGGTTTCACCCAACGCACGTTGCAGCAGTTCGCCCAGCCCGGCGTAGATGCGCTGCGGGTTGTACACGGCCGGTGACAACGGTTGGCGCCGGGCAAAGGCCAGCAGTTGCGAGGACAGTTTGGCGCCCCGCTCCACCGCGGCAATGGCCGCCGTGACCCGCCGCTGCACCTGGGCATTCTCCGGTTCATGGCGGGCCAGCAGGTGCAGGTTGCCGGCGATCACTTGCAGCAGGTTATTGAAGTCGTGGGCCACGCCACCGGTCAGGCCACCAATGGCTTCGAGCTTTTGCGACTGGCGCAGTTGGTCTTCGGCGGCGGAACGCGCCTGGACTTCGGCGGCCACGCGCTGCTCCAGGTTATGGGTCAGTTCCTGGCGCACGCGTTCGGAATGCACGTGGGCGGTGGTCTCCACCACAATCGCCAGCACGCCGGCCGGTTGCTGGTTATCCCCGGCGACGGGGCTGTAATAGAGATCCAGCCACACCGTTTCCGGCTGGCCGTTGCGCAGCAGCACCAGGTCTTTGTTGTTGAACGACAAGGTGCCGCCGGCCAGGCAGGTGTCCACCACATGGCGGTTGAAGTCGGCGACTTCCGGCCAGCCCAGCTCCACCGGCGTGCCTAGCAAATAAGGATGGCGGCCACCGGCAAACACCGAATAGCTGTCGTTGTAGATCATGTACCCCGCCGGCCCCCAGAGCATCACCATGGGCACGGGGGATGCCAGCATCATCTGCACGGTACAGGCGAGGCTGGTGGACCAGCGGTCAAGGGGTCCCAGGTCGGTGGTTGACCAGTCAAATGCGCGAATGCGCTGGGCCATTTCGCCGGCCCAACCTTCACAGCCGTGGGGGTCGGATAAGAATTGCATCGTTCGGCTCTGCGCAGAGAAAGGACGGTCGCAAAATTTGGAGCGTATCAAGGGGCGATGGTTTCATTTTGTATAAATTAGGGGGTAATCATCGCCGGCGCTACCCGCCTCAGTGAAAATCCCGGCTGCGCACCGTGATGCCTTCCAGCAGCGGCGTCAGGTCGGTCAGGCGCCCGGCAATCAGGTGCCGCACCTCGCCCACCGCCTCCCAACGCCCGTCCACCTTGAGCAATCGCGACCCCACCAGGGCCTGGCGCTGACGTTCGGCCAGGTCGCGCCAGACCACCACGTTGAGGTTGCCGAATTCATCTTCGAGGGTGACAAAGGTCACGCCACTGGCCGTGCCGGGGCGCTGGCGACCGGTGACCAGCCCGGCGACGCTGACAGTGCGCCCATGCTCCACCGCCTGCAGTTCATTCGAGCTGCGGCAACGCCGCTTACGCAACTCGGCGCGCAGCAGCGCCAATGGGTGCGGGCCAAGGGTGGTGCCAAGCATGGCGTAGTCGGCGTGCAGATCCTCGCCCACCGTCGGTTTCGGCAGTTCCACCCGCGCCTCATCGGGGCTGGGCAGACCGGCGAACAAGCCAAGCTGCTTATGCACCCCTGCCACGGCCCAGCGCGCCGTATGCCGGTTGCCGGCCAGGGCACGCAAGGCCCCGGCATCCGCCAGCAACGCCTGGGTGCGCGCATCCAGCCCGGCGCGGGCGTCCAGATCGGCAATATCCCTGAACGCCCGGCGCTGACGTGCGGCTTCGATGCGCCGCCCATCCTCTTCGCGAAACCCCGAGATCATGCGCAACCCCATGCGAATCGCCGGTTGCTGGCCATCGATGGGTTCCAGGCTGCAATCCCAGTCGCTGGCCTGCACATCCACCGGGCGGATCTGCAAGCGATGGCGCCGCGCATCCTGCAGGATCTGGTCCGGGCTGTAGAACCCCATGGGCCAGCTGTTGATCAGCGCACAGGCGAAAGCCGCCGGCTCATGGCACTTGAGCCAGCAACTGGCATAGGTCAGCAAGGCGAAACTGGCGGCGTGGGACTCGGGGAAACCATAGCTGCCGAAGCCCTTGATCTGTTCGAAGATCTGCGCGGCAAAAGCCTCGGTGTAGCCGTTTTTCAACATGCCGGTGCGCAGGCGTGCTTGATGCGGTTCCAGGCCACCGTGGCGTTTCCAGGCGGCCATGGAACGGCGCAACTGGTCGGCCTCGCCGGGGCTGTAGTCGGCGGCGACCATGGCGATCTGCATCACCTGTTCCTGGAACAGCGGGATGCCCAGGGTGCGCTCCAGCACGGTTTCCAACTCCGGCGACGGGTAAGTCGTGGGTTCTTCCTTGTTCCGTCGGCGCAGGTACGGATGCACCATGCCACCCTGGATCGGCCCGGGGCGCACAATGGCCACCTCGATCACCAGGTCGTAGAATGTTTGCGGCCGCAACCTGGGCAACATCGACATCTGCGCCCGCGACTCGATCTGGAACACGCCGATGGTGTCGGCCTTGCTGATCATCGCGTAGGTGGCCTGGTCTTCCTTGGGGATCGTCGCTAGCGACAGGTCACGGCCACGATGGCGACGCAGCAGATCGAAACAGCGACGGATCGCGCTGAGCATGCCCAGGGCGAGAATATCCACCTTGAGCAGGCCGACCGCATCGAGGTCATCCTTGTCCCACTGGATGATGGTGCGCTCGGCCATGGCGGCGTTTTCCACCGGCACCAGGGTATCCAGTGGGTATTCGGAAATCACGAAGCCCCCGGGGTGCTGGGACAGGTGCCGGGGAAAACCGATCAGTTGCTGGGTGAGCGTCAGCACACGGCGCAGGATCGGGCTGTCCGGGTCGAAGCCGCCTTCGCGCAGGCGTTCCAGGGGCGGCGCATCGTCACTCCAGCGCCCGCAGCATTCGGCCAGCGCGTTGATCTGGTCCGGCGGCAAGCCCAGGGCCTTGGCCACATCGCGCACTGCGCCGGCGGCGTGGTAACTGCTGACCACCGCCGTCAGCGCCGCGCGGGTACGGCCATAGCGCTGGAACACGTACTGCAGCACTTCTTCGCGACGTTCGTGCTCGAAGTCGACGTCGATGTCCGGCGGCTCGTTGCGCTCCTCTGACAGGAAGCGCTCGAACAACGTACTCGTCAGGCTCGGGTCGATCTCGGTGATGCCCAGGGCAAAACACACCGCCGAGTTGGCTGCCGAACCCCGGCCCTGGCACAGGATCGACCGGCTGCGGGCGAAGCGCACGATGTCGTGCACGGTGAGGAAGTAGCTTTCGTAACCCAGTTTGCTGATCAGTGTCAGCTCGTGATGGATCTGCTGCAACGTCTTGGCGTCGACCCCGTGGGGCCAGCGCCGGGCGATGCCTTCGTCGGTGACGGCGCGCAACCAGGATTCGGCATCGTGGCCCTCGGGCACCAGCTCGCGCGGGTAGTGATAGCGCAACTGGCCAAGATCGAAGTGACAGCGCTGGGCGATGGCCAGGGTTTCGTCGAGCAGCGCCTGCGGGTACAGCGTGGCCAGGGCGTCGAGGCTGCGCAGATGCCGCTCGCCATTGGGGTGCAGACGCGTGCCGGCGTCGGCCACCGGCACGTGATGGCGGATCGCGGTCATGGTGTCTTGCAGGGCGCGGCGGCCACGGGCATGCATATGCACATCGCCGCAGGCCACCGCCGGGATATGCAGGCTGGCGGCCAGGTGCAGGCGTTGCTCCAGATGCCGCGCATCGTCCTGGCCGCAGTGCAGGTGCACCGCCAGCCACAGGCGTTCGGCGAAGGTACGGCGCAGCCATTGGATGGAGGCCTGGGTGTCGCTGTCTTCGGCGACCCACAGCGCCAGCAGGCCGGGCAACGGCTGCTCGAAGTCTTCCAGCAGCAGGCGGTAGCGACCTTTTTCAGCCCGGCGTCGGGCCACGGTGATCAAGCGGCACAGGTGCTGGTAGCCGCTGAGGTCCTGCACCAGCAGCACCAGTTTCGGGCCGTTTTCGATGCGCACTTCGCTGCCGATAATCAGCGGCAAGCCCACCGCCTTCGCCGCCTGCCAGGCCCGCACGATGCCCGACAAGGTGCATTCATCGGTGATCGCCAGGGCGCTGTAGCCCTGGCGCTTGGCCCGCTCGAACAACTCCAGGGCGCTGGAGGCACCGCGTTGGAAGCTGAAGTTGGACAGGCAGTGCAGCTCGGCATAACTCATGCAAACCAGCCCTGCAACCACAGCCCATCGCTTTGTCCCACGCAGCGATAGGCCCAGCCTTGCTGGCCGGCGCGGGTCTGGATCAGGTAGTAGTCGCGGCGAATGTCGGCACCGTCCCACCAGCCGGATTCGATGCGCTCCGGGCCCATGAGGATCTGCACGCCCTGCTCGGCCAGCAAGGTCGGTTCGTCAAGCAACCAACCGGGACGCCGCACCTTGCTCAAGGTGGCGCACGGGCTTTTATCCGCCGCCATTTGCCAGGCGCATTCGGGCCGATGGTCGGCATGGAAGCGCAGGCCTTGCACCGCCTCATCCCCCAGGCGTGCACGCAGGCGTTCGCGCAGTTGTTCCCACGGCAGGGTCTGTTGCGGGCGATCGTCGAACAGGTCCTGGCGTTGCGGCACGAACGCCGGCAGGTCCTGGGCCACCAGGCGAAAACCACGCACCGGCGAGGTGACTTGCACGTGCTCGAGGCGCCCACGGGCCAGTTCGAACAGCATCGCCGGCTCACGCTCGGCGCTCAGCAGGCCGACCTTGATCACACTGTCCGGTGCATCGGCATGTTCCAGGTGCAGGTCGAAACGCTGCACGCCACTGTCACGGCCGCAGAGGAACGCCGAGAGGTCGCCGGTCAGACGGCGCAGGGGGAATAACAAGGCCTGGTGGGATTGCACATCGAAATTCAGCTCGATGCGCACATCGAACTGGTCCGGCGGCTGATAGAACGCCAGGGCCAATGGCCGCTGCCCGGTCAAGGCATCGAGGTGCTTGAGCAGGCTGGCATCAAAGCGCCGCGCCAGGGTGTGCCGGGGCAACGCCTGCACCTGGGCCAGGGTGCGCAGGCCCATGCGCGACAACGCGGTGGCCGCTTGCGGGTCGAGGCCGGCGCGGTCGATGGGCAATGGCGCCAGGGCCTGAAGCAACGCATCCTCATCGGCCACGGCCAAGCCATCGTAGAGATTGGCCAGCACCCGCGCCGCCGCCGGGTTGGGGGCGGCGACGATACGGTGACGAAAGCCCAGCTCGCTCAGTTCCTGGCGCAGGCGTGCCTCGAACCGAGGCCAGGGCCCGAACAGGCCCAGGCTCGATTCGATCTCGAACAGCAAGGCACGCGGGTAATACACACTGACCTGGGAGCTGAAGCGGTAGGCCCAGGCGGCGAGGAACTGCTGCCAGCGCTCGATCTCCACAGGGTCGTATTCGGCACAGGCAAAGGTCTTGGCCAGGGCATGGGCGGCCGTCAGCGATTGCCCCGGGCGCAGGCCCAATGCGCGGGCGGCGTCATTGACGGTTTGCAGCACGCGCCGCTGCGGGGTGCCGGCCAGCAGCGCCAGGGGTTGGTCGGGCTCGGGGTGCAGGCGCTGCACCCCGTCCAGCGCCAATTGCGGGAAGACAATACACACCCAGCGCATGGCAACCTCAGTGCCCCGCCAGTGCAATCGGCGCCGGATGAGCCAAGCCACCCCGGCACTTGAGCACCCGCACCCGGGCAGGTTTGGCCTCGACGGCCAGGCGCAGGGCGGCGGGCGAAGGGTTGATCGCTTCACTCAAGGCGCGCCAGGCAAACGCCAGGGTCTGCCCGGTTTCCGCAGCCACCTGCAAGCGACGCAAGGCGCGGTCATCCGCCTTGCGCGGCCAGCACAGCACCGCGCCGCAACTGCCGGAGCGCAGGCATTGTTCCACCGCCCACAGCACATCCCGCGCCTCGGCCTGGACCACCGACAGCTGGCGCAAATCCACCCCGGCGTTCTGCCACGCGTGGGGGTACGGGGTGTAGGGCGGCGCCACCAGCACAATGCGCTCCCCCGCCGCCGATAATCGCGCCAGGGTCGGCAGCACCAGTTGCAGTTCGCCGATACCGTCCCTGGTCATCAGGATTTCGCTCAAGGCCGACTCCGGCCAGCCGCCCGTGGGCAGCACCGCATCCAGCGCCGCCAGCCCCGTAGGCTGCACGCTGGCCGGAGGCGCGACAGGCCGGCCTTTCCAGACGCGGCCGCCATTGAACAGCGTATCCAGTGCAACCACGGCGCCCATCAGCCTTGCCTCACCAGGCCGCAGAACACCCCTTCAATGGCCAGGTCCTGGTCGGGGCCGACCACAATGGGTTGATACGCAGGATTGCGCGGCAGCAGGCGAACACGCTCGCCACTGCGTTCGAAACGCTTGATGGTGACTTCACCGTCCAGGCGCGCCACCACAATCTGCCCGTTCACCGCTTCGGCACTGCGGCGGACGCCCACCAGGTCGCCGTCGAGGATGCCGTCCTCGATCATCGAATCGCCTTGCACCCGCAACAGGTAATCCGGGGTTTTCGCGAAAGTAGCGGGGTCGAGTTGCAGGCGGCTGTGCACGTCGGCATCCGCGCCGATGGGCCGGCCGGCTGCCACTCGGCCGAGCACAGGGACATCCAGCCACTCCGGGCGCGGGGGCTGGTTGAGCAAACGAATGCCGCGCGCCTGGTGGGGGTTGACCTCGATGAAACCGGCTTCGGCCAGGGCCACGACGTGCTTGCGTGCGACGCTGCGGGAGGCAAAGCCGAACGCCTCGGCGATCTCGGCGAGGCTGGGGGGTTGGCCTTGCTGCGCGATACGGTCGCGGATAAAGGTCAGGATGGCGGTGCGGCGGGGGGTCAGGGTTGTCATGGAGTACATTTGTACTCCTCTGGGAAATTTCTTACAAGAGCCGGTAGTCGGGGTTGGGGGGTATGCAGATCAAACTGAGGGAGGCCCAGAAGCCGCCAAGCTCACCCCCCTCCCGCCATATGCTGCGCAATCCTGCCCCTCAACCAGCGCTCCGCCGGGTCATTGTCATGCACCCCACTCCACACCATCGACAACTCCGCCGCATCGATCGCAAACGGCGGATCCTCTGCCCGCAGCGCCGTGCCCTCGGTCAACGCACACGCCGCATAGTCCGGCACCGTGGCAATAATCTGCGTACCGGCCAGCAGCGCCCGCAGCCCACTGAATTGCGGCACCGCCAGCACCACCCGCCGGGCACGGCCGATACGGGCCAGGTCCAGGTCGATATTGCCGCTCAAGTCCCCCGAGAACGACACCATCGCATGGGGCCGTGCGCAATAGTCGTCGAGGGTCAGCGGTTCGACGCCGTCATCCCCGCGCAGCACCTTGCAGGGAATGTCCCGCAGTTTCCTGCGCTTGGCATTCGCCGGCAGTTCAGTGGTGTAGCTCACGCCCACCGAGATCTCGCCACTGGCCAGCAATGCGGACATCAGCAGGTAATTGGCGCGGCGTACCACCACGATAATGCCCGGGGCTTCTTCGCGCAGTTGGCTGAGCAACGGCGGGAACAGACCGAACTCGGCGTCGTCGGACAGGCCGATGCGGAACACCGCACAGCTGGTGGAAGGGTCGAAATCCTTGGCGCGGCTGACTGCGCCTGAAATGGTGTCCATGGCCGGTTGCAGCTCCTTGAGTATCGCCACGGCACGTGGCGTGGGCTCCATGCCCCGGCCGTTGCGCAGCAGCAACGGGTCGTCGAACAAATCTCGCAGCCGGCCCAATGCCGCACTCACCGCCGGTTGGCCCATGAAGAGCTTTTCGGCGACCCGGGTCAGGTTCTTCTCGAACATCAGCGCTTCGAAAATCACCAACAGGTTCATGTCGACGCGGCGCAGGTCATTGCGGTTCATGGCGGTATCCAAACGGTTAGCAGGCTGCCAGCTAAGCAGACAGGACACTGCCTGGATTGCATGCCTGTGCTGTCTTTTCCGCGACCGAACCTGGCGAAATTAACAACGATTAACTCGCCAGCCAGACGGTACGGCGCCAAAAATGAGCCGGTCTACACTGCATCCATTCACCGGGAACGCTCCCATCGACTGCGGATATCCGTCATGGCCCGACCTGCGTATTGTGCTCCTCGCTTATCCGCCACCGGCGGCCTGTGCCCCCGGCGCGAACGAATCGCCAAGCAATTGATCCTCGCCAACCTCGGTGAAAGCCTGGCGATTGCCGACCTGGCCCAGGCCTGCGCCCTGTCGCGCAGCCATTTTTCCCGCGCGTTCAAGTGCACCACCGGGCTGTCGCCCCAGGAATGGATACGCCAGCAACGCATCCAGCGGGCCAAGGAGTTGATCACCGGTTCCTCCTTGAGCCTCACGCAAATCAGCCTGGAGTGCGGCTTTTGCGACCAGGCGCATTTCTGCCATATGTTCACGCGCAGCGAGGGCGTCAACCCGATGACCTGGCGAAATCACCAACTGCGTCACAAGCCTCGGGAGATCGCTGCCTAGTGGTCGGCACGCACCTGGAATATGCTGGCCGCTTACTTTTCCCAGAGCATGGCCACCCATGAGTGACCCACGCGACCAGGCCGTGCATTTCGGTCCTTACCGTGTCCACCCGCGCCAGCGCCTGGTGCTGGAGGCCGGTCGCCCATTGCGCTTGGGACGGCGGGCCGTGGACATCCTGCTGATCCTGCTGGAGCAGGCCGGCACGGTGGTGAGCAAGCAGGAACTGATCGCCCGGGTCTGGCCCAAGAGCGTGGTGGAAGACGGCAACCTGCGGGTGCACATGGCGGCGCTGCGCAAGGCCCTGGGCGATGGCCAGGCCGGGCAGCGCTATATCGTTACGGTGGCCCAGCGTGGCTACAGTTTTGTGGCGCCACTGAGCATCGAGCCGATGAGCCTACCGACCGAAGGCGCCCCCCAACGCCCGAGCCACAACCTGCCGCTGCGACGCACGCGCATGCTTGGCCGCCAGGCCCTGATCGACAGCCTGGTACAGCAGCTGCCCGAGCAGCGTTTTATCACCCTGACCGGCGCCGGCGGCATCGGCAAGACCACCGTCGCCTTGCGCGTGGCGGAATTGTTGATCGGACATTACCGCGACGGTATTCGCCTGCTGGACCTGGCGCCTCTCAGCGCGCCGTCGATGATCCTGCCCAATCTCGCCGCGCTCCTCGACCTCACCCACACCGAGCACGAACCGTTGCCCGTGTTTGCGCGCCGCCTGCAGGAGCACCAGTTGCTGCTGGTGATCGACAACTGCGAACACCTGCTGGACGACATCGCGCTGATCAGCGAGACCCTGCTGCGCCACGCGCCCCAATTGCACATCCTCGCCACCAGCCGCGAGGCCTTGCGCGCCGAGGGCGAGTCGGTGCAGCGCCTGGAACCCCTGGCCTGCCCGCCCGCCACCGGTAACCGCGCCCAGGCCCTGGGTTATCCGGCCCTGCAACTGCTGATCGAGCGGGCCATGTCCCATCAGGACAGCTTCGAACTGAGCGAAGCCGAACTGCCCCTGGCCATTGATATCTGCCAACGCCTGGACGGCATTCCCCTGGCAATCGAGTTGGTGGCCGCGCAGATCGAGCGCTTCGGCCTGTCCGGCCTGCTGGTGCAGATGGAAGACAACTTTCGCCTGCTCACCCGTGGCCGACGCAGCGCCCTGCCCCGCCATCAAACCTTGCGTGCCACCCTGGACTGGAGCTTCGAATTGCTCACCGGCTGCGAGCAAATCTGCCTGCGTCGCCTTGCGGTGTTCCGCGGTGGTTTCAGCCTGGCCAGTGCGGCGGCGGTGATCGCCGGGCAACAGGTTGCGCCGGCCGAGGTGCTGGGTTCGATCACCCAGCTGGTGGCGAAATCCTTGCTCACAGTGGAAGCCGGGGATGACGAGGTGGTCTACCGCCTGCTGGACATCACCCGCACCTATGCCCTGGAAAAACTCAGCGTCGCCAATGAACTCGACGCCACCCGTGAACACCACGCCAAGCGCTGCCTGGTGCTGATGAACCAGGCGCAGGACGATTGGGAACAGACCGCCACCCAAACCTGGATCGACCGCTATGCCCCGCTGCGCGAAGACATTCGTGCCGCCCTCGACTGGGGCCTGGGCGACCAGGGCGTGCACCTGCTGGGCATTCGTCTCACCGTCAGCGCCATGCCGTTGTGGCAGGAGCTGTCGCTGCTGCGCGAACACGGGCTGTACGTGGGCAAGGCCCTGGCGCGGCTGGGGCAATCGAGCACGCCGAGCCCGCACTTGAACATGGCCTTGCAGTTGGCCTTCGGCAGTTTTTCCTATCACACCCAGGGCGGTACGCCGCAGACCATCGAAGCCTTTGCCCATGCACGGCGCCTGGCCGAAGCCGACAGCAACCTGGTCGGCCAACTGCGCGCGGTGTCGGGGCAAATGGCGGTCAGCCTGTGTGGCGGCAACTACCGCGAGGCCCTGGAGCAAAGCCTGCATTTCGACCGGTTGGGGCCGCAGGCCGAGCCGTTGCTGGCCCTCAGCGCCCAACGCCTGAGGGTGCTGGCGCAGCACTTCGCCGGCAACCAGGTGCTGGCGCAGCAGAATGCCGAACAGGTGATCCAGCGCATGGCCCAGAGCGGCCATCTCAATCGGTTTACCCACGGCTTTGGCGTGCAGTACGACCAGAGCGTGGCCTCGTTGACCATCCTCGCGCGCATCCTGTGGCTGCGCGGTTTTCCCGAACGTGCGTGGCGCACCGCCAGCCAGGCGCTGGAGCTGGCGTTGCAGATCAACCACGGCACGTCGATTTGCTACACCCTGGCCCTGGCCGGGGTGGTCATCGCCCATTGCAACGGCGACACCCTCACGGCCCGCGACCGCTTGGACCTCCTCCTGCAACAGGCGCAAAAGCATTCGGTGCAGTTGTTCCACACCTGGGCGCAATGCTACGAAGGCACGGCGCAAATCGCTGATATGCAGGGATTGGGGCTGGTCGCAGACATCCTGGTGACCTTCAACGCCCGTGCCGTGGATGAAGCCTTGTTCGAACGCGCCCGGAGCGGTGCGGCCGGCTGGTGCAGCCCGGAAATCCTGCGCGTGCGCGCCGAGGCCATGCCCGACATCCACGGGGCTGAGGCGCTGCTGCTCGAAGCCCTGGGCCTGGCACACCAGCAAGGCGCGCTGGCCTGGGAGCTGCGCTGTGCAGACTCCTTGGCGCGGCTGTGGCAACAGCAGGGTCGTGTGCAGGCCGCCCACGACCTGCTGGGTTCGGTCTACGCGCGATTTACCGAAGGCTTCGCCACCCAGGACCTAGTCCGCGTACGCCGCCTGCTCGACGAGTTGCAGGACAAACGGCCGGCCTGAGAACGTCCCCAGGTAATGCCCATAGCCCTGCTGCAAACGCGCCACCTGCTGCGGGTTGCGCAGGAGTGCCAGGCCATAGCTGCGCATGCTGTTGAGCAGACGATAGCGCGGATAACCCGGACCGGGTTCGAGGCTCAACAGCGAGGTGCCGACCAGCCGCCCGAGCAGGTACGACAAATCGGCGTGCTCCAGCTCGGTGCCGGCCACCAGCTTACCCAGGGTGGGCAAGGTCACGGCCATCTTGAACAGGCTCAGTTGCAGGAACAGCCAGCGCTCCGGCAGGCTCAGGCGCTCGTAGGTCCAGTCCAGGGCGGCGGTCAGGGATTGGTGGCGCTCCACCGCTGTGCGGCGCCCCCGGGTCAGTACCTGCACTCCACTGTGCAACTGCGCCTGTAGACCGCGCACGCCCAGCGCATCCACCTGGGCGGCCGCCAGTTCAAGGGCCAGGGGAATACCGTCGAGGCGCCGGCAGATGTCCCGCAACGGCACCAGGTCCTGTCGGCGCAACACAAAGCCCTGTTGGCCGGCACACGCTCGGGCGACGAACAGTTGCACGGCGGGGAACGCCATCGCCTGTTCAACACTGCCCAGCGCCGACGGTGCCGGCACGCCCAGCGGGGGTACGCGCAGCACCCATTCGCCTGGGGCCTGCAACGCTTCGCGACTGCTGACCAGCACGCTGACCTGGGGCGCATTTTCGCGCAGCGCCCGCAAAAGATGTCGACAGGCACCGAGCAGCAGGTCGGCGCCGTCGAGTACCAGCAGCAATTGCCGGGAGACCAGCTGGCGGCACAACTGCGTGACACTGCCGCCGGGTTCCAGGTGCAGGGCCGTGGCCAGGTGGCGCAGCATCATCAACGGCGCCTCCACCGTGGCCAGGTCGATCCACCACACACCGT
Source organism: Pseudomonas sp. NFACC42-2 (assembly GCF_900116055.1). Taxonomy (NCBI): domain Bacteria; kingdom Pseudomonadati; phylum Pseudomonadota; class Gammaproteobacteria; order Pseudomonadales; family Pseudomonadaceae; genus Pseudomonas; species Pseudomonas sp. NFACC42-2. Next base: position 777,271 of record NZ_FOZO01000001.1, read on the forward strand.
CGCGATAGCGCGGCAACACCCGCTCGGCCAGCGCCAGGGCCAGGCTGCTCTTGCCCACGCCGGCGCACCCGGTGAGGGTCATCAGGCGCTGCCCGGACACCCGCCGCACCAGCACGCCCAGCAGTTCATCGCGACCGATCAGCGGGCTGAGCCGGGGGGCAAGGTTATGCCGGGGCAGCACCGCGGCAGCCGCGACCCGCACGGGGGCGGCGAAGCAGTAACCGCGCTGGGGGTCGTTGATAATCAAGCGTTGCCCGTCAAGGGCACGGCGCAGTGCAGCGATGTGCACCCGCAGGTTGTTCTCTTCCACCACGCTGCACGGCCAGACCCGCTCGATCAGGGTGGCCTTGCTGATAAATTGCCCTGGCGACTCCAGCAGCACCGCCAGAATATCCAATGCCCGCCCGCCCAACGGCACCGGCCAACCCGCCTTGCTCACCAGCCGCTGCTGCCGATGAAAGGCATAGTCACCGAAGCGCACCGTGCTATCCGCGTCAATCGCCTGAGGCATATTCATGTCTGCAATCGCGCTGAAACACCCGGTCTTGGGCGTCCGCGCATCCTTTTCCATGGGCTCGACCTTATCTTGCCAGCTACCTGTAACAGGGCAATGCTGGCACAGGGAGCGATACGGACAATCGGGTGCGCGAGACGGACATCCTGTCGTTAACTGAACTGCTGGCGATATTGGGTCGGGTTGAGGCCGAGTTTTTCACTGAATAGAAAGCGCATGTGCCGCACACTGCCGAAGCCTGCGTGGAACGCCACAGTCTTGAGCGGCAGGTCGGTGGTTTCCAGCAGTTGCCGGGCGCGGTCGATGCGCGCGCCCTGCAGGAAGGCCATGGGCGTCATCTGCACGTCCTTGGCGAATAACCGGGCAAAGTGGCGCGGGCTCATGCCGGCCAGTTCGGCCATGGACTCGATGGTGAAGGGCTGGTCCAGATGGGCGAGCACATGGTTCTGCACCCGGGTGATCGGGGTTTCCTGGGGCGCCACGGACGCGGTCATCGGGCTGAACTGGGCCTGGCCGCCCTGGCGCTTCATCACCACCAGCAGCACCTTGGCCACATCCACCGCCACTTGCTTGCCATGGTCCTGGGCGACGATCGACAGCGCCAGGTCGATACCGGCGGTGACCCCGCCCGAGGTAATCAACCGCCCGTCCTGCAGGTAGATGCGATCCGTCTCGACGATGGCCTTGGGGAAGGCCTTGATCAGGCGCTCGGTATAGTGCCAGTGGGTGGTCACGCGGCGTTCGTCGAGCAGCCCGGCGTGGCCCAGCACAAAGGCGCCGGTGCAGATCGAGCCGAAGCGCCGCGCCCGTGGCGCCGCCGCCTTGAGCCAGGGCAGCAGTGCCGGATGGCATTCGTTATAGGCTCCCGGGCCGCCGGGCACCAGCAGCAGGTCATAAGCCGCCTGGGCCTGGTCCAGCAGCAGGTCAGTCTGGACCAGCACCCCATTGGAGGCGCGCAACGGCCCGGGCTCGGTGCCCAGGGTGAGGATCTGGTAATGCTCCGCCGCCGGCAGGTAGCGGTTGGCAATGGAAAACACTTCGAGCGGCCCGGCCATGTCAAGCAGGAGGAAGTCCGGGAACAGCGCCATGGCCACGGTTTTCATACGGGAAGCATCCATCAAGGGTAAGAAAGCGAAAGGCATTATGGCATGCCCTTAACTGTCAATCTAAAGGAGACAGTTATTCAGATTTCATCTTCTTAATGAATATTTCGGTTACCAGTAACCTTCTTCTCAACGCAAGCGCCCTGCATCTCGCAGCCCGCGCTCACTTGAGGACAAGACCATGCTGACCCTTCGCAAAGCTTCCGAACGCGGCGCCGCCAATCACGGTTGGTTGAAGTCGTTCCACACCTTCTCGTTCGCCAACTATTGGAACCCCGATGAACAGGGCTTTTCCGACCTGCTGGTGATCAACGACGACCGCGTCGCGGCCGGCAAAGGCTTCGGCCAACACCCGCACCGCGACATGGAGATTTTCTCCTATGTGCTTGAAGGCGCCCTGGAACACAAGGACACCCTGGGCACCGGCTCGGTGATTCGCCCCGGCGATGTGCAACTGATGAGCGCCGGCAGCGGCGTGGCCCACAGCGAGTTCAACCACAGCCAGACCCGTGGCGTGCACTTCCTGCAAATCTGGATCGTACCCGCCGTGGCCGGTGTCGAGCCGCGCTATCAACAGGAGCACTTCAGCGCGGCACAGAAACAAGGGCGCCTGCAACTGATCATCTCGCCGGACGGCAGCGACGGCTCCCTGACCGTGCGCCAGGACGCCAGGGTGTACGCCGGACTGTTCAATGGCGACGAAGCCGCGACCCTCGACCTGCCGCCGGATCGCCACGTGTACATCCATGTGGCTCGGGGCAGCGTGGACATCAACGGCCAGCGCTTGCAGGAAGGCGACGGTGCCCGAGTGCGCGATGAGCGGCAAATCCGCCTGAGCCAGGGCCAGGATGCCGAGGTGCTGGTGTTCGACCTGCGCCCCCAGGAACGGCCACAGATGCCGTGACCGGCTCAGCGATGGCCCTTTGAAACGGGCCATCGCTGGCATCGATAGTCACCATCAGCCCAATGAAGTTCTCTTAAAAAATGCAACGCGTAACATCAAACCCATACCAGGCAACACCCAACTAAAACACTCGGAGCACACCATCATGAAACGCCAAATCTTGCTTAGCCTCGCTTTCTCGGTACTCGCTGCAAACGCATTTGCCCACCCTGTTGTTGCTGAAGGCGGCGCGGATCACCTGATCGAAAGTCGTGTTGCCGAAGGTGGCTCGGATCGCCTGCTGGAACGTCGTGTTGCCGAAGGTGGTGCCGATCGCTTGCAGCAACGCGGTATTGTTGAAGGTGGCGCCGATCGCCTGCAAGGCAACCGCGTCGCCGAAGATGGTGCCGATCGCCTGCAAGGCAACCGCGTTGCCGAAGATGGTGCCGATCGCCTGCAAGGCAACCGCGTCGCCGAAGGTGGCGCTGATCGCTTGCAGGAACGTGGCCTGGCCGAAGGCGGTGCCGATCGTTTGCAGCAACGCGGTATTGTTGAAGGCGGTGCCGATCGCCTGCTGGACAACCACGCTTAATCCCGCACTGTTCGCGGGGCACCCCAAACCGGCCTGATCAGCCGGTTTTTTTTCGTCTTCGATTAATGCAGGTCGCGGTCCACCCACACCACAGCCTTGCCGATCTGTTGCCGCGCTTCGATGCGCTCATGTACCTGATGCAGCGTTTCCAGCGTGTAATGCCCTTCGATAGCCACCGTCAACGTACCTTCGAGCATCGCCGCAAATACCGCGTTGGCACGCCGTTGTACGGTCGCGCCGTCGGCCATATGGTCGGCCAGCCGGGGGCGCGTCAAAAACAGCGAGCCCGCCTCCCCCAGCTCCATCGGGTCGAGATCGGTCAACGAACCCGAGACATTGCCATAGTTCACGATCAGTCCCCGCGTGCGGCAGGCGCGGAAGCTGTCACGCAGGGTGCTTTTGCCGAGCGAATCGAAGACCACATCCACGCCCTGCCCGCCCGTGGCCTCCAACACCCGCTCGGCAAATCGGCCGCCGTCATAGACCCAGGCCTGGTGGGCCCCGCGCTCGTGGGCAATGGCACAGCGTTCAGCGGTGCTGCCGGTGGCGAACACCGTGGCGCCTGAGCGCCGGGCCATCTGCACCAACAGCTGGCCGATGCTGCCGCACGCGGCGTGGACCAGGCAGGTGCTGCCGGCCTGCAGCCTGGCGACATCCTCGATCAAGTAGTGGGCGGTACAGCCTTGAAACATCGCCGCAGCCGCCTGATTGAAGGCGATGGCACCGGGAATCTGCGCCACCCTGGCCGCGGGCACCAGGGCGTACTCGGCGAAGGCGCCCCAGGCGATGCACCACGCCACCCGGTCGCCGACGGCCAAATGGCTGACGCCTGCGCCGACTTCCACCACCACGCCGGCGCCCTCCATACCCAAGGTGCAGGGCAGGCGCACCGGATAGGTCGACGACTGCGCATATTTGCCCTGCCGGGTATGGATATCCATGAAGTTGATCCCGGCGCACGCCACCTTGACCAGCACATGCCCGGCCAACACCTGGGGTTTGGGGACGTCATGGCGCAATTGGGCGACTTCAGGGCCGCCGTAGGTTTGCAAGGTAATGGCTTTCATCGGGGACAACTCCGTGTGCACTGGGAAGCGGCCATGGTAAAAGGACGCTCTCAGTAGGAAAATTCCCCAAAGCTTCCCAACCTCCGTGCGGAAATAACCCGATGTTCGATTGGCAGGACCTGTATTACTTCACGGTACTGGCACGTAGCCAGTCGTTGTCGGCGGCCGCCCGCGAGTTGCAGGTGGAGCACGCCACCGTCGGGCGCCGCGTCGATGCGCTGGAAAAAGCCCTCGGCGTCAAACTGGTGGACCGCCTGCCGCGCAGCCGCCCACTGACCGCGCAAGGCCTGGCGCTGGCGGAGTTGGCGGCGGGCATGGACGAAATGGCGACGCAGGTGATGCGCCTGTCGCGGGTCGCGTCGATCGAAATGGCCGGCACCGTGCGGGTCAGTTGCCCGCCGTCTATCGCCCACTATTGCATTGCGCCCCATATAGCGCGGCTGCGCGCCCAATACCCGCAGTTGAACCTGGTGCTGATGCCGTCGACCCAACTGGCCGCGCTGGACAAAGGTGAAGCGGATATTGCCCTGCGCACGGTGCGTCCCGATGAGGAAGCCCTGGTACGCAGGAAAGTCGGGGTGGTGCGCTTCGGGTTGTATGGCCCGCCGACGTTCCAGCAATTGCCGGCTGCGCAGTGGACTTTCATCGCCTACGACAGCAGCCGTGACCACCTGCCCCAGCAAGCCTGGATGCACCAACTGCGCGCCGGCCGTGAGATCGCGTTTGCCGCAAGCGACCTGGCCACCCAGCAAATGGCGGCCAGGGCCCAGGTCGGCGCGGTGGTGCTGCCGACCCTGGTGGGCGATCACGACCCGTTGCTGGTCAGGCTGCCCACTGCGGTCGAAGGCCCTTTGCGTGATATCTGGCTCACGGTGTACCCCGACATGCGCCGCTCGCCGTCCGTGAAGGTAGTCATGGAGTTTCTGGTGGCGTGCATCGAGGCCGAAGTGCAGTTGCGCCGTTGAGCCCATCCGAGGGGACGGCCGCCAACCTTCGGGGCGCTCTGCAGGCGTTTTTTTTGCCTGAGAAGGTCAACGCTTAAACCTGCACCCGTCAAAAAATCGTTGGAACTAAAATACTTATCGAGCATTAAGAGTTTGCACTAGCATATGTGTAAGTCGGTACAACCTCCCGTGAAATATCCCCCTAATCCCCCCTGCGCTCGTAAAAACCAAGTGGTGAATGTTAAAATTTGTCACGTTTTAGCGGAATCAATTCGATTAGTATCTAAACGCTAGCAGCGATTGAACTGACGGCCTTGCATGCCGGAAAAGGGAGTAGGTGATGCATTTTTCCAACGTCCTCGCTATTGCACGGACTCAATCGAAATCAGAGGACTTTCGGGAGCTTTTAGTTCGCACTGTAGCGAATAATTTAAAAGTCGATACACGTTGCTACGGACAACTAATTGACACCCAGGAAAGCCACGTACATTACCGTGCCATCATTATAGAAATTGATACACCCTCCGCCAGCAACCTGAGCCTGGACATAATAAAAAAAGCGCGAACTGAAAACCCCGACTGCACGATATTCGTCGTGATCACCTTTGCGTCGACCCTGAGCAAAACAAAATACTACCTGGCTGGCGCCGATTACTGCATCAAGGTAATCGAAACTTCACCCGAAAAAAAGTTGAATCTGTTTGATGCCTTTCTCAGTGAAAGCGCTCGACTCAATCAGTGCGACCTGATTCTCGACCAGGACCGCATGTGCCTGTATGGCGACGGAAAAAAGTTGGAAATATCCTTCGTCGAAATGAAAGTATTGGAAGCGCTTATTCAGAACCGACTGCTCAGTCATAATGAGATCGCCCGTGTCATGGGACTTAATACCAAGTACTACGACTCCCGCGCACTGGAAAAATCCATCAGCCGTTTGCGCAGTAAAATCAAGGCGCACTACGGTGAAAACATCATCCAAAATATTCGCGGTTATGGTTATAAACTCAGCCGGGGTCTTATTTGCGCTAGCCATTTCCAACCCACTAAGGAGGGGCCGAGCCGTGAATAGTGAAAAAATGCCCCCTGTACATACCCCGCACTTCAAGATCATCAGGCAAGCCATCGTTGATCGCGGTCATGCCTGGTGGGGCAGCGAAATCAGCGTAGCGGATGGCGTTGATCCCGAACAACTTGAAAGTGCCTGCACTGAGGCCTTGCGCCATATCCACCCACCGCGCAAAACGCTTAAGGCAGTCAGCCCGGCGACGAGTCATACGCTTCTGCGCATGGGTCAATCGGCCCTGATGAACGACGACATCCTCAAGGCGATCATTCAGGCCGCGCGGGCATTGGAAGACCACAAACAACCCTTCACCCTCAGTCTCGACAACCCACTGGACGCCCTGCCCGGTCCGGTAGAACGCCGGGCGATGGTGCGTCAGTTGTATAAGTTGAAAGACCATAGCGGTATCACGTTGGCCTACAACAACTACAGACTCGATACAAAGCCGGCAGACCTGCTGGTCGACCTCGAGCTCTACGACTATATAAAAATGCCCTTTCCGGATTCTGCCCTCAGGCTCAGCCTCAACACGCGTTCGGACCTGTTCGACCGGCTTTACGATCACATGCTGGAACTGATCAGTGCCTGCAGGGTCAGCTTCATCGCCGATCAGGTCGAATTTGCCGACAGCGCCATGCTGGCTAAAAACTTGCCGTTCGAATACTTTCAGGGCGGCTATTACTCCCCCGCTGACTGCCTTTAACAACTGCATCTTCCTGATATGGGTGGACCCTATGAGTTCTTTCAAGAAACACGCCTTCGCTCCAACACTTGCGTCTATCGCACTGCAGGACTTCACGCCCAACGCAGAGTTCTTCTATTACGATGTAAACGCCCCGGCAACCACGGACCCCGCCGATACAAATCCGGCGTTTTCCCAACCACAGATCACCCCGCATTTTAATACCTACATTATTACCCACACCCTTAACTTGCCCTCACAATCGTTTAACCCCAAGCGGCAAGAATCCAGAATGCCAACCGCCAAGGCCCCTGACAGCGCGCCGAATAACCATACGCGTACTCAAGAGATCAGCGCCGAACGAACGCCACTGTATCCACAGGATTTCTGGCTGCTCACCCAACATGATCGCGCTCTGGTCAAGGGCGGCCTGCGTATTTCATTGACCACTATTGAATCGGCGCTGATTAAAAAGATGCTGCATCATGAAGAACGCGTGGTCAGCAAAGAAGAGTTGATCCGTAATATAGGTCGTGAACCCGATTTATACCGCGGATTGGAAATGTGCCTGAGTCGTTTGCAGGAAAAGTTCAAGCGGGTCAACGACGGTGAACGCCTGTTTCGTGCGGTAAGAAACCGTGGTTATTGCCTGACGCAAAAAATCAAAAAGCCGCTCGAGCTTAGTCAGCCACGCCGTTAACAAAAATAAAAACAACCCAGACTTTTTTAATTCACCCTGCCTATTAAAAGCTCTTCTACCTGCCCTTTTATAACATTCACTTCGCCAGACCCTCCTGACCTTGTTATAAGTCGTCAGCCACTGCCCCCTGCCGTTCATTACTATCAATGGGCACGCGCCTGCGCGTGCCTGTCGTTTATAAAAGTTAACCGTTAACCCTTAACGCCTGCCACCACGTGCGCGGTCATCACCGGGAGCAGAACTATGCTTAATAACACTAGAATGCATCGCAACCTGACCCCCAGGGGTTTGACGTTCTGGGGGCAATGGACACTCGCATCGAGCTTAGTTGTTGCACTGTTATTTACGCTGGTTATCTTGAAGACTGGCCAACTGGAGTATTACTACCGCGTCTTGGCCGCCTTTACGATATTGGCCTCTCTCCCGGCGTATACCTTGTGCGATGTCTACAGCAAGAAAGATGATTATGCCGTGGGCCTTGGACGCTTGTTCATGGGCTGGCTGTTAACCATGGGTATATTGTTTGCCGTGGGCGTAGCCTGTAATGCCAGCGCACTGTTCCCTGTGGAAACCTTATTACTCTGGGCGGCGGTCAGTTACCCGTTATTGGCACTGTGTTACATACCGCTGCACAGCCTGTCCCGGTATTACCACCGCCAACTTCACGAACGCCAAAAATCATTGATCGTGGGCACTGGCAAGCTTGCGGTGGACCTGGCCAGGACCCTCTCACGGCAAAAACGCTCGCCCCTGGTGGGTCTGGTCGGCAGCCGTGCCGAGGCGACCGAGGATGCGCAAGCGCAGATCCTCGGCGAGCTGCCGCAACTGCCCCAATTGATCCGGCAACACGGCATCCGCCGGCTCTACATCACCCATTCATTGCAGGACGCCACCCACATTGAGGCGTTGTACCTCAACCTGCTGGAGATCAGCGTGGATGTGATCTGGGTGCCCGACCTCAATAACATGCTGCTGCTCAACCATTGCGTGGCCGAAGTGGATGGGCTGCCAGCGATCTACCTCAACGAAAGCCCGCTGACCAGCCGCCCCACCGCTGCACTGAGCAAGTCGCTGCTGGACAAGAGCCTGGCTGCTCTGGCGATCATCGTGCTGAGCCCGTTGCTGCTGCTGGTCGCGCTGCTGATCAAGCTCACCTCCCCCGGCCCGGTGATCTTCAAGCAGGACCGCCACGGCTGGAATGGCGAGGTGATCAAGGTGTGGAAATTCCGCTCCATGCGTGTGCATGACGACCATGAGGTACGCCAGGCCAGTCGCAACGATTCGCGCATTACGCCGGTCGGCCGGTTTATCCGGCGTACCTCCATCGATGAATTGCCGCAGCTGTTCAACGTGCTGCAAGGCCACATGGCACTGGTCGGCCCACGCCCCCATGCGATCGCACACAACGACTACTACTCGGGGAAAATCCGCGCCTACATGGCCCGCCATCGGATCAAACCCGGCATCACCGGCCTGGCCCAGGTCAATGGCTGCCGGGGCGAGACCGAGACCCTGGAGAAGATGCAACAGCGCGTCGACATCGACCTGCGCTACATCAATACCTGGTCGCTGTGGCTGGACATCAAGATCCTGTTGAAGACGCCGTTTACGCTGCTGTCCAAGGACATCTACTGACCCCTTGCGTAGCAAGGCTGCGTCAGCGGTGTGCCTGGCAGGCCGTAAACGCAGCCTCGCCGGGGCTCGACAGTTGCTACGAATGCCAATCCCCATCACCACCTCCCCCCCGTAGCAGCTGCCGAGCGCAAGCGAGGCTGCGTCAGCGGTGTGCCAGGCAGGCCGTAAACGCAGCCTCGCCGCGGCTCGACAGCTGCTACG
>NZ_FOZO01000001.1:787194-847110 GCF_900116055.1 Pseudomonas sp. NFACC42-2
AGGCTGCGTCAGCGGTGTGCCAGGCAGGCCGTAAACGCAGCCTCGCCGCGGCTCGGCAGCTGCTACGGATTTGAGCGGTGCTGGATGAGACAGTATCTGTGTGGGTGCATTTATTCGGTGATCTTGTCGATGTTCTTGTAGAACAGCTCACTGTCGCGCCCATCGGTCATCGAATGCAGTGAGTAGGCGCGGTTCAAGCGTGCGCCGCCATCGCGGGTCAGCGGTGCCCATACCAGGTTGGCGCGCCGCATCGTCGACAGGCTCATCAACTCATCGAACGGAATGGACAGGTACAGGCCTTTGTCGAAGCTGCCTTCGCCGTACTCTGCGCTGGATGCAGTGGTGCGGGTGATCCACGCGCCAATCCGCACACCATTGTTGAATTCCCGCGACAGGTCCAGGGTCGCGCCCCAGTCCCTGGCCAGGTAGCGCCCCACACTCAAGGCGCCCTGAATGTTGAACGGCAGATCGGTATAGCCGGTGATATGCCCGGTGAGGGTGCGGTAATCGCGCAAGCTGAAATCCTGCTCGAAACCACGCTGACGCACGTAGTTCAGGTCGGCCCCCAACGCCCAGCCTTGGCCCATCGGGCGGTACAGCACTTCACTGCCGACACCGGCGTACATCGACTCCAGCAAACCACCGTAGACCATGCCGTAGAGGTCCTGGTCCAACTGCTGCGCATGGTTGAGCTGGAAGGTCGGCAGAGTCACATCGGAGGAGGTCATGTAGCGGCGCAGGTCGGTCCGCACCCGGGGCAAGCCACTGGGCGCATCGTAGGTAAACCCGTCGTAGTTGTTCAGCAGGTTGACGCTGAGCAGGCCGCTCCACCAGGTATTGCGGGTGAAACGATACTCGCCGTCGAGGTCGGCGGACACCTGGTAGAGCAAGCCATCCGGCCCGCCGACGTTCTGCTTGTAGCCCAGCCCCACACCATAGGTGAAGGGTTTGGGCGGCTGGGTGTACAGCACTGTCTGGCTGCGGTTGCTGGCACGATTGACCTCGACCTGGCGATGCAGGTTCTGCAGGTCCTCGCGGTGGTTGACCACCTCGCGAAAGGTCTCGCGCGGCACGCTGGTTTCTTCGATCGGCAGCGCATAACGCTCGCTCACCAGGGTGAACCAATCGATCTGGTCATTCACGCTGCCATCCAGAATCCGACTGGCGCGGCCCACCGCCTTGGCGCTGTAGAAATAGCGCTGCTGTTCGCCGTACACCAACAACTCCGGCCCGCGCTGGGTAATGCGCTGCACGTTGTAGCCGGCATTATCGTGCAGGCGCCGGGAGACGGCGGCCCAATCCACCTGGTCCATCGGCGTAGTCGGGGCCCTGGCAGGCAGCTTGGGGGCCGGTGGGTCGTAGGTTTTTACCGGGGCTTTGCGGCTGACGAAATTGGTGTGCAGGGTGATGCCGAACATGGCGGTGTTGCCACGTTCCCAGGCGGCACTCACATCGATGGAGTCGGCCAGCTTGTAGACCAGGCCCAGGTTGATGGGTGAGTCCTGGCGCTGGTTGTTGTCGCGGGGTTCGTTCTGATAGTCGTTGCCCTCGTATTCCAGCTTGAGGCTCAGCGGTGCCCAGGGTGTCTGATAGGCAATCCCGCCGAACAACGCGGGCCGGCCGCGAAAGTAGCCGTTGGAAAAACTGCCGGACCCTTCGGCGGTGGGCCGCTGGTTGAAACGATCATCCAAGGCGCCCAACGGGTTGCCGAAATCACCGCGACTGCCCAGGTACCCCCAGGCGATGCCGGCACTGAAATCCACATCGCCGTAGCGCTTGTTGGCCACCAGGTACTCGCTGGAAAACAACCCGGTGCCACCCAGGTCCATGAACCCCAGCGCCACCTCGGGCAGCCAGTGGCTTTCCTGATACAGGCGCACTTTGGCGTCGACCGCCTTGTCCTTATAGCTCTGGCCGCCGCTGAAGGACTCGGCGCCATAGGGGCGGTTGGTGATCGCGGTGTAGCGAAAGGTGCCCTCCAGCCAGTCCAGGGGTTGCGCCGAAAAACTGTAGCGGCTGTAGGGTTCGGTGCGGTTGGCATTCACGCTGAGTTCGCCGGCGGGCGCCATGCGGGCGGTGGGGGTTTGCAGCAGCCCGACGCCGCCGAAATCGCTTTGGGTGTAACGGGGATCACCATGGGCGACGCCACAGGGCACCAGCAGCACCGCTGCAATACATAATTTCAAGGCGTGACCTCGGCCAGGGGTTGGGTGGCAAGAAACTCGGCCAGTTGCTGATTGAGTTCGGGGGTGAGCGGGTCCAGGTCGTCGCTGCGGATCGGCACCAGCAACGTGCTGCCCGGTGCGGGAGGCGTACCCTCCTCGCGATTCCATGCCGCGATACCCAGGCGCGTGACATGGCCGTCGGGCTGGATCAGCCACAGGTAATCGCGGTCCGCTTCCGCCAGGGCCGGACAGGCGTGGAGGTAATCGAGGGGCCGCTGCAGCGGCTGGAATGCCAACGTGCAGGCCGCGGCGACGGCACCCACGACACGCACGCTGTGCGGCCTCGGCGGATAAACCAGGCGGTCGCCCTCACTGACCAGCGGGTTCGGCGCAAAGCCGACTTCCACCGCCACCGGATCCAGCATCGCCTGTTGGCGGCCGGTCACCGGCAAGGCCTGCACCTGTTGATAGAGCCGAGCCGCCGCATGCGCGCGACCTTCGCGACCGGCCGCCAACGCCGCACGCTGCAGGGTTTGCAGGTCAAACAGCACACCGGCCTTGAGCCGTGCCTGCTGTGCCAGCAAGGGTTGGCGCAGCCAGGCCGCACCGAGCCAATAGCCCTGGGCATCCGGTTGCGACGCGGTGATCACATCCAGCAAGCGCGCCTCGGGCGCCAAGGAGATCGGCCCCGGATTGCGCACCTCGCCGCTGACGGTCATCGCCGCCAGGGACACACTGGCGCCACTGCACAACAGCACCAGCGCGGCCAATTTTCGCAGCATCATGGGGCATCCTTGCGAGTCGGTTGCAGTTGGGTAATGGTGAGCGTCAGGTCGGGCGTCAGGTGCTGCTCGCTCTGCACGATAAAACCGTCGCCGGGGTCGACCCAGTAACGGTTACGCGCGTGAAAGCCGGCGGCCTCGATGTCTTCATCCACCCGCAGCAAGGCATAGGATTTGTCGAGAATCTCGACGCTCTCCAGCCCATGGCGCGTTATGTGGCTGTTGACCGTAACGCCCAGGCGATAGCCGTCGACCACGTCGATCTGGCGCGTGCTGCGATAGCCGTCCGGGACACGATGCAACCCTTGCTGGAACGGTGACCGGCCTTGCCAGCGCGTGCCATTCAGGTCAGTGCCCAGGCCCACCGTGCGCACCACCAGACCATCGCGCAGCAGCAGCACCTGTTTGCCGGACGCCACCCAGAACTGCAGGTCGTCGCGCTGGCGGATCAACGCCATTACCCCTGCGCCGGACACCGTGGTGACCTTGATCTGGGGGAACGGCACCGCATCCACCTGGGCCTGGCTCAACACCAGCGGCGGCGGGCCGCCGACGGCAGCCTTGAAGGTATCCAGCGAGGCCTGCATCAGCGGATTGCAGCCAGCCAACAGCCACGCCAACCCCGCGTACGTACCGATTTTCAGATTGTTCACGCAGGTACCACCCTATCGGCTGCTGGCTTCGCTCAGGTTGTTCTGGGTGGATGCACCAATGCCGATGATCGACGCGGACGGTACCAGTTGGCTGATAAAGCGGTTCCAGCGCGTGATATTCGCCGGGCCGACAAACACCACGTCCTGGGGCTGCACATCAAAACGCGTGGCCAGGGCCATGGCCGAGGGAGAGCCGGCTTCCAGCTGGAACACCTTGGCCGGTTCCACATCGATGTTCTGCGCGCCGCGAATCACGTAGATGGCATCGGCGTTGGAGGTGTTCTGGTTGACCCCGCCCACTGAACCCAGCACGTCGGAGAGGTTCATGCTGCGGGTCTTGAAACTCAGCGCGCGGGGTTGCATCACCTCGCCCATCACGTAGATGCGCTTGCGGTCGTTGTAGGCCAGGTACAGCTGGTCGCCGTCCTTGAGATAGATGTCATTCAGGCGCGACTGCTCAAGGTTGAGCGTGTCGAGGTCCAGGGTGTAGCGCTTGCCGCCACGGGTGAGGGTGAGGTTCGACAGGTCGGCGTTGATCGGGTCGATCCCGGCGGCGCCGAGGGCCTCGCTAACGTTCATCGCAATGGTGGTGAGGGGCACCGGCCCGGCCTTGATCACCGCGCCGCTGATCACCACTTTCTGGCTGGCAAAACGCAATACGCTGACATCCACCTGGGGGCTGTCGATGTACTGGCGCAGCTTGTCGGTGATCTCGCTGCGCAGCGCTTCAATGCTGCGACCCTTGGCAACCACCTCGCCGACGTAGGGGTAAAACAGGTTGCCCTCGGGGCTGACCAAGCGACCGTTGGCATCGATCTGCTGCTGCGGGCCGGACGGCGCGGTGAGTTCAGGGTGATCCCACACCGTGATATACAGCGCGTCATTGGCGCCGATCAAATACGGCCCGGGTTTATAACTCAAGAGTTCTGCAGGAATGGAATAAGGCACATGACTTGCCGCGTCCATGGCCAATAACTTTGGGGTAATCGGAATTAAATCCACGCGACTGTTTTCAGGCCCGCCCTCTTCGGTCAGGGCGGCCGTGTCCATATATTGACCCGGGGAAAACATGCAGCCTTGCAATAATGCAGCGGCCACGGCTGCAATAGAAAAAATACGCATCATAGTGCTAGGACACTCGCGATAGACGACAAGAAAAAAAGACCACTTGGGCGGGGATTCCAAGCGGTCTTAAAAGCGGAAGGTGTACGACTAGTTGCTGGTACCCGTAGTGCCGGTGGTGCCGGTAGTACCCGTGGTGGTGCCGCCATTGGAGCTGCCGCCGCTGTTTGAAACAGCGGCAACACCGGCAACCAGGGCAGTGCCGACCAACAACGTTTGCCCCACGGTAACGGTTCCGGCCACTGTGGTATCAAGCCCCAACGGTAACTCGTCGGCCATCGCCGAAGTACTCAAGACACTGAGTACCAGAATAGCCAGTGATTTTCTCATTTCAGACTCCTTATCATCAGTGAGCAGGCAAACCGATAGTGCCATTCAACTAAACAGCACACCAGACAGATAATATTCAGCCGGCTTAGTTGAAAATAACGTTTTCCCGGCAAGCCCCCGGCCTTCAATGCATTGCGCCCGGTAAAGTTATTAAAAACGTTATTAAATGTCGGAAAACCTCAGGCCCTGCCGTACTTGTCTTCGAAGCGCACAATATCGTCCTCGCCCAGATAAGAGCCCGACTGCACTTCGATCAACTCCAACGGGATCACCCCCGGGTTTTCCAGGGCGTGCACCTGGCCGATGGGGATATAGGTCGACTGGTTTTCCGACACCAGGTAAGTCTGTTCGCCATTGGTCACCCGCGCCGTACCGCTGACCACGATCCAGTGCTCGGCGCGATGGTGGTGCATCTGCACCGACAACTTGGCCCCCGGCTTCACCGTGATGCGCTTGACCTGATAGCGCTGGCCGTTGTCCACCGAGTCGTACATGCCCCATGGCCGATACACCTCGCGGTGGTTGAGATGCTCATGGCGCCCGGCCTGCTTGAGCAGGTCGACGATGGCCTTGACCTGCTGCACCTGGTCCTTGTGGGCCACCAATACCGCGTCCTTGGTCTCGACAATGATCAGGTCCTGCACCCCCACCGTGGCCACCAGCCGACTGTCGGCGTGGACGTAGGTGTCACGGGTGTCCAGGCTCAGCCCATCGCCGCGTATCACATTGCCGCTGGCATCTTTTTCGCTGGCCTCCCACAACGCCGACCACGAGCCGATATCACTCCAGCCGGCCTGCAACGGCACCATCACCGCGTCATGGGTGTTTTCCATCACCGCGTAATCGATGGAATCGTCCGGGCACGCGGCAAAGGTCGCGGCATGCACGCGGGTGAAGGGTTGATCCTGGCTGCCGCCTTCCAGCGCCACGCGACAGGCCTCGAGGATAGCCGGCTGGAAGCGTTCCAGCTCCTCCAGGTAACGACTGGCGCGGAACATGAACATGCCGCTGTTCCAGTAATACCCGCCGCTGGCCAGGTACGCCGCAGCGGTGGCGGCGTCCGGCTTTTCCACAAAGCGCTTGACCCGATAACCGCCCTCGCCCGCCGCCGCGCCTTGTTCGATATAGCCATAGCCGGTATGGGCGCAAGTGGGCGTGATACCGAAGGTCACCAGCTTGCCGTCGCGGGCCAGCGGCAGCGCCACTTCCAGGCTGGCATGAAACGCCGGGACGTCTTCGATCAAATGGTCCGCCGCCAGCACCAGCAGGATCGGGTCCTGGTGCTCGGCCAGCGCCTTGCACGCCGCCAGCGCGATGGCCGGCGCCGTGTTGCGCCCCACCGGTTCCAACAGGATGCTGGCCTGTTCCATGCCCAACTGGCGCAATTGCTCGGCCACCAGGAAGCGATGCTGCTCATTGCAGATCAACTGCGGCAGCGCGACGTTGGCGCCTTCCAGCCGCGTGATGGTCTGCTGCAGCATCGACAGGTGCGCGTCGGTCAGGCGCAGGAACTGCTTGGGGTTCAGCTGCCGCGAAAGCGGCCACAGGCGCGACCCCGAACCGCCTGCCATGATCACCGGTAACAACATGAGAGCGTCCTCGGGAGAGAGAGTCAGAAATAGGCCCGCGTGTGTTCATGCACCCGCGGGCTGATGCGCAGTTCGTCCTCGGACCACCAGCGGTAATGCTGGTGTTGCTCCGTGGGCGGCTGCAGGGTCTGGCCTTCCACCAGGTCCAGGCAATAGCCGAGCACCACGTAATGGGTGTTCGGCCCGGCCCCGGCGTTGGCGAACACGCTGTCGTCGTAGAAGTGCTCGTACACCCCCAGCAGCCGCGCCTCGGCGCGCTCGAACGGCTGTCCCAGTTCGTCGCGGGTGATGCGCCGGAAGGCGTTGTCGAGGTGTTCGTTTTTCTGGATACGCCCGCCGGGCACGAACCAGAAACCATAGGCCGGCCGATTGACGCGCAGGCCCAACAGGACCTCGCCACGGGCGTTTCTCACCACCAGGTCGATCGCCACCAGCGGCGTCGATGCCACGACCGTATTGAAGGTCGGTAAATCAAGCCACATACCCATCAGACCTGTGCCATAAAGCGTTGCAGAATACGTTCCTTGTCGAGGAACTCCTTGGCGTAGTCCAGCGCCACCTCATTGCGCGCGGGCAATGCCAGTGCCCGCTCGATCCCGATGTTCAGCGCCGCGACGGACTCCGGTTCAGCCAGCACCGCAATGCCCGGGTGTTCCTCGCACAGGCGGCCGAGGGTGGTGCCGGGGTCGGCGGTGATGATGGCGTGGCCGCCCACCGCGAGGATATTGGTCAGCTTGGAAGGCAGCACCGCGTCCGCCACCCCGCGCTTCTGGATCACCAGGTGCACGTCGGCCGAGGCCAGCAGCACCGGCAGATCCTCGTAGGGCTGCAACGGCGCAAACAGCACGTTGCGCAGGCCATCGCGCTGCACACGCTCGAGCAAGCGGGCCTTGCCGGTGCCCTGGCCGACGATCAGGAACACCAGCTCCGGGCGATCGGCATAGGCCTGGGCGGCGTCGAGGATCAGTTCCAGGCCCTGCTTCTCACCGATATTGCCGGCGTACAACAACACCCTTTGGCCTGGCGCCACACCCAGGCGCTGCAGCAGCCCGTGGCTGCGGGGCACCTGGCGAAAGCGGGCGGTTTCCGACCAATTGGGAAAGAACAGCAGGCGCTTGCTGTTCACGCCTTTGCCCCGGGCCTTGTCGAGCATGCCGCTGGAAATCGTCGAGACCCGGTCAAAGCGCCGCAACAGCCAGCGTTCAAGCCCAAACGCCAGGCGCCGCACAAGGGAGCCGCCACCGATGCCGAGGCCGAACATCGCGTCCACTTCGTAATCCTGGATATGCAGCACCGAGCGGGCGCCACTGAGCTTGGCCAACAACAGTGCCTGGGGCGCACAAAACAGCGTGGGCACCACCAGGATCACCAGGTCCGGTTTCCAGCGCCACTGCCCCATGACCGCCAAAAACGAACTGGCGGAAAAGCTCATCAGGTGCAGCAGGCGCGTCAACGCCGTGGGCTGGCGTGGCACATACAGCGGGCAGCGAATCACCGTCACGCCGTCGTCCTGCTCGGTGCGAAAGCGCCACGGCGAATAGCCCTCGCCCACCTGCCACTGCGGGTAATACGGCGGCGCCGTCACCACTCGCACCTCATGGCCCTGGCCCGCCAGCCAGCGCGCCTGTTCACCGCTGTACTTGCCGATGCCGGTGAGCTCCGGGCTGTAGTTGATGCCGTACAGGAGGATCTTCATCAGTGGCCCCGAGGCTGTTCGAGGGCCGCGAGGTAGGCGTTGTAGGCGTCGCGCAGGCCCTCTTCCAGCGGCACATAGGCTTCCCAGCCGAGGGCGTTGATCCGGCTCACATCCAGCAGCTTGCGCGGTGCGCCGTCGGGCTTGCTGGCGTCGAAGCGCAACTGCCCCTTGAAGCCGGTGACCCGCACCAGCGCCTGGGCCAGTTCGGCGATGGTGCAATCCACCCCGGTGCCGACGTTCAAATGCGAACGCATCGGCTGGGTCTGCTCGCGGTAGCGTTCCTGGCTGAGCTCCATCACATGCACGCTGGCCGCCGCCATGTCATCCACATGCAGGAACTCGCGCCGTGGCTTGCCACTGCCCCAGATCACCACTTCCTCATCGCCGCGCTGCGTCGCCTCATGGAAGCGCCGCAGCAAGGCGGCGATCACATGGCTGTTCTGCGGGTGGTAGTTGTCGCCCGGCCCGTACAGGTTGGTGGGCATCACGCTGCGGTAATCGCGGCCATGCTGGCGGTTGTAGCTTTCGCACAGCTTGATCCCGGCGATCTTGGCCACCGCGTAGGGTTCGTTGGTGGGTTCCAGCGCGCCGTCGAGCAACACCGCTTCGATCATCGGTTGCGGGGCATGCACCGGGTAGATGCATGACGAGCCCAGGAACAACAGTTTCTCCACGCCATGGCTGTGGGCGGCGTGGATCACGTTGGCCTGGATCATCAGGTTCTGGTAGATGAAATCGGCCGGGTACGTCGCGTTGGCGTGAATCCCGCCGACCTTGGCGGCCGCCAGGTACACCTGGTCCACACGGTGCCGGGCGAAGTACGCCTGCACCGCGGCCGGGTCGAGCAGGTCCAGCTCGTCACGGCCGGCGGTAAGCAACTGCGTGTAGCCCAAGGCCCACAGGCGCCGCACGATGGCCGAGCCGACCATGCCGCGATGGCCGGCCACGAAGATCCGCGCATCAAAGTCACGTGCCATGCTCAGTTCTCCACGGCAATCGGTGCGTCATGCCCGTGCAGGCGCAACAAGGCGTGGCGCTGGGCGACCTTGAGGTCTTCGCGGACCATCTCCGCGCACATCTCCTGGGCGCTGATTTCCGGCACCCAGCCGAGCAGGCGCTTGGCCTTGGACGGGTCGCCCAACAGCGTCTCGACTTCGGCCGGGCGGAAGTAACGCGGGTCGACGCGCACAATCACATCGCCCACCAGGATGCCCGGCGCCAGGTCGCCGTCGATCCGCTCGACCACCGCCACCTCTTCCACGCCCTCGCCGACAAAGCGCAGATGCAGCCCCAGCTCCGCCGCCGACCAGCGAATAAAGTCGCGCACCGAATACTGCACACCGGTGGCGATGACAAAGTCCTCGGGGTGTTCCTGTTGCAGCATCATCCACTGCATGCGCACGTAGTCCTTGGCGTGGCCCCAGTCGCGCAGTGCATCCATGTTGCCCATGTACAGGCACTGTTCCAGGCCCAGGGCGATATTGCTCAGGGCGCGGGTGATCTTGCGGGTCACGAAGGTTTCACCGCGACGCGGCGACTCGTGGTTGAACAGGATGCCGTTGCACGCATACAGCCCATAGGCTTCGCGGAAGTTCACGGTGATCCAATAGGCGTACAGCTTGGCCACCGCATAGGGCGAACGCGGGTAGAACGGCGTGGTTTCCTTCTGCGGGGTTTCCTGCACCAGCCCGTACAGCTCGGAGGTCGAGGCCTGGTAGAAGCGGGTCTTCTTTTCCAGGCCCAGCAGGCGGATCGCCTCGAGGATGCGCAAGGTGCCGAGGGCATCCACATCGGCAGTGTATTCCGGCGAATCGAAGCTCACCGCCACATGGGATTGGGCGCCGAGGTTGTAGATTTCGTCGGGCTGGATCTGCTGGATGATACGCGTCAGGTTCGACGAATCCGCCAGGTCGCCATAGTGCAGGATCAGGTTTTTACGCAGGGCCTGGGGGTCCTGGTAAATATGATCGATGCGCTGGGTATTGAACGACGAAGAACGGCGCTTGAGGCCGTGCACGGTATAGCCTTTTTCCAGCAGCAGCTCGGCCAGGTACGAGCCATCCTGACCGGTGATCCCGGTAATAAGCGCGACTTTATTCATGTCTGTCTCCCAATTGATAGGCGAGCGAAGGCCGACACCCAAACTTGGGTGTTTGTTAAAAAACGCTCAGTTACTTCGGTGTGGGCAGGTTCAAGTTATGGCCGGTCAACTTTGAGAGTTCCCGGACAATGGCTTCCTTATCGTTTAAGTGCGCAATCGCGGTTTCCAGTTCGAGCACTTTGGCGCCCACCAGAAAGCGGTACCAATAGCCCTGGAGCAGGTGATAGACCAGGCCGCTGCGGCCATCGAGAAACCCCAGCTGGATGATGTAGCGCCACAGGAAATACGCGGTGGAACTGAGGGTGAACGGTACGCGGTTGTACACGCGGTTCTTGACCAGGCGCTTGGCCTTGGCCTGGAACGAACTCTGCCCGGCATGCAGTTCATCGCGTATCGCAAACAGCCCCAGCCGCGCGTTAAGCACTTCAATCGCTTCGCGGGTGGCGTACTGGTTGTGCTTGTGGGTGAAGAAGGTCAAGTCATGCAGGTTATGGTCGGCAAACCCGCCGTCGAGGGTGATGGTGCGGCCCTCGGCGACCGAGATGTGCTCGTCCATCCAACGGTCCTCCATGCGCCCCTGGCCAGTGCGCCACAGCCGCAGCATCTTCAACGGGTAGCGACCGCCATGGCGCACCCAGCGCCCCATGAAGATATGCTTGCGCTTGAAGTTGATGCCGGTGATGTCGCGGGCCAGGGTCGGCAGCCGGGTATTGATCGCGGCGGCAAGGTCGGCCTCGATGATTTCGTCGGCGTCCAGGCGCATCGTCCAGTTGCCGGTAATCGGCAGGTGATCCAGCGCCCACTGGAACTGCTTGGCCTGGTTGACGAAGGCATGCTGCACCACCAGCGCGCCATGGCGCCGGGCGATGTCGCAGGTGTCGTCGGTGGAAAACGAATCGACCACCAGCACTTCGTCGCTGAAGGCCCGTACCGACTCGATGGCGCGGGCGATATGCAGGCTTTCGTTGTAGGTAAGGATGATCACACTGACGGTTTCGCGCTTCATATCAGCCACCGTGCATCTGCAGGACTTCGGTGGTGAGCCGGCGCGGTGAACGCGCGGCCCGGAAGTGGCTTTCCAGGGGCAGCCCCACGGCGATCATCATGATTAACCGCTCGCTGGCCGGGATGGCGCCGATGCCACGGATCTTCTTTTCCACCGAATTGAGGATCGCCAGGTTCAGCGGGCACGCGCCCAGGCCATTGGCGTGGCAGGCCAGCAGCAGGCCCATGGAAAACAACGCACCGTCGACGTAAAGCTGGTTGCGCTGCCCGGCGCCGCCCCAGGCGGTGACTTCGGACGTGACCACAAACAGGTTGTCCACCGACTGCGCAAACCCGCGCGAGCCGCCTTGCAGCTCCAGCAGCTGCGCGATCACCGCGCGGTCCTGATACACATGCACCCGCGACGACTGGCGGTTGCATTGGGAGGGTGACGACTGCGCCAACTCCACCAGGGACGTCAGCAGGCCACTGTCGATCTTGCCGGCCTGGAACATGCGGCAACTGGAGCGCGATTGCAGGAACGCCTTGGCATCCAGCCCGCCGTTGCCCAGCCACGGCGCCGCACGCTTGATACCACCGCTGCCGGCGGTGCCGTCGCGCTTGAGGTGCTCCACATAGGCATCCAGGTAAAACACGAAGTCGTCGCTGATGCCGAGGGTGCGATGCAGCTCGAGGTAACCCTGGAACGCGCCGAGGGCCATCTCTACCGGCAGCGCCGAATACGAGCGGTCGTATTCGTTGAGCATATGGATGATGCCGTTGATCTTGTCCTTGCCGAACAGCGGCTTGGGTTCCTTGAGGGACAGGCCCTTTTCCACGGTGTGGGTTTCGATGAGGATTTTGTAGAACAGTTTCTTGTTGCGGCTTTCCAACGGCGAATAACCGTTGTGGCGAATAAACGTGAGCATGTCGCGAAAAAACTCGCTGACGAAATACATCAACTTCCATGCCTTATCCATCATGGGTTTCACCTGTTTCATAGTGCGATGTCTCTCGTTTTGAGGGGGCGGCACGGCGCACCGACGCAAATCATCCAGGCCGGCTGGCTGGCCGTGACCACCGAGCGCGCGCCGACCACGCAGCCCTCCTCCAACACGCAACCGGGGTGGATAAAGGCCTCGGCGGCGACCCACACGTGGTCCTTGATCACAATCTCGCGAGTCACCAGGGGCCGCAGCAGGCTGCGGGTGTCGTGGCTGCCGGTGCACAGGAAGCTGCGTTGGCTGATGGTGACTTTGGAGCCCAGGGTGATTTTGGCCATGGCGTACACATCGACCCCATCGCCGATGGCGGTGTAGTCGCCGATCTCCAGGTTCCACGGCGCCCAGATGCTGCACGTGGGCGCGATGCGGCAGCCCACGCCGACCTTGGCGCCAAAGCAGCGCAGCAACCAACGCCGCCAGTTGTGCAGCATCCAGCGCGGCGTGGGACGAAACAGCAGCTGGTAGACGATGCCCCACAACAGCCGGCGTGCCTTGTTGCTGCGCGGCAGGGTGTCGACGTACTTGAGTTGCGCGAAGTCGCTCATGGCCGCAGCGCCGCCAGTTGTTCCAGCAGGTAGCGCTCGCCCACCTGTTGCAGGGCCTGGCGCCGGGCCCGCACCGCCACCCAGTCGATGGGCGCCGCGATCAAGGCGTGCACCTGGTCGGCATCGTCTGCCGGCAGGAAGCGTTGCGACAGCTCCAGCTTTTCCAGCAGGTTGCGCACACGGGCGTTCAGCGAGGCCTTGTTGCCCGGCAACCCCACGGCGATAAACGGCTTCTCGAAAATGATCGCGAACACCGTGGCGTGGAAGGAGTTGGTCACCACGTAGGCGCTCTCCTTGAGCAACTTGAGCCAATCCTGCGGGCCCACCTGCACGGTCTCGCCGATCTGCCGCCAGCGCCGGTGCGCGTTGTACGGCGAGACAATCGGCCCGGCCACCTGCCGTGACAACGCCTGGGCCACTTCGCGCACGCCCACGCCGGTGCGCAGCGCATAGCAGAACACGTGGCCGGTGCGGGTCTGGGTGGACGTGGCGAGCAGCGCCGAATAGTCGCGGTGCAGCAGCGTCGGGTCCGGCACGCACTGGGCAGCCAGCCCCGAGACCTGGTGCACGATGCTCACTCCGCTCTCCTCGCGCACACTGATCGCCGACAGTTGCTTGAGCAGGCCCTCGGCTTCGGCGTGGTACTGCGGCTCCAGGTATTCTTTACCGAAACTCGCGGCGTAGGAGATGCGCCGGATCGCCTTGTCGCAATCGAAGGCGAGGAAGTACGCCGGGTCGAGGCCGGTCTGGCCCGAGGGGTTCCAGATCTGGTCACTGCCGGCCACCAGCAACTGCTGGCCGGCCACCGCCTGGTTGAGCTGGTGGGCGTGGGCGTAGCGCGGCGCCTGGATATTCAGGAAGCGCGTCTTGAACGCCTCGAACTGGCGCGACTGGGCATTCGGCCCCAGCACCCGGGTTTTCAACGCCAGGGCCTTGAGGTACAGGGCCTTGAGGTTGGCCTTGAGCTGGCGCGGGTTGAACAACTGGCGAATCTCGCTGCCATCCTCCACGTAGGCCGGGTGGTAGTTGATCAGGCTCACCTGCAAGCCCTGCTGCTGCAACCAGCGCTGCAAGGCATAGGCTTGCAGCACCGCGCCGAAGTTTTCGCTGAAGTGGTACGTCAGTATCCCGGCCCTGATGGGGCTAGCAGGTGCGTTCATGATCCAGCCTGTTTCAGTAAGTAATTGGGGTAAACCGCCTGGCGTGCAGGCGCAGCCTTGTTGAGCAGGCCGATGAACATCGACCACACCAGCAGGTAGCTGCCATCGAAGGTGGTGAAGAACTGGTAGCTGGTCTTGAACGAGAAAATCAGCAGGATCGCCACCACGGCCAGGGATACCGGGCTGCGCGGCAACCCGCTGAACAGCAGGCAAAACAGCGCCACGCCGAGCACTCCCAGCTTGGCGGTCACGCCCCAGTAGCCGTTCTCGATATCGAACTTGGAGTTCTCGAACCAGCGCTCGTCATTGGTGGGCACGCCGGGGGTCAATTGCTTGGCCAGGCCATTGCCCAGGAACACCGTGGCGGGGTTGTCGAGAAACGACTCCTTGGCATGGGCGATCTCGAACGCACGGGTCACGTCCTCGCCCTTCTCCTCGAACAGGTAAGTGGCAAAGCGCGACACCGCCAAGGGGCTGGCATAGAACGTCAGCGTGCCCAGCGCGCCGATGGCCACCACCAGTACCGCCAACGACTTGAGCTTGCGCTGGGTAATCGCCGACAACAGGATCATCACCGCCATCGCCGCGAGGATGGTCTTGGACCCGGCCGCCAGTAGCGTGACCGCGAGGATCAGCATCAAGCCGATCCTGCGCTGGCAACAGGCATAGAAAAACAGCAGCACCGCCGAGCTGGTGGGGAACAACATGATCCGCCCGACTTCGTCGCTGGACTTGGACGCGGCGTTGGTCAGGTCGATGCCCACGCCATACAGGCTGACCTGCAGCAACTGGCCAAGGGCGAAGATGTAGATGATGCGTTCGAGGATGCGCCGGTAGTTGACGCTATGGGCCAGCGCGATTTTTTCCACATTGGCCAACACATAGCTGTACCCGGCCAGCAGCAGCACAAAATAGAAAAACGGGATGCCGGAACGCAGGAACTGGTACAGCGAGATGTTCGCCCCACTGCTCACCAATACCTGCAACACACTGGACGCAACCACCAGCGCCAGCAATGGCAGCGCGCGGGTAAATCCACGCGCCGCGTACACCACGAACGGCAGCAACAGCAGCAGCGCCAAGGGTTGCGAGAGGTTGTTGCTCAGCGCCAGGGGCAAGGCGAAGAACGTCAGCGGCAAGTAGAGGGTCAGGCGCGCCTGGGACAGCATCATGGACCGACCTCCCCCACGCGAATCACCCGCAGGTACACCAACACCACCAGTTCCGGCAGCGACAGCAACAGCGACGCGCCCAGCAGCGGATCGATGCGCTCCTTGCATGCCAGCCACAGCAGCAAGGCCATCACGCTGCTTACGGCATAGATCACTGAGGTGAGGGTGTGGCGATTGGTGGAAATCAGCATCGCCGCGAGGATGAACCAGGCCACATTCAAAATCGTATGGGAGCCGATCAGCGCCAATGACAGGCGATCGACCTGCACCAGGCCATGGCTCCACAGCAGGATGACCTGCGGCCCGGCCCAGATCCCGGCGACATACACCAGCAGGCACAGGCCCAGTACCAGGGAGCTGGCGCGCTGGGTAAAGCGTCGCGCCTGCTCGAACTCGCCGCGCCCGGCCAGCCGTGAGATTTCCGGGGTCAGGGCGTTGCTGCAGGTGATGCCCAACTGGATGATCAGGCGCATCAGGGTGCGCGCCATGGTGTAACCCACCACCACCGCCGGGCCGGCGATCTGGTTGAGCACTTGCAGGCCGCCTTGCAGGGTGATCGCCTGCGCCAGCGGGATCGCCGCGCTGCCCAGCGCCGGTTTCCAGATACCACGGAACTCGGCCCAGGACGCGGACGCCAGCCCCAGCAGCGGCCAGGGTGAAATCCGCCGCACAAACAGGGTCACCAGCACCAGGAACAGCACCTGGCTGAAAAACATGCCCTGGGCCAATTGCAGTTCGGAGCCACCCAGCAGCAGTACGACGATGGACAGCACAATGTCCAGGGTCCTGCGGTTGGCCATGATGAAGACGCCGCCGACCGTTCTGTCGATGGTCCGAAACCAGGCGTCGATCGGCCCACCCAGCAAGCGTGTGCACAGGTAACCGGACATGAACACCACCACCAGGCCGGCCTGTTCGGGTGTCAGTGTCTTGAGCCCGAGCAATGACACCCAGTCGAGCCACTGGCCCAAGGTCAGGGCGAATACCAGCACCAGCGCGACCACCGCCAGGGTAAAGGCCAGCGCGGTCTGCACACTGCGTCGCGCCCCCGGCACATCGCCCTGGCTCGCACGCAGCGTGGCGCTGGTGGCCGACGCCTGGGCCACCCCCAGGTCCAGCAGGCTGAGCATCGACGGAATACCGGTGAGCACCAGCCAATCGGCATAGCGCCCGGTGCCCCAGGCGTGCAGGAAAAACGGCACCAGCACCAGTTGCGCCGCCAGCGTCACCAGTTGGGTGTAGCCGTAGCTCAGCACGTTGAGGCGAAACCGTCGCGACAACGAGCGCGGCATTTCAAGCACTTTGCTCATGGTCATCAGGCCTTGTCGGACTGATAGGCGTAGCTGTAGTAGCCGTAGTCGCCATAGCCGTAGCTGGCGGACCGGCGTTTTTCCACACCATTGAAGATCGCACCCTTGAGCTCGATGCCGTTCTGATGGAAGCGGCGCAGGGTCAACTCGATCTCCTTCGCCGAGTTCACGCCAAAACGGGTGACCATCAGGCTGGTGCCGGCCTGGCGCCCGACAATCGCGGCATCGGTCACCGCCAGCAATGGCGGCGTGTCGATGATCACCAGGTCATAGCGCTCGCTGACTTCGGCCAGCAACGCAGCAAAGTTGGGGTGCATCAGCAGTTCCGACGGGTTGGGCGGGATCTGCCCACGGCCGATGAAATCGAAGCGCTCCACGGCGGTCGGGTGAATCGCTTCCTGCAGATCACAGCGCTTGGCGAGCAGGTCGGACAACCCCGCCTCCACCGCCTTGCCGAGCATCTTGTGCAAGTAGCCCTTGCGCATGTCGGCATCAATCAACAGCACGCGTTGGCCCGACTGCGCGACAATCGCCGCCAGGTTGGCCGAGACAAACGTCTTGCCCACCTCGGGGCTCGGGCCGGTGATCATCAGGCGGTTGTTCCTGGCCTCGAGCATGGCGAAGTGCAGGCTGGTGCGCAGGCTGCGCATGGCTTCCATCACCAGGTCATGGGGATGGTTGAGCGCCAGCAGCGACGGCGCGGCGGAGCGGCCCTTGGCGGCGTTGGTTTCTTCGGCCTTTTGCAACAGGCTGAAGGGGATCGAGGCGTACACCGGCAGGCCGAGTTTCTCGATCTCATCCGGGCTTTCCAGGCCACGGTTGAGCAGGCTGCGCACCAGCACGATGCCCACCGAGAGCATGCCGCCGAGCAGCATCGCCAGCAGCACCACGATGACCTTGCGCGGCGCCACAGGCTTGGCCAGGTTGACATCGGCACTGTCGATCAGGCGCACGTTACCCACGGTGCCGGCGCGCATCACGTCCAGCTCCTGGGAGCGGTTGAGCAACTGGGTGTAGATCTCGGTGCCCACTTGCACGTCGCGGGTCAGGCTGAGCAATTCCTGCTGGGTCGTGGGCAAGCCTTCGACGCGCTTGGTCATCTGCGCCTGCTTGGCATTGAGTTCCGCCAGCTTGGCGATCAAGGCGCGATAAGCCGGGTGCTGGGGGGTGAACTTGCGGTCCATCTCGGCCTGTTGCAACTTGAGTTCGGAGATGCCGGTGTCCAGGGCCACCACCTGGTCGAGCACGGCCTTGGCCTCGAGGCTGATGTCGATGGATTTGCTGCGGGTCTGGAAGCGGTTCAAGGCGTTCTCGGCCTTCTCCAGGTCGCGACGCACCTGGGGCAACTGGTCATTGAGGAACGACAGGCTCTGCGCCGCCTCGGCCGAGGTGCGGTCGACGTTCTGCTTCACATACAGGTTGGCGATTTCATTCAGCGTCCGCACCGCCAGGGCCGGGCGCGTGCTCTCCAGGGACAGGCTGATGATGCCCGATTCCTTGCCGCGTTCGATCACGGTGAGCAGGTCCTGGTAGTCGGCCACCGCGTCCAGGCGCGGCTTGCGCACGATCTTGAAATGCGCGCCCGGATTGGCCCGCAGCTCCTTGACCAGCACCTCGACGCCGTCGGCGGCAAACGGCACGCCGACGCTTCCTGCGGCGATCTCGATGCCGTCCTCATCAAATAACGTGTAGGCCTGGGCCTCGCCGGCCACCAGTACCAGGGTGGTCCCGAGCAACGCCGTCGGCAGGTTCAAGCTGCTCAGCGCCAGGGCCTCGCCCCCTGCCGACCAGCGGCTGAAACCGAACAGCGGCGGCGCAATATCGCCCTTGTGTTCAGGCGCATAGCGCCGCGCGAGGAAGCCACCGATCAACGGAAAATGCTGCGGCGTGACAGTGATGTCCAACGCCAGGGTATCGACGGTCTTGCCAATGATGGTGCGCGACTTGATCAGCTCGATCTCGGTCACCGCCGGCGATTCCTTGCCCAGCAGGCTGCTGACGTCGGAGAAACCGAGCATGTCGTTCTTCTTCGGCTCCACCTGGATCAACGCATTCGCCTGGAACACCGGCGCCGCCAGAATCGCGTAGGCGGCGCCGATCAGCATGCAGGTGCCGGTGATCCCGGCGATCAGCCATTTGTGATCGATCAGGGTGCCAAGCATGCCGAGCACATCGATCTCGTCACGGTGAGGGCTTTCAGGGGAAGCGTTCTGGGGTGAATGCATAAATCGCGTCTTCGTCCTTGCAATCGTTTAAAGAGGGAGCATCAGCGCGCCAGGCGCTGGGCCCAGGCCTGTGCGGCCTGTTCGATCAAGGCATAGGCCTGCACAAAGGCGGGCTTGCCCTGGCGATAGGGGTCGGTGATCTCGCGATCGTGCTGCCACTTGCCCAACAGGAACACCTTGCCCCGCGCCTCGGGGGCGAGGTCGAGCACGCCGTCGATGTGCCGTTGTTCCATCACCAGGATCAGGTCGGCCTCACTCACCGCTTCAACGCTGAGTTGCCGCGCCTTGTGCGCCCGGGGAACGTGCCCATGCTCCTGCAGCACTTGCCCGGCCGTCGGCTCCAGCGGATGGTCACGCAACGCCGCCAAGCCGGCGGAACTCACCGTGATCTCGGAGGACGTAAGCGCGGCCCCCAGCAAGTGTTCCGCCGTGGGGCTGCGGCAGATGTTGCCGATGCACACAATCAATATCTTTTTGAACAAGGCAACCTCCCACGCACCGCACACTTATTCTTCGGCAAAAGGGACGACCTTATTTAATGAGTTGCAACTAACGACCGACTAATTATGACCACAGCCTACAAACAGAGACCATCTATCGCGCAAGACAAAAAATAACAATCCCGGTATTGACCGACTAAAACTAACATTCCGGTATTTTTGCACCGCCCCATAATAAAGTGCGATTTGAATGCACCAGACAGGGGACAGCCATGAACACGTCAAAGTTATTGGTAGAGCGTATTGGCCTATTTCCTTCTTCGGGGAATATTCAGGTGGAAGTGCATGATTCAACCCATGTCGTCGAACGCCTGCAGGTGCTGTATGCGGATAACTCACTGGACAGCGACGCGTCCGGTGCCGGGTTTTCCATGGTGTTCGCCGACTGGCGCTTCAAGTTGCAGGTCAGTGACCCGTTGTCGGTGTGCCTGTGCGTGGAAAGTCGCGGCGACAGCCAGTTCATGCAGGTCAAGACGGCCGAACTGCTGGCCAATATCTGCGGCACCGAGGAGCGGCCATGAGCCTGTGGGCGGGCTTGAGACGCGGCTATGCGTTGCGCAGGCTGACGGGGATGTTCGAGGGGTTGGCCGAACCGGTGCAGGGCGCGCAGTACCAGCGCAACACCCGGGCCATCGGCCATTGGCTGGACCTGTTGCGCGGCAGCTCCCCCCAGCAGATCACCCATGCGCTGTTCCAGCAGATGAAACGCGCGCGGCGCCGTGGCAATGCGCGGCGCTTCAACGCGCAGACGACCCTGCTGGCGCTGATGGTGGAAAGCAACCTGGCGCTGGACCTGGCGACCTACTCGGCCTTCCTGTGCGCGGTTTCCAGGCGCCAGGCAGGCTCCTGATGGGCCTGGTCGGCACCTGAGAGGGTCATTGCGACGCGGTTGAGCAGCCACTCCGCGTTGTACTTGGGCACCAGCCCACAGACCAGCAAAAACACCAGCCCGCCGCCGATGAACACGGGGGATACCTTGATGGGCGCGGCATCAATACGCCACAGAAACACACTGGCCGCTGTCGCACCCAGTGCGGCACCGGCCAGGGCTTCATTCAGTGGATGTATATAAGGCGCTACACAATAAGCACTGAACCCGATACTTATCACTAACCCCACCAACGCCGCCGGCCAGCGCCAGGCCAGGTTGAACTGGCGAGCCAGCAAACTCGTTGCCACCGTGACCATCAAACAGGTGTTCATGGCATGGCCACTTATTACAGCAATATCCAAGTGCTGGAAGGATAAACCCCAACCTTTAAACAGCAACTTGCTGGCCGCCACGATCGAATAAGTAATACCCAACGTTATTATCCAGGCCCGCAATGCCCACGGCGTGGAATACCTTAACCAGACAGCAATCATCAGTGCGGCCGGAATCATGACGGTAATGCCGCCATATTGCGCAAGTTCTGCCCGCATCACTGCTTAACCTTCGACGTGCCATTTTCGGCGCTCATCAGACCTCAGGCCCGGAAAAAACACAACGTTATCTAGCGTCAGCAACGTCTTCAAAATGCAATTTACTGATCACCACATACAAATATGATTCTATATTTTAATAATTAGGTTAGAACCAAACGGCATTTTACAGCGGCTGTCGCGGCCCCTACCGTGGACGAGCATGACCGACCCCCTGCCCGGCGGAGGTATTCACCCCTACTCGACAAGGACAGACCATGAGCATTGAATTCATCGGCTATATCGGCGGTCACCACGCTTCCGAGATCCACCCACGCAGCGGCCCTACCCTGCAACCGGACTACGTGGAAACCGTGGCCCGCGCCCACGAAGACGCCGGCTTCGACCGCGCGCTGGTGGCGTTCCATTCCAACAGTCCGGACAGCACGCTGATCGCCGCCCATGCCGCCAGCGTGACGAAAAAACTGCAGTTCCTGATCGCCCACCGTCCGGGCTTCGCCCAACCGACCCTGGCCGCCCGCCAGTTCGCCACCCTTGATGTGTTCAATGGCGGGCGCACCGCCGTGCATATCATCACCGGCGGCGACGACCGTGAACTGCGCGCCGATGGCAGCCATATCGGCAAGGACGAACGCTACGCGCGCACCGATGAATACCTGAGCGTGGTCCGCCAGGAATGGACCAGCGATCAGCCCTTCGACTTTGCCGGCACCTACTACCAGGTCGAAGGCGCGCACTCCGCGGTGAAGTCGCCGCAGCAGCCGCATATCCCGCTGTATTTTGGCGGATCGTCCAAGGCCGCGATTGAAGTGGCGGGCAAGCATGCCGATGTGTACGCGCTGTGGGGCGAAACCTATGAGCAGGTCCGCGAGATCGTGACCCAGGTGCGCGCCGAAGCGGCCAGGCATGGGCGCACGATTCGCTTCAGCCTGTCGCTGCGACCGATCCTGGCCGCGACCGAAGAACAGGCGTGGGCGCGTGCCGACAGCATCCTGCAACAGGCCACCGAGTTGGCAGAGAAGAACGGCTTTGTGCGGCGTGAACCGCCGAATGAAGGCTCGCGCCGGTTGCTGGCGGCGGCGGCGCAGGGCTCGCGGCTGGACAAGCGTTTGTGGACGGGGATTGCGGGGTTGCTGGGGGCGCAGGGGAACTCCACCTCGTTGGTGGGGACCGCCGAACAGGTGGCTGAGGCATTGGTCGATTATTACGACCTCGGCATCACCACCTTCCTGATCCGTGGGTTTGATCCGCTCAATGATGCGATCGACTATGGCAAGCAGTTGATCCCCCTCACCCGGCAGTTGATTGCTGAACGCGAGCAGAAAGTCGCCTGACCAAACACCACAAACCCCGTATGGGAGAGGCTTGCCCCCGATGGCAGAGTGTCAGTCAAAGATAATTGACTGATCCACCGCCATCGGGGGCAAGCCCCCTCCCACATTTTGATTTTCACCTGGTTCGAAATCAGTTCTTGTAGTCGGTATCAGTCCGCTCCAACTGCCGAATCAGCGCATTCCAATGCCGCGCCACCCCCGGTCCTTCGCCACTGGCAAACACCTTGGCCTGTTGTTCGACTTTCTCCACCACTTCGGCCGGCGGGAAGATCAACTCCACATTCCCCGCCGCCTGCGCCGCCACCTGGATATTGCACGCGCGCTCCAACTGTTGCAGCTGCACAAATGCATGTTCAACGCTGACGCCGGCGGTCAACAAGCCATGGTTGCGCAGGATCATCACGCTCTTGTCGCCCAGGTCCGCCACCAGCCGCTGGCGTTCGTCCAGGTCGAGGGCCACGCCTTCATACCCGTGGTACGCCACGCGCCCGGAAAAACCAATGGAATGCTGGGAGATCGGCAGCAGGCCGTCTTTCTGCGCCGACACCGCAATGCCGTCGCGGGTGTGGGTGTGCAGCACCGCCTGCAGGTCATGGCGTGCGCCGTGGATCGCGCTGTGGATCACATAGCCGGCGTAGTTGATGCCCAGGCCGGTAGGGTCATCGACGATAGTGCCGTCGAGGTCGACCTTGACCAGGTTGGATGCGCTGATTTCATCGAACAACAACCCGAAGGCGTTGATCAGGAAATGCTCCTCCGGCCCCGGTACGCGGGCGGAGAAATGGGTATAGATGTGGTCGGTCCACTTGTACAAGGCGGCCAGGCGATATGCGGCGGCCAGTTTGACGCGCACCTCCCACTCTTGCGGGGTAACGCGCTGGCGAACATTGCTGGTGAGGTTGGTGATCGAGGTGACGCTGCTCATGGCAAAACTTCCTGGATGGCCTTAAGGACTTCCAGGCAAGCCTAGGGGATGGCCAAAAATAATAAAAAGCACATTTTAATCTAAGCTAATTATTATTTTTTTTCATATAACCCTCACCAACAGCACAAGCCAAATGGGAGTAGGCTTGCCCCCTCCCACATGGATCAGGCTGCGTCGCGGACTTTATGCAGCGACGCCGCCACCCGCTTGCCAAACGCATCCACCGGCCCCTGCAGGTTGCCCAGGAAGTGCGGATAGATCAGCCACAGGTCCATCACCGGCTTGAAATCCTTGAGCGGCATCACCGCCAGCTGCTCACGGTGCGCACTGCGTTCCAGCAACGGCCGTGGCACCAGACCCAAGCCCAGGCCGTCGGCCACCAGGCCCAGTTGCAGTTCGGTGCCGAAGGTCTCCAGGTTGACCCGCAGGGCCAGGCCCTGATCGGACAAGGTGCGCTGCAGGCCGGCACGGAAGCCGCAGCCGTCCGGGTTGAGGACCCAGCCATTCTGGTACACATCGGCCAGCTTGCACGGTTTCTTCGGCAGTTGGGCCTTGGCGCAGACCACCACCAGTTCCATCTTGCCGATGGACTCGCCGACGATGTTGTCCGGGAAGATCTTGCCTGCCGGGAACAGCGCCGCCGCCGCATCCAGTTCGCCGCGTTCGATCTTGCCCACCAACTGGCTGCCCCAGCCGGTGGCGACCTGGGCACGCAAGTCGGGGTATTCGCTGCGCAGGTGCTTGAGCGCGTCCAGCAGCACCACGTCGCCGATGGTCTGCGGCACCCCCAGGCGCAGCAGGCCGGTGGGCGGTGCGTCGGTGGCCACCAGCTCGCGCAGGGCATCCATCTCGCGCAGGATCAACCGGCACTGCTCATAGACGCGGGTGCCGATCAACGTCGGCTTGAGGGGCTTGGTGTTGCGGTCGAACAGCTCCACGCCCAGCGCCTGCTCGAAGTTCTGCACACGGCGGGTGATGGCCGGCTGGGTCAATTGCAACGACTCGGCGGCATGGCTGATGGACTGGCAACGAATCACTTCGACAAAGGCATCGATATCGTCAATTTTCATTTGGGCCGCACATAGAGAACAGTCATTAAGATGTGTGTGAAGCATAGTTGCAGGAACGCAGCGTGAATAGCCCGTGCTGCAATCGATAACGTCTAACGCTATTCAGACCTGTTCTAAATTACCTTCAGCTATAAGCTAATCATTAAAAAATAGCATATTAACTATAAACATTATGCTTAGATAACCCCATCCCTGCGACCACACGACGGAAGTGCCATGACCCAGGCCCGACACCCCGAGAGACTCAGAGCCTTCATAGGCGCCCTGGCGGAATTGATCGACGGCAACCCACGGGAAGGCGACCTGTTGCACCGTGGCGGCAAGCTGCTGGCGCAACTGGTCAGCCATGACGACTGGCTCCCCGATGAGTTTGCCCAACCCGACCCCGAGCGCTACCAGCAGTTCCTGCTGCATGCCGATTCGCGCCAGCGTTTCAGCATCGTCAGCTTTGTCTGGGGGCCGGGGCAAAGCACGCCGATCCACGACCATCGGGTGTGGGGGCTGATCGGCATGCTGCGCGGGGCAGAGTTCTCCCAAGGCTTCGAACGCGCGCCCGACGGCAGCCTGATCGCCGAAGGCCAGCCGATTCAACTGGTGCCGGGCCAGGTCGAAGCGGTGTCGCCCAAAGTCGGCGACATCCACCAGGTGAGCAATGCCCACAGCGACCAGGTGTCGATCAGCATTCATGTGTACGGCGCCAATATCGGCGCGGTGCGCCGTGCGGTGTACCAGCCCGACGGCAGCGAGAAACTGTTTATCTCCGGTTATTCCAACGCCTTCCTCCCGAATATCTGGGATTTGTCCAAAGAAAAGAGCCCTGCCCTATGACCACCGTATCGACCCGTAGCTTTGCCCGGATTCGCCAGGCCCTGTTGGACCGTGAAGAAGTCGCCCTGGTGGACGTGCGCGAAGAAGCGCCGTTTGCCGAATCCCACCCGCTGTTCGCGGCGAATATCCCGCTGTCCAAGCTGGAACTGGAGGTGTATTCACGCATTCCACGCCGCGATACCCAGGTCACCGTCTACGACAACGGTGAAGGCCTGGCCGCCCGTGCCGCCGAACGCCTGGTTGCGCTGGGCTACACCCAGGTCAGCCTGCTGGAAGGTGGCCTGGACGGTTGGCGCCGGGCCGGTGGCGAGCTGTTTATCGATGTGAACGTGCCGAGCAAGGCCTTTGGCGAGCTGGTGGAAAGCGAGCGCCACACGCCGTCCCTCGCCGCTGAAGAAGTGCAGGCCTTGCTCGACAGCCAGGCCGATGTGGTGGTGCTCGACGCCCGCCGTTTCGACGAATACCAAACCATGAGCATCCCCACCGGCATCAGCGTACCCGGTGCCGAGTTGGTGTTGCGCGCGCGCGAACTGGCGCCCGACCCGGCCACCCGCATCATCGTCAACTGCGCCGGGCGTACCCGCAGCATTATCGGTACCCAGTCGCTGATCAATGCCGGCGTGGCCAACCCGGTGTCTGCGCTGCGCAACGGCACCATCGGCTGGACCCTCGCCGGGCAGAAACTCGCCCACGGCCAGTCGCGGCGCTTTGCCCCGACCTCGGAAGAACATCGTCAGATCGCTGCCGTCGATGCCCGCCGTGTCGCCGACAAGGCCCGCGTCGGCCGCGCCACCCTGGCCGACCTGCAAGCCTGGCAGCAGGACACCACCCGCACCACCTACCTGTTCGATGTGCGCACCCCGGAAGAATTCGAAGCCGGCCACCTGCCCGGCGCACGCTCCACACCGGGCGGCCAGCTGGTACAGGAAACCGACCATGTCGCCAGCGTGCGCGGGGCACGCCTGGTACTGGCGGACGACGATGGCGTGCGGGCGAATATGTCTGCGTCCTGGCTGGCCCAACTGGGCTGGGAGGTGCATGTGCTGGATGACCTGCAGGCAGCGCATTTCAGCGCGAAAGGCGCCTGGGTCGCCCCGGTGCCCGCGCCGCCCCAGGCCGAACTGATCAGCCCGCACACCCTCGCCGAATGGCTCACCCATGGCGACACGGTGGTGCTGGATTTCACCGCCAGCGCCAACTACGTCAAGCGCCATATACCCGGTGCCTGGTGGGCGTTGCGTGCGCAACTGCCCGAGGCCCTGGCCAAGATACCCGCCGCCCAGCGTTATGTGCTGACCTGCGGCAGCAGCCAACTGGCGCGCCTGGCGGTGGCTGAAGTCGAAGCGATCACCGGCAAACAGGTGTTCCTGCTGCAAGACGGCACCGCCGCCTGGATCAACGCGCAACTGCCACTGGAAGAAGGCGAAACCCACCTGGCCTCGCCGCGTATCGACCGCTACCGCCGGCCGTACGAAGGCACCGACAACCCCAGGGAAGCCATGCAGGCTTACCTGGACTGGGAATTCGGTCTGGTGGAGCAACTGGCCCGCGATGGGACCCATGGGTTTTACGTCATTTGACCCCAAGGCACGCCTGCCCCCATTGCGGGAGCAGGCGCTGCCCCAGGCTGATGGGGCGGGGGTACTGCGTTACTTTCTTTCTTCTGTGTCGGTGCAAGAAACCGTCCCCGAGCTACCGCTCAACTGAGACTGCATGGCGTGGACACCCGCCTCCATTTGCGAGGCCACGCTGAACTGGGCACCGAACAGCAGACTGAACATGACGCATGTGGTTGCCAATAATTTGCACATGACGAATCCTCACTGGTTCGCTGAGAGGGTACAAATACCCCCATCGTTTACTCGCAGCTGACTTGGCTGCGTACTGTCATTTTCTGCCCGGCGCAACGCCTGGACACCTGTGAAGAATGACAGTGGCCTAGACAACTTCGCACTATGCAAACCTGCGTTGAGAGCGATTGGCGCCGCCCCCCTTGGACACCCAGGCACCCCAGCCGCAATTACCTATTCGAAAATACATAAAACGCATATTAGATAACAAATTATCTTAATATTTTTCATAATTAACATATAACCAAAAAGACTTTCACAGCAGGTTTTTATGGGCATAACGTGAACTCCTCACCGACCCCTTCTCCAGGCGGAGGTAGCCGAACCCTTTTTCGATCTGCCTGGAGCCTGCATCCCATGGTCTTTTCCACTCCGTTCAAACGCCTGCTCCTGGGCACCGCCCTGGCCCTTGGCCTGGCCACCGGCGCCCACGCCGCCGACCTGCAACCGCTGCGGGTGGCCAATCAGAAATCGACGATCAAGACGCTGCTGGAAGTCTCCGGCGAAACGAAAAACGTGCCCTATCAAATCCAGTGGTCGGAGTTCCCGTCCGCCTCGCCCCTGGGCGAAGCCTTGAATGCCGGTGCCGTGGATATCGGTGCCCTGGGCGATGCGCCCTACGTGTTTGCCCTTGGCGCCGGCGCCTCGCTCAAGGTGGTCAGCATCATCCACGCCGAAGGGCGTAACACCACCGCCCTGCTGGTGCCCAAGGATTCGCCGATCAAGACGGTGGCCGGCCTCAAGGGCAAGAAAATCGTCACCGGGCGTGGGTCCATCGGCCATTATCTGGCGATCAAGGCCCTGGCCACCGCCGGCCTGACCACTAAGGATGTGCAGTTCATTTTCCTGCTGCCCAGCGAGTCGCGCCTGGTGCTGGATAACGGCACCGTCGACGCCTGGTCGACCTGGGACCCCTACACCACCGTCGTCACGTCCCAAAGCCAGGCGCGGATCCTGGCCAGCGGCAACACGCTGTTGAGCAACCACCTGTACCTCGCCGCCACCCGCCAGGCCATCGCCGACAAGCGCACGCAGCTGGACGACTTTGTCGCCCGCGTCGACCGCGCCTACGCCTGGGCCAATACCCACCCCGACGAGTACGCCGCCGCCCAGGCCAAAATCACCGGGCTGCCGCTGGCCGTGCATCTGGCCGTGGCCAAGGAAACCCGCCTGAGCCCGGTGCTGATTGACGATAGCGTGATCAGTGGCCTGCAGGCCACCGCCGACACCTACCAGCAAGAAGGCCTGCTGCCCCGGCACATCGACGTGTCCCAGGGCTTCGACACGAGCTTTAACGCCAAGCGCGCCCCCAACAACCAAGCATCACGCTGAAGGAGCAGAACATGAGCACGCCACGTCAATTGAAACCCCGCCATTTGAAATTGGGCGCCATGGTCCACGGTGTCGGACACGGCTGGGGCGAATGGCGCCATCCGCAGGCGCAACCGAATGCCAGCACGAATTTCGGCTTCTACAAGCAGCAGACCGAACTCGCCGAAGCGGCCAAGTTCGACTTCGTGTTCATCGCCGACAGCCTGCACATCCACGCCAAATCCAGCCCGCATTACCTCAACCGCTTCGAGCCGCTGACCATCCTCTCGGCCCTGGCCGCACTCACCAGCCATATCGGCCTGGTGGCCACCGTGACCGTCAGCTACACCGAGCCCTACCAGGTGGCGCGCCAGTTCGCGTCCCTGGACCATATCAGCGGCGGTCGCGCCGGCTGGAACGTGGTGACCTCGTGGCTCAGCGGCACCGCCGACAACTTCGGCAAGGCCGAACACCCACCCCACGCCGTGCGCTACCGCATCGCCAAGGAACACCTGAACACGGTCAAGGGCCTGTGGGATTCCTGGGAAGACGACGCCTTTGCCTACAACAAGCAAAGCGGCGAATTCTTTACCCCAGGCAAGCTGCATGCGCTGAACCACAAAGGCGAGTTTTTCTCGGTCAAAGGCCCGCTGAACATTGCGCGCTCGCGCCAGGGCCAACCGGTGATTTTCCAGGCGGGCACCTCCGAAGATGGGCGTAACTTTGCGGCGCAGAACGCCGACGCCATCTTTGTGCATGTGGAGAGCATCGAAGAAGGCCTGGCCTACACCCAGGACCTCAAGCGCCGCGCCAAGGGCTTTGGCCGCGACGCCGACAGCCTGTCGATCCTGCCGGGCATCCGCCCGATTGTCGGCCGCGACGAGGCCGAAGTGGAAAGCCGCTACCAGCAGGCCGTGGAGCTGGTCACCGTGGAAGACGCCATCGTCGCCCTCGGCCGCCCGTTCAACGACCATGACTTCAGCCAGTACCCGCTGGACGCTCCCTTCCCGGAACTCGGCGACCTGGGCGCCAACAGCCAGAAAGGCGGCTCCGACCGTATCAAGCAACTGGCCAGGGACGAAGGCCTGACCCTGCGCGAAGTGGCGCTGCGCTTCTCGCGGCCCAAGCGTGATTTTGTCGGCACCCCGGAGCAAGTCGCCGACGCGATCCAGACCTGGTTCGAGCGCGGTGCCAGCGATGGTTTCATCATCAACTCGGTGCTGCCGGACGGCTTGCAGTACTTCACCGAACTGGTGGTGCCGGTGCTGCAACAGCGGGGCCTGTTCCGTAGCGAATACACGGGGCACACCCTGCGCGACAACCTCGGCCTGGACGTGCCGGCCAACCGTTACAGCGTCACCGCCGAGGTCGAAACGCAACAGGAGGCGCTGGCATGAGCGAATCCCTCAACCGTCAGTTGGCGGCGCTGCACGCCGAACGTGTAGCGACCTGGGCGCCGGCGGCGTTGCAGGTCAATATCGACCAGCGCCAGCGCCTGGTGGATGAAGCACGGGTAGACGACTATGTGCAGCTCGGCGATGAACTGGCCCCCTTCACCCTGCTCACTGTGGAAGGCGGCGAACTGACCCGCGAACGGCTGCTGGCCGGCGGCCCGGCGGTACTGATCTTCTTCCGCTTTGCCGGCTGCCCGGCGTGCAATATCGCCCTGCCCTATTACGAACGCCAACTCTACCCACGCCTGCGTGAACTGGGCGTGCCCCTGGTCGCGGTGAGCCCGCAAGTGCCAGAACGCCTGGTTGAGATCAAGAGCCGCCACGCCCTGCAATTGCTGGTGGCCAGCGACCCGGACAACCACCTCGGGCGCCGCCTGGGCATCCTCTACAGCTTCGACGAAGCCTCGCGCAATGCAGCCCTGGCCAAGGGCAATCACATCGGTGAAACCACCGGTACGGGAACCTGGGAGTTGCCGCAACCGACCGTGGTGGTGATTGCCCAGGACGGCACGGTGGCGTTCGTGGACGTCAGCCCGGACTGGCTGGTGCGTACCGAAGCCGAGCCGGTGGTGCAGGTGGTGGAGCGCTTGTTGGGCGAGCAGCCTGTACGCATCGCCATCTAGGCCCTCCGCCCCCTATGGGAGGGGCGGTGCGACGATTCGACTTGCCCCCCGATAGCGGTGTGTCAGGCAGCAGATTCGTTAGCTTAACCACCGTCATCGGGGGCAAGCCCCCTCCCACATTTTGACCGAGTACATTCATCATGACTTCATCGTCCCAACCGTCTCTACGCTCCGTGGAGGTCGCCAACTTCGAGGCCCTGCTCGAACGCCTCAGCGCGGAGCTGGCCGGCACCGCGCACCTGTATGACGAGAGCGGCGCCTTCCCCCATGACAACTTCCAGCGGCTGCACGACCATGGCCTGGTCGCCCTCACTGTGCCCAAGGCCCTCGGCGGCGGTGGTGCCAGCCTGCCCCAGGCGCGCAAGGCGATCAGTGCGATTGCCAAGGGCGAACCGTCCACCGCACTGATCCTGGTGATGCAGTACCTGCAACACACGCGCCTGCAAGACAGCAAGACTTGGCCGCCCCACCTGCGTACCCGGGTGGCTGAGGACGCGGTGCGCAACGGCGCATTGATCAATGCCCTGCGCGTCGAACCCGACCTCGGCACCCCGGCCCGTGGCGGGCTGCCGGCGACTACCGCCGTGCGCACTGCCGAGGGCTGGCGCATCAGCGGGCGCAAGATCTACTCCACCGGCAGCCATGGCCTGAGCTGGTTCAGCGTATGGGCGCGCAGCGATGACGCCGACCCACTGGTGGGCGCCTGGCTGGTGCCCAAGGACAGCCCCGGCGTGAGCATCATCGATACCTGGGACCACCTCGGCATGCGCGCCACCTGCAGCCATGAAGTGGTGCTCGACAATGTGCTGGTGCCACTGGACCACGCCGTCAGCGTCAGCCCCTGGAGCGCACCGCAACCGGAACTGGATGCCGAGGGTTTCCTATGGATGTCGGTGCTGCTGTCCTCGGTGTATGACGCTGTGGCCCAGGCTGCGCGGGACTGGCTGGTGAACTGGCTGGAAGAGCGCCAGCCATCCAATCTCGGTGCGGCGTTGTCGACACTGCCGCGTTTCCAGGAAACCGTCGGCCATATCGACACCCTGCTCTTCGCCAACCGCAGCCTGCTCGACGCCGCCGCCGACGGCCACACTCCGGCCGCCAACGCCGCGCAGTTGAAGTACCTGGTCACCCACAACGCCATCCGCGCCGTGGAGTTGGCCATCGAGGCCTCCGGCAACCCTGGCCTGTCACGCCATAGCCCGCTGCAACGCCACTACCGCGATGTGCTGTGCAGTCGCGTGCATACTCCGCAGAACGATGCGGTGCTACAGGGCGTCGGTAAAGCCGTGTTCGCCCAACGCCAGAAGGAGCGCACATGAGCCCGGTGATTATTGCCAGCCAGTTGGACGAAGACTACAACGAGGTGATCCGCGCGCGCCTCACTGCGATCCACCCCGGAGCCCAGGTGATCGGCGTGCCGGCAGGCGTGCCAAGCGACCTGCCGCCCCAGGCGAATATCCTGCTGCTGCGCCCGATCAACGTGCGCGGCTACACCGCCCCGGACACCCCGCCACCGGGCTGGCCCTACGGCGCGCAATGGGTGCACCTGGTCTCGTCGGGCATCGACTTCTACCCGCAATGGCTGTTCAACGGCCCGCCGGTGACCACCTCCCGAGGCAGCGCCGCCGACAACCTGGCCGAGTTCGCCCTGGCGGCGATCTTTGCCGCCTCCAAGCATTTGCCGGACATCTGGGTGAAGGACTCGCAATGGAACTTCACCGCTCTGCGCCCCCTCAAGGGCACCACCCTGGGCATTCTCGGCTTTGGCGCGATTGGTGAAAGCCTGGCGCAAAAAGCCCTGGGCCTGGGCATCAAGGTGGTCGCACTGCGTCAGAGCCGGGCACCGTTCGGCGCCGGCGTGGACGCCGCCCAGGACATCCACGACCTGTTCGCCCGCGCCGACCACCTGGTGGTGGCAGCGCCACTGACCGACGCCACGCGGCATATCATCAACCGCGATGTGCTGGGCAGCGCCAGGCCGGGCCTGCACCTGATCAACATCGCCCGTGGGGGCTTGCTCGATCAGGAGGCGTTGCTGGAGGCCCTGGATAACGGCCAGATCGGTCTGGCATCGCTCGACGTGACCGAGCCGGAGCCCTTGCCGGACGGGCACCCGCTGTACAGCCACCCACGGGTACGGTTGTCGCCGCATACGTCGGCGATTTCGACCAATAGCCGCAACGAGATTGCCGATACGTTCTTGGCGAATCTGGAGCGCTACGTTTCAGGGGTTGAACTGGCGAATCTGGCTAACGCCTGACGCTGTTCAAAAATGTCGGAGGGGCGGTGCGACGATTCGACTTGCTCCCGTGGCGGCCTTCGGGCCGACCATGTCGTTGGAGTTGAGCGAGTACATATCCGTTGCTGCGGTAACGGCGGCTTAGGGTTCCGCCCTTACGGCGGGTCACTTTGGAAAAGCCCCAAAGTAACCAAAGGGCTCTTGCCCCAACACTCGGCACCTCGCCTAGGCTCGGTGTGCCCTCACTCCGGCTTGAATCCGTGGGCCGCCGTCATGGGCCATCCTTGGCCCAGGACGGCTAACCCGGCGTCCTGCCGGGTTACCCACGGATTCAAGCCTGCGTTCGGCCAGCGTGTTTGACGGGGCGCCTAGGATCAAGATCAAAAGCCAGAGCAAAAGCAGAGCAAAAGCAGGCTGAGGTCTACCTGCTGGATGGAGATCCAAATGTGGGAGGGGGCTTGCCCCCGATGAGGGTGGGTCAGTGATACTTGGGTTGACTGACTCACCGCTATCGGGGGCAAGCCCCCTCCCACATTTACCGAGTACACCAGACCCAACTCCGGTCGGCTCTAAGGCCGCCGCGCTTTGGCTTTTGATCTCAAATCGCCCCGTCAAACACGCTGGCCGAACGCAGGCTTTGGAGCGTGGGTAACCCGGCAGGACGCCGGGTTAGCCGCGCTGGGCCAGGGATGGCCCATCGCGGCGGCCCACGCTCCAAAGCCTTCGTTCGGGCACACCGAGCCTAGGCGAGGTGCCGAGTGTTGGGGCGAGGACCTTTTGCTTACTTTTGGGTCCCTCCAAAAGTGAGCCGCTGTAAGAGCGGAACCATAGGCAGCCGTTACCGCAGCAACGGATATGTACTCGGTCAAAGCCAACGACATGGTCGGCCCGAAGGCCGCCACGGGGGCAAGCCCCCTCCCACATTTGGTTATGCGGCCAGGCGAAAAATATCATCAGATATACGCATTATAAATAACCATTAACTGCATATTTTTAATAATTAACATATAACAAAACGGACTTTTACGAACGCCTATCCTATCCATATTGTTATGTCCAGCACCGACCCCTGACCAGGTGGAGGCCTTGCCTGAACCACCACTTTCTCAGGGACCTACCATGAGCCACATCGCCGCGCCCAATCGCCTCACCCTTGCTGTCTCCCTCGCCCTGTTCGGCGCGT
The DNA here is from genome assembly GCF_900116055.1 of Pseudomonas sp. NFACC42-2. NCBI lineage: Bacteria > Pseudomonadati > Pseudomonadota > Gammaproteobacteria > Pseudomonadales > Pseudomonadaceae > Pseudomonas > Pseudomonas sp. NFACC42-2. The sequence goes on from NZ_FOZO01000001.1 coordinate 820,772, forward strand.
ACGCCCACGCCGATGACGCCGCGCTACCGGTGGTCAATGTCACGGCCGAGCACCGCAGTGAAGACCTGCAGAAAACCCCGCTGGCGATTTCCGCCTTCGACGAGAAGAGCCTCGACGACAAGCAGATCCGCAGCGTGCGCGATCTGTCGGGCCAGGTGCCGAACCTGACCCTCAGCCGCCAGTCGATCTCCTACAGCGCCCAGACCTATGGCATTCGCGGCATCGGTGAAACCGACCCGATCCAGGAAGCCGCAGTGGCAGTGTACGCCGACGACTTGTACATCCCACGGGCTATTTCCTCGATGCTCGACTTCAATGACGTCGAGCGCGTCGAAGTGCTGCGCGGCCCCCAGGGCACCCTGTACGGGCGCAACAGCAGCGCGGGGGCGATCCGCGTGATCACCCGCGACCCCAGCCAGGAAACCCGTGGTTTCGTCGAGCTCGGTGCGGGCAATTACAATGCGCAGAACGGCCGTTTCCTGATCAGCGGCCCGCTGGTGGACAACGCGTTGTTCGGCAGCTTTTCGGCGATCCGCCTGAGCCGCGACGGCACGGTGTCCAACCCGACCCGGGGCAAGGATGTCAACAACGTCGATATCCAGTCCTACCGCGGCAAGCTGCGCTACAAGCCCGAGGATTCACCCTGGGATGTGCAGTTGACCCTGGCCGGCACTTTTGACCGTGGCGACACCACCAGCTACTCGCCGTTCGACGCCAACGGCCGTTTCGACAAGTTCAAGAGCTACAGCAGCCTCGACCCGAAAAACCGCCTTGACCAGGGCAGTTCGGTGTTGCGCGCGATCTATGCGATCAACGATCACTTGAATGTCAAATCGGTCACTGCCTGGTCGTCCTTCAACCAGCCGGTGGACTACGACAACTCTGGCCAGGCCGCGCTGATCCAGAACAACCTGATCCTCTACAAGCAAAACTACGCCACCCAGGAATTCCAGCTCAACGGCGACTATGACGACTTCAGCTTCAGCACCGGCCTGTACCTGTACCGCGAACGCTTCGATGCCGACCGCGACAACCTCACCTACTCCATCGCACGCAACCGGGTGATCGGCCAGGGCCAGTACAGCACCACCAACACCGAAAGCTACGCGCTGTATGGCCAGGGCACCTACAAGATCACCCCGCAGCTGTCGCTGATCGCCGGCCTGCGCTTTACCCGCGAACACAAGAACTTCGAGTTCACCAATTACGCGATCAATACCGACCGGCAGATTACCGGCACCAACTTCGCGGCCGAGTCGAGCAAATCCTGGCAATCCACCAGCCCGAAAATCGGCTTCGAATATGCCTGGACGCCGCACCTCAACCAGTACGCCTACGTCGCCAAGGGCTTCAAGGCCGGCGGATACGACAACCGTGCGCCGACCCGCGCCGCCGCCGAGCAGGCGTTTTCGCCGGAAGACGTGACGACCTGGGAAACCGGCTTCAAGGGCGACTTCTTCGACCAGCGTCTGCGGGCCAACGTCGCGCTGTTCTACAACGACTACAAAGATCTCCAGACCAACGCCTACGACCCGGCGCTGGGGGTGAGCCTGCGCACCAACGTCGGCCAGGCCCACACCTACGGCGTCGAGCTGGAAACCCTCACCGCCCTGAGCCGCGACCTGCAACTGAGCGCCAACCTCGGCTACCTGGAGAGCCAGTACGACGACTTCCAGAACGCCAGCGGTGCCGGGGTCGATGCCAATGGCAAGCAACTGGTGTTCTCGCCGCGCTGGAACGCCAGTGTCGGCCTGAACTACACCATTCCCGCAGGCCTGCCGGGCACCTGGCTGGCGGGTACGGATGCGCAGTTCCAGACCAAGTCCTACGCCAACGCGCTGAACGACGACATCCAGGAAGTGCCGCAGCAAACCTTCTGGAACGCCAACACTCGCTACATCAGCGGCAACGGCCACTGGACCACCACCCTGGCGGTGAAAAACCTGCTGGACCGCGCTTACCCGCAATCGGTGGGCTATGTGCCGTCCAGCGGCGCCCGTTATTACTCGGTCAACGATCCGCGCACGCTGTTGCTGTCGGTGCGCTATGACCTCTGAGTGCGTTACTTGATGCGGTAGTGGAAGGTATTGCGCACCGCCGGTACGGCCACGGCCTTGCCATCAACGATCCTCGGCTGGTAGCGAAAGGTGTTCGCCGCCGCCAGTGAAGGCCGGATAAACAACGGGTGGCAGCCGTCCAGCACCTTGGGATTTTCCACGCGGCCTTGCGTGTTGACGCTGTACTCCAAGGTGCAGTCGCCCTCGATGTTCTTGTCCAGGGCGCGCTCGGGATAGTCCGGTGCCTCCTTGCTCAGGGGTTGGTATTGGCGGCTGTCGAAGGCGGGTGCCGGGGCTGGCGCGGGGGTGGCAGCCCGAGCTTTTTCAGCGGCCAGGCGTTGCTGATCGAGGCGTTGTTGTTCCAGCTCGCGGTTGCGTTGTTCGCTGGCCAGGCGTTCCTGCTGCTGCTCGATCTTCTTGTCTTCGACGCGTTTACGCGCCAGGGCGGCTTTCTCGAGTTTTTGCGCCTGGACCTGTGGATCGACCACGGGCTTTACCGGCACCGGTATCACCACCGGCTCCGGCGGTGCGGGGGCAGCCGCCACCGGTTCAGGCTCGGGCGCTGGCGCCGGTGGCAGCATGACCAACTGCGTGTGCATCACCCGAGGGGCATCCGCCACGGGCTTTTGCGTCGACCAGCCCAGCATCAACGCGGCCAGCACGCCGACGTGCAGCGCCACCGCCACGCTGGCGGCGAGGCTGTTTCTCCAGAACCCGGAAGCATCCCGGGGCGCCATCGTCAGGGTGGGACTGTGCATGATCATCGCCGTCATTGCGGGGCCTCGGTCACCAGCCCCAGGTTGCTGACTCCACCCTTCTGCAACACCGCCATGGCCGCGACCACACGGCCGTAACCGGCGTTGTCGTCAGCGCGGATATAGACCTGGGTGTCGCTGCGCGCCGCCACCACCTGCATGACCTTGGCGCCCATTTCATCCAGGCTCACGGCGCTGTCGGTCTGGTGCCGGGTATCGAGTTCGCCGCCGAGGTTCCAGTAGTAGCCACCGTCGGCCTTTACCGACAGCGTGAGGATCTGCTGGCGGGTGTCGGTGGCCAACGCCTCGGCGGCGACTTTGGGCAGGTCGATCTTCACACCCTGGGTCAGCATCGGCGCGGTGACCATGAAGATCACCAACAGCACCAGCATCACGTCGATATACGGCACCACGTTCATCTCGGCCTTGGGCCCGTGCTTGCGTTGCGGCCTGACTAACATGGGAGTTGCTCCTTTCAGGCGGCGACGGCCAGGTTGATCGACGTACCGCGCAGGGTGCGGTGCAGGCGTACCTGCAGCTCATTGCCAAACGCGTAGTAACGGGTGAGCAGGGTCTGGCCGCGCGCCGCGAAGCGGTTATAGGCGATCACCGCCGGGATCGCCGCAAACAGGCCGATGGCCGTGGCGATCAAGGCTTCGGCGATGCCCGGCGCTACGGTGGACAACGTCGCCTGTTGCACCTGGGACAAGCCGATAAAGGAATTCATGATGCCCCACACCGTGCCGAACAGGCCGATGTACGGGCTGACCGAACCCACGGTCGCGAGAAATTGCAGGCCCTTTTCCAGCTCGATTTCCTGCTCGGTGATCGCCACCTGCAAGGCCCGCTCCACGCCTTCGAGCACCGCCGGGTCATGGCTGTGCAAGTGCTGGTATTCCTGGAGCCCGGCGATAAAGATCGGCGCAATGCCGCCCTCGCCTGTCTGCTGGATCTCACGGGACAGTGCCTGCAAATCCGGCGCGGCGCGAAAGCGCTGCACAAAAGCGTTCAACTGCCGCTCCAGGCGGCGCAGCACACTGCCGCGCTGGATAATCAGGTACCAGCTGAGCAAGGACGCCAACAGCAAGGTGAGCATGACAGCCTTGACCAACAGGCTGGCGTCGCTGATCAAACCCCAGATCGTCATATGTTCCATCGTCGCGTGCATGGTGAATCTCCCATTCGATTAAAAAGTGATGACCGGTTGATGACGGTTCACGGCAATTTCAATGCGCGGGTGACCTCGGCCCAGGGCACGAACTTGAAGTTCTGGGTCTGCTCGGGCATGCGCTTGCGCCCGTCCTGCACCACCAGCATGCCTTGGCTCCATGGCCCGCCGAGGTTGATGGCGGTGACTTCCAGGCCATCGGTTTCCGACGCACCGTCGATACCGGCGGCGGCGTTCAAGCCGACGCGAAAGCCGCCGTGCACGGCAAACGGCGGTTCGGCATCCACCACCAGGTAGCTGTCATTGCCTTGGCTGGAGATCACCAGGTAGTCATGTTTATCGCTCTGGTACAGCGCCAGGCCCTCGACATCCGCATGCAATTGCGCGCCGACCTTGATCACGCTGGTCAACGTCGCCGGTTGATCGGCGCGCGCATCCACCGCCCACACGCCGACGTCTTCCTCACCGATAAACAGGCGCTGGCGCTGGTCGTCGGCTACACAGCCTTCGGGTTGGCTGTCGACCTTGAACTGGCGCACCAGCTCGCCATGCACACGGCCGTCCGGCGCGCTGAGGCGGTATTGCAGGAAGGTGCCGTCCTTGCCATTGGCAATCGCGTAGATCTCACCGCTGGCGGGCTGGAACAGGCAGATGCCATAGATTTCCTTGAGCGGCGTGGGCACTTCACCGGCCTCACGCAGCTCGCCGCTGCGGCGGTCGATGCTGAACAGGCTCAGGCTGTTGTGATCGCGATTGCTCGCCACGGCCAGGTCCACCGTTTGCGCGCCAAGCTTGAAGTTGGGGCGTACGTCGACGTTATTCAGGCGGCCCACCGCCAGTTCCTGCAACAGCTTGCCGTCGAGGTCGTAGGCGAGCAGGCCCTGTTTCTTGTTGGTGCCAAGCACACGGCTGTTGGCCGGGGTTTGCGGGTGAATCCAGATCGCCGGGTCATCCGCCGCGTCGCCCTGGCGGCCGACCGGGTCGCTCTGGCGCAAGGCCGCGACTTCCGGCAGCACCGCAGCCGCCGCGACAGGTGTGGCCTGCCAGTCGAGCCTGGCCTTGTAGAGCGTGCCGCTGTCATCATCGCGCACCAGCAACTGGCGGCCATTGAGCGCCAATTGCTCCGGCTCTTTCAGACCCGGCAGGCCCAGGCTCGATTGCTCCACCCAGCGCTCGCCGGTGTGCTGGAACAGGTGTAACCGGGCGGTCTTCGGGTCCAGGGCAACCAGGCCACCGGGTACCAGCGCCATGGCCCCGGCTTCGCGCTTGGAAGTGTCGAACAGCGCCACCGGCGTGCGTTTCACCTCGGCTTCCGGGTGCGCCGGGTAGGCCCACCAGCCGACATTCTCTTCATTCACCAGCAACTGCTGGGTGGCATCGTCCACCTGGCAGAACTGTGCCGACGGCGGCAGCGGCAGACCTCGTACACGTTGGGGGTCGGTGAGCAGCGTCGCGCCGTTGCCCACCAGCCATTGCTCGCCCTTGCCCTCTTCGCCCACCAGGAACACAAACAGGTTGGCCGCGGCGTCGCGGTACAGGCACAGGCCATTTACCGGGTAGTCGCGGGTCGGCAGGTACAGCGGCTTGCCCCAGCTTTTGCTGGTGCTGTCCAGGTTGATCAGCAACGCCTGTTGGCGCTGGTTGTCGAGGCTGGCGACCAGCACCTGGGCACCTGCGGCGCGGGTGTCGAGGCTGCTGAAGTTCCCCTTGAAATGCGCCAGCTCGGCGCCCTGGCTGTCGAGCAGTTGCAGGCCGTCGCGGGTGCTGGCGGCCACGCGCTCGGTGGCGTTGGGCAGGAAGGCCACGGCTTCGGCCTTCAGGCTGGGTGCCCACGGGGTCAGCGCCAGGTCGGCGGCGAACGCATGGCCGCTGGTGACCAGGGCAATCAGCAGGTACAGCTTGGAAATTCTCATGGACAAGCTAATCCTTCAAAAACAATGGAGATCAAATGTGTTGAATTCAAAAATGAGTGAAGGTCAGGCCCACTTTGTAGGTGGGGCCGTACTCTTCGTATTGGCCGTTGTAGCTGCGGTGGCCGGTGTAGACGAAGTACGACTCATCGGTGAGGTTCTGGGCCTCGAAGCTGACCTTCAGGTTCTTGGTCAGCGAGTAGCGCGCGCTGAAGTCGACGAAGGTCTGCGCGTCGACGTGCAGGTCGTGGGCCTTGTCGTTGATCGAGGCCAGTTCATACAGGTAGGCCGACTTGTAGTTGGCCGACAGGCGCAGGCTGAGCTTGTCGTCCTCCCAGCCGAGCATCAGGTTGCCGACTGTGTCCGACTGGTTGGGCAGGCTGATGTTGCGCTTGCGATCCGTGCCGCTGGCGGCGTCGAAGCCTTCGATATCGGCGCTGGAGCGGCTGAAGGTGCTGTTGGCGCCGATCAGCAAACCGTTCCACGGTGCGGGCAGCCAGTCGAACTTCTGTGAGTAGGCCAGCTCCAGGCCGTAGAGCTTGGCGCTGTCGCCGTTGGCGTAGGTGTGGGCCTCGGCGAAGTTGGTCCAGGCGCCGGTGCCGGCGAGGTCGGTGTTGTAGACGAAATTCTTGATGTCCTTGTAGAACACGAATGCCGACACGGTGCCGGCGCGGCCCATGAAGTGCTCGATACCCAGGTCAAGGTTGCTCGATTCCAGGGGCTTGAGGTCCGGGTTGCCGAAGGTGGCTTCGTCATCGTCGATCACAAAACCCGGCGCCAGCTGGCCGAACGTCGGGCGCACCACCGACTTGGTCCAGGCCGCGCGCACCTGGGTGTTCTTGTCGATCTTGTAGCGCGCATGCAGGCCCGGCAGCCAATGGTGATAGCGGCGCTGGGTCTCGGTGGGCGTGAACACGCCATCGGTGGCACCGGTGCCCTTGGCTTCGAACTCGGTGCCTTCGTAGCGCAGCCCGGCGATAAAGCGCCAGTCGTCAACGTCGAGGGTGTTCATCAGGTAGCCGGCGTTGATGTCCTCGCGGATGGTGAAGTCGTTGACCCGCGATTCGGTCTCGTCATAGAAATCCGCCGGGTTGAGGCTGCCGATCAGCTGCTTGATGGCGCTGGGGCTGATGCCGGGGCCGTAGTTGCCCAAGCGATAGTCGACGCTGCCCTTCTGGAACCGGCTGAGGTTGAGTTGGTCGGCGCTGAAACCGAGGGTGTCGAAGTCTTCGTAGACCCAGGCTTCCAGGTCGTTGTCCTTGTTGCGGCGACTGACCTTGCCGCCGAACTTGACCTGGGACGCATAGCCGCTCAGGTCATAGTCGCGGGCCAGGTCCAGGCGCAGGTTTTTCTCGGTGTCCTGGGTGTTCTGTTTTTCCCAGTCGACCTTGTCGAGGCTGAAGTTGCTGGCGTCGTAGAAGCCGCTGCCGATGATCGGGCGGGGTTTGTCCTTGTCGTAGAAACCGCTGTTGGCAAAGTCGCCGCCGTCGAAGGTGGCGCCGGCGATATGCGCCGGGCTGTCTTCGCTGGACTGGCTGTAGCCGGCCTGGCCGCTTAAGGTCCACAGGCCGAGCATGCGTTCGCCGCCGAACACATAGGATTGGATTTCCTGGGTTTCCTCACGGTTTTTCAGCTTGCGCTTGCCCTCGGCATCGCCCAGTTGGCCCGGGGCCTGGGGGTCGGCAAACTCGATGCTGGTGGAGTTGCGGGTTTCGGTGTCGGTGTAGCGGCTGTAGAGGGTGCGCAGGTAGTAGCTGCTGAGGTCGTCGGGCTTGTAGTCGAAGTTCAGGCCACCGCCGGCACGCTCGCGGCTGATGTCGTAGTCGCGCTGTTCGAACTCGTTGAGCCGGGCGCCGTCGGTGAAGTCCCAGGCGCCGCCGGTTTCGACGTTGTCCGAGCCGAAGTCGCGTTTTTGCCAGCTCAGCGCCGCGGCGACGCCGAAGTTGTCGATACCGTCGCCGAGGCTGAAACGGTTACTGGCGGCGCCGGAGAATTTCGGGCTGGTCTGGCGGGTGTTCTTGTCGTAGCTGGCTTCGCTGCTGCCGGTGTAGAACAAACCTTTATGGTCGAAGGCCGAGAGGCTTTGCACATCGACGGTGCCGCCGAGGGAATTGGCGTCCATATCCGGGGTGAGGGTCTTGATCACCGACAGCGACTGCACCAGTTCCGAGGGCAGCACATCGAGGGCCACGGCGCGGCGCGCGCTTTCCGGGGCGGGCACCAGGGTGCCGTTGATGGTTACGCTGTTGAGGTCCGGGCCCAGGCCGCGCACGCTGACAAAACGCCCTTCGCCCTGGTCGCGCTCGACACTGATGCCCGGCAGGCGCTGCGCCGCTTCGGCGACGTTCTGATCCGGCAACTGGGCCACGCCGTCGGCATGCACCACGCTCTTGATGCTGTCGGCGCTGCGTTGCTCCTTGAGCGCCTGGTCGATGGCGGCCGCCTGGCCGACCACCTCGACGTGCTCGGTGGCGCTCGCTTCGGCGGCGCTCAACCGTTCACTGGCCATCGCCAGGGCCAAGGCGGTAAGCGTAAAGCTGACGAGCCCGGTGCGCTTGTACATGCAATCCTCCCCAAGAATCCGTTGGCGCCAGGCAAGGGGCCCGGCAACTGGGAGGGCAAGCTAGGGGTGGGGGATGACGGTTCTGTGACAGCAGGTCTGTGGCAGGCCCATAAACCGGGGGGTTTAGCCGATTTCCGGTTTGAAATGAGCTGAAATGACCTCAGTAGATCGAATGTGGGAGGGGGACTTGCTGTGGTGAAGGGGCTTGTCCCCCGACGGGTTCACTGAGGATACGGGGGGGCCTGCTTCGCAGACCGGCGCGGGGCAAGCCCGCTCACCACAGCAAGCCTCCTCCCACATTTTTTGATCGCCAGTGTGTTTGAGCTGAGCTGATTCGACCCTCCTCCACCGTCATCCAACGGTCACATCCATCTGCTGTGCTGGCGCCCACCACTCATTTGCCCAAGGACCCGCGGCCATGTTTTCCGTGCTCAAGCCCCACCGCTGGAAACTCTCGTTGCTGCTGATCGCCGCCAACCTCGGGCTGATCCTGCACCTGGCCTGTGGCGAGTTGAAAAGCGTCAGCGAATGGGTATGGCTGGATATCTTCGGCGAAGGCGGTTCCGCCCTGCTCGCCCTGGTGTGGCTGGGCCTGGTGCTCAAGAGCCGCCCCGCCGGGCGCGTCACCAATTACCTGGCGCTGGGCCTGTCATGCATCTTTTTTTCCTGGTGGATCGACAGCCTCGACGAATTTATCCGCCTGCCCGACAGCATCACCTGGGACCATTGGCTCGAGTCCGGGCCGATGCCGGTGGGCATGATCCTGCTGACCATCGGCATCTACCACTGGCACCGCGAACAACTGGCGATCAGCGCGCAGATGGAAAAGCGCGAGCGCTTGTTCCGTGAGCATCGGTTGTTCGACAAACTCACGCCGCTGGCCGGCGCCGATTACCTCAAGCGCCAGCTGGCCGACAGCCTGCAGGACAGCCGCGAGCAACAACAACCGCTGTCGCTGCTGGCCCTGGACCTGGACAACTTCGCCGCCATCAACCAGGCCTACGGGCATGCCGAAGGCGACGCGGTGTTGCAGGCCCTCAGCCATTTGCTGCTGCTCAACCTGCGCCGCCAGGACCTGGTGTGCCGCCTGGCCGGCGACCGTTTTGTGGTACTGCTGCCCAACACCGGCGAACGCCAGGCCAAGGAGCTGGCGCTGGAGTTGCAGCAAGCGGTGCGCGGCCTGGCCCACAAGACCCGGCAACAGGGCGAACGCCTGCAACTGGCGGCGACCACCGCCGTGGTCATGGCCCTTGAAGAACCGCCCCAGGACTTGCTCAAGCGCCTGAACCTGGCCTTGGCCAGGGCCAAGCAACCCCTTGCGAAAAGTGCCTGAGATGGCCGTGAAAACCAGCTGGTATGAAGCCGACAGCCGCTTTATCCCAGGGCATTACCAACCCGCCACGCTGATCGACCTGGCCTTGTCCCGGGACATCGACAGCCATCGCCTGCTGCGCGGCACCGGGCTGTTTCACGAGGACATCCTGGCCGGCACCGCGCACCTGAGCCCGCAGCAGTTTTTCGGCTTGATCGGCAACAGCCGCAAGTTACTGGACGCCGACGACAGCAGTTTCCTGTTTGGCCAGCGCCTGCTACCGGGCTATTACGGTGCCGCCAGCCACGCCCTTGGGCATGCGCAGAACCTGCACCAGGCCCTGGAGATCCTGATCCAGCAACAGGTGCTGCTCAGCCCGTTGGCCAGCCTGCAACTGGAGGTGGATGAGCACCACGCCTACCTGTACTGGCTGGACAGTTGCGGCGCCGGCGAGCACTGGCGTTTCCTGCTGGAAGCCAGCATGACCTCGCTGGTTGCCATGAGCCAATGGCTCAGCGGCGAGCGCCTGCCGTGGACGTGCAGTTTCAGCCATGCCGAACCGCGTTATATCGAACAATATTGGGTGCACCTGGGCGAAGACACGCGCTTCGAGCGCCCGCTGGACATGATGACGATCCCGCGCGAATACCTCACCCGCACCTGGCCGGGCGCCTCGGCCACGGCCGGCCAGGTGGCGCGCCGCCAAGCCCGCGAGCAGATCGAGCAGCTGGGCTTTGCCGGCAGCTTTCTCGACTGCCTCTACGAGTACCTGCGTGACCAGGTACGCCAGCCGCCCAGCCTGGAACAGGCGGCCCACGCCTTCGCCATGAGCCCGGCGACCCTCAAGCGCAAGTTGCACAAGCACGACACCGGTTTTCAACAGCAGGTGGACCGGGTGCGCAAGCAGGTGGCGTTGCACCTGTACCAGGTCAAGGGCTACAGCAATGATGAGGTGGCGGCGTACCTGAACTTCAACGATGCGGCGAATTTCCGGCGCTCATTCAAGCGCTGGACCGGCAGCACCCCGAACCTGATCCGCCAGCTGTTCAACAGCCGCTAGCCAGGCGTTCGCGCAGAAACTCCACCAGCGCCTGCACCGGCCGTGAGCTTTGCCGGTGCTGGGGGTACACCGCCGACAGGGTCAGGGCTTCGGGGGAAAAATCATCGAGGAGCGTGACCAGCCGGCCGTCCTTCAACGCGTCGCCGACGATAAAGGTCGGCAGGTAGGTGACGCCCAGGCCGGCGACGGCGGTATCGCGCAGCAACTCGCCGTTATTCACGCGCATACGGCCGGTGACATTCAGTGCTTGCAGCTTGCCTTTGAAGCGCCATTGCACCTGGCGGCCATGGCCGTAGGGCAGGCAGTCGTGTTCGGCGAGGTCTTCGGGTTTAAGCGGCGTACCGCGCAGTGCCAGGTACTCGGGGCTGGCGCAATACACACGCTCGATGCTGGCGATACGGCGAGCGATGAGGGTGGAATCTTCCAGGGTGCCGATGCGCAGCACCAGGTCATAGCCCTCACCGATGAGGTCCACCGGGCGGTCGCTGAGGTCAACTTCCACCGACACCTGGGGATGGCGCTGCAAGAACACCGGCAACAGGCAACCCAGGTGCGCCATGGCGAACGACAACGGCGCACTCAGGCGAATGGTACCGCGCGGCTCGCTGTTCTGGCCGGCGATGCCCTGCTCCACTTGCTCGACTTCACCGAGCAGGCGCAAGGCGGACTCGTAGTAACTCTGGCCCAGGGGCGTGACATCCAGGCGGCGCGTGGAGCGGTTGAGCAGGCGCACGCCGAGGCGATCTTCCAGCTGGATCAGGCGGCGGCTGACGAATTGCTTGGACAGGCCCAATTGTTCGGCGGCGGCGGTGAAGCTGCCGGATTCCATGACCTGGCAGAACAGGCGCATGTCTTCGAAGGGGTTCATTGTCGCTTCTCGGTAGACGATGGGCTGATTTATAGCGGGTTCATGGGCACACCACAAACCTAATGTGGGAACACAATCAAATGTGGGAGGGGGCTTGCCCCCGATAGCGGTGCATCAGTCAACAATACTGAGACTGACACACCGCTATCGGGGGCAAGCCCCCTCCCACATTGATTACCTACAGGCTTGAAAACCGGTTACTTGGCAGTGAACGCCGAGTAGCTGTTCATCAGGTTGCGGTAGTTGGGAATGCGCGGCGACAGCAGGTTGGCCAGGCCTTCCATGTCGTTGCGCCAGTCCACTTGCAGCTCGCAGGCCACGGCGAACCAGTTCACCAGCTGCGCACCGGCGGCGGTCATACGGGCCCAGGCGGCTTGTTGCACAGTTTCGTTGAAGGTGCCGGAGGCGTCGGTGACCACGAACACCTCGAAGCCTTCGTCGAGGGCGCACAGGGTCGGGAACGCTACGCACACATCCGTCACCACGCCGGCAATGATGATCTGCTTGCGACCGGTAGCCTTGACCGCCCTGACGAAATCTTCGTTGTCCCAGGCGTTGATCTGGCCAGGACGGGCGATGTACGGCGCGTCCGGGAACAGTGCCTTGAGTTCCGGCACCAGTGGGCCGTTGGGACCGCCTTCAAAACTGGTGGTCAGGATGGTCGGCAGGTTGAAGAACTTCGCCACATCGGCCAGGGCCAGTACGTTGTTCTTGAATTCGTTGGGGGAGAAATCCTGCACCAGGGAGATCAGGCCGGTCTGGTGATCCACCAACAGCACTACGGCGTCATCTTTGTTCAAGCGCTTGTAAGTCATGGGTTAACTCCTTTGTGGGTTTAGGTATCAGAACGCAAAGCACGAGCAGCCAAACGCCCCCCAGAAACCCTGGAAGTCGCTGACCGGCACGCTGGAAAGGCGCGCTTTTTCGTGGCTGTGGGAATGCACGCCGCACGGGCCGCTGCATTGGTGTACTTGAGCCTGCACAGGCGAACTCGGACGCCAGTGCCCCGGCACCTTGACCACCGGCGACCAGTCCGGCAGCACCGGTACGCGTGGAGGTGCAAAGTCTTCGAAGTCGCCGGCGCCGTAGACCACCTTGCCGCCGACCACGGTGAGCACCGATTCGATCCACTTGATGGCTTCTTCATCGACGCTGAAAAAGTCCGCCGACAGCGCCGCCACATCCGCCAGTTGGCCGACCTTGATCTGGCCTTTCTTGCCCTGCTCGGACGAGAACCAGGCGCTGCCATGGGTGAACAGTTCCAGCGCGGTCAGGCGCGACAGGCCTTCGGCGTGCAGCTCCAGGCCACCGACGGTGCGGCCGCTGACCATCCAGTACAGCGAAGTCCACGGGTTGTAGCTCGAGACTCGCGTGGCATCGGTGCCCGCCCCCACCGGCACGCCTTCGGCCAGCATGCGCTTGATCGGTGGCGTGGCTTCGGCGGCCTTGGCGCCGTAGCGCTCGACAAAATATTCGCCCTGGAACGCCATGCGGTCCTGGATCGCGATACCGCCACCGAGGGCGCGGACCCGCTCGATATTCTTCGGGGTGATGGTTTCGGCATGGTCGAAGAACCACGGCAAGCCATTGAACGGGATGTCGCGGTTGACCTTCTCGAACACATCAAGCATGCGCGAGATGGACTCGTCATAGGTGGCATGCAAGCGGAACGGCCAGCGCTGCTCCACCAGATGGCGCACCACCGGTTCCAGCTCCTGCTCCATGGTCAGCGGCAGGTCGGGACGGGGTTCGAGGAAGTCTTCAAAGTCCGCCGCCGAGAACACCAACATTTCACCGGCGCCGTTGTGGCGCAGGTAGTCATCGCCCTGGTGCAGGGTGACGCTGCCGGTCCAGTTCTTGAAGTCGCTGAGTTCTTCCTTGGGCTTCTGGGTGAACAGGTTGTAGGCGATGCGCACCGTCAGTTGCTCATCCTTGGCCAGTTGTTCGATCACCGCGTAGTCATCGGGGTAGTTCTGGAAACCACCGCCGGCATCGATGGCGCTGGTCAGGCCGAGACGGTTGAGTTCACGCATGAACTGGCGGGTAGAGTTGACCTGGTATTCCAGCGGCAGTTTCGGGCCTTTGGCCAGAGTCGAGTAGAGGATCATCGCGTTAGGTCGCGCCACCAGCATGCCGGTGGGGTTGCCGTGGCTGTCGCGCACGATCTCGCCGCCCGGCGGGTTCGGCGTGTCCTTGGTGTAGCCGGCCACGCGCAGGGCGGCGCGGTTGAGCAAGGCGCGGTCATACAGGTGCAGCACGAACACCGGGGTATCCGGTGCGGCCTGGTTGAGTTCTTCCAGGGTCGGCATGCGTTTTTCGGCGAACTGGAATTCGTTCCAGCCACCCACCACCCGCACCCATTGCGGCGTCGGGGTTCGGTCGGCCTGCTCCTTGAGCATGCGCAGGGCATCGGCCAGGGACGGCACACCTTCCCAGCGCAGCTCGAGGTTGTAGTTCAGCCCGCCACGGATCAGGTGCAGGTGCGAGTCATTGAGGCCAGGGATCACGGTGCGGCCCTTGAGGTCGATGACCTGGGTGCCGCTGCCACGCAGGGCCATGGCCTCGCCATCGGTGCCGACGGCAACAAAGCGCCCCTCGCGGATGGCGACGGCGGTTGCCCGCGGGTTTTCACGGTCCACGGTGTGGAACTGGCCATTGAACAGAATCAGATCGGCGTTCATAGGGTTTCCTTTACAGAGGCTTCAAGCCAGGGAGCGAACAGGCGGGTGGCGGCCGGCATCAGCAGGTAGACCACCAGCAGGACGATGGTCACGGTGACCAGGAAGGTCGCGACCACGTAGTTGGAGAGAAACGGGTGCAGGCCGAGGATCGGGGCCCACACGATCGGCACCAGCAGGGTCAGCGGCAGGATCACGCACAGGGTCACCACCGCCTGCTTCCAGCGCGGCGGCTTGGCGGCGCTGTCGGCCAGGGGCGTGAACCAGAACTCGTTGAGCGCACCGATTTCGGTCTTGTCGCCGTCGGCCAGCATCGGCGTGGCTTCGGCGATCAGGGTGTTGCGCTCGGGGGAATTGAGCCAGGTTTCCAGGTCATCGGTGGAGCGGTAGCGCAATACGCAGGTGAACAGCGTCAGGCCGTTCTGTTTGCTGCGCACCACGTCGACACCGAGGTGGCCGGGACGCTCGCCGGCGATGCGCACGGTGCGGCGTAGCCAGGCTTCGTAGTCGGCTTCGCGGCCGGCCTTGATCAGGTGTTTGACGACCAGGGTGACGACTTCGTCGGGCCCTGTCTGTGGTGCTGGGTCCATGGGATGCCCCTCTGCCTTGAAATGTCAGCGATGAGGGGAGTTTGCCGAGGACAGCGTCAGGAAAATTGCATGTACGTGCTGTTTGAGGGGGACGGCTGGAAAGGGCTCACCAGCCTTCTTTCAGCATGCGCAACTCCAGGTGCTGCAACAGCATGATGGTCTTGCCGTCGGCGATCTCGCCGCTCTGCACCATGGCCAGTGCCTGCTCGAAACCCAGCTCCAGCACCTCGATGTCCTCGCCCTCCTCTTCCAGGCCGCCGCCATGGCCGACC
Organism: Pseudomonas sp. NFACC42-2; assembly: GCF_900116055.1. Classification (NCBI taxonomy): domain Bacteria; kingdom Pseudomonadati; phylum Pseudomonadota; class Gammaproteobacteria; order Pseudomonadales; family Pseudomonadaceae; genus Pseudomonas; species Pseudomonas sp. NFACC42-2. The sequence continues at coordinate 836,005 of NZ_FOZO01000001.1, forward strand.
CGGTCCCCCGGCTGGTACTCGCCGAGAAAAAAGTGAATCCGCTCGGTGACCGACCCCGGGCTCATGAACGCCGCATAGATCTTCTCTACATGGCCGACGCGGTAGCCGGTCTCTTCCTCGGCCTCCAGGCGAATGCGCTCTTCGGGGCTGGCGTTGTCCAGCAACCCCGCCGCCGCTTCAATCAGATAGCCGTGGTAGTCATTGACGAAGGTGGGCATGCGGAACTGGCGAATCAGCAACACGGTGCGTTGCTCACGGTTGTACAGCAGGATGGTCGCGCCATTGCCGCGGTCATACACCTCGCGGGCCTGGGCTTGCCAACTGCCGTCGCGGCGACGCAGGTCGAAGCTGTATTTTTTCAGCAGGTACCAGTTGTCCGAGAGGGTTTCTTCGGCGGTGATGCGAACGGGGCTGTTGTCCATGGTCAGGCCTTTGCTCAAAAGAGCACGAGCATGTCGCGCCGGCATCAATGGCGTCAAATGCTGTAACACTTTGCAAGCAATCGCCGTGGACGGCCGTCGAATTTATACCTGCCTGTGCAGGCCATCTGGTAAAACCCCAGCTTCACCTTTGCCCAGGAATCTCCATGCCCTTTCGTTTTCTATCGCGCCTGAGCCTGCGCTGGTTTCCCCTGCTGTGCATGGCACTGTTGATCGTCGGCCTGCCCGTGGGCTGCGCGGTGCTGCAACACAAGGAGCGCGAGCTGGTGTTTCGCATCGAACCCGGCACCGCCAGTTGGTACAGCGGCTTGCCCAAGGCGGTGCAGGAATTCGAACTCAAGCCCGCCAGTTTCAAATCGGGGCAGAACATTCATGGCTGGTGGTACCCGGCAGCCAACAAGGACGCACCGGCGATCCTCTACTTGCACGGCGTACGCTGGAACCTCACCGGGCAGCTGTTTCGCATCGAGCAGTTGCACGCCCTGGGTTACTCGGTACTGGCCATCGACTATCGCGGTTTCGGCCAGAGCCACGGCGAGCTGCCCTCGGAAACCACGGTCTATGAAGACGCGCGCATCGCCTGGGAACGCTTCCAGGTACTGCAACCGGACCCCGGCAAGCGCCTGATCTACGGGCACTCACTCGGCGGCGCGGTAGCCATCGACCTGGCCGCCGAACTGGGCAAGCAAACGCCGCTGCCGGTACGTGGGCTGGTGATCGAGTCCACCTTCACCTCCCTGGCCGATGTGGCCGCGGCGGTGGCCAATACCTCGCTGCCGGTGCGTTGGTTGCTGTCGCAGAAGTTCGACTCCATCGACAAGATCGCCGATATCCATATGCCATTGCTGGTGGTGCATGGCCTGGATGATCGCTATGTGCCGCCGCGTTTCAGCGAGCAACTATTTGAAGCGGCCCGGCAACCTAAACGCCTCTTATTGGTGCCGGGTGCCAGCCACAACAACAGCATGAGCCTGGCCGGTCGCAGCTATCGCCAGGCACTCGACAATCTGATGCAAGCGAAGATGCCCGCCCAGGCTGTCACCCACGCAACCGGCCGTGACAACGAGTCATAAATCCGTTTTTCGGCACTGGATTCGCGCTTGGCTGTCAAGCGCAAACCCTGCCCATACTGGCCCTCGCCGGCAGTTGATCAAATATTAACCTTTGGTTAAATCGCCAACCCTGCCGGGCGTTCGCAAAGTTATCCACAGAGATACCCACGGTTTTCGTGGACAACTCTTTTTATTTTTTTACGATTTTTTTGCTGATTAAACGGTTTCTGGAAATGTACCCGGCAGCAGAATCTCGCGATTCACATCGCGTATATCGTTATAGCCACACAGCGCCATCGACACGTCCAATTCACGGGCGATGATCTCGAGCGCCTTGGTCACCCCTGCTTCGCCCATCGCGCCCAGACCATACAAATGCGGGCGACCGATCATGGTGCCCTTGGCGCCGAGTGCCATCGCCTTGAGCACGTCCTGGCCGGAGCGAATGCCGCCATCCAGCCACACCTCAATGCGCTCGCCCACCGCGTCGACAATCGCCGGCAGTTGGCTGATGCTCGACGGTGCACCATCCAACTGGCGGCCACCGTGGTTGCTCACCACCAGTGCATCGGCGCCGGAATTGGCAGCCAGGCGCGCGTCTTCCACATCGAGGATGCCCTTGATGATCAGCTTGCCGCCCCAGCACTGCTTGATCCATTCCACATCGTCCCAGCTCAGGCGCGGGTCGAATTGCTGAGCGGTCCACGATGACAGCGAACCCATGTCCGCCACACCCTTCACATGCCCGACGATATTGCCGAAGCCACGCCGCCGGGTACCGAGCATGCCCATCACCCAGCGCGGCCTGGTGGCCATGTTGAGGAGGTTCGGCAAGGTCAGCCTGGGCGGTGCCGACAGGCCGTTGATCAAATCCTTGTGGCGTTGCCCGAGGATCTGCAGGTCCAGGGTCAGCACCAGTGCGTCCACGCCGGCCGCCTTGGCACGTTCGATCAATTGCTCGACAAAACCACGGTCGCGCATCACATACAGCTGGAACCAGAACGGCTTGCCGACTTGTTCGGCGATGTCCTCCAACGAACAGATACTCATGGTCGACAAGGTGTAGCGCAGGCCAAACGCGGCGGCGGCGCGGGCGGTAAGGATCTCGCCATCGGCATGCTGCATGCCCGCCAGACCGGTGGGGGCCAAGGCAACGGGCATGGCCATGTCCTGGCCGAGCATGGTGGCGCGGATCGAACGTTCATCGATATTGCGCGCCACGCGCTGGCGGAATTTGATCCGGGCAAAATCGCTTTCATTGGCGCGGTAGGTGCTTTCAGTCCAGGACCCGGAATCGGCGTAATCGTAGAACATCCGTGGCACCCGCTTTTGCGCCAGCTTGCGTAAATCTTCGATGGTTGTAATCAACGACATCTAGGTCACCTCTCCCTGAACTGAGCACAGAGAGTAACCGCCCCACAGGTGGGCAACCAGCCATTGCGTTTATATCGATCGCAGACTAATCTCGCACAAACCCGCAAAAAAGCGCACAAACATGCACAACACCCATCACGCCATGGACCTGCCGTCCCTGCGCAAACAAAAGATCCTGTTACTGCTGGAACGCGACGGCAAAGTCACTGCCTCGGAGCTGGTGGACCACTTCGCCGTGTCCCAGGACACCATCCGCCGCGACCTCGGCGAACTCGCCGCCGCCGGCCTGTTGCAGCGCGTGCACGGTGGCGCCCTGCCCCGGCCCAAGGACACCGGCAAGGACTTCTTCACCCGCGTCGGCGAAACCAATGAAGCCAAGCGTCAACTCGCGCAGCTCGCCGCCGAGCGCGTGGAAGACGGCCAGATCGTACTGTTCGATTCCGGCTCCACCACCTTGCAGATCGCCCAATCATTACCGCACTCGATCCGCCTCACGGTGGTCACGCCGTCACCGATGATCGCCATCGCCCTGGCCGACCATCGCGATGTGAAGGTGATACTTGCCGGTGGCCAACTCAACCCGGCCACCTTGTCCACCAGCGGTCACGAGGCGGTGCGCCTGATCCAGGGCATCAAGGCCGACCTGCTGTTTACCGGGGTGTGCGCACTGCATCCGCAAGTGGGCATCAGCTCGCTGCATTTTGATGAAGTCGCGGTCAAGCAGGCCCTGCTCGACAGCGCCTCCCATGTGGTGGCGGTGACCATGGCCGACAAACTCGGTGCGGTGGAACCGTTTGTGGTGGCGCCGTGCAGCCGTATCCACACGCTGATCACCGAGTGGCATGTGCCGAGTGTGGAGGCGTATGAGCAGTTAGGGTTGGAGGTGTTGCGGGTGGAGGTCGAGTAGGTACAGGGCATCAAATAGCGGTGTGGCTGGCAGGCTTTGTTGTGGTGAGCGGGCTTGCCCCGCGCGGGGGCGCGTAGCGGCCCCTCATAAGGCCACCGCCATTATCCTGCCTGCCTGAACGCGGTGACTGGTTTTAGGGCTGCTTCGCAGCCCAGCGCGGGGCAAGCCCGCTCACCACAGCAAGCTCACTCACCCCAAAAAAGCTTGCTCACCACAGCAAGCTCGCTAGCCCCAACAAGCCTGCTCACCACGACAGCACCTTGGCCGCATCGCGCATGAAAATCTCGATGGTCTTGGGCCCCACGCCGTCAAATTCACCCAGGCGCTGTTCGAACGCCTGGCGGTTTTCGCTGGCACTGCGGATGTGGCTGATCTTGCCGGCGTACTCGGCGTTCAGCTTGGCACTCAGGTCCAGCAGGCGCTGCGCGGTGCTTTCGTCGTACCGCACGTAGTGGGCACGCCCCAACATCGCCACCAATTCCTTGGAGGTGCAATGTTGCAGCTTGCGCGCCGTATCGCGCCCCTCTTTTTCAACGATCACCTTGTAGGCCTGGGCCGCAATCGGCGCCTGGATGCGCTTGCCCATCAGGAAGCTGGCGACAAGCCATTTGAACAGGCTGGCATCATCCCCAGGCTTGAGATCGATGCCCAGTTCAGCCGCTGAAATAGCCTTGGCCATGCTCAGTGCCCCAGCTTGCGCTCGGCCTTGTTCGCCTGCTCATTGATGGCGTCGGCCTGGCGTTCGGTGGCCTTGATCGAGGTGGGTGTCAGCACTTTGTCGACGGTTTCGGTGCTGGGATTCGGGCGTTCCAGCGTCTGGCCCTTGGCGGCTTTATCAGTACCTTTTTGCGCCTGTTCGGAACTGATCGGGTCTGGGGTTTTATCGGCAGTCACAGTGAAATCTCCTGGCAGTTGAAGGCTCGCGAAAGCGGCGGGCACTTACGCAGCAGAGGCCTGTGAATGTCGATAGTTCAAGGAAATTGCCGCGGACAAACAGGAACAAAAAAATTTAAACCTTTTGCCCCGGCCTTGGCTCAACAGTCAGGTAACGGCATCCCGCCACTTTCAAGGAGCTCCATCATGACCACTCTGCTGATGAAACAAATGGGCCTGACTTTCGTACTGGTTGCCGGCGCAATATCCAACGCCATGGCCGCCACCTCCAACAGCTTCGTCGATGACGCAGCCCAAGGCGGTATCACCGAGGTGGAAGCCGGTAAACTGGCCCTCGAAAAAAGCAGCTCGGCCGACGTGAAGACGTTTGCCCAGCACATGGTCACCGACCATACCAAGGCCAATCAGGAACTGATGGCCCTGGCAAAAAAACTCGACATCGAAGTGCCGGATGACGCGGCCCTGACTGACAAGGCCAAGAAAGCCATCCTGGAACTGCGCGACGAATCATTTGACAAGGCCTACGCCAACAACCAGGTCGACGCCCATGAAAAAACCGTCGAGCTGTTCAAGAAGGAAGCCGCTTCTTCGGACAATGCCGAGCTGAAAGCCTTCGCCACCAAGACGCTGCCAACCCTTGAAGCCCATTTGAAAATGGCCAAGGAGCTGCAAGCCAAGCACGACCATTAATTCATTCCTGACTCAAGGAGACATTCGATCATGAGTTCGCAACTCAACGGCAAGAAGATTCTGGTCATCACCTCCAACACCGGCATCGAGCGCGATGAACTGCTCAAGCCCCTGGAAGCACTGCGCGGCTATGGCGCCACGGTGACCCACGCGTCCAGCAAAGGCGGCTCCACCCAGACCTTTGTCGGCGACACCGAGAAGGACAAAACCGTGGAATCCGACGTGCAGCTGTCGGACGTGGCCAGCAGCGACTTTGACGCCCTTGTGATCCCTGGCGGTACCGTCAATGCCGATACCCTGCGCCAGGACGCGGCGGCGCTGCGCCTGATCAAGGACTTCGCCGACGCCGGTAAAACCATCGCGGCGATCTGCCACGGCCCATGGACGCTGATCGACGCCGGCGTGATCAAGGGCAAGACCCTGACCTCGTATAAAAGCGTGCGCATCGACCTGGAAAACGCTGGCGCGGCCGGGTGGGTCGATACCGAAGTCAAGCAATGCCAGGCCAATGGCTGGACCTTGATCACCTCGCGTACACCGGACGATCTGCCTGCTTTCAACGAGGCGATTGCCCAGGCTGTCGCTGGTTGAACCGCCAACGTTGAACGCAAACAGGCGCCTTTCGGCGCCTGTTTTGCTTTACCCCTGCCACTCAGCTTTTACGCTGCTCCGGCATCTCCCGCTTGGGCCCGAACATAGCCCACGCAATCAGACCCACCAGCGGTACGAAGATCAGGATCACCAGCCATAAGCCCTTGGTCTCCCAGCCACTGGTGCTGCGCAATACGATATTGATCGCCCACAACTCCAACAGCAGCAGAATCACCGCCAACGCAATCCAGATATATTGAATTTCCATGCTTCACCTCCTAGGTCGTATGCGTTAGTTCAAGTATCGGCCGCGAGGGTTCATTTAAATTTTCCTGGGTGGTGGAATGCAACGTGCCCCCAGGCCGACCATGCAACCTGCACGACAGGCGCTCTCTGCAATCCTCTTCAACCAATTGAATTGAAAGGCCAATTTAAAATCGCTCAAGTTGGTACGCCTGATGCACCACTGCACTGGACGAGGCGTGCATATCGACGCGCCCTGAGTTTCCCGTGAGGTGTCACCGATGAATGCCATTGACCTGCTCAAAGCCGACCACGAACGCGTAAAGGCCCTGTTGACTCAATTGAGTGAGTCCACCGAACGCGGGGTGAAAAAGCGCACCGAGCTACTGGCCAAGCTGGAAGCGGAAATCAGCCTGCACACCAGGCTGGAAGAAGAAATCCTCTACCCGGCGTTCAGAAAGGCCGGCGGCAAGGAACAGGACATCATGTACCACGAAGCCAAGGAAGAGCACCGCACCGTCGACGCCCTGGTGCTGCCCGACCTGAAGCAGACCGAACCGTCGACCACCGAGTTTTCCGGCCGCGTCAAAGTGGTCAAGGAACTGCTGGAGCACCATATCGAAGAAGAGGAAACCGAGATGTTCCCCCAGGCCAAAAAGCTGCTGGGCAAGGCATTGCTTGAAGAGTTGGGCGCCGAAATGGAAGCCATGAAAGCGGCGCATAAAAAGTCGCAATCGAGCAAGCCGATGGCGGCTTGATCGAGGCAGGACCGGAGCCTGGAATTCATCCAGGCTCCTGATACATCTACACGATAGGGGATAGCGTCATGAAGACCAGATCGTCCCAACGGATTGTGCTTATCGTCGGCCTGTCAGCCCTGCTCACCGGCCCCGCCCTCGCCGCCTTTGGCGATAACCCGGAACCTGCCGCCAACGCCTTGAGTGGCGACAGCGCCGCCGGCTCCGCCCTGCCACCGGGGACTTACCCCAGCAGCCCCTCGGACAGCGACAAAAAAACCAAGGATACCGCCAAACCGCCGAGCAAACCCGCCAGGCCGGCTGACACCCCTAAAGACGGCAAGGAAAAACCCCGCTCAGGCAGCTGACGGTTCATCCGCCACCGGCGGCTCGGGCCCTAGCCCCCAGTCGCCATGCTCGTACCAGTCATCACCGAGCATCTCCGCCGGGTGCATGGTGCGGTCGGCGCCATTGCCGCAAGCCAGGTCGGTGGCGGCACAGTAGCGATCACAGCCCCAACAGATACGTTCGGGATGCTTGGGGTGCAGCGGGAAAGGCTTGGCCATGAGTCGACTCCCTGGCGACGAACACTCCCTGCAACCTACCGCCATCCAGCCTGTACAACCTTGACCGGCATCAAGCCTGACCAAGATGAAATATCCTCGGAACTTGACAAGAATCATTATTATTTACTGCTGACCTTCCTAGACTCGGGTTCTCTCCCTCACCCGTCAGGAAGCCTCCATGCGTACCTCTTCTTTGCTGTGCCTTGCCCTGTTGCTGAGTACCACCGTGGCAGTTGCCAAGGAGTACCCCATCGGCGAACCGCAACACTGCTCCGGCCTGGAAATCGGCGCGGTGTACCTGCAACCGATCGAGATGGCACCCGCCGGCATGATGCGCGCCACGGCCGATTCCGATGTGCATCTGGAGGCCGATGTACGCGCCACGACGGACAACGCCCAAGGCTTTCAGGAAGGCAGTTTCGTGCCCTACCTCAACCTGTCTTTCACCCTGAAGAAACAAGATAGCGACACCCCCATCAGCGGCGACTTCCACGCCATGGTCGCCAACGACGGGCCGCACTACGGCGATAACGTCAAGCTGCAAGGCCCCGGCAAATACACCCTCACCTTCAGCGTATTGCCGCCTGCCGGCCACCACTCCCTGGGCCGTCATACCGACAAGGAAACCGGGGTCGCCCCGTGGTTCGAACGCTGCGACGTGCACTACGAATTCGTCTACGCCGGCATCGGCAAAAAAGGCGGCTATTGATGCGCCGCGCCCTGTTGCTCGGCGGCCTGCTGCTAAGCGGCGCGGCAGTGGCGGCGCCGTTGCCCACCTATGCGTTGAGCCTGGAGGACGGTCACTTCGACCCGCCACAACTGGTGGTCAAGGCCGATGAGCGTTTCAAGATCGTGCTCAAGAACATCGGCCAAGGCCCGGCCGAATTCGAAAGCACGCCGTTGCGGGTCGAGAAGGTGTTGTCTGCGGGGGTGACCACCTTTGTGGTGATCCACCCGCTCAAGCCGGGGTTGTACCCGTTCTTCGACGAGTTCAACCCACAGTTGCCCGAAGGCAGCATCCTCGCCGAATAGGAGCCGTTGATGAATCAATCGATGTTTATTGTCTGGCGTGAAAGCGTCGAGGCCCTGCTGGTGATCGGTATCCTGCAGGCCTGGATCAGCCGCCAGGCCGGCCATGCGCAACTGGCCCGCTTCCTCTGGGCCGGGGTGCTGCTGGGGTTGCTGTGTTCGGCCGGGCTGGCCGGTTTGATGCTGTGGGCCGGCGACGCCATGACCGGCCCACAGGGCGAGTGGCTGCAAGCGGCGCTGACCCTGTTGGCCAGCGGCTTGATGGTGCAGATGGTGTTCTGGATGCACCGCAACGCGGCCACGCTCAAACACAGCCTGGTACGCGAGGCCGACGAGCGCCTGGCGCGCCAGGGCGGCTGGGGCGTGCTGTTACTGGCGCTGCTGGCGGTGAGCCGCGAAGGCAGTGAAACCGTGGTGTTTTTGTATGGCGCCGGGGCGCGCCTGCACGATGAGGCGCAAGGCCTGTTCGCCGTCGGCGGCCTGCTCGGCCTGGCACTGGCGGGGCTCACGGTCCTGCTGTTGCGCGGCAGTCGGCGCTTTATCTCCTGGTCACTGTTTTTCGCCCTCAGCGAGGCGCTGCTGTTGTTGCTTGGCGGGGCCTTGCTGATCGCGGCAGTGGACCGTATCAGTGGGCAACTGCTGGGCATGGACATGCCCGAGTGGGTCTACGCCGCCTTCGGTGACAGCCGCTGGGACAGCAGTGCACTGCTCAGTGACAGCCATGGCCTCGGCGCACTGCTGGCCGACTTTGCCGGCTACCGCGCGGCCCCCAGCCTTATCACCGTCCTGGTGCTGCTCGGCTACTGGCTATGGGTGGGCAACGGCCTGCGTCGCTCACGGCGCGCGGCATGAGCTGGCTGCAGCAACTGGGCGATGGCATGCGCCGCCATGCCCGGCTGATCCGTGCCATGCAATGGGCGGTGGTGCTGGCGTATGCCGTGCTGCTGGTACTGCCCGCCGCGCTGCCGTTGCCGGATAGCCAGGCGCGCATGGTGAACAACCTGACGCTGCTGGCGCAATTTATCTTCTGGGGGATCTGGTGGCCGTTCGTGTTGCTGTCGATGGTGCTGTTCGGGCGCCTGTGGTGCGGCGTGCTGTGCCCGGAGGGTTCGCTGAGCGAGTGGGCCAGCCAGCACGGGCGTGGCCTCGGCATACCGCGCTGGCTGCGTTGGGGCGGCTGGCCGACCCTGGGCTTTTGCCTCACCACGCTCTACGGCCAGTTGATCAGCGTGTACGACTATGCCCAGGCAGCGTTGCTGATCCTCGGCGGCTCGACATTGGCGGCGGTGCTGGTCGGCCTGTTGTTCGTGCGCGGCAAGCGCGTGTGGTGCCGTTACCTGTGCCCGGTCAGCGGCGTGTTCGCCCTGCTCGCTCGCCTGGCGCCGGTGCATTTCGCCGTGGATGAACAACGCTGGAAAGCCAACCACGCCCCGCGCCTGCCCCTGCCCAACTGCGCGCCACTCCTGGACATTCGCCGCCTGCAAGGCGCCAGCGACTGCCACGCCTGTGGCCGTTGCAGCGGGCAACGCGGCGCGGTGCAACTGATCGCCCGCTCCTGCAACCAGGAAATTCTCCAGGCGCCGCTTCAACCCGGCTCGGCGTGGGATGCGCGCCTGCTGCTGTTTGGCGTGATCGGATTGGCAATGGGCGCGTTCCAATGGACCGTCAGCCCGTGGTTTATCGCGCTGAAACAGACACTCGCCGAATGGTTGGTGAGCCGCGACTGGCTATGGCTGCTGCAAGACAACGCGCCCTGGTGGCTGCTCACCCACTACCCGCCACTCAACGACAGCTTCAGCTGGCTCGATGGCCTGTGCATCGTGCTGTACCTGGGTGGCAGCGCACTGCTGCTCGGCGGTGGCTGCCGGCTGCTGCTGCGCCTGGCCGCGTCTGTGGCCGGCGATCGCGCACTGTTTCGGTCCCTGGCGCTGACACTCACGCCCCTGGGTGGTGCAGGGCTGTTCCTGGGGCTGTCGGCGACGACGGTGAAGTTGTTGCGCTATGAAGGGTTGGCATTGGCGTGGGTCCAACCGGCTCGTGCACTGATGCTGAGCGCCGCGATTGGCTGGTGCTTGTGGTTGGGGTGGCGACAGCTCCAGGGGCTTGGAACCCGGCGCCGTTGCCTCGGATGGTTGTGCGTACTGCTGAGTAATGGGCTGGTGGGCTATGGCTGGTGGTTGCAGTTCTGGGGGTGGGCTGGCTGATGCACACCGATCCAAATGTGGGAGGGGGCTTGCCCCCGATGAGCATGGGTATCTGTGGCGCGGGCGCTTGCTCCCGTGGCGGCCTTCGGGCCGACCATGTCGTTGGGGTTGGAATGAGTACATATCCATTGTTGCGGTCACGGCTGCTTAGGGTTCCGCTCTTACAGCGGGTCACTTTGGAAAAGAGCCGGAATGCCGGCCCAGCCCAAAGTAACCAAAGGGCTCTTGCCCCACCACTCGGTACCTCGCCTAGGCTCGGTATGCCCGAACGAAGGCTTGAATCCGTGGGCCGCCGTCATGGGCCATCCTTGGCCCAGGACGGCTAACCCGGCGTCCTGCCGGGTTACCCACGGATTCAAGCCTGCGTTCGGCCAGCGTG
>NZ_FOZO01000013.1:0-159611 GCF_900116055.1 Pseudomonas sp. NFACC42-2
CTTCAGGTGCTGGTGATCGCAAGGTCGTGGAAGTTCGAGTCTTCTCCTGGGCACCAAATTCAGATCAAACCCGCGAAAGCGGGTTTTTTCGTTTCCGGGGTTTGAAAACCTCCACCAGCAATTTCCCCCTTTCGGCGCACTTGAGAAGTTTTATCGTTTATCCTTGCAATGATTTGTTGCACTCAAGTGAGGAAAACCCCGGATGATGATCCGCGATACCCGTCTCAAGACATCCCTTCTGCGTGGCCTGACCATCACTCTGCTCGGCCTGACCCTACTCTCTCCCGCCGCCTACTCCGCCGACAAAGTCTCCCTGACCCTGTACAACGGCCAACACAAAGAAGTCGGCGATGAACTCGCCAAGGCCTTCGAAGCCAAGACCGGCATTCACGTCAACGTACGCAAGGGCAGCAGTAACCAACTGGCCAGCCAAGTCGTGGAGGAAGGCGACCGCTCCCCTGCCGACGTGATCTACACCGAAGAATCGCCGCCATTGAACAAACTTGGCGAGCAAGGCCTGCTGGCCAAGATCGATGCAGGCACGCTCGACGTCCTGCCCAAGGATTACGTGGGCCGTAACGGCGACTGGATGGGCGTGACCGCACGCACCCGCGTCGTAGCCTTCAACCCCAAACTGATTGCCGAGAAAGACCTGCCCAAGTCGGTATTGGATTTCGCCGGCCCCGAGTGGCAAGGCAAGGTCGGCTTCGTACCTACCAGCGGCGCCTTCCAGGAACAGGCCGTGGCGATCATCAAGCTGCACGGCCGTGAAGCCGCCGAAGAATGGCTGACCGGCCTGCGCGCCTTCGGCAAGGTGTACAGCAACAACATGGTCGCCCTGAAGGCCGTGGAAAACGGCGAAGTAGCCACCGTTCTGGTGAACAACTACTACTGGTTTGCCCTGAAAAAAGAAAAAACCACCCTCGATTCCCAACTGCACTACTTCACCGATGGCGATGCCGGCGGCCTGATCACCGTGTCTTCGGCGGCCGCGCTGAAGTCCAGCAAGCATCCAAAAGAAGCCCAGCAACTGCTGGCGTTCATGGCCAGCGAAGAAGGCCAGCGCGTGATTACCACGACCTCGGCCGAGTACCCGCTGCGCAAAGGCATGGAATCCAACCGCGGCCTTAAGCCCTTCAGCGAACTGCAACCGCCGAAAGTCACGCCTGCCGACCTGGGCAACGCAGAAGAAGCCCTGGACCTGGAACGTGAGGTTGGCTTGAACTGATGAACCCATCGCTACCCACCCCCGCCCTGCGCGGGGGGCTCAGCCCGCGCCGCAAGCGCCCTTCGATCTGGCTACTGCTCCCCGTCCTGCTACTGGTTGGCCTGAGCCTGCTGCCGCTGGTGTACGTCGGGCTGAAGGCTTGGCAGGCGGGCTGGGAGCAGGCGGTGCATCTGCTCTGGCGGCCCTACGTCTTCGGGCTGCTGCGCAACACCCTGGCGCTGATGGTCGGCGTGACGGTGGCGTGCGGAGTGATCGGCCTGTCCCTGGCCTGGCTGCTGGAACGCAGCAATCTGCCGGGGCGCCGCCTCTGGGGCGTAATCCTGTGCCTGCCGTTCGCGGTGCCGGCGTTTGTCAGCAGCTTTACCTGGGTATCCCTGAGCGCCCACTTCGAAGGGCTCGGCGGCGCGATCCTGGTGATGACCCTGTCCAAATACCCGTTGGTGTTTTTGCCAGTGGCCGCAACCTTGCGCAACCTGGACCCGTCCCTTGAAGAATCGGCCCGCACCCTGGGGCTGAATCGCTGGGGCGTATTCCTGCGCATCACCCTGCCCTTGCTGTGGCCGTCGCTGCTGGCCGGGGCACTGCTGATTGCCCTGCATATGCTGGTCGAGTTCGGCGCGCTGTCGATCATCGGCCTGCAAACCTTTACCACTGCGATCTACCAGCAATTTGAACTGGAATTCAGTAATGCCAATGCCGCGATGCTTTCGGCGGTATTGCTGGTGATGTGCCTGACCCTGCTGTGGCTGGAACTGCGCGTGCGCGGCAAGGGCCGGCACGTGCGCATCGGCCAGGGCGCGGCGCGGCATGGGGAGCAGGTGCGACTGGGCAAGTGGGCGCCACTGGGCCAGGCGTATTGCCTGGCGTTGGCGATCATCGGCAGCGGCATCCCCTTGGGCATGCTCGGCTATTGGCTGGCGGTAGGTTCATCGGCGGCATTTCCAATGGCCGAGATTGGTGAGGCATTGCTGTCCTCCCTGATGCTGTCGCTGGGTGGCGCAGCGCTGTGCCTGGCGCTGGCGGTACCGGTGGGGCTGCTGGTGGTGCGCTACAAGGGCCGACTGGCAATCTGGGCCGAACGCCTGCCGTACCTGCTGCACGCCCTGCCCGGCCTGGTGATTGCGTTGACGCTGGTGTATTTCGCCCTGCATTACGTGCCGGCGCTGTACCAGACGTCGGCGTTGTTGCTGATCGCCTATGCGTTGTTGTTTCTTCCATTGGCCCAGGCGCCGATCCGCACGGCCTTGAACAAAGCTGCACCGCAGCTGGAAGAGGCTGCGCGCACGCTGGGGGCATCGTCGTTCAGTGCATTTTGCCGAGTGACGCTGCCCATTATTTTCCCGGCATTGGGTGCGGCATTTGCGCTGGTGTTCCTGGACGCCATGAAGGAATTGACGGCGACGTTGCTGCTCAGCCCCACCGGGCTGAACACCTTGGCGACTGCCGTGTGGGCGCACACCTCGAATGTGGAGTTTGCGGCGGCGGCGCCTTATGCGGCGTTGTTGATAGTGGTGTCGGGGTTGCCGGTCTATCTGCTGACAACTCGGATGTACTTGAGCCGCTGAGATCGCTATCGGGGGCAAGCCCCCGATGAGGCCAGAACGGACGACGCTAAGCCCGGAACTGCCCCAGACTCGCCTTCAACTGCGCCGCCAACCCATCCAGCACCTTGCCACTGGCGGTAGTCTCCACCACCGCCTGCGCCGCACGCTCGGCCTGGGCATGGATCACCTCGACCCGGCCTCGTACCGCATGGGCGCCCTGGGCCTGATGCTCGGCGGCGCGGGTCGCCAGACCAATCGCTGCATGCACCTGCTCCACCGAGGCCTGCACCGTCTGCTGCAAGCGCACGCTGTCGCGCAGCACCAGCAAACCTTCGTTGGCCTGGCGCCCGGCCTTGCCGATGGTTTCCACCGCCTCCCGCGCGCCCTGCTGCAACGCGACGATATGGGCCTGGATATCGCCGGTAGAACTTTGGGTCTTGCTGGCCAACGCACGCACTTCGTCCGCCACCACCGCAAAGCCCCGCCCGGTCTCGCCCGCACGCGCGGCTTCAATGGCCGCGTTGAGCGCCAGCAGGTTGGTCTGCTCGGCGATACCATGGATGACCGTCAGCACCACTTCGATCTGCTCGCTTTGCTGGGCCAGGCGCTCGATAACCTGGGACCCGGCCTGGACTTGCCCCGCCAGTGCCTCGATCAAACTGCCGACTTCGGCCGACGTGCGCGAGTTCTCGTCCGTCGCCTGACGAATATCCACCACCTGCTGCAACGCCGCCTGCATGGCGTGGCTTTCGGCCTGGGCCTCGTCGGCCATTTGCGACAGCGCGCGCAAACTCTCCGCCACCTCATCACGCTGCAAGCCAGCGGCCGCATCGGCGCCGGCATTGCGCAAGGTCATGGCGCCGATTTCCACGCCGGTACGCTGGGCCACATCGCCCGCCTCGCGCACGATGGGTTGCAACTTATCCACAAAGCGATTGACCGCCGAGGCCATGTCGCCGATTTCGTCCTTGCTGTTGATCTGCACGCGCTTGGTGAGGTCGCCCTCGCCTGCTGCCAGGTCATCCATGGCCGCGATAAGCAGTTTCAGGCGATTGACCACACGGCGGCCGAGAACCACGGCGATCAGCAGCAATACGCCGAAACCGACCACCGCCAGCCCCATGCCGATGCGCCAACGCAAGGTGCCGGCAGCCTCCTGCACGGCGCCGGTGGTGTTGACGGTCATCTGGGTCGCAGTGGCTTGCGCCGACTGCAGGCGAGCACCCATGGCCGCCGCGCTATCCGCCGCGGCACCTTTGAGGCTGTCGCCGACCAACTGATCACCGCTGGCTATCAGTGCGGCAAAACGCTTGTCCAGCGCTTGCAGATCGGCCTCGACCGACGCGGTCGACACCCCCATGAGCACCTTGCCAATCTCCACGCCGTTAGGGCTGATGGACGCCTCGACGTAGAACACCGAAGGATCGTTCTTCGCGGCGTTCAGGACTTTGTCCAGGGCGCGATCGCCCTGGCCTTTTTCCAGCAACGCCTTGTTGATCGGATTTTCGCGATTCAGATAACGAGTCAGGTGCTCACCCGCCGCGTCGTCATAGACCACGAACAGCACGTTGGGATTGCGCTGGGCGCGTCGGGCAAACTCGGACAGCGTTGGCACATCGCTGTCCCACATGGCGCGGGGCGCAACCGAGGCCAGCAGTTGCGCCATATCGTTGGCGGAGTCTTGCAGGTCTTTTTCCAGGGTCGCACGCAACTGTTTCTGCTCTGCCTGCAGGCGCTCGGAAAGCCCGGCGGTCAGGCGCTGACGGGTACTGGTGGACAAGCTGTCCAGGCTCGACGTGACTTCCTTGCCGGCCTGGGCCAATTCACCGGACAGCTTCTGGCTGTCGATGCCCAGGCGACTGCCTAAATCGGCCTCCAGCGCCGTGACCGTGCTCCGGGTGAGAGCGACCGCCACCAGCACTTGCACCAAAAGAGCGATACCTAGGGTAACGAACACCGGCCGCAACAGACGGCTTTGTAACAATGAGAGAACGGCAGACATCGGGAATCCCTCCACCACGGGTGCCATTAATTTGATAGCACCGCGAAAGAAAGAAACATAGCAAGGGTCGTGCCGCTTGGCATGCAGATACGACAAAGGGCTCCCGAAGGAGCCCTTTGCTTTTTACATCAATAGCTTATTAAGCGAACGGATGACGCAGAACGATGGTCTCGTTGCGATCCGGGCCCGTCGAAATAATGTCAATCGGCGCACCGATCAGCTCTTCAACGCGCTTGATGTAGGCACGAGCATTGGCTGGCAACTCTTCCAGGGTCTTGGCACCCACGGTCGACTCGCTCCAGCCCGGCACTTCTTCGTACACAGGCTGCAGGCCCACGTAGCTGTCGGCGTCAACCGGGGCAACGTCCTTGCCTTCGGCATCTTTGTAACCGACGCAGATGTTGATGGTTTCCAGGCCGTCGAGTACATCCAGCTTGGTGAAGCAGATGCCCGAGATGCTGTTCACATCGATCGCGCGACGCAGGATAACGGCGTCGAACCAGCCACAGCGACGAGCACGGCCGGTGGTCGCGCCGAATTCGTGACCCTGCTTGGCCAGGTGCGCACCGACTTCGTCGAACAGTTCAGTCGGGAACGGGCCCGAACCTACACGGGTGGTGTAGGCCTTGGTGATGCCGAGGATGTAGTCCAGGAACATAGGACCAACGCCCGAACCGGTAGCGACGCCGCCAGCAGTGGTGTTGGAGCTGGTCACGTACGGGTAGGTACCGTGATCGATGTCCAGCAACGAACCCTGGGCGCCTTCGAACATGATGTCCTTGCCGGCGCGACGCAGGTCGTGCAGCTCGGCGGTCACATCCAGCATCAGCGGCTTGAGCAGCTCAGCGTATTCCTTGCACTCGGCCAGGGTCTTGTCGAATTCGATGGCTGGCTCTTTGTAGTAACCCACCAGCATGAAGTTGTGGTAATCCACCAGTTCACGCAGCTTGTCTTCAAAGCGCGGCATGTTGAGCAGGTCGCCCACACGCAGGCCACGACGCGCAACCTTGTCTTCGTAGGCCGGGCCGATGCCGCGACCGGTGGTGCCGATCTTCAGCTCGCCACGGGCCTTTTCACGGGCCTGGTCCAGCGCGACGTGGAAGGACAGGATCAGCGGGCAGGACGGGCTGATACGCAGGCGCTCGCGCACCGGTACGCCTTTTTCTTCCAGCTTGGTGATCTCACGCAGCAGGGCATCCGGCGCAACCACGACGCCGTTGCCGATCAGGCACTGCACGCCTTCGCGCAGGACGCCCGACGGGATCAGGTGCAAGACGGTTTTTTCGCCATCGATGACCAGGGTGTGGCCAGCGTTGTGGCCGCCTTGGTAGCGCACTACGGCGGCAGCATGTTCGGTCAGCAGATCGACGATCTTGCCTTTGCCCTCATCACCCCATTGGGTGCCCAGGACTACGACATTCTTACCCATAACACTTGTCCTCATTCGCGCAAACTTGGTGCCGGCGATGGCCGGCAGGAAAACTCAAGAAGCCAGTGGCGATACTTGCCAAAGCCCGTTCTGCAGAATCAATTGCCGGTCGCAGTCCGCTTCACGGGCGGCGGCCAATGGCTGCCCAGGCAATGCCTGGACAACACGCTGACCCTCACTGCGCAACTGGCAAACCTGCTGCCAGAGTGCTGCGTCCGTACTGTCGGGCATCCAGATGCCACCAGACGGCAGCTCGACCTCAGCACGCCCCAGGGTCACCAGGGTTTTCAAATCGGTGGAAAAGCCGGTGGCCGGACGCGCACGACCGAAGTCGGCGCCGATGTCGTCGTAGCGACCACCTTGGGCGATGGCCTGGCCAACGCCCGGTACAAACACCGCGAACACCACACCGGTGTGGTAGTGGTAACCGCGCAACTCGCCCAGATCAAAATACAGCGGCAACTGCGGGAACCGCGCCGACAACCGCTCAGCAATCGCCAGCAGGTCATCCAGTGCAGCCAATACCGGCGCCGGCGCCTTGGCCAGGCGTTCACGTGCAGCCACCAGCACTTCACGGCCGCCACACAGGTTGACCAGTGCACGCAGCATCTCGGCCAGATCCGCAGGCACGCCAGCGGTCAGGGCAATGACTTCATCGATCGCCTTGCGCTGCAGGGCATCGAACAGCTGTTGCTCGGCTTCACCGGACAAACCGGCCGCACGGGCCAGGCCACGGTAGATACCCACGTGACCGAGGTCCATGTGGACATCTGGCACATCAGCCAGTTGCAGCATGGCCAGCATCAGGCTGATCACTTCAACGTCGCTGCTCGGGCTGGCATCACCGTACAACTCCGCGCCCAACTGGATAGGGCTGCGGGAAGACGACAAGGCACGCGGTTGAGCGTGCAGCACGCTGCCGGCGTAGCACAGGCGGCTCGGGCCTTCGCGGCGCAGAGTGTGCGCATCGATGCGCGCCACTTGCGGCGTGATGTCGGCACGGAACCCCATTTGCCGGCCCGATTGCGGGTCGATGACCTTGAAGGTGCGCAGATCCAGGTCCTGGCCCGCGCCGGTCAGCAGGGATTCCAGGTACTCGATATGGGGGGTCACGACAAACTCGTAACCCCAGCTCTGGAACAGATCCAACACCTGGCGACGCGCTACTTCAATGCGCGCAGCTTCTGGTGGCAGTACTTCTTCGATGCCATCTGGCAGCAGCCAGCGGTCTACCGTTGCCATTACGCCATTCCCCTATGATCCGGGCGGCCAGCCCTCGGCCGAGCCTTGAGTGAAGCAGAAAACACCCGCCCCCTGCATAAACCACGCGCAAGAGCGACGTGACGAACGACCTGTTAACGGCCTCGTCGGGCACTTTCCTCGAAAAACCTGTCACGCCTGCCGAATCAAACATGCAGACGCAAAAAAGCCGGGAATTTCCCGGCTGCCGCATCATACACCCGTTTTCTGAAAGGATCACCCCGCCAGGCGTTTTAGCCGCCCGACGGAGTGCGCCCTACAAAATCACGGGCTGGTTACTTGGACTTTTCCAGGTAGCGGAAGAAGTCGCTGCTTGGGTCCAGCACCATGACGTCGGTTTTGTTCGCGAAGCTTTCACGGTAGGCACGCAGGCTACGGTAGAACGCGTAGAACTCCTGGTCCTGGCCGTAAGCCTTGGCGTAGATCGCCGCGGCTTGAGCATCACCATCACCACGGGCCTCTTCAGACTCGCGATAGGCTTCTGCCAGCAGTACACGGCGCTGACGGTCGGCATCCGCACGGATACCTTCAGCCAGCTCGTTACCCTTGGCACGGTGCTCACGGGCCTCACGCTCACGCTCGGTGCTCATGCGCTCGAACACGCTGCGGTTCACTTCCTTCGGCAAATCGATGGCCTTGACCCGAACATCGACAACTTCGATGCCCAGCTCTTTTTCCGCCATCGTGTTCAACGAACGGGTGATATCCGCCATCAGCGCATCACGTTCACCGGACACCACCTCGTGCAGGGTGCGCTTACCAAACTGGTCACGCAGGCCCGACTCCAGACGACGCGACAAACGCTCGTCGGCAATCTGCTTGAGGCCGGAGGTCGCAGTGTAGAAGCGCTCGGCGTCCTTGACGCGCCACTTGGCGTAGGCGTCAACCATCACGGCTTTCTTTTCCAGGGTCAGGAAGCGCTGTGTCGGTGCATCCAGGGTCATCAGGCGGGCGTCGAACTTGCGCACCTGGTTGACGTAGGGGACTTTCACATGCAGGCCCGGCTGGACATCCGCCTGGACCACGCGACCGAATTGCAGCAGCACCGCACGCTCGGTCTGAGCCACGATGTAGAAGCAGTTCCAGGCAGCGATGACCACGACGACGCCCACAATCAGGGCGGTCAGCGATTTATTGCTCATCAACGACTCTCCCTGGTACGTGTTTGCTGTTGCAGCAAGTCAGCGGCCGCACGGGCGCTCGCTTCATTGGCAGCGGCATTGGAACCGGTGGACGGTGCACTGGAGCTGCTGCGACCACCTTCGATCATCTTGTCCAGCGGCAGGTACAGCAGGTTATTCTGCCCACCCTTGCTGCCGGTCACGAGGACCTTGCTGGTATTGCTGAAGACTTCCTGCATGGTGTCCAGGTACAGACGCTCACGCGTCACTTCAGGCGCCTTGCGATACTCGGCGACCAGCTTGGTAAAGCGATCCGCTTCACCCTTGGCACGGGAGACCACTTCGTCACGGTAACCATTGGCATCCTCAAGGATACGCTGGGCCTGGCCACGGGCTTCCGGCACGACGCCGTTGGCGTAGGTTTCAGCCTGGTTGCGCGAACGCTGTTCGTCTTCACGGGCGCGGATCACGTCGTCGAACGCTTCCTGCACTTCACGCGGTGCCGCTGCGCTCTGTACGTTCACCTGGGTGACGGTGATACCGGTGCGATAGGTATCGAGGAAGCGTTGCAGGCGCTCCTTGATTTCGCTGGCCATCAGTTCACGGCCTTCGGTCAGCACCTGGTCCATGGCGGTGGAACCCACCACGTGGCGCAGGGCGCTTTCGGTTGCGTGCTGCAGGCTGATTTCCGGCTGATCGACGTTCAGCACGAAGTCCTGCAGGTTGCTGATCTTGTACTGCACGGTCAGCGGCACTTCGACGATGTTCTCGTCTTCGGTCAGCATCTGGCCCTGCTTGGTGTAGGCACGCTCACGCGTGACGTTCTCCATGTACTTCTTGTCGATCGGCGGGAAATAGATATTCAGGCCAGGACCGACAGTCTCGTAGTACTTGCCGAAGCGCAGCACCACGGCTTGCTCCTGCTCGTCCACGACGTATACGGCGCTGTACAGCCATACGGCCGCCAGCACGACAAGACCCAGGCCCAGCAGGCCGTAGCCGCCGCCCTTGCCGGTGCGACCACCTTCATCACCACCACGTTTTTTTCCACCACCGAACAACCCATTCAGGCTTTCCTGCAGCTTTCGGAAGGCCTCGTCGAGATCTGGTGGCCCCTTGCGGTCGCCATTATTGCGGCGCTTACCACCCCAAGGATCCTGATTATTCGAGTTGCCACCCGGCTCATTCCAAGCCATAGCGCTCTCCATCTGATAAAGCAAAGACGCACCCACGGCGCGCCGACCAATGCTACAGAATGCCTGCTACTGCGGCACAACCGCTTTCGGAGGCTTTTATTGCAAAGTGTGTTGTTCGATGAACTCTGTCGGTACTACGCCTTCACGGCTGACCAGCCGATTGAGCTCCGAGCGCGGCAATCGAACGGCCAGCAAGCTGACACCTTCTTCGTCGTGTTCTTCTTTCTGTACCGCGCCCAGCTCGAAAAACTGTGCACGCAGTCGAGCAAAACGCTGAGGCAAGCGCAAGGTGCCGACGAACAAATCGCTGCCGAGCAATTCGGCAATCGCTTGTTCAAGCAGCTCCAAACCACTGCCATCGCGCGCCGACAGCCAGACCCGCTGGGGCTTGCCGTTCTCGTCGCGCTGGATTTGTGGCTCAACGCCTTCAAGCAAATCGAGTTTGTTATAGACCTCGAGGATCGGCAAGTCCTGGGCACCAATCTCACCCAGCACGACCATCACCTGTTCAATCTGCAACATGCGATCCGGTTCGGCCGCATCGATCACGTGCAACAACAGGTCGGAATTGCTCGACTCTTCGAGCGTAGACCGAAATGCCTCGACCAGCTTGTGGGGCAGGTGCCGAATGAAACCCACGGTGTCGGCCAGGACAATCGGCCCCAGGTCGTCAATATCCAGACGGCGCAAGGTCGGGTCGAGGGTAGCGAACAGTTGGTCAGCCGCGTACACGTCCGATTTGGTCACGTTGTTGAACAGCGTGGACTTGCCGGCGTTGGTATAGCCCACCAGGGACACGGTAGGAATATCGGCACGTGAACGGCCACGTCGCGATTGCTCGCGCTGGCTACGCACCTTCTCCAGTCGGCCCTTGATCTGACGCAGGCGAACCCGCAGCAGGCGGCGGTCGGTTTCCAACTGGGTTTCACCCGGGCCCCGCATGCCGATACCGCCACCCTGACGCTCAAGGTGAGTCCACCCGCGAACCAGCCGGGTGCTCATATGGTCAAGCTGGGCCAGTTCTACCTGGAGCTTGCCCTCATGGGTACGGGCGCGTTGGGCGAAAATATCGAGAATCAGACCGGTGCGGTCGATCACGCGACACTCGAATACACGTTCGAGGTTACGTTCCTGACTGGGCGTGAGGGTGTGATTGAAGATCACCAGATCGGCTTCTTCGGCATGGACCAGGTCGCGCAATTCCTCGACCTTGCCACTGCCAATCAGGAATTTGGCGGTTGGCCGATGACGCGGCACGTTAAAAAACGCAACGGTCTCGGCGCCGGCCGAATTTGCCAGCTCCTGAAACTCCTGCGGATCTTCGCGCGCCTCAGGGTCCTGTCCATCCAAGTGAACGAGGATTACTCGCTCACCACCACCGTGGCGCTCAAAGAACAAAGGAGACTCCTATCAGGCGTTACCTGGCTCAGCGTCAGCTGCATCATCACCGGCGGCGCTAGGCAGACGGATTGGACGAACTGGAACCACTGTCGAGATAGCGTGCTTGTAGACCATCTGGCTGACGGTGTTTTTCAGCAGGATCACGAACTGGTCGAACGACTCGATCGTGCCTTGCAGCTTGATACCGTTGACCAGGTAGATGGAAACCCCCACTTTCTCTTTACGTAAAGTATTCAAGTAAGGGTCTTGTAGCGAATGCCCTTTTGACATGTGCCGCACTCCTTTAAGGATCAATAATAAAAAATCGGAAAATAGATAGCTTATGGCCGTCACACCCCCAAGGATAGACGGCAATTGCAAGGACTCAGCTCAATATGGAGACCGTTCCCAAGTATTTCAAGGCGCGTGACAGATTGTCGCTGCCCAGGCTGTCCAACCAGTGCAAATCGCTCCAGCTGCGCAGCCAGGTGAACTGGCGCTTCGCTAATTGGCGCGTGGCAATGATGCCGCGCTCCTGCATTTCGGCTGACGTCAGCTTGCCATCCAGATGATCCCAGACTTGGCGGTAGCCTACAGCACGTATCGAAGGTAACCCTGGATGCAGGTCACCTCTTGAACGCAGTGCTACGACCTCGTCCACAAACCCCTGTTCCAACATAATTGTGAATCTTTGTGCAATTCGTTCATGCAGCACCTGGCGATTTGCCGGAGCGATGGCCAGATTCGCCACAGTATAGGGCAATTGTGACTGTCCAGATGCGCCTGCATCAGCACTTTGCGCAGTTTGTTTCAGCCGCAGTTCAGTCATGGTCTGCCCGCTGACCCGCCAGACTTCCAGGGCGCGACTGAGGCGCTGGGGATCATTGGGGTGAATGCGCGCGGCAGATACCGGGTCAACCACTGCCAACTGGTCGTGCAGGGCTTGCCAGCCAAGGCGTGCAGCCTCTTCTTCAAGTTCGGCGCGCACCTGGGCATCGGCGGGCGGCATGTCGGCCAGCCCTTCCTGCAAAGCCTTGTAGTAGAGCATCGTACCGCCCACCAGCAGGGGGATGTTGCCCCGCGCGGTGATTTGCGCCATGGCGGCCAGGGCGTCGGTGCGGAAATCCGCTGCGGAATAGCTCTCGGCCGGATCGATGATGTCGATCAACCGGTGCGGATACTGCGCCAGCAGCGCTTTGGAAGGCTTGGCGGTACCGATGTCCATGTCCCGGTAAACCAGGGCAGAGTCGACACTGATCAGCTCGCACGGCAGCACCTTGGTGAGCTCGATGGCCAGGTCGGTCTTGCCGGCGGCCGTGGGGCCCATCAGGAAGATCGCGGGGGGCAAGGCACTCATCAACGGCCGCGCAAGAACAGTTTGTCCAGATCGTCCAGGCCCATCTGGGTCCAGGTCGGACGGCCATGGTTGCACTGGCCGCTGCGTTCGGTGTTTTCCATGTCGCGCAGCAGGCCGTTCATTTCCGGCAAGGCCAGGCGGCGATTGGCGCGGATGGCGCCGTGGCAGGCCATGGTGCCGAGTAGTTCGTTGATGTGTGCCTGGATACGGTCACTGGTGCCGTACTCCATCAGGTCAGCCAATACATCGGCCACCAGTCGGTTGGCTTCGGCCTGCTTGAGCAGCGCGGGAATCTGGCGAATCGCCAGGGTCTCAGGGCCCAGGCGCTGCAACTCGAAGCCCAGTTTCTGGAACACACCATGATGTTCTTCAGCGCAATCGGCCTCACGCTGGCTGACGGCCAGGGATTCCGGCACCAGCAACGGCTGGCCACTCAGGCCTTCGCTGGCCATGGCGATTTTCAGGCGCTCGTACATGATCCGCTCGTGGGCGGCGTGCATGTCCACCAGCACCAGGCCATGGGCATTTTCCGCGAGGATGTAGATGCCCTTGAGCTGCGCCAACGCGTAGCCCAGGGGTGGGATATCACCGCCACCTTCCGGCAAGGCCACGGCGCCCGGCTCGGCACCCGGCAACGGCGCAAAGAACTCACGATAGGCAGCCTGCGCTTCGGCGACCGGCACGGCCGATTGCGGACGCGGTGTGTATTGGTACTGATAACCCGCCCCCGAGCCAGAGCCCGGCGCCGTATAGCTCGGCTGGGGTTGCGGCGATTGCAGCAGGTTTGCCGCCAGGCTCATTTCGCCCTGAGGGCCAAACTCGCCCGCTTCGGGGCCGCTCGGCCGCACCACCGCCGTCACGATGGGCGCAGACAACTGGTCATCCGGGCGCACATCGCCCAGGGCACGGTGCAAGGTGCCATAGAGGAAGTCATGCACCATGCGCCCGTCACGGAAGCGTACTTCGTGCTTGGTAGGGTGCACGTTGACGTCAACCACCGAAGGGTCGACCTCGAAAAACAGCACAAAGGTCGGATGCCGGCCGTTGAACAGCACATCGCGATAAGCCTGGCGCACCGCGTGGGCCACCAGTTTGTCGCGTACCGCCCGACCATTCACAAAGAAATACTGCAAGTCCGCCTGGCTGCGGGAGAAGGTCGGCAAGCCCACCCAACCCCACAGGCGCAGGCCGTTGCGTTCGATTTCAATCGGCAGCGCCTGCTCCAGGAACCCCGCACCGCACACTGCCGCGACACGGCGAGCACGCGCGGCGTCGTCGTTGGCTTCGTGCAGGCTAAGGATGGTCTTGCCGTTGTGGCGCAGGTGAAACGCCACATCGAAACGCGCCAGGGCCAGGCGCTTGATGACTTCTTGCAGGTGATCGAATTCGGTTTTTTCGGCCTTGAGGAATTTGCGCCGCGCCGGGGTGTTGAAGAACAGGTCGCGCACTTCCACCGAGGTGCCCACCGGGTGTGCAGCCGGCTGGACTCGAGGCGCCATGTCGCGGCCTTCGGTTTCCACCTGCCAGGCCTGCTCGGCATCACGGGTGCGCGACGTCAGGGTCAGGCGAGCCACGGAGCTGATGGAAGCCAATGCCTCACCGCGAAAGCCCAGGCTCATCACCCGCTCCAGGTCTTCCAGGTCGCGGATCTTGCTGGTGGCGTGACGGGCCAGGGCCAGCGGCAGGTCATCGGAGGAGATCCCGCTGCCATCGTCGCGGACGCGCAGCAGCTTGACGCCGCCCTGCTCCACATCGACATCGATGCGCCGGGCGCCGGAGTCGATGCTGTTCTCCAGCAACTCCTTGATCACCGATGCCGGCCGTTCAACGACCTCGCCCGCCGCAATCTGGTTGGCGAGGCGCGGGCTGAGCAATTCAATGCGCGACCCGCTGTTCAAGACTGATTCGCTCATTACTGTGCCGCCAATTCAGTGCCGGGGATGGTCAATACCTGGCCGATTTTCAACTCATCGCTCTTCAGGTTGTTGGCGCTGCGCAGAGACGCGGCCGAGACCTGGAAACGCACGGCCAGCATGGCCACGGTGTCGCCGGGCTGCACGCGATGGTCGCGCGGGCCCTGGGCGATTTTTCCGGAATCGCGCAGCCAGGCAATGTAGGTGCCCGGCGGTGGGTTCTGCTGGAAGAACTGGCGCACGCCAGCACTGATGGAGCGCGCCAAGGCCTGCTGGTGGCTGGCACTGGCCAGCTTCGAGGCTTCGTTGGCATTGGAGATAAACCCGGTTTCCACCAGGATCGATGGGATGTCCGGCGACTTCAACACCATGAACCCGGCCTGTTCCACGCGCTGCTTATGCAACGAGGTCACCCGGCCGATGTTGCTCAACACCTTCTGACCGACGTTCAAGCTGGAGGTCAGCGAGGCCGTCATCGACAGGTCAAGCAGTACCCCGGCGAGCATCTTGTCCTTGTCATCGAGGGACACGTTGCCGGCCCCGCCGATCAAGTCGGAACGGTTTTCGCTGTCGGCCAGCCAGCGGGCGGTCTCGGACGTGGCGCCGCGATCCGACAGGGCAAACACCGAGGCACCGAAGGCGGCCGCCGAAGGTGCGGCGTCGGCATGGATCGAGACGAACAGGTCGGCGCCCTTCTTACGGGCGATTTCGGTACGCCCGCGCAACGGAATGAAGTAGTCGCCGGTACGGGTCAGCTCGGCGCGGTAGCCTTTCATGCCGTTGACCTGGCGCTGCAGCTCACGGGCGATGGCCAGCACCACGTCTTTCTCATGCTGGCCGCGCGAGCCGGACGCGCCCGGGTCTTCACCGCCGTGGCCGGCATCGATCACCACGATAATGTCGCGCTTGCCGGCCGGCGCTGGCGGCGGCGGTGGCAGCTTGACCTGGGGTTGGGACGGGTTGACCGGTACGGCCGGCACTGTCGCCACGGCCGGGGTTGGCGCCGGCGGCGGCGCGGCATCGGCGGCGTTGTCGAACAGATCGACCACCAGCCGGTTGCCGTATTGGGCGTTTGGCGCCAGGGAGAAGCTTTTCGGGGTCACGACCTTTTTCAGGTCGATTACCACCCGCAGGTCGGTCGGCGTGCGCTGCGCCGAGCGCATGGCGGTAATCGGCGTGTTGGCGGTGGACACGTTCAACGGCGCGGCCAGGGTCGCACCATTGATGTCGATCACCAGGCGATCGGGCGCCGTGAGGGTAAAGACACTGTGCTGGACCGGGCCAGACAGGTCGAACACCAGTCGCGTGTTATCCGGCGCTCGCCACAGGCGAACACTCTTCACCTGTGAAGCAGCCAGAGCATTGACAGTCATTGCCGCAAGCAACACCCCTACGACAGCAACCAACGCGCGAAAGCGCATACCTAACCCCACCAATTATTTGAATTCCAAAGCCAGAGCGGCGCACCACGACTCACCGCGCGCGCCCTGGGGCAACAACTTCAGCTGACGTCCGTGATCATGCGGCGTAATGGTAATGGTCAGGTCCGGCTTTGGCAAAAAGCCTGTGCCTTTATCTGGCCACTCGATCAGGCACAGTGCGTCTTCATCGAAGTAATCACGGATGCCCATGAATTCGAGTTCTTCGGGATCCACCAGGCGGTAGAGGTCGAAATGGAACGCCCGCACTGCACCGATCTCGTAGGGTTCAACCAGGGTGAACGTGGGACTCTTGACCGCCCCCGTGTGGCCCAGGCCGCGAATGATCCCCCGGGACAGCGTGGTCTTACCCGCCCCCAGGTCGCCTTCAAGAAAGATCAGCCCTGACCCGGCCGTGACCTGGGCAATACGCTGACCTAACGCCACCATGGCGTCTTCATCGGCCAGGAAAAGAATTACTTCAGACACGGCGACTGTTCCTCCAGCAATTGACGAATGGCGGGTATCAGGTCGCTGGCGGCCAGCCCGCGACCAAAGCTGCCCTGGCGATCCCCCGCCGTGGCGTGCAACCAGACGGCCAGGCAGCTGGCTTCATAAGCCGGCATGCCCTGGGCCAGCAGCGCACCTACCAGGCCGGCCAAAACGTCACCGAGACCCGCCGTCGCCATCGCCGGATGGCCTTGGTCACAGCGTGAAACGCGCCCGTCCGGACTGGCAATCAAACTGCCAGCACCCTTGAGGATAGCCACTGCCTTGAATTTCTGACTCAACGCGCGCGCCACCTTAAGACGGTCGGCCTGAACCTCGGCTGTCGAAATACCCAACAAGCGCGCCGCCTCCCCAGGATGCGGAGTGATCACGCAATGGGCCGGCAGGCTCACGCTGCCAGTCGCCAGTTGATTGAGCGCATCGGCATCCCAGACCTGCGGCTGCCGTGCATTGGCTGCGACGGACAACAGACTTTTGCCCCAGGCGGCCTCGCCCAGGCCGGGGCCAATGACGATTACCGAGATTTTTTCCAGCAACCCCATCAACTGGTTGGCCGAGCTCACACCGACGCTCATGACTTCCGGCAAACGCGCCAGCGCGGCCGGCACATGCTCAAGGCGAGTGGCCAGGGACACCATGCCCGCACCACTGCGCAAGGCGCTTTCGGCACTCAACAGGGCGGCACCGCCAAAGCCACGGTCGCCGCCAATCATCAGCAGATGACCGAACTGGCCTTTATGGGCGTCCGGTGAACGCGCAGCCAGTTGCGGCAAATGGCCATGCAACAAAGGCTGAACGTCGGTTATTTCGTGTTTTGTCTGCGGCATGCGTCTTCAAGCTCCGATGTCTGGCAGAATTATACGCATCTAACCTGTGGTTTCCCGTGTCTCATGCCCGCTATTACCTCCGATCTGCCCGCCCTCGCCCAATCGATCAAAGACTGGGGCCGCGAGCTGGGCTTTCAACAAGTCGGCATCAGCGGCCTGGACCTGGCCGAGCATGAACAACATCTGCAACGCTGGCTCGACGCGGGCTACCACGGCGAGATGGACTACATGGGCGCCCATGGCAGCAAACGCTCGCACCCGGACGAACTGGTGCCGGGTACCCTGCGCGTGGTGTCGCTGCGCATGGATTACCTGCCCGGCGACACGCAGATGGCGCAACTGCTGGCAAAACCGGAAAAAGCCTACATCTCCCGTTATGCCCTGGGCCGCGACTACCACAAGCTGATCCGCAAGCGCGTGCAGCAGTTGGCCGACCGCATCCAGGCGCAGATCGGCCCTTTCGGCTTTCGCGCCTTTGTCGATAGCGCGCCCGTGCTGGAAAAGGCCATTGCCGAACAAGCCGGGTTGGGCTGGATCGGTAAAAACACCCTGGTGCTCAATCGCAAGGCCGGCAGTTATTTCTTCCTCAGCGAACTGTTTGTCGATTTGCCGCTGCCCGTGGATCCCCCCCACGCCACCGAGCACTGTGGCCGCTGCACCGCCTGCCTGGACATCTGCCCTACCAATGCGTTCGTCGGCCCCTATGTACTGGACGCCCGGCGCTGCATTTCCTACCTGACCATCGAACTCAAGAGCGCGATCCCGGAAGACCTGCGCCCGCTGATCGGCAATCGGGTATTCGGCTGCGATGACTGTCAGATCGTTTGTCCGTGGAATCGTTTCGCGCGCCCCACTGCCGAAAGCGATTTCAAGCCACGGCACAACCTGGATAACGCAGAACTGGCAGAGCTGTTCATGTGGGATGAGGATAAATTCCTCAGCAGCACCGAAGGCTCACCGTTGCGCCGTGCCGGTTACGAGCGCTGGCTGCGCAACCTGGCGGTGGGCCTGGGCAATGCGCCGTCGAGCATTCCGGTGCTGGAAGCCTTGAAGGCACGCCGGGATTACCCGTCGGAGCTGGTGCGCGAGCATGTGGAATGGGCGCTGAACCAGCACGCGGCGCGTTAGTGCACGTCGTCGTTGTAGACGAACTTGGGCATTTCCCAGTGAAAACGGATCGCCAGCAGGCGCAATAGAAAGCCGCTGAACAGGGTCAGCAGAATCGCCTGCTCGCTGGGCAGTTCCAGATAGAGGCACAGCAGATAGAACCAGGCAGCGAGGAATGACACGCTGGCATACAGTTCACGGCGGAAGATCAGCGGAATGTCGTTGCAGAAGATATCCCGCAGAATGCCGCCGAAGACGCCGGTGATCACCCCGCTGACCGAGGCCACCAGCATGCCGTGGCCCATTTCCAGGGCGGTCATGCAGCCGATCAAGGTGAAAGCGACCAGGCCCACGGCATCCAGCGCGAGGAACAGCGAGCGCAGGCGACGCATCAGGGGTGCGATAAAGATCGTCACCAGCGCCGCGATGGAGGTCAGCACCAGGTATTCCGGATGCTTGACCCACGTCAGCGGGTAGTGGCCGAGTAATACGTCACGTACCGAGCCGCCGCCCAACGCCGTCACGCAGGCGATCAGCACCACACCAAACCAGTCCATGCCGCGCCGGCCGGCGGACAACGCGCCGGTCATGGCTTCGGCGGTGATGGCGATGAGGTAGAGCATCAGCAGCATGATGGCGATCCTTGTAGTGAGCGGGCTTGCCCCGCGCTGGGCTGCGCAACAGCCCCAAATACTTGGCGATGATATCTATAGGGAGAAATGCGGCAACGGCAGTGGGGCCGCTACGCAGCCCAGCGCGGGGCAAGCCCGCTCACCACAGGAAGCCCGGACACGATAAGAAACCGTTTCAAGCCTTGATGAAATGCTTGCGGTAGTGCTGCAACTCGGCGATCGACTCGCGAATATCATCCAGCGCCAGGTGGGTGCTGCCTTTATGGAAGCTGTCCTTGACCTCCGGCGCCCAGCGCGCGGCCAGTTCCTTGAGCGTGGACACATCCAGGTTGCGGTAGTGGAAGTAGCTTTCCAGCGCTTTCATATGGGTATAAAGGAAGCGACGGTCCTGGCAGATGCTGTTGCCGCAGATCGGCGACTTGCCCTTGGGCACCCACTCCTCCAGGAAGGCAATGGTTTCGGCTTCGGCTTCGGCCATGCTGATGCGGCTGTCACGCACACGCTGGGTCAGGCCCGAGTTGCCGTGGGTGCGGGTGTTCCACTCGTCCATGGTGGCGAGCACGGCGTCGCTGTGGTGGATGGCGATCACCGGACCTTCGGCCAAGGTGTTTAGGTTGCTGTCGGTGACAATGGTCGCCATCTCGATGATGACGTCGGTGTCAGGGTTCAGACCGGTCATTTCCAGATCGATCCAAATCAGGTTCTGTGGGTTTTGCATGGCTTGATTCTCTTGGCACCTTGGCGTAGCTGCGCAGTTTAGCAGGCGGGGCCGTGCTAGACTCGCGACCGTTTTACCCAACCTTTGCATTATCGACACGGAACACCAATGGCCAAACGCCAGCTCAATCGTCGCCAAAACTGGCGCATCGAAAAGATTCAAGGTGAGCGCGCCGCCCGCGCCGCCAAACGTGAATCCTCAGCCGTAGAAGCGCTCGAGGGCGGCGACCTGGGCCCCGAACAGACGGGCCTGGTAATCGCGCACTTCGGTGTGCAGGTCGAAGTCGAGGCGCTGGAAGGCGAACTCGCGGGCCAGGTGTCCCGCTGCCACTTGCGTGCCAACCTGCCTGCGCTGGTCACCGGCGACAAGGTGGTATGGCGCGCCGGCAACCAGGGCATCGGCGTGATCGTCGCCCAACTGCCGCGCACCACCGAACTGCGCCGCCCCGACAGCCGTGGCCAGCTCAAGCCGGTAGCGGCCAACGTCGACATGATCGTGATCGTGTTTGCACCGCTGCCCGAGCCCCATGCCAACCTGATCGACCGCTACCTGGTGGCAGCCGAGCATGCCGGCATTCGCCCGTTGTTGCTGCTGAACAAATTCGACCTGATCGACGAGCAGAATGCCCCTGCGCTCAACGCGCTGCTGGCGGTCTACCGCACCCTGGGCTACCCGGTGCTGGAAGTCTCGGCCCATCACGGAAATGGCATGGAACAGCTGCAACAGCAGTTGGACGGACGTATCAGCGTCTTTGTCGGCCAGTCGGGCGTAGGCAAATCCTCGCTGGTCAATAGCCTGCTGCCGGAAGTCGACACCCGCGTGGGCCCGCTGTCGGAGCTGTCCGGCCAGGGCACCCACACCACCACCACGGCGCGGCTGTTCCACTTCCCGGGCGGCGGTGAGTTGATCGACTCCCCGGGTATCCGTGAATTCGGCCTCGGCCACGTCAGCCGCAGCGACGTGGAAGCGGGCTTTATCGAATTCAACGACCTGATCGGCACCTGCCGCTTCCGCGATTGCAAACACGATCGCGAGCCGGGCTGCGCCCTGCTCAAGGCCCTGGAAGACGGCCGTGTGCAGCAGCAGCGAATGAACAGCTACCGGTCGATTATTGCGAGCTTGCCGGAAAGCAGTTATTGAGCAGGCATTTCCTGATACATATAAATGGAGACGTAAAGCGCCCTGCTCCATTGATTTAGCGGGAGCTGGCATCAAGAATTCGGCACAACTGGGTAGCTCATCGACGCAAGCCAGCTTGAATTCGACATTCCTGATGCCCATAATCGCTCCGTCACCAGCGCAAGCTGGCAGGAGTCTGGATCCTTTTCGGGGTTGATCCAGCGGCGCAGAAGGGGCGATGCAAGCTCCACTGCGTGTCGAATGAAGCCGCCTTCGGGCGGCTTTGCTTTTTGTGGGGAATTGGCGATTGACTCTCTACTATCATCCCAAACAAGGCGATGTGCTGCTTTGTGACTTCACCCGCGGCTTTGTGGCCCCGGAGATGCTCAAGATCCGCAAGGTGGTGGTGATATCCCCTACAACCACCCACAAGCGCAAACTCTGTACCGTTGTGCCCATCTCCTCTACCGCGCCGGAGATCCAGTACGACTGGCATCACCTGCTTCGCATAAACCCACTTCAATCCGATGGCTACAAAGAGCTGTGGGTGAAGTGCGACATGATTTATACCGTCAGCTTCGAGCGCCTCGACAAGCTGCATAGAAAGACCCGATCCAAAGGACGAGAATACTTCGTGCCACGCCTGGGCACCGACGACATGCAAGGCGTGATCAGCGGGGTCAAGGCCTATCTACCACTCTGAGCAGAAATGAAAACGCCCCGATCAGTCGGGGCGTTTTCATTGGTAGACACGCTGTATATGGCTTAGGACCCCGTCGCCGGCGCCGTCGGGTCTTTCACGCCGCCATCATCAAACAGGTTCAGCTTCTGCCGCAGCTCATGGGCCGGCAATGGCTCCTGGCCGGGCGGAATGGCGTTCGGGTCGGCCGGGACTTCACCTGGCGCGCCCGCCCCTGAGGTTGGGACCGGTGGTGGTACAGGCTGGTCACCTTCAATCGCACGCTGGGCCTTTTTGGTCAGCACCACGATATCGATGCGGCGGTTGATCGGGTTGAACGGGTCTTTCGCATCAAACAGCTGCGAAGACGCAAAGCCCACCACACGTGCGACTTGCTGGTCAGGGTAGCTGCCGGCCACCAGTGCCCGACGCGCGGCGTTGGCACGGTTGGCGGAAAGCTCCCAGTTGCCGAAGTCACCCTGGCCCGCGTAAGGCTTGGCGTCGGTGTGGCCGCTGATGCTGATCTTGTTCGGCACCGCCTTGATGGTGTCGGCCATGGCCAGCAGGATGTCTTCAAAGTACGGTTTCAAACGCGCGCTGCCAGAGTCGAACATCGGCCGGTTGGCGGCGTCGGTGATCTGGATACGCAAGCCGTCCGGGGTGATCTCGAACGAAATCTGATCCTTGAACTTCAGCAGTTGCGGGTTTTCCTCGACCTTGTTCTGCAACTCTTGCAGCAACAGCTCAAGACGTTCCTGCTCGACCTGCTCAGCCATGGCTTCGACGGTATCGCGCTCGATCGGGATTTTTTCCTGCGGTGCTTCGGTTTTGACTTCCGGGTTGATGGTGCGCTCAGGCGCCAACTGCGGCGAACCGCCCAGGTCGATCACGAAGGGCGTGCCGCTTTCCGAGAAGCCAATCGGGTCTTTGAAGTAGCCGGCGATGGCGATCTTCTGTTCGGGCGTGGCGGTGGACATCAGCCACAGCACCAGGAAGAACGCCATCATCGCCGTGGCAAAGTCGGCGAAGGCGATTTTCCAGGCGCCACCGTGGTGCCCCGCAGCGAAGCGCTTGACGCGCTTGATGATTATCGGCTGGTTGTTTTCCATGGCTTAGCGACCGCGAACCGCTTGTTCCAGCTCGGCGAAGCTTGGGCGATGCTTCGGGTACAGGACCTTGCGACCGAACTCCACCGCCAACGAAGGCGGCATGCCGGAAGCGGACGCCACCAGGCTGGCCTTGATCGATTCGTACAGGTTGATTTCTTCCTTGGCGTCGTGGGCCAGGGAGGTCGCCAGCGGGCCGAAGAAGCCGTAGGCCGCGAGAATACCGAAGAAGGTACCCACCAGCGCCGCACCTACGTGCATGCCGATAGCCGCCTGGTCACCTTCCCCCAGGGAAGCCATGGTTACCACGATACCCAGTACCGCCGCGACAATACCGAAGCCCGGCATGCCGTCGGCTACACCGGTCACGGCATGGGAAGGATGCTCCAGTTCTTCCTTGAGGCTGAACAACTCCATGTCGAACAGGCCTTCGAGCTCATGGGGAGCCATGTTGCCGGAGGACATGATGCGCAGGTAGTCGCAGATGTAGGCGGTCATGCGCTCATCTTTGAGCACGGCCGGGTACTTGGCGAAAATCGGACTGGCCGCGGCGTCTTCGATGTCGGCCTCGATGGCCATCATGCCTTCGCGGCGGCTCTTGTTGAGGATCTCGTAAACCAGGCCCAACACTTCCAGGTAGAACGTGTGGGTGAAACGCGAACCGAACATGCCCAGCGACTTCTTGATCACGTGCATGGTCATGTAGCCGGGGTTCGCTTGCAGGAAGGCACCCAGTGCCGCACCACCAATAATCATCACCTCGAAAGGCTGGATCAGTGCCGCAATTTTACCGTGGGACAGGACGTAGCCGCCGAGCACGCTCGCGAAGACGACGATAATGCCGATAATTTTAGCCATAGGAGATGAGTACTTGCGCCGTCGGGTTCATGGACATATTTGGGGGAAC
Organism: Pseudomonas sp. NFACC42-2; assembly: GCF_900116055.1. NCBI lineage: Bacteria > Pseudomonadati > Pseudomonadota > Gammaproteobacteria > Pseudomonadales > Pseudomonadaceae > Pseudomonas > Pseudomonas sp. NFACC42-2. The sequence goes on from NZ_FOZO01000013.1 coordinate 23,454, forward strand.
TGGAAAACTCTTGTTCTACTTATCGGCAAAACTGCGCCAGACTATAGCCCGTTAAGGCGAAAAGCCAGTTCGGCCCGCTCCGGGTGTGTTGACCGCAAGTGATGATCGCGCCCCAATCATGGCTAATGAAACGACAGTCCCAACTGCAAAACCTGCTTCTCTAGCCGCTTGGATCAAGCGCCTGGACGAAGTGCTGCTGCCTGTTCCCCAGGCCAGCCATGACCGCGTGTGCAAAGCCATCCGCGATAGCCGCAGTTCGTTGCGAGATATTGCCGAGCTGATGCAAGACAGCCCGGCCCTCGTACTCAGCGTCATGCGCGAGGCCAACAGCCACACCCATGGCAGCCTGACGGCGCCGGCGGAAAACCTCGAAGTGGCGCTTAACCGCCTGGGCCTCAAACGCGCCGAGGAACTGCTGGCACGCCTGCCGTCGGTGCCGGCCGATGAAATTCCTGTAGCGCTGCGCCAGCTGTTGCTGGTCAGCCAGCACGCCTCGCAACAAGCCAGTGGATTGTTCGGCAGCCGCCTGGCGCGGCTGTGGCAGGACATTCACTGGGGCAGCCTGCTGTTTCTTTCACCGCTGTGGCCGATGGCCGTTGCCTACCCCAAGCTCCTGGAAGAATGGGAACTGCGGGTCATCCACAAGGGCGAGTCGGCAAGCAAGGTCGAACAGGCGTTGTTCGGTGTGCGCCTGCTGGACCTGTGCCTCGGCCTGACCGAAACCTGGCACCTGCCGATCTGGGTGTCCCAGGGTTATACCCTGTTGCGGACCGAGCAGCGCTTGCTGGTCAAGGCCCTGCACATCGCCCGAGAAGATGACCCTCTTCGTCACCAGCAATTGCTCGACGCCGATCCCAACCTGCGCCGCTGGTTGAATCAGCCGGCCAATACGGTGCTGCTGGCCAACGGCCTGGCGATGTCGGCCCAGGAATCCTGGACCTGCCCGCACACCCAGCGCTGGCAATACCTCACCGCGCTGTACCTGCAACAGCCCCTGAGCGAAGTGCAGCAACAGGTGCACCAGCAAGCCGTCACCAGTGCCCGCGACACCTTGATGCCCGATCTCTGGCACCCGGCGCTGTCGCTGATCTGGCCGTGGCATGTGCACAAGATTCATCGCGGCCTGCTGCCCGCACCACCGCCCACCGCCGAAGCCCTGGCTGTCTGGCGCAAGCGTTGTACCGAACTGCTGGTAGAGCCGAGCCGCTTTGCCAACGCCATGCATTTGACCACGTGCGCCAAGGAAGCCCTGGTGGCCAGCGGCATGCAGCGCGTCATGCTGTTCATGGCCGATCGTGCCCTGAGCACCTTGCGCGTACATCAGGCCGACGGCCTGCCGAAGGACGCCGCCAACCTGAGCCTGGACGTGGTCAACAGCACGCTGCTGCAGCGCCTGCTGGAAAAGTCCGCCCAGGTGCGCCTCACACCGGAAAACCACGCCCAGTTCTCGGCACTGCTGCCGCCGATCCTGCGCCGCCTGTTCACCGGCGAGCACCTGTTGTTGCGGTCCATGAGCTGCAACGGTCGCGTGGTGATGGTGATGATCGCCGACCAGGGCGGCGGGCCGTTCTCGGAAACCACCGTGCAGGCCTTCGGTAAAACCGCCCAATGCATCGAGAAAGCCCTGCACAGCTTTACCAACCGCAGCGCTTGATGCTTGCGCTACAATCGCCGTCCTTTAATCGCCAACATTCGTGCCCAGGAGACCTCACATGCCTGACTTCTCTGGCTTGCCGCTGGTGATCGAGTCCAGTGACCTGCTCGCTCAACTGGATGCCGAACACCTGATTCTGGTGGACCTCACCAGTGCCGCCCGCTACGCCGAAGGGCACATCCCCGGCGCGCATTTCGTTGACCCCAAGCGCACCCAGCTGGGCCAGGCGCCGGCACCCGGCCTGCTGCCCGGCAAGGCCGAGCTTGAGAAACTGTTCGGCGAACTGGGCCACACGCCCGACGCCACCTACGTGGTCTATGACGACGAAGGCGGTGGCTGGGCCGGGCGTTTCATCTGGATGCTCGATGTGATCGGCCACCAGAAATACCACTACCTGGATGGCGGCCTGCTGGCGTGGCTGGAGGGCAAGCACCCGCTCTCCACCGACGTGCCCGCCCCGGCCGGCGGCCCGGTCAGCCTTACACTGCACGATGGCCCCACCGCCACCCGCGAATACCTGCAAAGCCGTCTCGGCGCTGCCGACCTGGGCATCTGGGATGCCCGTGGCCCGCTGGAATACTCCGGCGAGAAAGTCCTTGCGGCCAAAGGCGGCCACATCCCCGGCGCGGTGAATTTCGAGTGGACCGCCGGCATGGACAAGGCGCGCAACCTGCGCATTCGCCGCGACATGCCGCAGATCCTCGAAGACCTCGGGCTGACCAAAGACAAAGAAATCATCACCCACTGCCAGACTCATCATCGCTCTGGCTTCACCTACTTGGTGGCCAAGGCGCTCGGTTATCCGCGAGTCAAAGGTTATGCCGGTTCCTGGGGCGAATGGGGCAACCACCCCGACACCCCCGTCGAGATTTAAGGTTTAAGGACAGTTAATGAAAAAGCAGTTGTTTATCCTCAGCCAGTACCTGCTGCCGCACCACCTGCTGTCGCGGTTGGCCGGCTGCATCGCCGAGTGCCGCGTGCGCTGGTTCAAGAATGCCTTCACCACGTGGTTCGCCAAGCGCTATCAAGTGGATATGTCCCAGGCCCTGGTAGAAGACGTGACCGCTTACGAGCACTTCAACGCCTTCTTCACCCGCGCCCTGAAAGACGGCGCCCGCCCACTGGACCAGACCCCTGGCGCTGTATTGAGCCCAGCCGATGGCGCGGTCAGCCAGCTCGGCCCTATCGAACATGGTCGTGTGTTCCAGGCCAAAGGCCACAGCTTCAGCGTGCTGGAACTGCTGGGCGGTGATGCGGCAGTGGCCGCGCCGTTCATGGGCGGCGATTTCGCCACCATCTACCTGTCGCCGAAGGACTACCACCGGGTGCATATGCCTCTGGCCGGTACCCTGCGCGAAATGGTCTACGTGCCTGGGCGGATTTTCTCGGTAAACCAGACCACTGCCGAAAACGTGCCGGAGTTGTTTGCGCGTAACGAGCGTGTTGTCTGCCTGTTCGACACCGAACGCGGCCCGATGGCCGTGGTATTGGTTGGCGCAATGATTGTGGCGTCGATTGAAACGGTATGGGCCGGACTGGTCACCCCGCCGAAGCGCGAGCTGAAAACCTTCCGCTATGACGAAGCCGCACGCGCGCCGATCCATCTGGAAAAGGGTGCGGAGTTGGGTCGTTTCAAGCTGGGTTCGACTGCGATCGTGCTGTTCGGGCCGGATCAGGTGAAGTGGGCTGAAGAACTGGTGGCGGGTTCGCCGGTGCAGATGGGCCAAGGCATAGCCTTACCTAAAGCCTGACGCCGAACCCAATGTGGGAGGGGGCTTGTTCCCTCCCACATGTAGTCAGTTACAACTGACCGTCGCGGTCGCGAAAACCCAGCAGATACAGCACGCCATCCAACCCCAGGGTAGAAATCGCCTGCTTGGCCGATTGCTTGACCAATGGCTTGGCACGGAATGCCACACCCAAACCGGCAATTGCCAGCATCGGCAGGTCGTTGGCGCCGTCACCGACCGCAATGGTCTGCTCCAGACGCAAACCTTCCTTGTGGGCCAATTCCTTCAGCAGGTCCGCCTTGCGCTGCGCATCGACAATCGGCTCGACCGCGACGCCGGTCACTTTGCCATCCACCACTTCCAATTCGTTGGCGAACACATAGTCGATGCCCAGCTTGGCCTGCAATTGCTTGGCGAAGTAGGTGAAGCCACCCGACAGGATTGCCGTCTTGTAGCCCAGGCGCTTGAGTTCGGCAAACAGGGTTTCGGCGCCTTCGGTCAGGCGCAGCGACGCGCCGATGGAGTCCAGCACGCTGACATCCAGGCCCTTGAGCAAAGCCAGGCGCTCCTTGAAGCTGGCGCGGAAATCCAATTCGCCGGCCATGGCGCGCTCGGTGATTTCGGACACCTGCTCACCCACGCCGGCCGCCTTGGCCAGTTCGTCGATGACTTCGGCTTCGATCAGCGTGGAGTCCATGTCGAACACCGCCAGGCGGCGGTTGCGGCGGAACAGCGAATCTTCCTGGAAGGCGATATCGACATTCAGCTCCTGGGCCACGCTGAGGAATTCGGCGCGCAGGGCTTGCGGGTCGGCCGGCTCACCGCGCACGGAGAACTCGATGCAGCCCTTGCCCTTGTCGGCCGGGGTGTCCAATGGCATGCGCCCCGACAGACGGTCGATATGGTCGATGTTCAAACCATACTGCGCGGTAATAGAGCTGACGCGCTGCAGCTGTTCGGCGGTGACCTTGCGGGTCAGCAGCGTCACGATATGGCGCTTCTTGCCCTGGCCGGCCACCCATTGCTGGTAATCCGCTTCGGACACCGGGGTGAAGCGCACCTGCTGATCGAGCTTATACGCCGTAAACAGGATGTCCTTGAGCACCGATGAGGCCTGCTCGGTGCTGGGGATTTCCACCAGGATGCCGAACGACAGCGTGTCGTGGATCACCGCCTGGCCGATGTCGAGAATGTTCACACCACCTTGGGCCAGAACGCCGGTAATGGCTGCGGTAAGACCTGGGCGGTCTTCACCAGTGATGTTAATCAGGACAATTTCGCGCAAGGCGCACCCCCAGGCTGGAAAAAAACCGCATTCTACCCACTTTCAGTGACCATCGGGCACAGCCAGCGCTTTGCCGGTCTTGGGCCTGTCGCTATACTGCGCGTCAACTTCACGGACCAAGAGCCGAGCTCAAGTGAACCGGCCCACGCCAGTAAAAACCGACAACTTCTTCCTGCTGATCTTCCGGGCACTGCGCCACCGCCGTGTACCGATCGCATTACGCATCGCCAGCCATAACGTGATCCTGGTCGCATTGGCCCTGGTGATCTACGCCTGCGTGATGGGTTTGCAATTCAAGCAGGCCATGCACGAGCAGGCCGACGCCCTGGGCGAGAGCCTGACCACGCAGACCGCCACTTCTGCGACTGAGCTGCTGGTGTCCAACGACATCCTCAGCCTCAACGTGCTGCTCAACAACCTGACCAAGAACCCGCTGGTGGCCCATGCGGCCATCTACAGCGTGGACAACCGCATCATGGCCGAAGCCGGGCAGCGCCCGAAAAACGGCCTGTTGGGCGAAGCCGAAGGCCTGTACCAGAGCAATATCACGTTTCAGGATGTGAAGGCCGGCCAACTGCGTATCAGCCTCGACATGCAGCAGTTCCAGCAGCCGATGACCATCAGCCTGCAAAGCATGGGCATCCTCAGCGCCATCCTGCTGGCATTGGCCCTGGCCCTGAGCCTGCGCCTGGGCCGGCATATCTCCACGCCGCTCATGCAACTGCGCATCTGGCTGCGGGACATCGACGAGCACACCCCGGCTACCGACCGCCAGGATGAAATCGGCGACCTTGCCCGCCAGCTGCACGCCAGCTTCGCCCCGGAACCGGTGGTACCCGAGGTCGAGCCAGAGCCTGAATACGACGACACCGATTACGCCGAAGAGCCCGAGTTCGAAGTGCGCAACCTGCGTGACCCGGGCTTCGACGAGCGTCCGCCGGTGGCGGGCCTCAAGCCGGCACCGCGCCATGCCTTCAAGGCCGAAGAAGACGAGCTGGACGATGAAGACCCTTTCGCCGACCTGCGCGATACGTCAGCCGACAGCCCCGCAATCGCGCCCAAGGCGGCGCCGGTACGCAGCAGCGAGCCGCAGTACAGCGCTGTGCTCGCCGTGCAGCTGGGTGCCCAGGACCAATTGCGTCGCCTGCCCCGCGCACGCCTGACCGAACTGCTGGAGCGCTACCGCGACTGCCTCGACCAGGCCGCCTCGCTGTACCAGAGCGAACTGCACACCCTCAACGACGGCAGCACGCTGATGCTGTTCCACAGCGAAGACAGCGGCGAAGACTACCTGACCAATGCGATTTGCTGTGGTGAGTTGCTGCGCGCCCTGGGCCATGAACTGCAGATCGAAGTCGCCGACAGCGGCATCACCCTGCAACTGCAACTGGGCCTCACCGTGGGCGACGACCTGTTCGGCATGAGCCAGATCGACCTGCTGCTGACTGAAAACGCCCAGGACGCACTGGCCTTGTCCCAGCACAGCCGCAACCTGCTGCTGGTGGAGCGCAAGATCAGTGAAGACACGCTGATCCGCCAACGCGCGCGTATCCGCCCGATTGCCAGCCCCGAGGGGGCAAGCTGCGTGGAGCGGTTGATGGAGCCGTATCCATCGATGCTGGAACGGCAGTTGGCGCGGATGCATGAGACCCGCTCCAAGCCCTGAAGTAATGTGGGAGGGGGCTTGCCCCCGATAGCGGAGTTATCGGTTAGCACATCATTGACTGAACCAACGTAATCGGGGGCAAGCCCCCTCCCACACTTGGATCTCCACAAACCTCAAGTGAATCGCACACAAACAAAAGGCCCGCTGAATCAGCGGGCCTTTTGTTTGTGTGGCATTCAGATCAGAACCTGAACACTTCCATATCCGTACGGATCGGCGTAGCCATCGGCATCTTCGGCTTTTGCGGCTCTGCCGGCTTGGCCTGTACCGGGGCCGACTTACGGGGCGCTTCGGCGATGGGGGGCTGGTTGGCCAGGGGCTTGAGGGCCACCGACAACTGCTGTGCCAATTGCTGCAGCAGCACGCCCTGGGCCTGAACCTGGGACGCGGTAGTGCCGGCATGTTCTTCCTGCAGGTGCACGATGCGGTTATCCCGCACCTGGCCGCGACGGTCGATCAAGCGCCATTGCGCATCGAGGATCGCCGGTTGCGATTTACCGGAATCGAGCCGGGTAATGGTCAGCAAGACCTGTACATCCGGGCTGAAGCCGGTGGGCGCGGGCGCCAGGACCACACGTTGGCTGTCCAACTGACCGGCCACCTGGCGCAACATCAACTGGTTGATGTCAGACGATAAACTGCCTGCCCAACGACCATCGGTGGAACCTTGCAGGCTTCCATCGTTCTGACGTTGCAGCAGGGTTTCGCGTTGCAGGTAGTCGGCGACGACCACCGGCCCGAGCAAAACGGCCATGCCAGCGGTCTGGGCTGGCTGAGCTGGACTTCCGCTGTCCAGCTGGTACAGCGACACAGGCTGGTGTGTGCTGCAACCCGCCAACCCCAAAAGGCCAGCGAGCATCAAAAATAGAGGAACGCGTGGAGCAGTCATCATCCCATCCAGGTGGCTGCCACAAGGCGAACCACAATGTAATACTAAAAATAACCTAAACACGCTCGGCCACGCCGGCGCTGGAAAGGCCATATCATCCGTGAATATGCGCCATGACTCCAGCGCCAAAGCGTCGATCTACGCTTTAAATCGTAGATCGAGGGCTCTAATACGCCTTAAACCGGCGTCTCCACCAGCAAAGCATCCACACGCTGGAAGCCGCGGGGCAGTTTATTACCGCGACGACCACGCTCGCCCTTGTAGTGCTCGAGGTCGTCAGGACGCAATGACAACGTGCGTTTGCCGGCCTGGAGCACCAGGGTGGAACCTTCCGGGATCACCGCGATGTCGGTCACGTACTCTTCGCGACTGGCCACCCGCTCGCCGGGAATACCAATAATCTTGTTGCCCTTGCCTTTACCCAACTGCGGCAGATCGCTGATCTTGAACACCAGCAAGCGCCCTTCGGTGGTCACCGACGCCAGCCAGTTGCCTTCGCGGTCTTCCACCGGACGCGGCAGGATGACCTTGGCGTTGTTCGGCAGGCTCAACAATGCCTTGCCCGCCTTGTTCTTGGCCTGCAGGTCTTCACCCTTGACCACGAACCCGTAACCCGCGTCGGAGGCGATCACATACAGCGACTCGTCATCCGGCAGCAGCACACATTCAAAATTCGCCCCAGGTGGCGGCGTCAGGCGGCCGGTCAACGGCTCGCCCTGCCCCCGCGCAGATGGCAAGGTATGGGCCGGCACCGAATAACTGCGCCCGGTGGAGTCAATAAACACCGCAAACTGGTTGGAACGCCCGGCTGCAGCAGTTTTGAAGCCATCACCGGCCTTGTACGACAGGCCAGTGGCGTCAATATCATGCCCTTTGGCTGAACGAACCCAACCCTTTTCCGACAGAACGACGGTAATTTTCTCGTTCGGCAGCAGTTCGGTCTCTGTCAGCGCCTTGGCTTCGGCACGCTGAACGATTGGCGAACGGCGGTCGTCGCCATAGGTTTCGGCGTCCTTGATCAACTCGCTGCGCACCAGCTTCTTCAGCTTGGCTTCGCTGCCCAGCAGGGCTTGCAGCTTGGCTTGCTCCTTGAGCAGCGCGTCCTGTTCGTCGCGCAGCTTCATCTCTTCCAGGCGTGCCAACTGACGCAAGCGGGTGTCGAGGATGTAGTCGGCCTGGATCTCGCTCAGCTCGAAACGCGCGATCAGCTCGGCTTTCGGGTGCTCGGCGGTACGGATGATGTGGATCACTTCATCCAGGTTGAGGTAGGCAATCAGCAAGCCGTCCAACAGGTGCAGGCGGCGTTCGACCTTGTCGAGGCGGAACTGCAGGCGGCGGCGTACGGTTTGTATCCGGAACTCCAGCCACTCGACCAACAGGTTGCGCAGGTTTTTCAACTGCGGCTTGCCGTCCAGACCGATGATGTTGACGTTGACCCGGTAGCTGGACTCCAGGTCCGTGCTGGCAAACAGATGTTGCATCAGCACTTCGTGGTCGACCCGGCTGTTCGTCGGGATGATCACGATGCGGCATGGGTTTTCGTGGTCGGACTCGTCACGCAGGTCAGCGACCTGGGGCAGTTTCGACGGTTTGGCCTGCATCAGCGCGGCAATCTGCTCCAGCACCTTGGCACCGGACACCTGGTGCGGCAGGGCGGTGACGATAATGTCGCCGTCTTCGATGTGATACACGGCACGCATGCGCACCGAGCCCTTGCCGGTTTCGTACATCTTCAGCAGGTCGGCGCGCGGCGTGATGATTTCCGCTTCGGTCGGGTAATCCGGGCCCTGGATATGCTCGCACAGCTGCTCGACCGTGGCCTTGGGCTCATCCAGCAAGCGTACGCAGGCGGTGGCGACTTCGCGCAGGTTATGCGGCGGTACGTCGGTGGCCATGCCGACCGCGATGCCGGTGGTGCCATTGAGCAGGATATTCGGCAAACGTGCGGGCAACACCAGGGGCTCGTCGAGAGTACCGTCAAAGTTCGGCCCCCAGTTCGCGGTACCCTGGCCCAGTTCGCTGAGCAGCACTTCCGAATAGCGCGACAGGCGCGCCTCGGTGTAACGCATGGCCGCGAAGGACTTGGGATCATCCGGCGCACCCCAGTTGCCCTGGCCGTCGACGAGGGTGTAGCGGTAGCTGAACGGCTGGGCCATCAGCACCATGGCTTCGTAGCACGCCGAATCGCCGTGGGGGTGGAACTTACCGAGCACGTCACCGACGGTACGCGCCGACTTCTTGTGCTTGGAGTCGGCGTCCAGGCCCAACTCACTCATGGCGTAGATGATGCGCCGCTGTACGGGCTTGAGGCCGTCGCCGATATGCGGCAAGGCACGGTCCATGATCACGTACATGGAGTAGTTGAGGTAGGCATTTTCGGTGAAGTCAGCCAGCGACCGGCGTTCTACGCCATCTAAGCTGTCTGCGAGGATGTCACTCATGCGGGCCTCATCATTGTTTGGTAAGGCGCAGCGGAAATGCCGCCGCGCCGGATCGATTCAAAAAAGTAGCGGCTCATGGCTGGGCGCTCCAGCCGCCGGCGGGGGCGGCAAAACGATAGACCATGGGGCGTTTTTCCCCATCGGCGCGGGGGCCGAAATTATTGTCGATGCCCAGCCAGGCACCGTCTGCGTCCACCACCAGGGCTTCGGCCAGGCCATAGGGCTGGGCGTAACGCCGCTCGGGCGTCAGGGTTTCGTCGGCGAACGACCAGCACAGCTCGACCTTGGCCGTGACCGTGTCGCGCCGGCAGATCTGGAACGCATTGCGCTCCAGGGTAAACAGCTTGCCGTTGAACAGTGACAGATCGGCGAAATCCTTGGACACCGCCTTGGCACCGACGAACTTGGCCGGCTGCATCTCCTGGCCGGCCTCGCTCAGCAACACGCAAGGGCCGTCGCAATCCCACAGGCTTTGCGGGCGCTTGATGGAGATGAGGCCGCGCCGCTCACGCTCCGCAGCCAGCCAGATCTGATTGCCCTCGGGGTTGATTGCCAGGCCTTCGAACAACGCATTGAAGTGCAGCAACATGCCACTGGCCCGGGCTTCACGCACCATGCCCGGGGCGATCTTCAACCATTCAGGCGCACCGCTGACCGGTACTTGCAGCACCGCCGCATGGGCTTCGCTGACAATGTAGCGATTGCCGGCGGCATCGCAGGTGATGCCTTCGAAATCCAGGTCGCCGCCGCGAATGAACGACGCAGCCTTGGTGCGTGAACGCAGCCCCCAGGGCAACCCGGATTCCGGCACCGGCGGTACATCGATGCTTACCGCTTCGGCTTGCCAGGTCGGCGCACGGGTATCGAGACGGTAGATCTGGTCGTCATCGCGGTCGGAAACCGTCCACAGCTCCTTGCCACACAGCGCCAGGCCCGACAGGTTCCCGCCGCGCATGCCGTCCACCGGGTGTTCGGACACCAGCTTGAGCTCAGCCACGGGCGCGGCGGCGACCTGAGTCGCCACCAGCCCGCTCAACATCAGGATCGCCAGGGCGAAACCTGTGCGCATCAGCCCAGGACCTCAGCCAGGTTGCCCTTGGATTCCAGCCAGGACTTGCGGTCCGGCGCGCGTTTCTTCGCCAGCAGCATGTCCATCATTTCCGAGGTGGCGGCGAAGTCTTCCAGGGTCAACTGCACTAGGCGCCGGGTGTTGGGGTCCATGGTGGTTTCACGCAGTTGCGGCGGGTTCATTTCACCCAGGCCCTTGAATCGGGTGACCTGGGGTTTGCCGCGCTTCTTCTCGGCCACCAGGCGGTCGAGAATGCCATCGCGCTCGGCTTCGTCCAGGGCGTAGAAAATCTCCTTGCCCAGGTCGATACGGTACAGCGGCGGCATGGCGACGTAGACGTGACCGGCATCCACCAACGGACGGAAGTGCTGCACGAACAACGCGCACAGCAGGGTCGCGATGTGCAGGCCGTCGGAGTCGGCGTCGGCGAGGATGCAGATCTTGCCATAGCGCAGCTGGCTCATGTCGGCGGCGCCTGGGTCGACGCCGATGGCCACCGCGATGTTGTGCACTTCCTGACTGGCAAGGACTTCGCTGCCATCGACTTCCCAGGTATTGAGGATCTTGCCGCGCAACGGCAGGATCGCCTGGAATTCCTTGTCCCGCGCTTGCTTGGCGGAACCACCGGCGGAGTCACCTTCGACCAGGAACAGTTCGGAGCGCATCGGGTCCTGCCCGGCGCAATCGGCCAGCTTGCCCGGCAATGCCGGGCCCTGGGTAATGCGCTTGCGCTCGACCTTCTTGCTGGCCTTGAGGCGACGGCCGGCGTTGTTGATCGCCAGTTCCGCCAGGGCCAGGCCCAGTTCCGGGTGCTCGTTGAGCCACAGGCTGAAAGCATCCTTGACCACACCGGAGACAAACGCCGCCGCCTCGCGGGACGACAGGCGCTCCTTGGTCTGGCCGGAGAACTGCGGTTCCTGCATTTTCATCGACAGCACGAACGCAATGCGCTCCCACACGTCTTCCGGCGCCAGCTTCACACCACGTGGCAGCAGGCTGCGGTACTCACAGAATTCGCGCATGGCATCCAGCAGGCCCTGGCGCAGGCCGTTGACGTGGGTGCCGCCCTGGGCGGTGGGGATCAGGTTGACGTAGCTTTCCTGCACGCTGTCGCCGCCTTCGGGCAACCACAGCAGCGCCCAGTCGACGGCTTCCTTGTTGCCGGCCAGGCTGCCGCAGAACGGCTCATTGGGCAGGCGCTCGAAATCGCTGACGGAATCTTCCAGGTAGGAGCGCAGGCCGTCTTCGTAATGCCACTCGACTTTCTCGCCAGTGCCTTTGTCTTCAAAGGTCACCAGCAGGCCCGGGCACAATACGGCCTTGGCCTTGAGCACGTGCTTGAGGCGGCTGATGGAGAATTTCGGCGAATCGAAGTACTTAGGGTCCGGCGCGAAGTACACGCTGGTGCCGGTGTTGCGCTTGCCGACGGTACCGATGACCTGCAGGTCGGTGGCTTTGTAGCCATCGGCGAAGGTCATCTCGTACTCGTTGCCGTCGCGCTTGACCTTGACCCGCACCAGCGTGGACAGGGCGTTGACCACGGAAATACCCACACCGTGCAAGCCACCGGAGAACTGGTAGTTCTTGTTGGAGAACTTGCCGCCGGCGTGCAGCTTGGTGAGGATCAACTCGACGCCCGACACGCCCTCTTCCGGGTGAATGTCCACCGGCATGCCGCGACCATCGTCGGACACTTCCAGGGAGTGGTCGGCGTGAAGAATGACGTGCACCGACTTGGCGTGCCCGGCCAAGGCTTCGTCGACACTGTTGTCGATGACTTCCTGGGCAAGGTGGTTCGGCCGACTGGTGTCGGTGTACATGCCGGGGCGTTTGCGCACCGGGTCGAGGCCCGAGAGGACTTCGATGGCGTCGGCGTTATAAGAGCTAGCGCTGGGAGTGGCCATGGGGTCTCGTCGTGAGTCGTTCGATTAAAAAGTGACCTGCGGCTTTACAGTGCTGCAAAGTCGAAGGATTGATACTGATCTGCGCCAATGCCGGCAAAACTCAACAGCGCCGGCAATTGCCGGGCGAACCCCTGGTAACCATGGTCGCCACCTGCCTGGATACGCAAGGCACAGGCACGGTAATACCCTTGGGCGAGGCGATAATCCAGTGTTTCATCGCCGGTCTGCAACCACACCTGGTAACGCGCGGCGTCCTGGGGTGCCGGTACTTCCAGCTCGGCCAGCGCCGTGACATGGTCGTGGGTCAGCTCCCAGGTTTCATCGGTGTAGAGGTTCTTCTGGGTGCCCAGGTAACCGTCGAACATCCGATGGGGGCTGACCGCCGGGTTGACCAGCAGTGCCTTGAGGCCATGGCGCTCGGCAAGATGGGTTGCATAGTAGCCGCCGAGCGAGCTGCCGACCAGCAGCGGCCGCCCCAGCTTGGCAATGGCTTCCTCCAATTGAGGAATCGCCTGACGTGGATGGTGATGCAGGGCCGGCACACGCAGTTGGTTGGCCAGGCCGAGGGCATCCATCACGGTTACCAGTTGGCAGGCCTTGTTGGACGCGGGCGCGCTGTTGAAACCGTGGATATACAGGATCGAAGCGGACATGCCGGGGCCTCGCTGGGGCTGCCAAAGAGGCGCAGTTTACAGGGAACAGGGGGCTTGTGGGTGCAGCCGATCGCCGCTGACGGTACTATCTGCGGCCCGGGAACCCGGATATATGGCCGGAGGCGAGTGGCCCGATTTCAAGCGGGGAAACACCATGCAACTTGAATGGCTTGAGGATTTTGTCGAACTGGCGCGCACTCGCAGCCTGTCGCGTGCCGCCGAAAATCGCTGTGTCACGCATCCAGCGTTCGGTCGACGTATCCGGGCGCTGGAAGAATGGGTCGGCACGCCATTGATCGAGCGCAAGCAACCCCTATCACTGACTCCCTGCGGCCTGCTGTTCCTTGATGCCGCCACTCAATCGCTGGAATTGCTGGGCACTGTCAGAGCGCAGTTCAAAAATGACACCCTCAGCCGCGACGAACCGGTGCGCATCGCCACCGGCCGGACCCTGGCCTGTGACTTTTTCCCCGATTGGTACGAGTCATTGCACCCGAAACTGGGCAGCTTTGCGGTGTCATTGCTCACCAGCGGTGCGCAAGAAGCGATCAGCCGGTTGTCCGCCGGCGAGGTTGATCTGCTGCTGAGTTTTTCCAGCCCGTTGACCCAGACGCTGTTGGACCCGGAGCATTTCGACTCCCGAGTACTGGCCAAGGAGGAACTGCTACCGGTCAGTGCACCGAGCGCCCCTGGGCAGCCGCAACTGCAGATACTCGCCGACAGCAACGCCCTGCCTATTCCTTGGCTGGCCTTCTCACCCACTCTGACACTGCGCAGCGTACTGGCCCGGCATTTGGATCGACTGCCGCAGCGCCTGGCGCTGCGAATGGTTTACCAAGCGGACTCCTATGACGCCATTCTGGAAATGGCCAAGCGTGGCCGGGGGCTGGCGTGGTTGCCGCGCATGGTCGTCAACGACGCGCTGGCATCGGGCGAGCTGCTGATGGCGGGTGGCGCCGAATTTTGCGTCAGTTTCGACGTTTCGCTGCATCGCCTGCGCGCCAACCGGAGCGAGATGGTGATGAGGATATGGACAGCCTTGACCCCCTGCGCCACCCAGTAGCCGGATTTACGCGCTCTATCACCGCTGCTGGCAACAACCTGCCGGGTCGTGCCGAAACAGCTCAAATCTGTGCCGAAAGAGCAATTGCCGTTCTGCCGCCTTTGGTTCACTTTCATCCGGGCTTTCACCCATAACAATTAACGCCTTCGATGTCGCCAGGCCGCGCTGCGGTTCGGAGAGTCCGTAGGCCAACAGTGAAACAAACCCGGTGCACACTCATGACAACTCAATCATCCGCCTTATCATCGGCCCAGGCTCCCACCCGGCGCGGCCCATGGAAAGAGATCACCGCTGCCAGCGTCGGCAACGCGCTGGAGTTCTATGACTTACTGATCTATGGCTATTTTGCAGTCGTCATCGGCAAACAGTTTTTTCCGTCCGATAACGAAACCACCTCATTGCTGCTGGCCGTTGGCTCGTTCGGCATTTCCTTTCTGATGCGCCCGCTGGGCGCCATTGTGCTCGGTTCATACACCGACAGAGCCGGACGAAAGGCGTCATTGACGCTGTCGATCATGATCATGCTGGTCGGCACCGCAATGATTACGTTCGCCCCGACCTACGAGCAGATCGGCCTGGCGGCGCCGCTGCTGATCATCGTTGCCCGCATGCTCCAGGGGTTTTCCACGGGCGGCGAATTTGGCGCGGCGACCGCGTTCATGGTCGAACACGCCGACGCCGGGCGACGGGGTTTCTTTGCCAGCTGGCAATTGTCTACCCAGGGGCTGGCAACTGTGCTGGCGGCGGGTGTCAGTGCGATCCTCAGCTATGCGCTGTCGGATGTGCAGTTGAACGATTGGGGCTGGCGTGTAGCCTTCGGCTTCGGCCTGCTGATCGGGCCGGTAGGCTTTTACATTCGCACACAAATCGATGAAACGCCGGACTTCAAGAAAAACGTAGCCAACGTAGCGGTCAAGACCCCACTGCGGGATGTCTTGATCAAAGGGCACGTCAGCCTGTTGCTGGCTATCGGCGTGGTGGCTGGCGCGACCGCATTCAATTACGTGCATAAACTGTACATGCCGATCTACGCCTTTAAACAACTGAGCATCACTGCCACGTCGTCCTACCTGGGGGCCCTGATGACCGGCGTTACGTTGATGCTCATGGCCCCGATTTTCGGTGGGCTTTCCGATCGCCACGGGCGATTCCGAGTGTTGACCATCGCCTTGTCGATTACCGGACTGTCGTCTTATCCGATGTTCCTGCTGCTCAATATCTTTCCCAGTTTCTCCACGCTGCTCGTCGTGCAAGCGCTTGTCGGCGTATTGATTGCGGCCTGCCTGGGGCCAATCCCGGCAATGCTTGCCGACATCTTCCCAACCAGCATTCGCGGTACTGGGCTGGCGCTGAGCTACAACTTTTCCGTGACCCTGTTTGGTGGTTTCGCCCCGTTGATCGTGACCTGGATGATCGAGGCAAGCGGCAGCAAACTGGCGCCGAGCTTTTATGTGATGGCAACCATTTTGATCAGCGTACTGGCGATCGCCTGCCTGGGCCGGCGCATGCGCAGCGCCCATCCCTGCGCCAGTTAAGGGCCACGAGTTCCCCCTGCTTGTCGCGGCTCGCTCCCGCGACAAGGTACCCACCTTGAGCCCTCGGAGGCAGACATGAAAACACTTGAGCAGGTTCGTGCATCACTGACACCGTACCCTGTGGAAGTCGAGTTCCCCGATCTCAGCCAATGGAAAGCCGGCAACTGCGGGATCGACTATGTCCACAGTTTTGACAGCGGCACGCCTGGACCACATGTGCTGGTCATGGCACTGACCCATGGCAATGAAGTCAGCGGAGCAATCGCAGTAGACGCCTTGCTGCGCAGCGGCGTGCGCCCTCGCAAAGGCCGTTTGTCACTGGCGTTCGGCAATGTCGAGGCCTATCACCGCTTCGACCCGCACGACATTGACGCCACCCGTTTTGTCGACGAGGACATGAACCGTGTCTGGCTACCATCAACACTGGACGGCGACCGCGACTCCGTGGAACTGCGTCGCGCACGTGAGCTGCGACCGCTGATCGACAGTGTCGACTTGCTGCTCGATATCCATTCGATGCACGAAGAATCCCCACCACTGATGATGTGTGGGGCCTGCGCCAAAGGCCTGAAATTCGCAAAATCGTTAGGCGTACCGGCAACCGTGGTGGTCGACGCCGGCCACGCCAATGGCCGGCGCATGCGCGACTATGGTGGGTTTGGCGATCCCGCCAGCCAAAAAAACGCGCTGCTGATCGAGACCGGTCAACATTTTTCTAATAAAAGCCAACACGTCGCCCTCGATATTGCCGCACGCTTCCTGATGGCGACTGATGCAGTCGCCGAGGCCGACGTCTTGAAGCTCCTGAGCCAGGAAAAGCCGGGGCCCCAGCAATGCCTGCAAGTCACTGAACCGGTGATCGCCCACAGCATGGACTTCCGTTTTACCGATGACTTCCGCGGCCTTGAGCGCATAGCCCAGGCTGGAACAGTGATCGCTCGGGACGACCGGCGCGAGATCGTCACACCCCATGACGACTGCGTGTTGATCCAGCCCTCGCTGCGGCAGTTGGGTCCAGGGGTTACGGTAGTGAGGCTGGCGAAGGTTCTGGATATTTAGCCGCCGAGACGTCAATAGCCGTCACTGCCGTAGTCCACCTGGAAGGCGAAGCCTTCGACCCGCTCCACCCCGGTCTCCAGCCGTCCGTCGGCATGCAAACGCAACCAACGATAGCCCGGTGCTTGCTCGCTGACATTGAAATCTTCGCTGCCCGGCGCGAACTGGATGCAGGTGGACGGCGAGGCCAGCAGGCGCACGCCGTTGCGCTCGCGGTCGATCTCCTGGTGCACGTGGCCCCAGAGCACTGCCCTCACCTGCGGAAAACGGTCCAGCACGGCAAACAACGCATCGGGGTTGCGCAAGCCGATAGGTTCCATCCACGCACAGCCGATGGGCACCGGGTGATGGTGGAAACACACCAGATGATGGCGGTTCGGAGCTTCGCTCAAGGCTTGAGCCAGCAATTGCAGCTGCGAATCCTGCAGGTAGCCCGGCACCGAGCCGGGCACGGCGGAGTCGAGCAGGGTGATACGCCAGTTGCCGACGTCCACTACGGGCTCCAGCAGGTCACTGTGCGCGGCGGCGTGCGCCATGATCTGCGGTTCGTCGTGGTTGCCGGGAATCCAGCGTGCCGGAGCATCGATTTGCCGGGTCATATCGCGAAACTGTTGATAAGACTCAAGCGTGCCGTCCTGGGACAAATCTCCTGTGGCCAGCAGCAAATCGATCCGAGGCTGCTGCGCGCGCACCAATTCGATCACCCGCTGCAGGCTCTCGCAGGTTTTCATACCCAACAGCATGCCGTCGGCCTCGGCAAACAGGTGGCTGTCGGACAATTGCACCAGCAACGCCGGCGCATCGGGGTTCACGGTGGATACGCTCGGCAAGGCGCTCTCCCAAGGCAATCACAGGAATATAGAGTTGGAGCGATTATGCTGGGGCAGGACGCAAAGAGGAAACCCAGGAAGCCGACGCAGTTCACATCTACCGCACGACTTCGAACTCGTGGCCCAGGGCCAGGCAGTGGCTCAACCATTCACCGAGGAACACATTGAGCTGTGCTTTCTCATCGGGCTGGTGCATGAACACATTCGGGTAAGGATAGATGCTGCGAAAGCGCCGCGCATGTTCGGCGCTGATCACTTCGGCCATTCGCGCATCGTGGTACACCTGCACTTCCAGCTGCGGCACCGGCAGCCACGGCAGGCTGTGTTCCTGGCGCACCCGCAGGGTGGTGGTGTACGGGCAATTGACGATGACTTCCAGGGCCAGCACGCCCAGCATCTGGTCGCCATGGGTCACGCCGATGCGGCGCGCCTCCGGGGTGTGGCGCATGTCGGGCAACAGGCGCATCAGCCGCGCATAGTTGGCCTCGCAGGCGGCTTGCAGCCCGATCAGGTCGACTCGATAACGTTCCCGTGCCTTTACTGCCATAACCCCCTCACTTCCGCGCGATTAAGCGCAAGCCATTGCAGGGCGATAATGCTGGCTGCGTTGGAAATCCTGCCGTCGCGCACGGCTTGCAGGGCGTCTTCAAAAGCCCAGACCGTGACGCGGATGTCTTCTGCCTCTTCTTCCAGTCCATGGACACCACCGGCCCCCGAGCTGTCGCAGCGACCCAGGTACAAGTGGACAAATTCGGTACTGCCACCGGGCGACGGGAAATACTTGGTGATCGGCCACAGTGCGGAGAACGTCAGCCCAGCTTCCTCCTCGGCCTCGCGGTGTGCAACCTCCTCCGGCTGCTCATCCCTGTCGATCAGGCCGGCAACCATCTCGATCAACCATGGGTTGTCGGTACGGCCCATGGCCCCCACGCGAAACTGCTCGTTGAGCACCACTTCATCACGCTGCGGATCGTAGGGCAGAACACACACGGCGTCGTGACGGACGAAGACTTCGCGATTGATCACTCGGCTCATGCCGCCAGCGAATTTTTCGTGGCGCAGTTGCACGCGATCGAGCTGGTAGAAGCCCTTGTAGGCATTGTCGCGCTGAACAATCTCGATCGTACTCGGCGTCGTTTTCGCAATGTCTGTCATATCCTTCCTCATCATGTCCGGTGCAATTCGCGCCATCCTAACGCGCTCGTGCCCCTTGGTGCAGCCCCTTTGCGGTTGCCGGGCCAGACGGAGGAGGTCAAACTCACGCTCAATCAGCTTAGTGGCGAACTGACTGCCTTGCTGGTAGTCGAAGCTGCACAATTTCGCTCTTATCGATAGACGAAGGACATCCATGTCGCTTTTAAAAATCGCCTCCGTGGCCTGCATCGCCCTGACCCTCGGCGCCTGCCAAAGCCTGTTCCAACCCAGCTATCGCACGCCGCTGGAAGCCACCCGCGACGCCAGCGAGCAGAGCAAGCCGGGCTGCGCCGCCAGCGATTGCCCGCTGGTGAATATCGACACCGTGCACTTTGCCAAGGAACCCAAGCTGGATGCCTTGATCGAGCAACGCCTGCTGGAAATGACCCGTACCAACGCGGGCGACCCGCTGCCGTCGAGCCTGGAGTCCTATCGCGAGCAATTCCTCGGCACCGCCGCCCCACGCAACAGCATGTACTTGCAGGCCAAGGTACGGGAGCAGCATGACGGTTTGGTAATCATCGAGCTGTCCAGCTACCTGGACCAGGGCGCCACCCACGGCGAGCCTGGCCGCGCGTTCATCAACTATTCGCGCCAGCAGCAAAAGGCCCTGTGGCTGAGCGATATGCTGCTGCCAGGCAAGGAAGACGCGTTCTGGAAAGCCGCCCAGGTGGCGCACAACAGCTGGCTGATCAGCACCCGCCTGAGCCTGGAACCGGAGTTCGTGAAAACCTACCCGTTCCAGAAAACCCCGAACGTGGCGCTGACCTACGGGGGTGTGATCCTCAAGTACCCCACCAGCACCATCGCGCCGTACGCCCTGGGCCATGTCGAGTTGCAGATCCCCTACTCGCGCCTGGAAGGCATCCTCAAGCCTGAGCTGGTGCCCGCGCGCCGCTGAAGGCCCGCCCCAGGATGAACTGCAACAACCCTGCCA
Organism: Pseudomonas sp. NFACC42-2; assembly: GCF_900116055.1. NCBI lineage: Bacteria > Pseudomonadati > Pseudomonadota > Gammaproteobacteria > Pseudomonadales > Pseudomonadaceae > Pseudomonas > Pseudomonas sp. NFACC42-2. Next base: position 43,360 of record NZ_FOZO01000013.1, read on the forward strand.
GCACCAGCGCCGGCAGGGTTGCGCCGATGTCCGGGTACAGGTTGGCCAACAGGTGATAAGTGCCGATGCCACCCAACCAGGCCAATAGAGCCGGCCAACGCAGGCTGGCGACATTGCCATTAGCACGACGGCGCAGGATGAAATGATCCACCAGCACCACGCCGAACAACGGCGCAAACACTGAGCCGATCAGCAACAGGAAGTTCTGGTATTGCGCCAACGGGGCAAAACAGGCGATCAGGGTGCAGATCACACCAATGGCCAGGGCCAGGTGCTCGACCTTCACGCACAACAGCATCCCACTGGACACCGCCGCCGAGTGAATATCGGCAAAGGCGTTTTCCGACTCGTCCAACAGGATCAGCAACAGCGGAATCCCCAGGCCGGCCCCGGCCAGCGCCAGCAACAGCGCATTCACTTCACCGCTGGGCGCAAACGCCAGGGTGTAGGCCACCCCCAGGCTCATCAGCCAGAAATTGCCGATAAAGAAGCCCAGCGCCGTGCCGCCAAACACGTTTTTGGCGCGCTTGCCGAAGCGGGAGTAATCGGCAATCAGCGGCAACCACGACAGCGGCATGGCGATGGCGATATCAAAGCCCACCGCAAAGGGCATCGAACCGTCACCGGCCCGAGCCCAGAGTGCGCCGAGGTCAGCCTTTGCGAACAGGTTCCAGGTCAGCCACAGGCAGGCCGCCAGCAGCAGCCAGATCCCCCATTTGCGCAGGATCTGGCGTACGAACGCCAATGGCCCGCTGACCGCCAGCAGGGTCGCCAAACCACCGAAGAACAGTGTCCACAGCAACGGATTGGCGAACAGGCTGCCGTCGCTGAACGCGCGCGCGCCCAACAGGCTGGCAGCATCGCGCATCACAATGATCTCGAACGAGCCCCAGCCGATCAGTTGCAGCAGGTTCAGCAACGCCGGCAGGCTGGCGCCTTTGGCTCCGAGGCTGAGCTTGAGCGCGGCCATGGCGGACAGGCCGGTGTCGCTGCCGATCACACCGACGGCGGCCAGCAACAGCACGCCGACCAGGGTGCCGAGGAAAATCGCCAGCAAGGAACCGGACAAGCCCAGGCCCGGCGCGAGCAAGGCGCCGGTTTGCAGGACCATCAGGCCGATGCCGAGGGAGAACCACAGGGAGAACAGGTCGCGGGCGCCGAAGACGCGTTTGTCAGCAGGCACCGCGATGTCGGGGGAGTAGGTGCTGGGTTGAATGCTCAAGGGTGTTATCTCTGAGGGGCATTTTTGTTTGAAAGATTGCTATCGGGGCGGTGCGACGACTCGACAAGCCCCCCACACTTGAATGTGTTCGCCATTCAAAATGTGGGAGGGGGCTTGCCCCCGATAACGGCGGTACAGGCACCGCCGTCTCTGGATCAGACCTTCTTGTACAACTGACTGCCTTCCTGCTTGAACCGCTCCGCCTGCTCCGCCAGGCCCTTGGCGACGTCCACATCCACCGCGTCAATGCGCTGGTTGGCCGCGTACTCGCGCACTTCCTGGGTGATTTTCATCGAGCAGAACTTCGGCCCGCACATGGAGCAGAAGTGCGCGACCTTGGCCGAGTCCTTCGGCAGGGTTTCGTCGTGGTACGAACGCGCAGTATCCGGGTCCAGGCCGAGGTTGAACTGGTCTTCCCAGCGGAACTCGAAGCGCGCCTTGCTCAAGGCGTTATCGCGGATCTGCGCGCCCGGATGCCCCTTGGCCAAGTCCGCCGCATGGGCCGCGATCTTGTAGGTGATGATCCCGGTCTTCACGTCATCCTTGTTCGGCAGGCCCAGGTGTTCCTTGGGCGTGACGTAGCAGAGCATGGCGCAACCGAACCAGCCGATCATCGCCGCACCGATGCCGGAGGTGATGTGGTCATAGCCCGGCGCGATGTCGGTGGTCAGTGGGCCGAGGGTGTAGAACGGCGCTTCGTCGCAGCATTCGAGCTGCTTGTCCATGTTCTCCTTGATCAACTGCATCGGCACGTGGCCGGGGCCTTCGATCATGGTTTGCACGTCGTGCTTCCAGGCGATCTTGGTCAGCTCGCCAAGGGTTTCCAGTTCGCCGAACTGCGCGGCGTCGTTGGCGTCGGCAATCGAGCCCGGGCGCAGGCCGTCGCCGAGGGAGAAGCTGACGTCATAGGCCTTCATGATTTCGCAGATTTCGTCGAAATGCGTGTAGGTGAAGTTCTCTTTGTGGTGCGCCAGGCACCACTTGGCCATGATCGAACCGCCACGGGACACGATGCCGGTGACGCGCTTGGCGGTCAGCGGCACGTAGCGCAGCAGCACGCCCGCATGGATGGTGAAGTAGTCGACGCCCTGCTCGGCCTGTTCGATCAGGGTGTCGCGGAACAGCTCCCAGGTCAGGTCTTCGGCCGCGCCGCCGACTTTTTCCAGGGCCTGGTAGATCGGCACGGTACCGATCGGCACCGGCGAGTTGCGGATGATCCACTCACGGGTTTCGTGGATGTGCTTGCCGGTGGACAGGTCCATCACGGTGTCCGAGCCCCAGCGAATGCCCCAGGTGAGTTTCGCCACTTCTTCTTCGATGGACGAACCCAGGGCGCTGTTGCCGATGTTGCCGTTGATCTTCACCAGGAAGTTACGGCCGATGATCATCGGTTCCAGTTCGGTGTGGTTGATGTTGGCCGGGATGATCGCGCGGCCACGGGCGATTTCTTCACGCACGAATTCGGGGGTGATGATTTTCGGCACGCTGGCGCCGAAGCTGTGGCCGGCGTGTTGCTGGTCGAGCAGGCCACTGGCACGGGCCTCTTCCAGCTTCATGTTTTCGCGGATGGCGACGTATTCCATCTCGGCGGTGATGATGCCTTTGCGCGCGTAGTGCATCTGGGTAACGTTGGCCCCGGCCTTGGCGCGGCGCGGGTTTTTCACGTGGGCGAAACGCAGCGCAGTCAGCTCCGCGTCGCTCAGGCGCTGTTGGCCAAAGTGCGAACTCAAGCCCGACAGGCGCTCAGTGTCGCCACGCGCTTCGATCCACGGCGAGCGCACATCGCCCAGGCCTTTGCGCACGTCGATGATCACATTCGGGTCGGTGTACGGGCCGGAGGTGTCGTAGACCACCACGGGCGCATTGATTTCGCCGCCGAAGTCGGTGGGGGTCACGTCCAGGCTGATTTCACGCATGGGTACGCGAATGTCCGGGCGAGTGCCCTGCACGTAGATTTTTTGCGAGCGGGTAAACGGCTGCACGGAGCCGGAGTCGACCTTGGCCGATTCACTCAAGTGCACGGTGTTTTTCAGTTTTGTACTTTTTATTTCTGTGCTCATCACGGGCTCTCCAACTATCCGGGCGGTGGATTTTTTGTCGGAGCGAACCTGTGACGGACGGATGCACTGAAACCAGTGCTGTGCTTGGTGCACGAGGGTTGTTCGAAGGTCGAACAACATCCCGGACGAAGCACAAGAGGACTCGCCGGGGGACGAGAAATCTTGTTCCCTACGCAGGCGTTAACCTGATCAGGTTCAACGGGATCCGGTATTTACCGATCTCAGCCTTCCAACAAGGCACCCCGACAAGAACTCGGCCAGTCTAGACCATGCCGTGGGCAAATTGCCAATAGCGGTGCATTCAGCGTGATGAATGGCGTGATTGCGGGATTGTTGCGCCGAGTCAGCGCCACTACACTCGATTGCCGCCACAATGCTTGACGCCAGGAATGGCCCGTCTTAGCCTTGGGCGTTAAATTATCGCCGTAATATTCACACTAGGGATCGCCTCATGCTGCGCAAACTCTCACTGGCTCTCGCCGTGTCTTGTGCGACCAACGGAATGGTCTGGGCAGCTGAAGCGCCCTTGTCCGCCAAAACCGACCTGGTCAGCGTCTATCAGGAAGCGGTGGATAACAACGCCGACCTCGCTGCCGCCCGCGCCCAATACGGCGCGCAGAAAGAAGTCGTGCCCCAGGCCCGCGCGGGGTTGCTGCCGAACCTGTCGGGCGGTGCCGACATCAATAACGTGCGCACCCAGATCGACACACCGGCCGCCACCGCCAACCGCGACGCCCACTCCTGGCGCGCGACCCTGAGCCAACCGCTGTTCCGCGCCGATCGCTGGTTCCAACTGCAAGCCGCCGAGGCCACCAACGAACAGGCGGCGCTGCAACTCTCGGCCACCGAACAGAACCTGATCCTGCAAAGCGCCGAGAGCTACTTCGCCGTGCTGCGCGCCCAGGACAACCTGGCCTCGACCAAGGCCGAGGAAAATGCTTTCAAGCGCCAGCTGGATCAATCCAACGAACGCTTCGACGTGGGCCTGTCGGACAAGACCGATGTGCTGCAATCCCAGGCCAGCTATGACACTGCACGGGCCAACCGGATCCTGGCCCAGCGCCAGGTGGACGATGCCTTTGAAGCGCTGATTACCTTGACCAACCGCCAGTACAACTCGATCCAGGGCATTGTCCACACGCTGCCGGTGTTGCCACCGCTGCCCAACGACGCCAAGGCCTGGGTCGAGACCGCCGGTCGCCAGAACCTGAACCTGCTGGCCAGCAACTACGCCGTCACGGCCGCCGAGGAAACCCTCAAGCAGCGCAAGGCCGGCCACGCGCCGACCCTGGACGCCGTCGCACAGTATGAAAAAGGTGACAACGACGCCCTTGGCTTCAGCAACCCGAATGCCTTCGGCACGCCCTACCGTGGCGATGTGGAGCAGCGCACCATCGGCCTGCGCCTGAACATCCCGATCTACAGCGGCGGCCTGACCAGCTCGCAGGTGCGGGAGTCGTACTCGCGCCTGGGCCAGACCGAGCAGCAACGCGAAGGCCTGCGTCGCCAGGTGGTGGAAAACACGCGCAACCTGCACCGCGCGGTAAACACCGACGTGGAACAGGTCCAGGCGCGCCGCCAGTCGATCATCTCCAACCAGAGCGCCGTGGAAGCTACGGAAATCGGTTACCAGGTGGGTACGCGCAATATCGTCGATGTGCTGGACTCACAGCGCCAGCTCTACGCGTCGGTGCGCAACTACAACAACAGCCGCTATGACTACATCCTCGACAACCTGCGCTTGAAACAGGCGGCGGGCACCTTGAACCCGGGGGACCTGCAGGACCTGACGCGCTACCTCAAGGCCGACTACAACCCGGATCGTGACTTCCTGCCACCGGACCTGGCCAAGGCGGCCGCCGAACAGCTCAAGGCTCGCCCAGGCTACTGAGCACGCCACAAAACCAATATGGGAGGTGGCTTGTTCCCTCCCATATTGGTAACGGTGTTAAGTCAGGGAGCTATCAGTCTATCCAAACCATCCAGCAAGCGCTTAAGCGCCCCCTGGTTAGCCTGCATCACCTTGAGCCCCGCCTGCGCCATCCGGCGTGCATCCTGGGGCAGCTCGAACAGCTGGCGTACGGCCTCGGCCAGCCCTTCTGCGTCCTCCACCTCTCGCAACGCCCCCGCTTCGCGCATCATCGCGGTGATTTCGAGGAAGTTGAACACATGGGGGCCCATGATCACCGGCTTGGCCAGGGCCGCCGGTTCCAGCGGGTTGTGCCCGCCGGTCGGGACCAGGCTGCCACCGACAAAGGCGCTGTCGGCCAGGGCATAGAGAAACAACAGCTCGCCCATGGTATCGCCGAGCAGTACCGAGGTTTGCGCGGTCACCGGCTCGCCGCTGGAGCGACGCACCGTGGCAAACCCTTGTTGCGCGCACAACTCGAACATCGGGCCGAAGCGCTCCTGATGACGCGGCACCAGGATCAGCAGCGCGTTGGGATAGCTCTCGAGCAATTGCCGGTGGGCCGCCAGCACCACTTCATCTTCGCCTTCGTGGGTACTGGCGGCGATCCACACCGGGCGCTCGGCGGCGCCCCATTGCTCGCGCAGGGCGGCGGCGCGCAGCGGCAGCTCGGGGTCGATGGTCAGGTCGAACTTGATCGAACCAGTGACTTCGACGGTTTCCGCGCGTGCGCCCAGGCTCAGGAAACGCTGGGCCTCGGTCTCGGTCTGTACCGCGAACAGGCTCATTTCCGATAGCATCGGCGCCGTCAGCCTGGCGAAACGCGCATAGCCCTTGGCCGAACGCGCCGACAGCCGCGCATTGGCCAAGGCCACCGGAATACCGCGCCGGGCGCAGGCGTGGATATGGTTGGGCCACAACTCGGTCTCCATGATCACCGCCAGCCTGGGCTGTACACGATCGAGAAAACGCTTGGCTGCACAGGGCAAATCGTAAGGCAGGTAGCAATGCTGGATGCGCGGCTCGTTGGCGAACAACGCCTGGATGCGCTCGGAACCGGTGGGCGTCATGCAGGTGACGGTGACCGGCAGGTGTGGATAACGCGCCAACAAACCGCGGATCATCGGCGCCGCGGCAATGCTTTCGCCCACCGACACCGCATGCACCCAGATCCCGCCCGGTTGCATCACCGGCAAGCCATAGGAAAACCGCTCGCCGACGCGCCGGGCATAGGCCGGCGCCTTGCGTGCACGCAACCAGAGACGTAAGGCCACCAACGGCAGCGCCAGGTAAAACAGACAGCTGTAGAGAGTTCTATTCATGGCGGCGGAGTTTATCGGCTTTTTCAGTCGATCGCCTGCAAGCACTCGGCAAAACGTTTGGCGAGAAAGCGCGCGGCGGGGCCCAGGTGCTCGTCGCGCCGCCAGACCAGCTCCACCACCAGGGCCGGTGGCGTCCATTCGCTGTCCAATTCCACCATCTGCTGCTGATAGGTCGGGTACTGCACGATATGCCGTGGCAGCCACGCCCAGCCCAGGCCGCTCATCAGCCATTCGGCCAGTACGTAGAAACTGTCGGCACGCCACACCAGCGGGCTGGCCGCTTCGCTGCCGGGGTAGACGCTGGTCTGGGTCGACATCAACAACTGACGAAACTGGGCCAGGTGCTGGCAGGTCACGTACGACTCCTTGGCCAGCGGGTGGTTCACGCCGCACACCGTGACCATCTCCACGCTGCCTACCACCCGCCGCTCCAGGGCTTCGGGGATCTGGTCGTGGTAGAACAACAGGCCCAGGTCGGCCTGGCGCTCCACCAACTTGCGCGCCACATCGCCCTGGGCGGCGCTGGACAGTTGCACTTCCAGCAACGGGTACTGCCCCGCCAGCGCCTCAAGGCTGTCGAGTACCGGCTGGAACAACATGGCTTCATCCTGGGCCAGGCGCAGGCAGGCTTCTTCACCGCGGGTCAGTGACAGTGCCCGGCCATTGAGGCGCTCACATTGGCGCAGCACTTCGCGGGCCTCCTCCAGCAACACACTGCCGGCTTCGGTCAGGCTGGGCTGGCGGCCGCTGCTACGCTCGAACAGGCTCACGCCAAGGTCGGTCTCCAGCATCGCGATCGCGTTGCTGACTGCCGATTGCGCCTTGCGCTGCCCGCGCGCCACCGCTGAAAACGAACGCTGCTCGGCGACGCTGACAAACAAACGCATCTGCTCCAGGTTCCATTGCATGCTCATCCCACAACCCATCTTTATTTCGGATAGGTAATGACTTTACCCCATCTGATAAAACTCTAGAATGCCGGCCTTATCAGATTGCTTTACACCGAGGACTCACCCATGAACGCCGCCTACTGCTACCTGGCTATTGCCATCTGCTCGGAAGTGATCGCCACCGTTTCCATGAAAGCCATCAAGGGCTGGAGTACTCCCATCCCGCTGTTGCTGGTGATCGTCGGCTATGGCGTGGCGTTCTGGATGCTGACCCTGGTGGTGCGTACCGTGCCGGTCGGCGTCGCCTACGCGGTATGGGCCGGGATGGGCATCGTGATGGTCAGCATTGCCGCGCTGTTTATCTATGGGCAGAAGCTCGATGTGCCGGCGATGCTGGGGATGGGCCTGATTGTGCTGGGCGTGGTGGTCATCCAGCTGTTTTCGAAAACCGCCGGGCATTGAGTGTTCACTTGAGCCTCCATTGAATCCAGGACTCGCCGCCTCGCTAAAGCGCGACAGCGCCTACGGTGTGCATGGTGCGGGATGTATACTTGCGGCCTTGTTTTGAAATGAGGTCGCCCATGCCATCCGTTATTTCCACCGACGTCCTGATTGTCGGCGCCGGAGTTGCCGGGCTCTGGCTGAATGCGCGCCTACGCCGCCAGGGGTTTTCCACGGTGCTGGTGGAAAACGCCACATTAGGTGGCGGGCAAAGCGTGAAATCCCAGGGGATTATCCACGGCGGTGCCAAATATGCCCTGCACGGCGCCCTCACCGGCGCCTCCGAAGCGATTGCCGATATGCCGCGCCGCTGGCGTGAAGCCCTGGCCGGTGACGGCGAGCTGGACCTGTCTGGCGTGCGCGTGCTCTCGCAAGCCCATTACCTGTGGTCCCCTGGCACGATCGCCGGCAACCTCACCAGCTTTTTTGCCAGCAAGGCCGTGCGCGGCCGTGTCGATCAGGTCAAGGGCGACGACCTGCCGCCAGCCCTGCAAGACCGTGGCTTCAAGGGCAAGGTCTATCGCCTGGCCGAACTGGTGGTGGACGTACCCAGCGTGATCGAACGCCTGGCGCAACTGGCCGGTGACGGCTTGCTCGCCGGGCAGCGCATCGAACCACTGCGCGAAGGCGACACCCTGGTGGGCCTGAAGGTCGATGGCCGCGAAATCCGTGCCCAGCGCATCGTCCTGAGCGCCGGCGGCGGTACCGCCGAACTGCTCGCCGCCCTGGGCCTGAGCCAGCCGGCCATGCAGAAACGCCCGTTGCATATGATCATCGCCAAGGGCCCAGGCCTGAAGCCGCTGTACGCCCACTGCCTGGGCGGCGGTACCAAGCCGCGCATCACTGTCACCACGCACCCGGCCGCCGATGGCAATTGGGTGTGGTACCTGGGCGGCGACATTGCCGAGGCCGACGGCGTGGCACGCACCCCCGAAGAGCAGATCGCCACCGCCCGGAAAGAGCTGGCGCACCTGCTGCCCTGGATCGATATGAGCCAGACCCGCTGGGCGACGCTGCGGGTCGACCGCGCAGAACCCCTGCAATCGGGCCTGAGCCGGCCTGACAACGCCTTCGTCGCCGAAGAGGGCCGCCTGCTGGTGGGCTGGCCGACCAAGCTGGCGCTGGCGCCGGATTTCGCCGATCGCGTGATCAACAGCCTCGAACGCGACGGCATCCGCCCAAGCGCATCGGAGCCTTTGCCCGACCTGCCAAAACCCGCCATCGGCGTACCGGCCTGGGAGCAACTGTTGCCATGAGCCTGCCGACCCTGCACGACCTGCACCGCCCCTTGGGTAGTACCGGCTTGCTGGTGTCGCCGCTCGGCCTCGGCACCGTCAAGCTGGGCCGCGACCAGGGTGTGAAATACCCCAGCGGCTTTACCATTCCCGATGACGACGAAGCACGGATGTTGCTGCGCCAGGCCCGCCAGCTGGGCATCAATCTGATCGATACCGCACCCGCCTACGGGCGCAGCGAAGAACGCCTGGGGCCACTGCTGCGCGGCCAGCGCCAGGACTGGGTGATTGTCAGCAAGGTCGGCGAGGAGTTCGAAGAAGGCCTGTCCCGCCATGATTTCAGCGCTGCCCATACACGGATGTCGATCGAACGCAGCTTGAAACGACTTGAAACGGATTTTATCGATCTGGTGCTGGTGCATTCCGATGGCAACGACCTGCACATCCTCAACGACTGTGAGGTGTACCAGACCCTCGCGCAGTTGAAACAAGAGGGCAAGATTCGCGGTTTCGGCTTCTCCGGCAAAACCGTCGAAGGTGGCGTGAAGGCTCTGGAACAAGGTGATTGCGCGATGGTCACCTACAATCTGAACGAACAGGCGGAAAAAGCCGTCATTGAGTATGCGGCGGCCCATGGCAAGGGCATTCTGGTCAAAAAGGCGCTGGCCAGCGGCCACGTCTGCCTGGAACCGGGAATGGATCCAATACACGCCAGTTTCATGCTGTTGTTTGCGCAAACGGGCGTCGCCAGTGCTATTGTCGGGACCATCAATCCGCTGCACCTGGCCCATAACGTGGCGACCGCTGCCAAGGTCATTCGTCAACTCTGATGCCGCCGACGCGGCCGACCCCGTCGCAAGAAGGAGCCGACATGCCGCGAACGCTCATAAGAAAAAACCCCAGCAACTTCAAGACACTGCCGCTGCACGTCGAAGCCACCCCGGAAGGCCTGAGCTACCAGAGCGTGGGTATGCCGCTCAACTTCGCCCAGACCCTGCAACGGCGCAAGCCGGTTGACGTGCCGGATGCCGAACGCTTCGCCCTGGAACTGGCCAACCTCGGCGTATCGGTGCGCCTGACCCTGCACTGGCAAAACAAGGATTACTGGGTGTTGGTGCGCCAGCGTCGCCAGGACCGTGGCGATGTGGTGCTCAAGCTGATCTCCGGCTACGTGCCCGCCCATGAACTGAACCTGCCGCTGCACACCGCCATCCAGGAGATTGCCGAGGAATGTCTGTTGGAGACCCCGGAAGGCTGGCTCGGCGGGCGCTTCAACGACACCTGGTTGCCGGCCCCCTACTCCGCCGCGCTGCATTACCGCGAAGCCTTGCCGTTTCGCCTGAGCCCTTTGTCAGGCGCCGCACGCCCGGTACGTTGCGCAACCACCCAACTGATCGAGCGCCCGCGGGCCTATGTGCATGTGCCGACCGCGTCGCTGCAACTGATTTATGACTTGCGCCTGGAAGTGCCGAAGGAAGCCAAATCCCTGAGCCTGTTCCATGTGGATGAGCGGCTTGAAGGCGACCAGCTGGTGGCACGCCTGGACCGCCAGCGCCCGGACCTGTACCTGATGCCATTGAAAGACGGCCAACCGCTCGCCGAGCTCTACACCGTCAAGAAAGACCAGCTCTACCCCGCCAGCACCCGCGGTCTGTACCTGGCAGAAAGCTTCGCCCAGCAGGAAGGTTGGCTGGTGCGCGACGAGCGCATTCGCTGGAAGGATTGGCTGCGGCAGCAAGGCCTGGCGGAGCCTGAGAAAGAATCGAAATTGAAGCGCCTGACCGGCAAGGCGCGCCAGATGCTGCGCAAGATCGTGCCAAAGAAAAAAACCAGCCGCTGAGGGCTGGTTTCTGCTGGATCAGCCCTTGAGCAACCGCGCCAGGCCAACCGTCAACGGGGTCGGCTCAGGCAGCTTGAAGCTGGCCAGCAAACGCTGGTTATTTGCCCGCGAATGCCGAATGTCTCCCGAGCGTGCCGGGCCGTAAGTCACGGCAGGCAACGTACCAATGGCCTCTTCCAGCGCCTGCAGCACCTGCTTGAGGGTAGTCGTGCGGTTCCAGCCGACGTTGATCGCCCCCAACGGCGCGTCCGGGGCTTCGATGGCCTGCACCAGCACGTCCACCAGGTCTTCCACGTACATGAAGTCGCGGGTCTGCTCGCCATCGCCGAACACGGCAATCGGCAGGCCTTGCTGAGCCCGTTCGCTGAAGATGCTGATCACGCCGGAGTACGGCGATGACGGATCCTGGCGCGGGCCGAAGATATTGAAGAAGCGGAAAATCACCGGTTCCAGGCCGTGCTGGCGCCGGTAGAAGTCGAAGTAATGCTCGCCGGCCAACTTGTCCGAGGCATAGGGCGTCAACGGCGCCTTGGTGGTCTCTTCGTCAATGGAAGCGCCTTCGCCGTTGTTGCCATACACCGCCGCGCTGGAAGCAAATACCACCCGCTTCACACCGGCTTTGCGCATGGCTTCGCAGACATTCAGGGTACCGACGAAATTGCTCTGGTGCGTGCTGACCGGGTCATCCACCGAAGCCTGCACCGAAGCGACCGCCGCCAGGTGCACCACCGCCGTCGCGCCGACAGCGGCACGCGCCACCAGCCCGGCATCGGCGACATCACCCTCGAGCAGTTCGACGCGCGGGTTGTCCAGCGGCAGGTTGCTGCGCTTGCCCGTAGACAGGTTATCCAGCACACGCACCGCATAGCCCTTGGCAAGCAGCGCATCGACCAGGTGCGAGCCAATAAAGCCCGCGCCACCGGTGATCAGGACCAACGGATCAGCCTTACTCATTGTTGCGGATCTTCTCGACAATGGCGGTGGTCGAGCTGTTCTCAACCAGGCCCAGCACTTTGACCTTGCCGCCGTAGGCACTGACGATATCAGCACCGACCACCTGGTCGACGGAGTAGTCGCCGCCCTTGACCAGCACGTCCGGCTTGACCTGGGCCAGCAGGTTTTCCGGGGTGGCTTCAGGGAAGCTGATCACCCAGTCCACCGCGCCCAACCCGGCCAATACCGCCATGCGTCGGTCGACGCTGTTGATCGGACGGCCAGGGCCTTTCAGGCGGCTGACCGACGCGTCATCGTTGACCGCGACGATCAGCCTATCACCTTGGGCGCGAGCCTGCTCCAGGTAGGTCACATGGCCGGCGTGGAGGATGTCGAAACAGCCATTGGTGAACACAATGCTTTCGTTGTGGGCACGGGCATCGTCAATCGCCAGCAGCAATTGCTCGATGCTCAGCACACCACGTTCCGAACCTTCGGAGCGCTGGATCGCCCGGCGCAGTTCAGGCGCGCTGATCGCGGCCGTCCCCAGCTTGCCGACCACAATGCCCGCCGCCAGGTTGGCCAGGGCCACGGCGTGGGGCAACTCTTCGCCGGCCGCAATGGAGGCCGCCAGGGTGGAAATCACGGTGTCACCGGCACCGGTGACGTCAAACACTTCACGGGCACGCGCCGGCAGGTGCATCGCCGGGTGACCGGGACGCAGCAGGGTCATGCCATGCTCGCCACGGGTCACCAGCAAGGCGCCGAGGTCGAGGTCGGCCATGAGTGCCGCGCCTTTGCTCACCAGGTCGTGCTCATCGGCGCAACCGCCGACGATGGCCTCGAACTCGCTGAGGTTCGGTGTGATCAGGCTGGCACCTCGATAAATCGAGAAGTCCTTGCCCTTGGGATCGGCCAGTACCGGAATGTTCCGCGCCTTGGCGGCCTGGATCAGTTCCTGGTGGTTCTTCAGGGCGCCTTTGCCGTAGTCGGACAACACCAGCACCTTGATACCTTCGAGCAACGCGTCGACCTGGCCGCTGAGGGCCAGGGCGTCGGTGGCGAAGGGTTCTTCGAAATCGATCCGCAGCAATTGCTGGTGACGGCTCATCACCCTCAGCTTGACGATGGTCGGCTGATGGGCAATGCGCTGGAACAGCGCGCGCACGCCGGCGCCGCGCAGGCTGTTGGCCAGGCTGTCGGCGGCTTCGTCGTCGCCGGTCACACCGACCAGGGAGGCCGGGGCGCCGAGGGCGGCAATATTGAGGGCAACGTTGGCAGCGCCACCTGGACGGTCTTCGATTTGCTCGACCTTGACTACCGGTACCGGCGCCTCAGGGGAAATCCGTGAGGTACCGCCATGCCAGTAACGGTCGAGCATGACATCGCCGACCACCAAGACAGGGGCTTGATCGAATCGCGGCATGGACAACTTCATGGAGCAACCCACATACAAAATGAACAGGGGCGCGATATTAGCACAGGGTGAGCGCCGCCTAGTTCGAGAGCTTTATCCGCGATGCATCAGGCACTGAAACTGATCACTTTTTAAACAGTGCCGCCAGGATCTGCTCCACGGCTTCGGCCAGATCGACCTCATCGGTATTGATTTCGCAGTCGGCCGCAAGCGGTGCCTCATAGGGGCTGTCCAACCCGGTGAAGGCCTTGATGCGCCCCTCCAGTGCGGCGCGGTACAAGCCCTTGGGATCGCGCCGGGCACATACGTCAAAGGGCGTGCTGACATAAATCTCAAAGAACTGCTCCGGCCCGAACAGCGCCCTGGCGCTCGCCCGATCGACGCTGAACGGCGAGATCGCCGACACAATGACAATCAAGCCGGCGTCCACCATCAGGCGCGCCACTTCGCCGATACGCCGGATATTTTCCTTGCGCGCCGCATCGCTCATGCCCAGGTCATTGCACAGCCCTGCGCGCAAGTTATCGCCATCAAGCACGAAGGTATGCCGCCCCTGCTCGTTGAGTTGCACCTCCAGGGCATTGGCCAGGGTCGACTTGCCGGACCCGGACAGCCCCGTCAGCCATACGCAGCAGGGCTGCTGGTGCTTGAGCGCCGCCCGTGCGGCCACCGACAGCGATAGGGAAAAGGGACGGATGGCAGCGCCACCGCCGGCCAGCAACTGGCTATTCATAACCCAACACCTCGTAGTCACGTTGATAGGCACGCCTGACCAACCGGCGCGTGCGCGAGGAGCAAAAGTCCCTGACCGCCTCGTGGCGACGCCCCAGTGAAACATTCAGATGCGGCAGGGATGAGTCCACGCCGAGGCGTTCGCACAGGTGCTGGAAGTCTTGCTGCAATGACTCCTGGCGCCCGAGAAAGTCCATGGCCATCTGGCCCATGTGATCGATCAGAAAGTCGGTCTGGGGAGCAAAGTGCAATTGACGTCGCAGGTTATCCGGGTGCAGCCAGCCGGCAACGAAATGGTCGAAGTCGCGGTAGCTGGAAACCAGCGACTGGGCTTGCAGGTCGCGAGCGCCCATAGGGTTGCCGCGCAAGTAGGTATAGGCCGAGTAAGCGCGCTCCAGCGGGTCGCGTACGAAAGCGAATTTGAAGCTGCGCTCGCAGTGTTGGGGAAATTGCTGCTCATACCAGTAATACGGCAGATGCCCCGGCCAGCGCCCCTCGAGAAGTGCCGAGCACAGGCTGCTGCCGGCGCATTTGGGCACATGGATAAACACGCACTGGTATCGTTCGAAAGCCGGGTTAAGCGTTGCTACCCCAGACAGGGATTTGTTCACCGCCTGGCGATCCACCACCGACAAACGCCCCAGCAGAAACACCCTCTGGTGTTTGGGAAGCAGCTTCCACAGTAGACGTTGCAACATTCCAATACCCACGCAAGAAGGTTAGCCCTCTCGTTCGTCATTCGAATCGAGAAGGCCAACATAACAAACGACAGGCGGTGGATTATTTGGCTTTGGTCAAGCCCTGTAACGGCCCGGATACAAACACCGGGGCGCATTGCGCGCCCCGGCTGGTCAGGTGATGTTTGCCGTCGCCGGCTCGTCCAGCCCCATGGCGTGCAGGCGCGAGTAATAACCCCCCATGGCCAGCAGTTCGAGATGTGTCCCGCGCTCGACAATTTCGCCGTGGTCCATCACCAGAATCAGGTCGGCTTTCTCGATGGTGGACAACCGGTGCGCAATCACCAGGGTGGTGCGACCTTTCATGACCTTGTCCAGTGCAGCCTGGATATGCCGCTCGGACTCGGTATCCAGGGCCGAAGTGGCCTCATCGAGGATCAGCAGCGGGGCATTTTTCAGCAGGGCCCGGGCGATCGCCAGGCGCTGACGTTGACCACCGGAAAGCAGCACGCCATTTTCACCGACTTCGGTGTCCAGGCCTTTTGGCAGCTCGGAGATGAAGTCCATGGCGTAGGCGTCGGCGGCGGCTTTCTCGATGTCGGCACGAGGTGCATCCGCGAGGTCGCCGTAGGCGATGTTGTTGGCCACGGTGTCGTTGAACAAGGTCACATGCTGGGTCACCTGGGCCACGTGACGACGCAGGTTACGCAAGCGGTAGTCTTCGATCTCGACCTCGTCCAGCAGGATTTCCCCGGTTTCGTGATGGTAGAAACGCGGGATCAGGCTGGCCAGGGTCGACTTGCCGCTGCCCGAGCGGCCGACCAGGGCGATCATCTGCCCAGGGGCTGCGCTGAAGCTGATGTTCTTGAGCACCTCACGCTCCGTACCCGGGTAGGTGAAGCTCAGGTTGCGCACGTCCAGGCGACCGCTGACGCGATCACGCTCCACAGTGCCGCTGTCGACTTCGGGCTCTTCATCCAGTTGTTCGAAGATGCTCTCGGCACCGGCCACGCCTTTCTGGATCGTCGAGCTGACTTCCGACAGCTGGCGAATCGGCTTGGGCAGCAGGCCCGCCGCAGTAATGTAGGCCACCAGGTCACCGGCCGTGGCTTCACCGCGCAACAGCAGCACCAGGAACATCAACGCGGCCATGGCCGTGTAGATCACCAGTTGCAGCATCGGCGTATAGACCGCGCCGGTCTTGTTCATGCGCAGCTGCTTGTCGGTATTGCCCTGGCTGGCGGCGGCAAAGCGACGCTCCTCGTAGCTTTCGCCACCGAAGCTGCGCACCACGCGGTAACCCTGGATGGTTTCCGAAGCGACGTGCGTCACATCGCCCATTGCCACCTGGATCTTCTTGCTCTGCTTGCGGAATTTCTTGCTGGTGCTGCCGACCATGATCGCGATCAGCGGCAGGATCGCCAGCATCACCAGGGTCAGCTTCCAGTTCATCCACAGCAGGTAGCCGAACAGGAACACCACCGTCAGGCCTTCGCGGATCACCACCTTGATTGCATCGGTGGCCGCACCGGTGACCATGGTCACGTTGAAGGTGATACGGGAAATCAGGTGCCCGGAGTTGTGGGTATCGAAATAGCGGTTAGGCAACACCAGCAGCTTGTTGAACAACTGGACCCGCAGGTCATGCACCAGCCCCAGGGAAACCTTGGCCAGGTAGTAGTTGCCCAGGAACGACCCCAGCCCCTGCCACGCGGCGATCAGGATGATCAGCAGCGGCACGGCCATCAGCAACTTCAGGTCCTTGAACAACGGGATCTTGGGCAGGAACACCACATCGGGGTTGCTCAAGCCATCGACGAAGTACTTGAGAATCCCGGCGAGCATTGGCTGGGTCGAAGCGAAGATCACGAAGCCCACGATACTCAGCAGGAACATGCCGAGGTACGGTTTCACATAGCCCAGCAGCCGGAAATAGATTTTCAGGCTGGATTCCTGGTCCGCTTTGGGCGGTGCGTCACTCATGTGTCGAGCTCACTGATTGGGTAGGACGCGAACTTTATCACACGCGTCGGGTTTGGCCCGAGCCCAGACCAAAACACTGGCCAGGGCAATCGGCAACCAGGAGATAAACCACTCGGCCCGCGGCGTGCCGGTCAGGCTGGCGGCATCGAATTGCATGGCCAGGAACGAAAACACCCACATGCCGATGATGCCCTTGCCATAGAGCGTGTCGCGGGCCTTCCAGGCCTGCCACAGCACCCCGAACCACAGGCCGCACCACAGCAGCAGGCCCGGCAGGCCCAACTCGATGCTCACATGGGTGAACAGGTTGTGGGAGTGATCGAAAAAGAGGTTATCGGCAAATACCTTGTAGTCCCCGCCCAGCCCCAGGCCGGTCCACGGGCGCTCGCTGATCATCTGCACGGCGGCCATGAAGATCTGCGGGCGGTAAGACACACCCCGGGCCAGCACCAGGGACTGCATGGCGAAGAACACCGCCAGCGCCGCGATGACCGCACCAATGGCAATCACCGTGCTACGGCGGTCACGGCACCAGGCCGGCATTGCCACGACAGTCAGCAACAACGCCAGTGCGGCGCCGCGGCTTTGACTCAACACCACGAACAACCCAAGCAACGCGATGGACACTGCCCATGCCACCTGCATCCAGCGACCGCGCGGCAGCCAGTGCAGCAACCATACGGCGGCCAGGCCGATCACATAGGCACCCAGGATCGGATGGCTCAACTGGCCCAGGCCTTCGAGACGCGCATACCAGTCGTTATGCTCAAAGCCATAGAATTTGATGATCGCCAGGAGCGACGACAGGGCCAGGCCGAAACCACCCCATTGCATCACGCGGATCACCTGCTCGGTCCGACCACAGGCGAGTACCGGGAAAAACAGCAGGAACACGCCGATGTACAGCAGGCGCTTGGCTTCGCGCGAAGGGTCCTCGGCATTGGTCCACGTCAGGCTGATCGCCCCCCAAGCCGCCAGCAACCCGACCATCACGCAGAGCCAGCGCTGTTCGCGCCATACCTCCATGAGACGCTCACGGGCCGACCAGGCAAACACCATCGCCGGCAACCACAGGAACAGCGTCAAACCCTGTTGATAAATCTTATTGGTCGGGGCAAAAGCAATCGCCAGCAAAAACCAAAGTAACCCGAAAATCATCCATACCTGCGCCCAACGACTTGCTTGCATCACCCGCTCCTGAATACGTTCAACCCGCCAACCCGGCATGGTTAAAACCCAAAACTTTCGGCATTATTACCGATCACTGTGCCCGCGACTCCCACAAGGCTTTCCGACGATGCAATGTTCAAGGCTTTCCCAAGCCGATTTAACCGCGATGATTGAAGGTGCCAGAATCCTGGAACAGGACAGCTACGGCCCCAAAGTCTACCTGCTGACCGACGGGAACATCCTCAAGCTGTTTCGCCGCAAGCGCCTGCTGTCGTCCGCGCTGTTCCGCCCATACTCCAAGCGTTTCATCGACAACGTGGCGAAGTTGCAACAACGGGGCATCCCGACCCTGACCGTGCTCGCGTTCTTTCAACTGACGGCGCCCGGCATGACCGCCGTACTCTACCGCCCCTTGCCGGGCGAAACGCTGCGCCAGATTTCCAACCGTGAAGGCTTTGACTGGCACACCAACCTCGACCCGCTGGTGGCCCTTATTCGCCGCCTGCATGGCGCGGGCATCTACTTCCGTTCGTTGCACCTGGGCAATATTGTCGTGACGCCGGACAATGAAATGGGCCTGATCGACGTGGCCGACATGCGCTTCCTGCGTGCCCCCCTGAACCCGGAACTGGCAAGGCGCAACCTGCAACACTTCGCCCGCTATATTGCGCGCGAGAAGCTGAACGAACACTTTCCAATGCAAGCACTGGAGCAAGCGCTGCTAGCGGCATGAGAACAGCCGCCGGGTGGTTTCAGTGAAATCGTTCCAGGCCTGCTCCGGCGCCAACGCCCGCGATTGAGCCTCGACAACCTGCACGCCGGAACTCACGAACGCGCGTGCCAGGAGTTGCCCCCAGGACGTGGCGCTGTCTACGGGCGCGTACCAGCCGGCATCACCCAGTTGTTCGCGGAACACTGCCAGTTCGCTGGTCAGTACGGGCACGCCGGCCATCACCGCCTCTTGCAGGATCAACCCCAGGCCCTCTTCCGTCGACGGAATGGCGACCCAGTCAAACGCCCGATAAAGGGTCGCCGCCTCAGTAATATGCCCCGGCAGGTACACCTTGTCGCGCAAGCCAAGCGCCTCGATACGCGCCTCAAGCCTGGGCCTCGCCGGCCCCTCGCCGATGATCACCAGGCGCGCATCCGGCCGATCGGCCGTCGCACTGGCAAAGGCCTCCAGCAAACAGCCAAACCCCTTGCCGTCGACCAGTCGACCTACCGCCCCCACTGCCGGCGAGCCATCCAACGGCAGCCCCAGGCGGGATCGCGCCGGCTCACGGGCAAGCGCGGCGGCACGAAACACCGCAGGATCGAAGGCACTGCGCAGCACCGCCACAGGCCGTTGCAGGTAACGCTCAAGGGAGCCGGCGAGGGTTTGCGACACGGCCGCCAGCGTCAGTTGCGACGCCGGGAGTTGCTCGAAGAGCTTGCGATCAGCTTTGCGCAAGCGCGTGACACCATGAAAAATCACCACGGCCCGCACCTGCGGCAAGTGCTTGAGCACCGGTAAAAGCACCCGCGCGACACCGATGCCATCTAGCAGTACAACCTGCACATCCTCAGGCAGGGCCTTCTGGAAGCGCGCACGCATCCAGGGCATCAGCCACTTCCACAGGTGCCGCCCCTTGAGCCTGGCGGATGAGAGGTTCCACTCGACGGCCTGCTCGACCAGGCCATCGCTGCCGGCGGCGCTGCCCTGAAGCAACCAGGTGTGCACCGGTACATCGCTGTCGGCCTGGGCCAGTATTTGCTGATGAACCTTCTGCACCGAAGCGAATGCAGAGCCACCAGCCCACATGATGTTGAGAATACTCATCGAAAAAACCTTATGCGGCGTTGGTGTGGCTCGTCGTATTTACTGGCGGATCAACCAACCGATGCCGACTCCCAGGATCAGCATGAGCACCAGCTTGACCCGCTCTCGCCGCTTGCGCCGCGCCTTGGTCAAGCGCTCTTCCGCCGTCGCCACATGCAAACCGAAACCGGTGTGCAAGACCGCATCGCCCTCCAGGGTGACGGCGCCCAGGTTCAGCTGCGCGTAACGCCTGGAAAGCCCTTTCTCACCCTCGAACCCGGCATAGGGCGCACATAACCGGTATTCCTTGATACGTCGCAGCCCCGGGTTCAGCGAGAACCCTTGCCAGTCAGGCTTATCGGACAGCAAGGAATAACAGGGTACCCCGCCAATCACCTCGCGCGGCCCCAGATGAATATAGGGGCTGTGCACCTGCAAGTCGTAAACGTAATTGCGCAACCAGACTTGGAGAATATCGGGACGCTGCTCCAGCACGGTCTTCGAATCCTCGACAAACCCGGGTCGATAAAACGCCCAGTCATCTTCGCAATGGAATATGTACGGGGTCTTGACCGAGCCGTAGGCCAAGTCGATGGATGCCAATTGCCCCAGCTTCGGGCGGTTGATCAGGAACGTGCAATGGCCGAGCCAATGCTCGGGAATCGCCAGGCGTACCGCGTCATCGCCAGAGTCTTCGGTAATGAAGACTTCGCGGATGGCCGCTGTATTGAACAGATCGAAGCTCGCGAGCGTGCGCTTCAGCAAATCGAAGCGACCACAACTGGTCACGACGAGCGTTATATCGCTTTGAGCGGAGAATTGCATTCAAGCCTCGATAATATCATAAGGCCACCAAGCGCGGCCACCTGGCAGATATCAAACGCCTAGTTTCAAGCGCAGCGTTTCCAGCAAACTCAACGGTGCCCGGGGCCGCAGCGGCGGCTTCAGCGCCTCGACAATGCGCTGGCCGATGCGCGCAAAGCTGAACTGGCTGACCGCGAGGTCCTGCCCGTTGCGCGCAATCTCGGCCGCCAGTTGAGGATTGGATCGCAATGCAGCGAGTTTTTCCTGCAACTGGGGAATGTCTTTGTAGAACACCACATTGACCATGTCCTTGAAGCCAAGGGCCTGGTTTTCCGCGGCGCCCTGGTCAAACGCCAGCAGCACACAACCACAGGCCATGGCTTCGAAGTTCTTGATCATATACTCGCCCATGCCCACGTCGGCACTGACGAAAAAACGAATCCGGTTGAGGGTTGCGCAATATTCCTCACCGGATTTGGTGCGCGTAACCACCAAAGGTTCAACGCGGGCCAACTCATCGAGCAATGCCTTGCGACCACTGTAGGCCACGCTGTTGGTGCTGCCGACAAATGCCAGCTCAATGTCGCGCTCCAATCCCTGGGCCTGCAACAGCGCCTGATCGTAGCCCTTGGGCACGAACACCGCATCGAAGCCTTCGGCGCGCAGGCGCTCGGTCACCATATGCCCCGAACTGATAACCCGCACCCACGGCAAGCGACGGTAATGGGCACTGAACTTGCCCGTGTACTTGCAGGGAATGTAGTTCTGGTAGGCATCGTGTTCGAGGATCACCAGGTTCGGGATCGTACGGATAAAGCCGACCTGGCGAATCTCCTGCTTGAACCGCAGGAAGAACACGATGCGGTCATAACGGCTCACGTCGACTTCACGCTTGAAGTAACCGCGCAGGTTGCGCTGCTCAGCACTGCTCAGCCAGCGGGTATCACACTCGCAGTGCTCGGCAATGCCTTCGTACAGGCGATCCAGAATCGCGCGCTGTTCTTTCTGTACCAGAAACAAAACTTTCATGACCTTCCCTTTCACAACTGCCGTCACAAACGCCAGAACAACTCATGCCGTCGTACGGCCTTGCGGAAAAACTCGTTCTCACCATAAGGCGACCGCGCCCGCCCCGCCAAGACCCGTTGCAGCCAGCGCCGCACACGACGCTTGAACGGAGGGGCGGGTTGCAGGTCATGCATCATGCCCAGCGCCATGGCCTTGTCGCGCTGCCGGGCCGGCGACAGCGACAGGCTGCACGGCCACAGTTCCAGCGTGTCATCGAACAGCGGCGGCAGGGCAATTCCGGCGCCCGCGTCGCCCATGGGCCAGCGGTCGTTGTCATGCAGATGGTTGGCGTAGCCGAGCACGGTGGTCGGCTGCCACTCCAGACCTTGCAAGGCTTCGATCACCGCTTGCTGCGCGCAGATGTGGTCCGGATGGGGATCCAGGACCGGATGGGGCAAGACGATCACTTCAGGGCGCGCGGTCAGCAGCAACTGACGCAGATCGGCGAGCAGGTTTTGCCAGGTCGGCAGGCCATCGGCATCCGCCGGCAACGGGAAAGGGTTGAATTGGCGGAACAGGCGGGTATCCGACAGGTCGGCCTCGCGCGAAGCGATCGGCTGATCAGGCGCAGCGCGCATCGCCGGCAGTTGCAGGCAGAAGTAACCCAGCTGCACGCAGTGCGCCTGTGGCACACCGGCCCAAAGCGGCACGGCTATGCTGTCCCAGGCGCGCAAACGCCCTTTGGTCCGCGCGGCCTCGACCGGATCCAGGCCCATGCGTTGATAGTGCTCGGCTTCGATTTCACCGGCGGTAAGGGTCACGATCCACGGCTTGTCGGCCTGGCTGTAAAGACCGAAGGCAGCCAATTCGGCATCGTCGGCATGAGGCGCGATAACCATGACCCGCTGCGCCGAATAATCCGGCGTGCCCCAGGCCCACAGCCGAGGAGCGCCCTGCAGGCTGCAAAAGCGCCCGCGTAAACGCAACTCACCGGACACCAGGGCCGACGCCCAGCCACTGAGGTTCAGGTAGCGAACGCCATTCACCCCGCGCTCGAAGGCCTGTCGGTCAGTGCTCTCGCCGCCCAGAATCTCAATGGCCGGATCCAGGAAACGTCCCAACCAACCACTCTTGACCTTGATCGCCAATACCAGCGTCGCCTCGGCCTGCAGCGGCGAATCCACCCGCAGCCGGCCACCGTCGAAGCGAACCCCGGCCACCTCGGCATCCGTCGAAAACCGGTATCGGTAGTCTTCGTTGGGCGCATAAAACAGATGGTCGGCAAACCATGCCTCGTGGGCGACCCAGGCCAGCACACCGAGCGCCAACGGCAGCCACCACGCCACCCAGATCCCAATCACCACCAGCAGCAGCAAGCCGATCAGCAAGCCGACCCGTTTGTTGCGCCGATGGCGCTTGAGCAATTGCTGTTTGCGGCTCATACGGTCAGCACCGGCACAGGGTTGCACCAACGGTCCTTGTACTCGCGGTCGGCACGCCCGAAGGAGAAACGCAGCGGTTTGCCCACTTCACGGGCCTGTTCCCAGGCGCCCTGGGTGTTGAGGAAGCTCAGGACACTGCCCGGGCTGAACGCACGGGTTTCAGGGTCGACACCACCGTTGACATACTCCACGCTGATCCACTCCGGCGACTCGACCCGGTACACCAACTGGATAGCGATAGGCGCATCATTGAGGAAAATCACCGAGCCGATCAGCCATTCGCGCAGCAGCTCGATCACCTCAGCCATGCGTTCGGCACCGGTGGCGACAAAGCCCCAGCGGCGCAGGAACAGATCGCAGTAGATCGCGGCCAATTCCCCACTGGAAAACTCGCTCACCGGTCGCACCACCCCACCGGCCTCTTCGAGCAAGCGCAGTTCGCGACGCTGGTTGTAGCGAAACTTCTTCGACAGTTCTTCCGGGGTGCGGGCCATGGCCAACTGTTCGGCCTGGGGCTTGAGGCCGCTGAAACGGCCTTCATTCAGGGCCGACAAATAGCGTGCACGGTGCCGCAAGGGCGCCTGGGCTGCAGGCGCAGCGGGCAGGATCAACTCGGCGTTGCCCAGGTCGAACAGGCCTTTTTTGCCGCGCTGCTTGAGCACATCCTTGGACAAGGCCAGGTCGCGCCCCCAGGTCGCGATGCAGGCCTGAAGCTCGCCACCCTGCTCCCAGGCCAGGTAACGCACCGGGATGTCGGCCAGCCCGGCCAGACGTTCGATCACTTGCGGGTGGGTCGCGACACTGCCGCCAAAACGCTGCCAGGCATCGCTGTAGACCGGCGCGTCGACGACGGACCAGCCACGCTCGCGCCAGCCTTGGAATCGATTGAGCATCAAGCCCCCGCGGTCAGTTCAATAACGTGCGGCAATTGCCAGAAGGTATCGCGTACCGCCTGATCCGAGAAACGCTCGCGCAGGCGCTCCAGCATCATTTCGGCGCACCGCCGTTGCTGGTGTTGATCCATTGCTGCCAGATGCCGCAGCCCCTGGGCAAGGTGTTCGGCATCGCCGAAGGGAAACAGGATACCCACGCCCTCGACCACCTCCTTCGCACCGCCACAGGCCGTCACCAGCAACGGGACGCCGGCCGCCATGGCTTCCAGCAGCACCATGCCAAAGGGTTCATGGTCGGAGCTCAGGGCAAACACATCGAATGCCCGGAAGTACCGACGCGCATCCGGCACCTGGCCGAGGAACAGCACCTTGTCGGCAATGCCCAGCTCCCGTGCGAGGGCCTTGAGGTCCTGCTCCAGGCGCCCGCTGCCGAGGATCGCCAGGCGGCTTTCGGCCGGCAAGTGCGCCAGCGCCTGGGCAAAGCCCTTGAGCAGCGTGGCCTGGTCCTTGTCCGGGTGCAGGCGACCGACATTGCCGACCACCCATTCGTCCGGCGACAACCCCAACGCGTCGCGCGCCTCATGTGCAGGCACCTGGGTGGCCTGCAAGGCGTCGACGTCGATGCGGTTGTACAACGTCTGGATGCGCGTCGCCGGCCAGGTCGGCAAGCAGCGGCGCATATCGTCACGCACCGCGTCGGAAACCCCCAGCAGGCTCAGGCGCTTGCGGAAGATACCGGCAAACAGCCTGCGACTGCGACGCTGGTAATCCCCAAAGGCGTGATGCACGCCAATCACCGGCAGCCGCGTGCCGAGCAAGGCGATGTAGATCGGCTTGAAACGGTGCGCGATACAAAAACTGAAGTTGCGCGATGCGGCGATCTTGCGCAGTTCACGGATGGCACCCAGCTTCAGGCCGCGAATGGCCTTGGAGCTGAATTCCATGAACAACACTTCATCGGACGCACAACCGGCGGCCACGTGCGGGTCGGCGACCCCGGTGAGAAACACCGTGGTCACCTTGTAGCCGGAGCCTGCGAACAGGCTCGCGTACTGTCGCGCGCAGTCCAGGAACGGCCCGTCATAGCCATGGCAGAACTGCAGGACGTGGCGTTCAGCCGAGCGCGTCATAAGGGTCCACGCCGTCCTTGACGACCAGGATGTCTTCCATGATCAGGTACTGCAGGTCGGAGCCGAAGAACATGTTCAGCGCGTCGGTCGGCGAGCAGATCATCGCTTCGCCACGACGGTTGAGCGAGGTGTTCAGGGACACGCCGTTGCCGGTCAGTACTTCCAGCTCTTTCATCATGTCGTAGTAGCGCGGGTTGTATTCGCGCTTGAGCACCTGGGCGCGGGAGGTGCCGTCTTCATGCACCACTTCCGGCACGCGGGTCTTCCACTCTTCCGACACTTCAAAGGTGAAGGTCATGAACGGCGCCGGGTGGTCGACCTTGATCATCTGGGGCGCTACGGTGTCGAGCATCGACGGGCAGAAAGGCCTCCAGCGCTCGCGGAACTTGATCTGGTGGTTGATGCGGTCTGCCACGCCGGTCGCACTTGGGCAACCGATGATCGAACGACCGCCCAGGGCGCGCGGGCCAAACTCCATGCGGCCCTGGAACCAGGCCACCGGGTTGCCGTCGACCATGATCTTGGCGATGCGCTTGGGCATGTTCTCGATCCTGCGCCAGTTCGGCTTGCTCTCGTGCTTGGCGCAGGCGGCGATCACGTCTTCATTGCTGTAGGACGGACCGAGGTAGACGTGTTCCATCTTCTCCACCGGTACACCACGGGCGTGGGACACGTACGCGGCGGCACCGACAGCAGTGCCGGCATCGCCGGACGCCGGTTGCACGAACAGCTCTTTCACGTCGTCACGGGCAATGACCTTCTGGTTCAGCTTGACGTTCAGCGCGCAGCCGCCGGCGAAGGCCAGCTTGCCGGTGTCCTTGAGGATGTCGCCCAGGTAATGGTCGATCATCTGCAAGGCCAGCTTTTCAAACAGCGCCTGCATGCTGGCGGCGTAGTGGATGTACGGCTCGTCGGCGATGTCGCCTTCGCGCTTGGGGCCCAGCCACTCGATCAGTTTCGGCGAGAAGTAGAAGCCCTTGCCCTTCTCTTTATAACGGCGCAGGCCGATGACGTTGGCGTAGTCGGTGTTGATCACCAGCTCGCCGTTTTCAAACGAGGCCAGGCGCGAGAAGTCGTACTTGCTGGCATCGCCGTACGGCGCCATGCCCATGACCTTGAACTCGCCGTCGAGCATCTCGAAACCGAGGAACTCGGTGATCGCGCCGTACAGGCCGCCGAGGGAGTCCGGATCGTAGAATTCCTTGATCTTGTGGATCTTGCCGTTCTCGCCGTAGCCGAAGAACGTGGTGGCGTACTCACCCTTGCCGTCGATGCCGAGGATCGCGGTCTTCTCCTGGAAGCCGGAGCAGTGGTAGGCGCTGGACGCGTGGGCAAGGTGGTGTTCAACCGGTTCGATCTTGATTTTCTTCGGATCGAAGCCCAGTTGCTCCAGGCACCAGACGATCTTGTTGCGATAGCGCTTGTAGCGACGGTTGCCCATCAGGATCGCGTCAAGCGCGCGGTCCGGGGCGTACCAGTAACGCTTGGCGTAGTGCCAGCGCGCCTCGCCGAACAGGCTGATCGGGGCAAACGGGATCGCCACCACATCGACGTCGGAAGGCTTGATGCCGGCCTGTTCCAGGCAGAACTTCGCCGACTCGTAGGGCATGCGGTTCTTTGCATGTTTGTCGCGTACGAAGCGCTCTTCTTCGGCGGCCGCGATCAGCTTGCCGTCGATATACAAGGCTGCGGAAGGATCATGGCTAAGGGCGCCGGACAGGCCAAGAATCGTCAATGCCACAGGGGTCTAGCCTCTTTTAGTCTGCATGCAGGCGGGTTGCGCCTGAAAAAAGTGTGCTTCCCGCCTGGGCAGGAAACAGCTAAAGGGCGGGATTATAGCTCAAAAGCAGTGGGAAGCTGTTAGCGGCGAGCGGCAAGAGTCGCCTGCAGCATCGCCGTGTGCACAGTGCGAGCGCGCTGATGGGGCGCGTAGCCGAATTCCTGAATGATAAAAATCTTCCCAGTCACTAAACTCGCGCCCTTTTGCGCGTTTACACCCTAAGCGCCACGGATTCCGGCTGACTCATGACCCCTCTCGCTCGCTTCAACCTGTTGCTGCCCGGCCTGCTCGCCCTGTGCGGCGTCGCCCAGGCTGACGACCCCGCGCTGATCCTCGACCCCAGCGTCGTCACCGGCTCGCGCAGCGCCAGCCCGACCTTCGACCTGCCCTACTCCGTGGACGGCATCGGCCGCGAGCAGATCAGCGACGGCCAATTGGGCATCAACGCCTCCGAAGCCTTGTCCCGCGTGCCCGGCCTGGTGGTGCAGAACCGCCAGAACTATGCCCAGGACCTGCAGATTTCCTCCCGTGGCTTCGGCGCCCGCTCGGCGTTCGGTGTGCGCGGCATCAAGCTGATCGCCGACGGCATCCCCGCCAGCACCCCGGATGGCCAGGGCCAGGCCGCCACGTTCAACCTCGACACCGCCGAGCGTATCGAAGTGCTGCGCGGCCCGGCCGCCACCCTGTATGGCAGCAATGCCGGCGGCGTGATCCAGATGTTTTCCCGCGATGGCGAAGGCCCGCCGCGCATCGGCGCCGAAACCCTGGTGGGCAGCGACGGCCTGAACAAGAACCACCTGAGCGCTGAAGGCGCGGCGAACGGCGCAGGCTTTGTACTCGACGCCTCGCGCATGGATACCAACGGCTACCGCGACCACAGCAGCGCCCGTCGCGACCAGACCTTCGCCAAGCTCAACTTCCAACCGGATGACGACAGCAAGCTGGCGCTGATCTACAGCAGCCTGGAGCAGAACGGTACCCAGGATCCACTGGGGCAGACCTGGGACGCCTACAAGGCCGACCCGCGCTCGGTGAGCAGCAATGCGCTGACGTACAACACGCGCAAAAGTATCGATCATCAGCAATTGGGCATGAATTATGAGCGGTATTTCGGTGATGCGACGTTGCAGGTGAATGGCTATACCGGGCGGCGGAGTGTGGTTCAGTATCTGTCGATACCCAAAGGCACACCCGCCAACGAACGTGGCGGTGGCGTGGTGCAATTTGACCGCAAGTTCTACGGCGGCAGCGTACGCTGGATGCAGCCCGTCGAAAGCGCACCGGGCGACTTGATGATCATCACCGGGCTGGATTTCGACCAGAGCGAAGACAGCCGCCATGGCTATCAGAACTACAGCGGCAATACCCTTGGCGTAAAAGGCCAGCTACGCCGCGATGAAATCGACACGGCGCGCAGCCTTGACCCCTACACCCAGGCCAACTGGGCCCTCGACCGCTGGACCCTGCAAGCGGGCATACGTCACAGCACCATGCAGATGGATGTCGATGATCAATTCCTGAGCAACGGCGACGCCAGCGGCAGCAAGACCTATCAGAAAAACACTCCATCCATGAGCGTGATGTATGCATTCACGCCCGAGTTGCACGGCTACGTCAGCGCAGGCAAAGGCTTCGAAACGCCGACCCAGGCCGAAATGGCCTACGCGCCAGGCACTGTCGAGGGCTTCAATTTCGGCCTGAAACCGTCCGAAAGCACCCAATACGAAGTGGGCTTGAAGGCCCAGGTGCACGACACCCGGATCAACGCCGCTGTGTTCCAGATCACCACCGAGGATGAACTGGTGGTCGAGCAGTCCCTCGGCGGCCGCACCAGCTACCAAAACGCCGGCCGCACCCTGCGTCGCGGCTTCGAACTGGGCATCGAAAGCCAACTCGCCGAACACTGGAGCACCAACCTCGCCTACACGCGCCTGCAAGCTACCTACGACAGCGACTTCACCAGTGGCACAACTCCCGTGGACAAAGGCAACTACCTCCCCGGCGTGCCGCAAACCACGCTGTTCGCCGAGCTGAACTGGAAACCCCGGGACTGGGTCAGTACCGCTGTCGAAGGCCTGTACCGCAGCAAGGTCTACGTCGAAGACACCAACAGCCAACACGCCGCGCCGGGCTACAGCGTGTTCAACTGGCGCGCACGGTTCGAGCAGAAGGTCGAACACTGGACCTTCCACCAGACCCTGCGCCTGGATAACCTGCTGGACCGCCAGTACGTCGGGTCGGTGATCGTCGGCGACAGCAATGGCCGCTACTACGAAGCGGCGCCCGGGCGCTCGTGGTATGCCGGGGCGGGTGCGGCGTATCAATTCTGAACGCACCACACCTTCAATGCGGGGGCCCCGCGCTGTCGCGCAGCAAATCGGAACCCCTGTGGCGAGCGGGCTTGTCCCCCTCACCACAGGAATGCGGTCGCCTGAAATTGTTTATGCAATAAGGGGAGTTTGCTCATTCCCCCAAGCGTCGGATGGAGTACAGCTTTAGGGGTGCAACACTAGACGCGCTCCAGCATCCGCCGGCTGGCAAAACTGAAGCTCAGCACGATAAAGATCAGCACTCCAGTCGCCACCTGCTGCCAGTAGAAATTCCAGCCGATCAGCAGCAGCCCGTTGGCGATCACGTTGATAAACAGCACTCCGAGCAGGGTCCCCGGAACATTCGCCCGTCCCTGTCGACTCAAGGTGGTGCCGATAAACACCGCGCCAATCGCATTGAGCAAAAACGCGTTACCGGACAGCGGCACATAGGCGCTGACTGTAGAGCTGAGCAACACGCCCGCGACCCCACAGGCCAGGGCGGTAGCCAGGGCCACGATGGTGACGATGCGCCGCACCGACAACCCCGAGTAATACGCCAGCAGCGGCTGGGTGCCCTGGGCCAGCAACTCGCGGCCCAGGCGTCCGCGCGCCAGGGCCAGGCCGTAGAACAGCGCCAGCCCCACTACCACCAGCAGCGGTGTCAGCCCAGTGAGCTCAGGCTTCAAGCCTTGGCTGATATAGATCGGCTGGCCGCCGTCCGAGAGCAGTTGCTGGGCGCTGGTACCGATAAACAGGGTGCCCAGGGTGGCCAGGAACGGACTGATCCGCAGCCCGGCAATCAAGCCCGCATTGACCAGCCCCACCAGCAGCGCCACCGCCAGCGCGCCGGTGGCCGCCACCGCCCAGCCATGGCCGCCATTGAGCAGCACCACAAAGCTGAAACTGGCAAAGTCCAGCGCCGTGCCCACCGACAGGTCGATGCCCCCGGCCGCCACCGCGTAGGTCATGCCGATGGCGACAATCGCCAGCAGCACGAAGTTGTTCAGCACCAGGCTTTGCAGGTTGCCGGCACTGAGGAAGCCCGGCGCTTGCAGCGCAAACACCACGACAATCAGGGTGAACACCAGTGGCAATGTCAGCGGCAATACTGCGCGTGCGTTCATGCCGTCGCCCCTCGGTTCACTGCGCTGGAGGCTGCGACGACCAGCAGGATCAACACGCCCTGCACACCATTGACCCAGAAGCTGGAGAGGTTAAGCAGTTGAAAGCCATTGATCAGAAAACCAATCAACAGCGCCGCCAGCAAAGTCCCCGGAATGCTCGCCACCAGCCGGCGGGAAAACACCACACCGAGAAAGGCGATCGCCACCACCGACAGCAGCATGTCGCCGGAGCCGGTGGTGCTGCCGCTGAAGAACGCCGCCGAACACAGCGCAGCCACGCCGGCACATAGACCGGACAGCAGATAGCTCGACAACACGTAGACGGGCACTCCAATGCCCGCCGCTTCGGCCGCCTGGGGGTATTCGCCCACCGCATGCAGGCGCAACCCATAGGCCGAATGCTGAATCAGCAGCGTCAGCGCGCCCGCCGTCACCAGCAGCACCCAGGCCAGGGCCGGTACGCCCAACCAGGTGCCGCCACTGAGCAGGTCCAGCAGCGGCGAGTCCGTGGAGACCACCGTGTTCTCCGTCAACACCAACTCCAGCCCCGCCAATACATTCATGCTCGCCAGGGTCGCCAGCAACGGCGGCAAACGCAGCACCACCACGGCCAGCCCATTCAGCAAGCCGACCGCCAAACCGCAGCCCAGGGTCAGCAGCAACGTCAACCCGAGATCCAGGCCGGCGTTATTGAGGCGGCTGAATACCGCCGCGCACAAGCCCAGGTTGGCCGCCAGCGACAGATCCAGTCCTCCGGACACCACGTTCGAGCCGCCGCCGATAATCACGCAGGTGAGCCCGAAGGCCAGCACGCCGAGGATCGCCGACTGGCTGAACACATTGGCCAGATTGCCCACCGACAGAAAATTCGGCGCAGCCACGGCAAACCCCAGCAGGATCGCCACAAACACCCCCACCGACCCACGGCGCAGCACCAGCACCCATAACCGCTGCGATAACCCAGGCGTCGCCGCTTCAAGCATGTTCCACCTCTCGAGCGCTTAAAGCCGCCGCAGCCACGGCTCCCGTCGCACAGGCCAGCAACTGATCGCTGTCCGCCTCCCCGGCACGGAATTCACCGGCGATCTCACCCCGATGCAGCACCAGGATTCGGTCACTGATCCCCAACAACTCTGGCAAATCCGACGACAACACCAACACCGCCGCCCCCTCTTCCACCAAGCGCCCGATCAAGCGGTAGATCTCCACCTTGGCCCCCACATCCACCCCCACGCAGGGCTCATCCAACAGGTACACCGCCGAGCGGCGGCTCAGCCATTTTCCCAGGGCGACCTTCTGCTGGTTGCCACCACTGAGCTGGCTGACGGCCGATTGGGGCCCCGGCGCCTTGACTGCCAATTCGTCGATCAGCCGCAGGCTTTCCCCCTGCTCCTTGCGGCGGCTCAACAAGCCCCAGCGGCTGAACCGCCCGAGCCCCGCCAGCGTGAGGTTTTCCAGCACCGAAAGCACTGGCGAAATCCCCTGGCTGCGCCGCTCTTCCGGCACCAGCGCAAGGCCTTCGGCAATCGCCTGGCCCGGCGAACGCAGGCGCAGCAAACGTCCGTCCAGATGCACACTGCCGCTGTCGGCGCGCTCGACACCGAAGAGTGTCTTGAACAACTCCTTGGCTCCCGAGCCAACCAGCCCGGTCAGGCCGACGATCTCTCCGCGCCGCACGTCCAGATCGATCTGCCGATAGCGCCGCGCCAGGCTCAACCCGCGTACCTGCAACAGCGGCGCTCCCAGTGCAACCTTGGCCTTGGGGTACATCTCCTGCACCTCGCGATTGACCATCAGCCGCGCAATCTCGGCGCTGGACGTATGCCGGGGCTGCACCACCGCCACGTCCCGACCATTGCGCAGCACCGTGACTTCATCGCACAGGCTGTCGATTTCCTGCAGGTAATGGGAGATGTACAGGATGGATAAACCCTGGTCGCGCAGGCGCTTGACGATGCGCAGCAACTGGTCGACTTCACGCTTGACCAACGCCACGCTGGGCTCGTCGAACACCAGGATCTTGGGCTGGCGAATCAACGCCCGGGTGATTTGCAGCACCTGGCGTTCGGCGCTGTTCAGCTCGCTCACCAGCGCACCGGCGGGCAATTGCAGATCAAAATATTCCGCCAGCAAGCGCTCGGCTTCACGTTGCTGCCGGCGTCGATCCACAAAGGGCCCGCGCCGCAATTCATGCCCGAAAAACAGCGCCTCGCCCACGGTAAAACTGGCGGGCAACAGACGCTCCTGATGGATGAACTGCACGCCCAGCGCATCCACCTGGCGCGGCGACAAGGCGGCATACGACTGGCCGTCGATACTCACCTGCCCTGCGTCCGCCTTGTGGATGCCGGCCAGGATCTTGATCAGGGTCGACTTGCCCGCACCGTTCTCACCCACCAGGCCGTGGATGCTGCCACGTTCGACTTTAAGGCTTGCGTCATCCAGCGCCAGGGTGGCGCCAAAGCGTTTACGCAGGTGTTGCAGGTGCAGTGCCGGCATCAGTCACCCCGCAGTTGCTGAACCTGGTCCAGGTTGGCTGCGGTGGTCAGCAGCGTGGCCACATGGGTTTCCTTGGGCAGGTCTCGTTGCCCGGCCAGGTAGCGCGCCACGTTCTGCACAGCGGTCTTGCCGATCAACGCCGGTTGCTGCGCCACCACCGCCCCCACCGGCGAATTTGCCTGGCCGAGCAGCGCCAGCACTTCCGGCGTACCGTCGACGCCGTAAGTCTTGATCTCGGTGCGCCCGGCATCGATCAGCGCCTTGCTCGCGCCCAACTGCGGAATGTCCCACGCCGACCAGATCGCCGAGACGCTGCCCGCCGGGTACTTGTTGAGCAGCGCCGAGACTTGGGAATAAGCATCCTGCACGGTGTTGGGGATCACGTCGCGAAGCTCCGGCTGGATGATTTCCAGCTGGGGGTAATCCTTGAGCGCCAGCTTCAACTGGTCATAACGGATCGCACACACCGGCACGCCGTAGAAACCGTTGAACACCAGGATCTTGCCTTTGCCGCCGGCGTCCTTGATCAACTGATCGGCCAACGCCTTGCCGGTGGCGACGTTGTCGGAGGTGGTGTTGTTGAGGCTGTACTGGGACGGTGCATCGATGGTGAACAGCGGGATGCCGGCCTTGCTGATGCGCTTGAGCCAGGGGTCGATCACGCTGAGGGTGCCGAGGGTCTGGATCACGGCGTCGGGTTTCTGGGTGACCACGGTTTGCAGCTGGGTCACCAGGTTCTTGTCGTTACGCCCGGCATCGAGGGTGATCGGCGTGCCGCCCAGGCGCTTGATCTCATCGACCTGGGCCTGGAACGCCTTGATATCGAAATAGTGACTGGTGCCGGTCATGCTCACGGCAATGCGCTTGCCGGCCAGGGACGGCACGGCCTCATCGCCCTCGGCGGCCTGGACACTGAAGACATGGCCCAGCAACAGCGCGGCGCCAAGGCAGATCAAACGGGAAAGCGAGGAAAGGCTGGAAGGCATACAGGGCTCCGCTGCGACCGGTGAAAGGGTTCACCAGGAGGCGTTGCAGAGCCCGTGCCAGGATTTTTATTACGTAAAATCAATGGGATAACGTTTCCGCATGAAGGCAGACTGTCGTTCTGGGGCAACAACTGTCTGTTAACTGTTGCTCAGGCAACAGTTCTTACTATTGAACGCGTCAGTAGACTCGCACAACCACGGCCGTCGGTTACTCAGGTGCTGCGCGTTGACACTCTAAAATCGCGGACATAGAATTTGCCGCAAATGGACTGGGGGATCCCGGTCGGCGTTATAGCCTCGGTGAGTCTCACCGGGGCTTTTCGCTTTCAGCAGTAGGGAAAATTTTCAGCCCCCAATTTTCAAAGCCCTCTCCCACCTTGCTCCGCCCTCCACTGCAATAAAACTTGCGTTTGAGCACGTCAAAGGCACGATTTTCCTGGCCCGGTCGTAAAACGCTCATGCCGATGGGGCGCGCAACAAGATCCGCAAGCTGCAACCCCGTAGAGTTGACCTGCTTCGTGGCAAACACGATGTCAAATGGGAGGCGGATACCTGGACGATTGGCTCCATCGCATATCCGACGAAACTCCAACTCAAGCTCGTTATCCTCTTTACGACCTCGACGCTCGAAAATCACATGCGTCAGTGCGCCTTGCTGATTTTTCTCATGTAGAAATTCGTGAAGGGTTTCGAGACAGAAGCCCAAAGCCAGATGGTAGGGGTTGTGTATTGGGCCTTGCTGCTCTCTAAGCGTAGCTTTATCAATCACACAACTGATCAAGACGAAATTGCTCGACTCAATGATGCTGGTCAGCTCCTCCAGGAAAACATGCTTGTGTTGGCGAGAGACAAACATACTGGAGAACGCCCCTTTTTCCTTACGGATTTCCAGCTCATGCAAGCCAACAAGGTCATGCCCCATATGATTGAACTTGAACTTTTGAAGGGCAGGGATGACCTTTTCGCAATAGTGCCTCTTATGGAAAACACAGAAAGCTAAAACAAACATGGGGTAGTTGACATCAAGTGTCTGCATCCCGTGATCGCCACTTTCATCCACATAGACGATGAAGTCGCTGAACTCCCCTTTTGGCGGTTTCGCTGCCACAACTTCTGCAACACGCTCCGCCTCACTCTCACTTTCAAAGAGCAGAAACTGCGGAGAGGTTAGTTTTTCATCTGCCATGGGATATTTAATCCTAGGTTTTAGGTTCTTCTGGGTCGCCCCTCTACGTTCATATTGCCCTCAAGCTCTGCTACAGAGGGCCACCAGTCTGGACCCCTTTCGGCAAACGCTGATCAATCAGTTGATACAACGCACTACTCTCAGGCCAGTTCCGCATAAACCGCGCACGGTCCCTGGCATACGCCGGGGCGAAGCTGGCGGCAGAGCTGTGTTGGCACATCGCGTCGAGGTCGATCAGCGACCAGCGATCCTTATCCCAGAACAGGTTATGGCCCTTGAAGTCGCCATGGCTGATGCGCTCGCGAATCAGCTCGGCGAACAACTGGTCCAGCGCCAGCAGTTCGTTTTCCGGCGCGTCACCCTGTTCGATATAGGGCGCGAAACGCTCGATGATGTCCGGGCCCGGCAGGTATTCGGTGACCAGGTAAGCGCGGCTGCGCAGCCAGAAAAAGCGCTTTTCCAGGACGGCCAATGGCTTGGGCGTGGCGATGCCAAGGAAGGCCAGGCGGTTGCCTTCGCGCCAGGAATGCCAGGCGCGGCTCGGGCGCCAGAAGCGCTTGAGCCAATGGGCGAAGCCCTTGATGTTGTAGCGCTTGATCACCAGCGGCCGGCCGTCCACTTCGACCTTGGCCACACTGGCCGCACCACCGGTCTTGTACAGGTGGCCCTGGTCGAGCAACGCATCCGCCTGCGCCAGCACCGGCAGCATCGCGGGCTCTTCCTCGCGACGGATCGCGCGCAAGGCAAAGGCGCCACGCACCACGCTGAACAGCGTGCAGTCGCGGCCCACCTTGTTCAACAAG
Organism: Pseudomonas sp. NFACC42-2; assembly: GCF_900116055.1. NCBI lineage: Bacteria > Pseudomonadati > Pseudomonadota > Gammaproteobacteria > Pseudomonadales > Pseudomonadaceae > Pseudomonas > Pseudomonas sp. NFACC42-2. The sequence continues at coordinate 79,016 of NZ_FOZO01000013.1, forward strand.
TCCTTCAGGCGCCAGGCGCTGACCTTGCGCACCTGTTTTTCCAGGGCTTCGAGGGGCAAGGCGTGCTCGCCGTTGCCCAGTAGGTAGTACACCAGCAGTTCTTCGGTAAACGGCTCGAGGTTTTTCGGCAACTGGGCAAAAAACACCCCGAGGTTTTCCAGCACGCGGTTACGCGACAGTGGCTTGCCGGCCTCTTCGACGCGAATACCGGCGCCATCGATCAGGTACAGCTTGCCGTCCTGACGCAGCAGGTTGTCCAGGTGCAGGTCTTCCTGCCACAGGCCCTTGGCATGCATCTGCCCGATCGCACCCAGCGCCTCGGCCAGCACGGCGGTTTGCTCGTCGGCCAGTGGCGGTAGCGCTTCAACGGCGTGCCAGGCATCGGCCAGGCTCTCGGCACCTTCGATAAACTCGAACAGCAGCCAGCCGCCCTCGCCGTCCTGCAAGCCATCGGCGAGCAACAGCGGGGTGGTCAGGCCTTGCTCGGCCAGCAGGCGTACGCCGCTGAGTTCACGCTGGAAATGCCGCGCGGCCTTGCCGCCCACCAATAACTTGGCCAGCACCGGACGCCCGCGCCATACCGCCGCGCCCACGTAACGCTCGCCCGGCAACACCCGCAACAGGCTCAACAGTTGCAGTTGCCCCGGGCCGGCGGCATCCGCCAGGTCGACAGTGAGGGGCAGGCTCGGCGTGCGGCCGGCGTTTTTCAACTCGGACAGGCGCATCAGCGGTTCTCCTTGTGGCTACGCCGCTTCGTCAGGCGTTGCAGCCAGGTGGTGACGAGTGCGCTGCCTTCCGGCTGATCGAGGTAAGCCGCCAGCAGTTGACGCACCTGGGCGTCGGACCACTGTGGCGCACGGCGCAACAAAGGTTCCAGGTCCTTGACCCGGTCACGCCAGCCGAACAGCAGCGGGCGGGTTTTCTCCAGGTCGATCAACTGCGCGGCGTAGCCGTCACCAGTAGCCTGCAGGAAAATATGCTTGGGGTAGAAACAGCCGTGCACCTGGCCGACGCTGTGCAACCGGCGCGCCAGTTGACCGCAGGCCAGCAGGATCGCGCAGTGCTGGGCATCGCTGAGTTGCGCCCATTGTTCCAGCAATGAATCCAGGTCATTCCAACCGTCCAGGGCACGGGTCAGCAGCATCGCGCGGTGCTCACCGGCGACTTTGCGCTCGCCGTAGAACGCCGCCTGCAGCGCCGGGATCCCGAGCTTGCGGTAACGGCTGATGTTGCGGAACTCGCGGGAAAAACTCGGCTCGCCCAAGGGCCGGTGCAAGCTGCGCGTGAGGTAGTTGCTCTGGCGCTTGAGGTAATAGCCGTGGCCGTCGAGCTCCAGGCGAAACACGCTGCTCCAGCCGCCACGGCTGGTGTTCGGCTCGTCCACCGCGTCCAGTTGCCGGGCCCACAGGGCGTCGAAGGTCGCAAGGCCGTGGCGCTCCAGCAGGGCACGATCTTCAGCCGCCAGGAAATCACTCATTCACGTCCCTCGAAAAACTTCACTACGTGGCGAATCCGCCGTTTGTCCGACTCACTCAGGTGCCGACACCCACGGTACTGCATGTAGAAGCGCAGGCGCTGAGTGGCCGACAAGTGATACTTGGCCACCTTGTCCAGGCAGGCCAGGTCCTTGGTGATGCGGTACTTGAGCCAGAAACCGCGCCAGAAATCGCCGTTGGGGCAATCGATCAGGTACAGGGTGGCCTGATCGTCGATCAGCAGGTTGCGCCACTTCAAGTCGTTATGGGTAAAGCGATGATCGTGCATGGTGCGCGTGTATTCGGCGAGCTGGCGGCTGACCGCGTTGACCCACTTGGGGTCGCGCAGGCGCGCATCCTTACGTTCGGCCAGGACCGAGAGGTCTTCGGTCCTCGGCAACTCGCGGGTGATCATTGCGCCACGATCATAGGCCAGGCCGCTGCGCTCAAGGCCCCAGGCGACCACATCGGCGGTGGGAATGCCCCACTTGGCGAAGCGCTTGAGGTTCTGCCATTCGGACTTGACCCGCGGCTTGCCCAGGTAACGCCGCAGGCCCTTGCCGGCACCGGTATAGCGCTTGACGTAGTAGTTGACCCCACCACGCTCCACCCGGATCACTTCCGACAGCGGGTCGCGGGTCAGCCGCTCGCCTTGCAGGGCAAATACCGCTTCGAGGCTTCCAAAATCATCCACCAGGGCGGCGTAGGCAGGCTCCAGGTTCCAACCCGCCATCAGATCGCATCCCCATAACGTTGCTTGCGCGCGTAGAGCTTGTCGGCCTTGCGCTGCATCAGGCTCAGGGACGCCGATTGCTCGGCCAGGATCTGACGCAGCGGCTGGCGGAAGTAGCCCTTGAGGAAGCGCAATTTATCGCGCCGGGTCAGGCCGATGTCCAACGCCGAGTAATACAGCGCGGAGAGGTCCTTGTCGCGCCAGCGCAGCGGCAGATGGGCGCGCATTTGCGCCCGGTGCAGGTCGATCACCGAGAGCTTGATGTTGCGTGCGTCGATCGGCTTGGACGTGTCCAGCAGGAAGTGGCACAGGTAGCAGTCGCGGTGATTCACGCCGCCCCGGTGCATGTCGCCGACCATGCGCGCCAGTTCGGCCGTGAGCGCATGGCGCAGTGCGGGTGCGGGCGGTTCGGCGACCCAGTTGACGGTCAGGTCTTCAAGGCTGATGGTCGGCGCCAGCTCTTCGGTGATGATGAACGAGTGCTGGTCCGCCGGGTTGCTGCCTTTTTCGCCGAAGGCCACGCCGGTCATGGTCGGCACGCCGATCGCCTGCAAGCGGTGAATGGCATCCCATTCCAGGCCGGCACCGAGCACCGGCAGCTTGGCGGTGATCAGGTTCTTGAAGATTTCCGCCCAGCCGATGCCACGGTGGATTTTGACGAAATACGGGCGGCCATCCACCTCGGTGCGCAGCGTGCGACGCGCCGCCAGTTCACGGAATACCTGGCCTTGCAGTTTCTCGACTTCGGCGAAGGCATCACGCCCGGCCCATAACGTCTTGAACGGTTCGGCAAGAATCAACTTCATCGTTTTGGCTCCGCCAGAATCACATCCGCAGCGTGCTGCGGCATGCTGTAGAGGTCGGCCGTCTCAGCGAAGGCCAACCCATTGCGGCCCCAGGCCGCGCGCTGTGCAGAATCGGTCAACATCTGCGCCAGGTACTGGTTCAACTGAGCCTGCTCAAACGGCTCGTCCAGCACCAGGCCGCTGTCGGCTTCGGCGATGTAATGGGCATAACCACACACCGCCGAGACCAGCACCGGCAACCCGGCCACCAGGGCTTCGAGCAACACGGTGCCGGTGTTTTCGTTGTACGCCGGGTGGATCAACAGGTCGGCGCCCAGCAGGAAGCGCGGAATATCGCTGCGCCCCTTGAGGAACTGCACGTTATCGCCCAGCCCGAGGGTGGCGCTTTGCAGTTGGAATACCTTGGGGTCGTCCTGGCCGATTACAAACAGGCGCGTGCGTTTTTTCAGCTCAGCGGGCAACGCCGCCACGGCCTTGAGGCTGCGGTCGACGCCCTTGGTCTTGAAGCCGGAACCGATCTGCACCAGCAGCAGGTCGTCAGCGCCCAGGTTGAATTCCTTGCGGAAGCCTTCACGAATCTCGGCCGCATTCGGCGGCGCGCGGCGGTCCTGGGCAATGCCTGGTGGCAGCAGGTGGAAGCGCTCCAGCGGCGTATCGTAATGCTTGATGAACAGCGGCTGCTGCACTTCGGAAATCATCAAGACTTCGGTCTTGGCGTCCTTGGCAAACACCGCGCGCTCGTACTCGGCAAAGTGGCGATAGCGGCCAAAACTGCGGTACAGCGAATGACGCAGGTTTTGTGCCTTGTCTTCAAAGCAGCCGTCGGCGGCGTAGTACACGTCCAGGCCGGGCATCTTGTTGAAGCCGATCAGGCGGTCCACCGGGCGCTTGGCCAGGTCGGCCTCCATCCAGGCGCTGAGCTTCTCGTTGCGCCGATGGTTGAAGAACGCCTTGACCGGCGCCACCAGCACTTCGAAGCCGGGCGGGATGTCGCCCTCCCAGATCAGCGTGTAGACACGAATCTGATGGCCGCGCCGCTGGCACTCCAGGGCGATGCGCATGAAGTCGCGCTGCAGGCCGCCGAAGGGGAAATATTTGTACAGAACAAAAGCCAGTTGCATCAGTGCAGCTCCTCAGCCAGTAACAACGTGCTCAGCCGGGTTGCCACACGCTCAGGGTTCAGGCGCGTGAAACACAGGGGCGACTCGCGCTTGATGTCGAACCGACGCAGGTCGTCGGCGGTCGGTTGATAGGTACATTGTTTTTGCAGGCACGGCGCACAGGCAAAGTCGCTGGCCAGGTGAATCTGGCCCTTGCCATAGGCGCCGGTCAGGCCGGGGTTGGTGGGGCCGAACAGGGAAATGGTCGGCACATCCAATGCCGCCGCCAAATGCCCGAGTCCGGTGTCCACCGCCACACAGGCGCGGGCGCCGGCCAATACCCGGGCCACGCCGGCCAGGTTCAGCTTGGGCAGCACTTCGGCGTTGTTCAGGCCTTGGGCCAGGCGCTCCGCCCGGGCCTTTTCGGCGGCGTTGCCCCAGGGCAACTTCACGTCCACGCCCAGGCGGCCCATACGTTCAGCCAACTCGCGCCAGTAGGCTTCGGGCCAATGCTTGGTGTCCCAGGTGGTACCGTGCAGCAGCAGGACGAAGGGCTTTTTCGGCGGCAGGCCGAGCAGTTTTTCGGTGCTGAGGCCGTAGTCGCCCAGGCCTTTGGGCAAGTCATAGCCGAGGGCCACGGCGAACAGTTGGCGCAAACGCTCCACCGCATGCTGCCCACGGGCCACGGCCAGGCGCCGCGAGTAGAAGCGCGCCGCAATCGGCTCACGGGCCGAGTGTTTGTCGAATCCGGCCACCGGAGCCCGCACGTAGCGGGTCAGCCAGGCGCTTTTGAACAGGCCCTGGGCATCGATCACCAGATCGTACTTGGTCGACTGGACTTGCTGCTTGAAGCGCCGCCACTCGCCGCTCTTGAAGGTTTGCCAGAGGTTCTTGCGCCAGCGGCGGATCGCCACCGGGATCACCTTGTCCACCGCCGGGTGCCAGGTGGGGATTTCAGCAAAGCCTTCTTCCACCACCCAGTCGAAGCGAATGCCGGGGATCGCCCGTGCCGCGTCAGTCAGTGCCGGCAAGGCGTGGATCACGTCGCCCAGGGATGAGGTCTTGATTACCAGTACCCGCAACTCAGTGAACCTCGACCACGTCGCCCTGCAACCGCTGCAAGGCATCGGTTACCGGCTGCGGCAGCAATTGGCGCAGGCAGTTGTAATGGCCGAAACGGCAGGTGCGATCAAAACATGGGCTGCAATCCAGCCCCAGGCGCACCACTTCGACCTGGTCGGCCAACGGCGGGGTGAAGCCCGGCGAGGTGGAGCCGTACACCGCCACCAACGGGCGGTTCAGCGCAGCGGCCACATGCATCAGGCCGGAGTCGTTGGACACCACGGCGTCCGCACAGGACAGCAAGTCGATGGCCTCGGCCAGGGACGTGTCGCCACTGAGGTTGACGGCCTCTTCGCGCAGGCCCGGGATCAGGCGCTGGCGAATGTCTTCACCCACCGAGTGATCGTTTTTCGAACCGAACAACCACACCTGCCAGCCTTCGCGAATCTTCATCTCGGCAACTTTGGCGTAGTGGTCCGACGGCCAGCGCTTGGACTCGCCAAACTCCGCACCGGGGCACAGGGCCAATACCGGGCGATCCAGGGCCAGGCCGAACTTGGCCAGTGCCGCATCGCGGGTCACCGGGTCGATCTGCAGGCTGGGGCGCGGGTATGGCTTGGGCAGCTCGGCGCCCGGCGCATAGGCCAGGGCCATGAAGCGTTCGATCATCAGCGGGTAACGCGCCTTGTCCAGGGTGCGCACGTCGTTGAGCAGGACGTAGCGGAACTCACCGCGCCAGCCGGTGCGCTTGGGGATGCCGGCAAAATACGGCACCAACGCCGACTTCAGCGAGTTGGGCAACAGGATCGCCTGGTCGTACTGGCCCGCCAGGGATTTGCCGATGCGACGGCGTGTCGCCAATTCCAGGGCACCGTGGCCGAGCGGAAAGCTCAAGGCCTTGCGCACTTCGGGCATGCGCTCAAGGATCGGCCGGCTCCACTCGGGGGCAAGCACATCGATCTGGCAGTCCGGGTAGCGCATACGCAGGCTCTGGAACAGAGTCTGCGCCATCACCATGTCACCGACCCAACTGGGCCCAACGATCAGAATATTCATGTAGTTTCCACAAACGATGCGGGGAGGCTTATGCCTCCCCGCCCTAATAGTGTTTCAACCCAACCCCAGCGCCTGCCAGATTCGCATCACCTGGCGCCGTTCGTCAGCGAACTGATCACCGGGTACCGTACCGGCCTCGTTCTGCAAGGCCTGGCGATGCGCGGCGGAACGGTAGGCCTTATACACCTCGCGCAGCAGATGGGCATCGGCGGCGGGCATCAAACCCACCTGCTCCAGGCCTTCCAGAATGCGGATATTGTCGGTATAGCGCAGCAACGATGGATGTTGCGCAGACCACGCCAAAGCCGCGTATTGCACCATAAATTCAATATCGACGATACCTCCGGCGTCCTGCTTGAGGTCGAACAGCACCGTGGCGTCGAAGGCATTGGCGCCGGTGCCGGCCGTCGTGGCCTTGGTGCCCAGGTTGTCGCGCATCTTGGCGCGCATCTCACTGACCTCCTGGCGCAACTTCGCCAAGTCGCGCTCACGCCCCAGCACTTTAGCCCGTACCTGCTCGAATGCCTGGCCCACATCCTGGCTGCCCACCAGCACCCGCGCGCGGATCAGGGCCTGATGCTCCCAGGTCCATGCTTCATTTTGTTGATAGCGGTCAAACGCCCCGAGGGAACTGACCAGCAACCCGGATGCGCCGGATGGTCGCAGGCGCATGTCGACTTCATACAACTGGCCGGAGTTGGTCTGGGTGGTCAGAAGATGAATGATCCGCTGGCCCAGGCGCGTGAAGAACTGCGCGCCGTCGATCGGCTTGGCGCCGTCGGTCTCGGCCTGTGGGTCGCCATCGTGGATAAACACCAAGTCCAGGTCCGAACCATGCCCCAGTTCGATGCCGCCGACTTTCCCATAACCGACAATGATGAACCCAGGATCGCACAAGGTACCATCCAAGCGCTGCGGTGAGCCGTGGCGGGCCACCGTCTGGCGCCAGGCCAGGGCCAGCACTTGTTCGAGGATGGCTTCGGCGAGCCAGGTCAGGTAGTCGCTGACTTTCATCAACGGCAGGCTGCCGGCGATTTCCGAGGCGGCCACGCGCAGGCGGTGGGCCAACTTGAAGTGCCGCAGGGCTTCCATCTGCTGTTCAAGGTCATCCTCGGGGATGCGCGTAAGGCGCTCGCGCAACTCGGCGGCGAGTTCCGGCGCCAGCGGTGGCTTGAACAGGCGGCCTTCGTTGAGCAACTCATCCAGCAGCAGCGGGAAGCGCGTGATCTGCTCGGCGATCCACGGGCTGGCGGCGCACAGGGTCAGCAGGCGGCGCAGGGCGTCGGGGTTTTCCGTCAGCAGCACCAGATAGGCGGAACGCCGGGCGACGGCCTCCACCAGCGGCAGTACACGCTCCAGCACCAGGTCCGGGTTGGCGTGCTCGACGGCCTGGGCCAGCAAGCGCGGGATAAAGGCATCCAGGCGTTCACGCCCCAGGCGCTGCATGGCCCGCAGTTGCGGGCTGTTGCGCAGGCTGGCCAAGGCTTTAAGGGCCTTGGTGGCGTCGGTGAAGCCGCCTTCAGCCAATTGACGGCAAGCGGCCTCTTCATCCTGGGACTCTTCCCACAGCGGCAGCCATTCCCCGCCCACGACCAACTCGCTTTCCGCGCCTTCTTCTTCATCAGGATCCGCAATCACCTGGCGGAAGTGCCAGTCCACACGGCCACGCCAATACATCAGGCGCTCGTGGAACGCCGCCCAGTCGGCAAACCCGAGCATAAAGGCAATGCGCGCCTGGTCTTCAGGGCTGTCCGGCAGCATTTGGGTCTGGCGGTCGGCAATCGCCTGGATCGCATGCTCGGTGTAACGCAGGAATTCATAGCCATTGCGCAACTCGGCAATCACCGCCGGCGGCAGGTAGCCCTGGCCTTCCAGGGTGCCGAGCACCTTGAGCAGCGGCCGCTGCTGCAGGCTGAGGTCGCGGCCGCCATGGATCAGCTGGAACGCCTGGGCGATAAATTCCACTTCGCGGATGCCGCCCGAGCCCAGCTTGATATTGTCGGCCATGCCTTTGCGTCGGACTTCCTGCTGGATCAGCTGCTTCATGGTGCGCAGCGCCTCGATGGCGGAAAAGTCCAGGTAACGGCGGTACACGAACGGCCGCAGCATATCGAGCAGCTGCGCACCGGCCACCTGGTCACCGGCAACCACCCGCGCCTTGATCATGGCGTAGCGTTCCCAGTCGCGACCCTGGTCCTGGTAGTACTGCTCCAGCGCGTTGAAGCTGAGCACCAGGGCACCGGCCGAACCGTAGGGACGCAGGCGCATGTCGACACGGAACACAAAGCCGTCGACGGTCATCGGGTCGAGGGCCTTGATCAATTTTTGACCAAGGCGAATAAAGAACTCCTGGTTATCCAGGGAGCGCTTTACACCGACGGTTTCGCCGCCCTCGGGGTAGGCGAAGATCAGGTCGATATCCGACGACAGGTTCAGCTCCACCGCACCGAGCTTGCCCATGCCGAGGATGACCATATGCTGCGGTTCGCCGCTGCGCCGCCCGGTCGGCGTGCCGAACTGCACGCAGTGGCGCTGGTACAGCCATTGGTAGGCCTGGTCGATGCTGGCGTCGGCCATGTCGGAGAGGTCGCGACAGGTTTGCACCAGGTCGGCCTGACGGGTCAGGTCGCGCCAGATGATGCGCACTTGCTGGCGCGTACGCTGGCGACGCAGTACGCGGCCCAGCTCATCTTCTGTTTCGGCCTGTTGCACCGCACCGGCAATCTGCCCGCACAGCTCGCCCGGCGCAAAGCCGCGGTCCAGCTCGCCCCAGGCGGCCAGCTCGAGCAACATCAAAGGGTCACGAACACTCTGTTCAATGACAAAATCACTGGCGGCACACACACGGGCGAAGTCGGCCCACCGTTGCGGCGTCCACGCAGAAAGGCCATGATCGTCGTCCAGCGCGGCCACGGCGTCACGAAATGACTGCGCGGCCACGGCGTCACGAAATGACTGCTCGGCCCGCTGGGCCTTTGGCAACAGAATGGCCGGCAGTTCGGCCAGCGTTGGAAGGCTCATGGTCTATCCTTGGTCGGCGTGTAAATGGCCTGCTGCTGTGAAGGCAAGCACCGCGCTCGATGAAGGACTGTCGAACAAAGGTGATAAATAGCTGAAAATATGTAATTTTTGGCAGGTAACATTAAACCTCTACCTTTTCTTGTTCGCAAAAGATCAACAATAACGATTATGCTCACCAGCCAGACCGAGCAATCCGCTCGGTCTTGTGTAGTTTTACTACTCGTATATACATTCGAAAGGCTGAAATGGCCGACGATTTGTAGTAAAACTACAGGACGCCGAAGCAACCTTCGGCCATCCAAGAATTTATGTCGTCTGCCCACAAGGCCAGTCGCAAACTTCAGGCAACCGATTCTGGTAGCCTTTCCGCCCTGGAGCAAGCCATGCAAGACCTCGATCCCGTCGAAACCCAGGAATGGCTGGACGCCCTGGAATCGGTTCTCGACAAAGAAGGCGAAGACCGTGCTCACTACCTGATGACCCGTATGGGCGAACTCGCGACCCGCAGCGGCTCGCAACTGCCCTACGCCATCACCACGCCATACCGCAACACCATCCCCGTTACCCACGAAGCACGCATGCCTGGCGACCTGTTCATGGAACGCCGCATTCGCTCGCTGGTACGTTGGAACGCCATGGCGATGGTAATGCGCACGAACTTGAAAGATTCTGACCTGGGCGGTCACATCTCCAGCTTCGCTTCCAGCGCAACCCTGTATGACATCGGCTTCAACTACTTCTTCCAGGCCCCGACCGAAGAACACGGCGGCGACCTGATCTACTTCCAGGGCCACACCTCGCCAGGCGTCTACGCCCGTGCCTTCATGGAAGGCCGCATCAGCGAAGAGCAAATGAACAACTTCCGCCAGGAAGTCGACGGTCAGGGCCTGTCGTCCTACCCGCACCCTTGGCTGATGCCTGATTTCTGGCAGTTCCCGACGGTATCCATGGGCCTGGGCCCGATCCAGGCGATCTACCAGGCACGCTTCATGAAGTACCTGGAAGCCCGCGGATTCATCCCGGAAGGCAAGCAGAAAGTCTGGTGCTTCCTGGGCGACGGCGAGTGCGACGAGCCGGAATCCCTGGGTGCCATCTCCCTGGCCGGCCGCGAGAAGCTGGACAACCTGATCTTCGTCATCAACTGCAACCTGCAGCGCCTCGACGGCCCGGTTCGCGGCAACGGCAAGATCATCCAGGAACTCGAAGGCGTGTTCCGCGGTGCCCAGTGGAACGTGACCAAGGTCATCTGGGGCCGTTTCTGGGACCCACTGCTGGCCAAGGACGTCGACGGTATCCTGCAACGTCGCATGGACGAAGTCATCGACGGCGAGTACCAGAACTACAAGGCCAAAGACGGCGCGTTCGTGCGTGAACACTTCTTCAACACGCCTGAACTCAAGGCGATGGTTGCCGACCTGTCCGACGACGAGATCTGGAAACTCAACCGTGGCGGCCACGACCCGTACAAGGTCTATGCGGCGTACCACGAAGCGGTCAACCACAAAGAACAACCGACCGTCATCCTGGCCAAGACCATCAAGGGTTATGGCACCGGTGCCGGCGAAGCGAAAAACACTGCGCACAACACCAAGAAGGTTGATGTTGAAAGCCTGAAGCTGTTCCGCGACCGCTTCGACATCCCGGTCAAGGACGAAGAGCTGGAGAACCTGCCGTTCTTCAAGCCGGAGGCGAACAGCGCCGAAGCCCGCTACCTGAGCGAGCGTCGTACCGCACTGGGCGGTTTCGTGCCACAGCGCCGCGCCAAGAGCTTCAACATCCCGACACCACCGCTGGATACCCTCAAGGCAATCCTGGACGGCTCGGGCGACCGTGAAATCTCCACCACCATGGCCTTCGTGCGGATCCTCGCGCAGCTGGTCAAGGACAAGGAAATCGGCTCGCGTATCGTGCCGATCATCCCGGACGAAGCCCGTACCTTCGGTATGGAAGGCATGTTCCGCCAGTTGGGCATCTACTCCTCCGTCGGCCAGCTCTACGAGCCAGTCGATAAAGACCAGGTGATGTTCTACAAGGAAGACAAGAAGGGCCAGATCCTCGAAGAAGGCATCAACGAAGCGGGCGCCATGAGCTCCTTCATCGCTGCCGGTACTTCGTACTCCAGCCACAACCAGCCGATGCTGCCGTTCTACATCTTCTACTCGATGTTCGGTTTCCAGCGTATCGGCGACCTGGCTTGGGCAGCGGGCGACAGCCGTACCCGTGGTTTCCTGATCGGCGGTACCGCCGGCCGTACCACACTGAACGGCGAAGGCCTGCAACACGAAGACGGTCACAGCCACATCCTGGCTGCCACCATCCCGAACTGCCGCACCTTTGATCCAACCTACGGCTATGAGCTGGCGGTGATCATCCAGGACGGCATGAAGAAGATGACCGAAGAGCAGCAGGACGTTTTCTACTACATCACCGTGATGAACGAGTCCTACCAGCAGCCAGCCATGCCGGCCGGCGTGGAAGAAGGCATCATCAAGGGCATGTACCTGCTCGAGGAAGACACCAAGGAAGCGGCGCACCACGTGCAGCTGATGGGCTCCGGCACCATCCTGCGTGAAGTCCGTGAAGCGGCGAAGATCCTGCGTGAAGAGTTCAACGTCGGCGCCGACGTATGGAGCGTTACCAGCTTCAACGAACTGCGTCGCGACGGCCTGGCCGTAGAGCGCAACAACCGCCTGCACCCGGGCCAGAAGCCTGCGCAGAGCTATGTCGAAGAGTGCCTGGCCGGCCGTAAAGGTCCAGTCATTGCCTCCACCGACTACATGAAACTGTTTGCTGAACAAATTCGCCAGTGGGTCCCGTCCAAGGAATTCAAAGTCCTGGGCACCGACGGTTTCGGTCGCAGTGACAGCCGCAAGAAGCTGCGTCACTTCTTCGAAGTCGACCGTCACTTCGTGGTGTTGGCAGCCCTGGAAGCCTTGGCTGACCGCGGTGAGATCGAACCCAAGGTGGTAGCTGACGCTATCGTCAAGTTCGGGATCAACCCGGAAAAACGCAACCCACTGGACTGCTGAGGAGATTTTTTGTGAGCGAACTCATTCGCGTACCTGACATCGGCAGCGGTGAAGGTGAAGTAATCGAGCTGTTTGTGAAGGTCGGCGACACCGTCGAAGCCGACCAGAGCATCCTGACCCTGGAATCGGACAAGGCGAGCATGGAAATCCCTGCTCCCAAGGCCGGCGTGGTCAAGAGCCTGAAAGTGAAGCTGGGCGACCGCCTGAAAGAAGGCGACGAACTGCTGGAACTGGAAATCGAAGGTGCCGCTGATGCGGCCCCTGCGTCGGCTCCTGCTGCCGCTGCTGCTCCGGCACCTGCCGCGGAAAAACCTGCCGCTGCTGCCGAGGCTCCTGCAGCCCCGGCTGCTGCTCCGGCCGAAGCCACCGTCCAGGACATTCATGTTCCGGACATCGGCTCGTCGGGCAAGGCCAAGATCATCGAGCTGCTGGTCAAGGTCGGCGACACCGTCGAAGCCGACCAGTCGCTGATCACCCTGGAGTCCGACAAGGCCTCCATGGAAATCCCATCGCCGGCTGCCGGCGTTGTGGAAAGCATCGCGGTCAAGCTGGAAGACGAAGTCGGCACGGGCGACTTCATCCTCAAGCTGAAAGTACAAGGCGCTGCGCCTGCCGCTGCTCCAGCACCGGCTGCTGCTCCGGCGGCCAAGGCTGAAGCCGCTCCCGCCCCTGCCGCCCCGGCACCGGCTGCAAAAGCCGAGGCCGCACCGGCCCCTGCGGCTGCAGCACCGGCGCCAAGCGGTGCCAAGGTTCACGCAGGCCCGGCGGTTCGCCAACTGGCGCGTGAATTCGGCGTCGAGCTGAACGCCGTGTCGGCCACCGGCCCCCACGGTCGCGTACTGAAGGAAGACGTGCAGGTCTACGTCAAAGCCATGATGCAGAAAGCCAAGGAAGCTCCGGCTGCCGGCACTGCTACTGGCGGCGCGGGCATTCCACCGATCCCAGTGGTGGACTTCAGCCGCTTCGGCGAGACCGAAGAAGTGCCGATGACCCGCCTGATGCAAATCGGCGCGTCGAGCCTGCACCGCAGCTGGCTGAACATTCCGCACGTGACCCAGTTCGACCAGGCCGACATTACCGACCTGGAAGCTTTCCGCGTTGCGCAGAAAGCCGTGGCCGAGAAGGCCGGCGTGAAACTGACCGTGCTGCCGCTGCTGCTCAAGGCCTGTGCGCACCTGCTCAAGGAGCTGCCGGACTTCAACAGTTCGCTGGCGCCAAGCGGCAAGGCGATCATTCGCAAGAAGTACGTGCACATTGGTTTTGCCGTCGACACGCCGGATGGCCTGCTGGTACCGGTCATCAAGAACGTCGACCAGAAGAGCCTGCTGCAGCTTGCCGCCGAGGCTGCCGCACTGGCGGCCAAGGCCCGTGACAAGAAGCTCACCGCAGACGACATGCAAGGCGCCTGCTTCACCATCTCCAGCCTCGGTCACATTGGCGGTACGGGCTTCACGCCAATCGTCAACGCGCCGGAAGTGGCGATCCTGGGTGTTTCCAAGGCCACCATCCAGCCAGTCTGGGACGGTAAAGCGTTCCAGCCGAAGCTGATGCTGCCACTGTCGTTGTCCTACGATCACCGTGTGATCAACGGCGCGGCCGCTGCACGCTTCACCCAGCGTCTGAGCCAGTTGCTGAACGACATCCGCACCATCCTGCTGTAAGCCACAGCGGCCTCCCTTTCATCGGGGAGGCCTGGTTGCACCGATTTCCGAGCGCCACGCTCGTACCTCAACCCCGTCAATTTGGCGGGGCTTTTTTTGCTTTTCTCTACAGACAGAACAGGGTTGTACACCTTCTGTCATCCTGACTGAAGAATTCCTCCGCCCGGCCGATACCCCCCTTATAGCACTTAGCCTTCATCCTCTCTTGTCAGCCCGCGCCGCATGATGCAACCTTGCCGCAGGCAACAGTAAAGAGGGCGTGAGCCCGGCGCCGTGCGCGTTATTTGAAGTGAGTTCCCCCCCATGAAAAGCCAACCCGATGTCGCCCGTATGGCGGCCGAGGTAGTGACGCAGTTACCGGTGCCTTCGCGCCTCGGTATGCTGCGTTTCGAGCGGCTTAATGAGGCAAGCTGGGCCCTTCTGTACCTCGACCCTAACTGCGAACGCCAATTCGGCCTGTCGGCGGTCGAGCTGTGCGCGCTGCTCGGCACCCCCTTCGCCAGCCTGATGGAGCCTCAGGCGCGCTATCAACTGCACGACACCATCCAACAGCAACTGAGCGACAGCCCTCACTACCTTGTGCGCTACACCCTGCACACCAATGATGGCCCCCTGAGCCTGCTGGAAATGGGCGAAGCCTACAAACAACACAATCGCCACCTGCTGCGCGGCTACCTGATGGTGGTCGACGGCCTGTTCAACGAAACATCCCTGCCCGCCCCGACGGAGGACCTGGAAAGCCAGAACAGCCGCCTGCAGATCGCCCTGGAGCTCAACCAGCGCGCCCAGCAGGAACAACTGCAGCACCTGGAGCGGGTGCGCGCCCAGCAGGAGCTGATCCTGTTGCTGGCCCGCCAGCGCTACACCGCCAACAACTCGCTGCAGGAAGCCGCAGAGCTGATCACCCGCAGCGCCTGTGACATCTACCAGATCGACTGCGCCAGCATCTGGAACCTCGAAGGCCAGCGCCTGGTACCGATCTCGGCCTACCACCGCGATGACCAGCAGCACCACCTGCCTGAGCCCATCGACGCCAGTTGCTTTCCGGATTACCTGGAAGCGCTGCACACCAGCCGGGCAATCGACGCGACCAACGCGATGCGCGACCCGCGCACCCGGGAAATGGCCGAGAACCTGCGCGCCAAGGATATCCACGCCATGCTCGATGCGAGCATCCGCGTCGATGGCCAGGTGGTCGGTGTGCTGTGCCTGGAACAGGGAGGCAGCCCGCGTGCCTGGCAGGCCGATGAGATTGCCTTTGCCGGCGAACTGGCCGACCAATTCGCGCAAGTGATCAACAACCACAACCGGCGTACCGCCACCAGCGCCCTGCACTTGTTCCAGCGTGCCGTGGAGCAAAGCGCCAATGCCTTTCTGCTGGTCAATTGCGACGGTGTGGTGGAATACGTCAACCCAAGCTTTACCGCGATTACCCAATACAGCGCCGAAGAAGTCCACGGCCACCGCCTGGCCCAACTGCCGGCCCTGGAAAACCTCAGCGAGCTGCTGTTCGACGCACCGTCGAGCCTGGCCAAGAGCAACAGCTGGCAGGGCGAGTTCAAGAGCCGACGCAAAAACCTCGAACCCTACTGGGGCCAGCTGTCGATTTCCAAGGTGTATGGCGACAACCGTGAGCTGACCCACTACATCGGCATCTACGAAGATATCACCCAGAACAAGCTGGCCCAGCAGCGCATCGAACGCCTGGCCTACACCGATAATCTGACCAACCTGGGCAACCGTCCGGCATTTATCCGCAACCTGGATGAGCGTTTTGCCCGCGACAGCGACAGCCCGATCAGCCTGTTGCTGGTGGACATCGACAACTTCAAGCGCATCAACGACAGCCTCGGCCACCAGACCGGCGACAAGCTGCTGATCAGCCTGGCCCGCCGCCTGCGCAACAGCCTGAGTGCCGGCGGCAGCCTGGCGCGTTTTGCCAGTAACGAATTCGCGGTGCTGCTGGACGACACTGACCTGGAGAGCGGCCAACAGGTGGCCAGCCAGTTGCTGGCGACCCTCGACAAACCGATGTTCGTCGACAACCAACTGATCAGCGTCACCGGCTCCGTGGGCCTGGCCTGCGCGCCGCTGCACGGCCGCGACCCGCAGACCCTGATGCGCAACGCCGGCCTGGCCCTGCACAAGGCCAAGGCCAACGGCAAACACCAGGTACAGGTGTTCACCGAGGCCTTGAACGCCGAGGCCAGCTACAAGCTGTTCGTGGAGAACAACCTGCGTCGTGCCCTGACCCAGAACGAACTGGACGTGTTCTACCAGCCCAAGCTGTGCCTGCGCAGCGGCCGCTTGCTGGGCATGGAAGCGCTGCTGCGCTGGAACCATCCGGAAAAGGGCATGATCCGCCCCGATCAGTTCATCAGCGTCGCCGAAGAAACCGGTTTGATCATCCCGATCGGCAAATGGATCGCGCGCCAGGCCTGCCGCATGAGCAGGCAACTGAGCGCCGCTGGCATGGGCAATTTGCAGGTAGCGATCAACCTGTCGCCCAAGCAATTTTCCGACCCGGACCTGGTGGCCTCGATCGCCACGATCCTCAAGGAAGAACAGCTGCCGGCCAACCTGCTGGAACTGGAGCTGACCGAAGGCCTGCTGCTGGAAGCGACCGAAGACACGCGCCTGCAACTGGACCAGCTGAAGAGCTTCGGCCTGACCCTGGCCATGGACGACTTCGGCACCGGTTACTCGTCGCTGAGTTATCTGAAAAAATTCCCCATCGACATCATCAAGATCGACCGCAGCTTTATCCACGAAATCCCGGACAACCAGGACGACATGGAAATCACCTCGGCCGTGATCGCCATGGCCCACAACCTCAAGCTCAAGGTGGTGGCCGAAGGCATCGAGACCGCCGAGCAACTGGCGTTCCTGCGTCGGCACCGTTGCGACGTTGGCCAGGGCTACCTGTTCGACCGGCCCATCCCCGGTGCAGAGCTGCTCGAGAAGCTTAGACGCTACCCGCGCGGGCCAATCGCCTGACAGCGCTGTAACACTCGGGCACACTGGCTGTCTGAAATTTACCGCTAACCCAACCTGACGAGAGGACTGCTCATGGCCTTGCGCTCGGAAATTCTGGTGAACAAAAACGTGCTGCCTACTCAAGAACAAGCGTTGCCCGGTCGTGAAACCCCGATGAACCTGCCGCAGACGCACTTCGTCAACGGCAACCCGCTGCTGGGCCCATTCGTCGACGACGTCGGCTTCGCGATCTTCGGCCTGGGTTGTTTCTGGGGCGCCGAGCGCAAGTTCTGGCAGCGCGACGGCGTGGTCAGCACCGTGGTCGGCTATGCCGGCGGTTTCACGCCGAACCCGACGTATGAAGAAGTCTGCTCGGGCCTGACCGGCCACAGCGAAGTGGTGCTGGTGGTGTATGACCAGGCCAAGGTGAACTACGAAGACCTGCTGAAGATGTTCTGGGAACTGCACAACCCGACCCAAGGCATGCGCCAGGGTAACGACATCGGCACCCAGTACCGCTCGGTGATCTATGCGACCACGCCTGAGCAATTGGCGGCGGCGCAGGCCAGTGCCGAGGCCTATCAGGCTGAACTGACCAAAGCGGGCCTGGGTGTGATTACCACCGAGATCGACGAGGCGCCAACGGTGTACTTCGCCGAGGCGTATCACCAGCAGTACCTTGCGAAGAATCCACAGGGCTACTGTGGGATCGGCGGCACCGGCGTGACTTGCCCGATCTAGGATCAACCTGAATCAAAATGTGGGAGGGGGCAAGCCCCCTCCCACATTGGTTTTGCACCAGACTTGGTTACTCGGCAATAAGCCAATCCATCTGCCACCCACCCTGGGTCTGGCCAAGCTTCTTGGACAGCCACGGCAACAGCTCGCGCAACTCCTCTTCCAGGCCCCACGGCGGGTTGGCAATCGCCAGGCCCGAGCCGGTCAGGGTGTTGGGCGTGTCCAGCGGATGCACCAGCAATTCCACGCGCAGCAACTTCGGCGCACCGGTGCCGGCCAGGTCCTGGTAGAAGCGACGCAGCATGCGCTGGTCCTTCACCGGGTACCAGATCGCCGCGACGGTCTGGCGCATACGGCTGACGGCTTCCTTGAGGGACGCAGCACAGCGCTGCATTTCGTCGAGTTTTTCAAACGGCGGATCGATCAGCATCAACGCACGCTTTTCCGGCACCGGTAACAGCGCGCGCGGCACGTGCCAGCCTTCGCCCAAATGAACCTTGACCCGACGATCGCCCTTCATGTTGTCCTTGAGCAACACGCCGTCTTCCGGGTGCTTTTCATTGAGCAGCACGCGATCCTGGGGGCGCGTAAGGCGGCGCGCCAGCTCCGGCGAGCCCGGGTAGTAGCGCAACTGGCCATCGGGGTTCATCTCGTGCAGCACGCGCATGTAGTCGGCGGTCAACGCTGGTAGATCGTCGGCGCCCCACAAACGCGCGATACCTTCCAGGTACTCACCCGTGCGATTGGCCTGATCACCTTGCAGGTCGTACAGGCCAATCCCGGCATGGGTGTCGAGGTAGGCGAACGGTTGCTCCTTGCGCGACATCAGGGCGATGAGGCGGGTCAAGGTCAGGTGTTTGAAGACATCGGCGTGGTTGCCGGCGTGAAAGGCGTGACGATAATTCATGGTTGCTCCTGCGCAGGGGGCGAAGTTTACCTTCTACGGGCGCAAAGGTGCAGGGCCGCATGCCGGGCGGTGCTTATGCCGCAAACGCAGGCAGCCCGTTGAAAAAAATCTAAATGTCGACGGCGAGGCGGATTTATTGTGGCCATCCACCACTCCAGGGAGGTCAATAACAATCATGAAAGACGCCACCATCGCGCTGCACCACGGTTTCAAGTCGGACCCGACCACCAAGGCCGTCGCCGTGCCGATCTACCAGAACGTCGCCTTCGAATTCGATAACGCCCAACACGGCGCCGACCTGTTCAACCTGGACGTACCCGGCAATATCTACACGCGCATAATGAACCCCACCAACGATGTGCTGGAGCAGCGCATTGCCGCCCTTGAAGGCGGTATCGCGGCGCTGGCCGTCTCGGCCGGCAGCGCGGCGATCCACTATGCCATCCAGACCTTGACCCGTGCGGGTGACAATATCGTCACCACACCGCAACTCTACGGCGGCACCTACACCCTGTTCGCCCACCTGCTGCCGAGCTTTGGCGTGGAGGTGCGCTTCGCCCGGGACGACAGCGCCGCCGCCATCGCCGAACTGATCGACGACAACACCAAGCTGGTGTACTGCGAAAGCATCGGCAACCCGGCGGGCAATATCATCGACATCGAAGCCCTGGCCGACGTCGCCCATGCCCGCGGCGTGCCGCTGGTGGTGGACAACACCGTGGCCACGCCGATCCTGTGCAAGCCGATCCAGTTCGGCGCCGACATCGTGGTGCACTCGGTGACCAAGTACGTCGGCGGCCATGGCAACTCCCTGGGCGGTGTAATTGTCGACAGCGGCACGTTCCCGTGGACGAAATACGCGGATAAATTCCCCGGCCTCAACCAGCCCGAGCCGGCCTATCACGGCGTGGTCTATACCGAAAAATTCGGCCCCGCCGCCTTCATCGCCCGTGCCCGTACCGTGCCACTGCGCAACACCGGCGCAGCATTGGCGCCGATGAATGCCTTCCTCTTGCTGCAAGGCCTGGAAACACTGGCATTGCGCATGGAGCGCCACACCGAAAACGCCCTGGAAATCGCGCAATTCCTGCAAGGCCACGCCGAGGTGGAGTGGGTCAGCTACGCCGGCCTGCCGGACCACCCGCACCACGCATTGGCGCAGAAATACATGCAGGGCAAACCGTCGGCGATCCTGTCCTTCGGTTTGAAAGGCGGCTTTGATGCCGGTGTGCGCTTCTACGACGCCCTGCAAATCTTCAAGCGCCTGGTCAACATAGGCGACGCCAAGTCCCTGGCCTGCCACCCGGCTTCCACCACTCACCGACAGATGAACGAGGAGGAACAGGCCAAGGCCGGTGTAAAGCCGGAGATGATCCGCCTGTCGGTGGGTATCGAAGCGGTCGAAGACCTGATCGACGACCTGCAACAGGCGCTGGCTTCAACTCAACTCTGAGTCCAGGTAGCCCGCCAGCGCTTCAGCGCTGATCTCCGCACTGCGCGCGAAGTAGACGACCTTGTGCCGCAAGGTCGCCGGCGTGAAAGCGGAATACAGGTCGGGGCGCTGCTCTTCCAGCCACTGCAGCAGGTTGTCGATCAGGGTCTGCGGCGACTGCGCGGCCAAGTGCGCCAATAACGCGTCAGGCACGCGCCACCAAGGGCTGGCCTTGGCCGCAGTGACCGATGGCGTCGTCACGCTCAACGGCTGGCCATTGATCAGATAGCGCTGGAACACGGGCAGTACTGCGCCGATTTCATCGCCCAGTTTCTGCACAATCGGCAGAAACTGGGCGCCATCCCAGAAGCGCAGGAATACGCTCCGCTCATCGGGAAGCACTATCTTGGTCAGGCCTTGCAGGTGAGCAACCACGACTTCCAGCGGGCTGGACGATACCGCCAGCCAACCCCAGTCCGAAGCGTCAGTGGCTGCGATCCAATCGAGGAAGGCACTGTCGGGTTCGACAACCCCTGCGTAGGGCATCACCTCATCCCACCCGGCATAGGCCGTGCCCGCCCAGATCGCTTGAGGCAGCGTCCCTCCGGCCGAGACTTGCCACGCAGCCAGCGGCTTCGCGTCACTGGCACTGCTCAGTACCACGTAAAGCCGCTCATTGGGGAGTAGAGGGAATTGTGCCAGCCAGTCATCGGGGCTCAAGGGTTGGGACATCAGGGTAAATTCCTTTTAAGGTTGAATGGAATGGGAGGGCACACTGCCCGTCACTGCAGCGTTGGCACTCTTCACAAAACGGCGCGCTCCGTTTCAGGCTGGCGACCTGTATCCGGCTCAGCGGTGCAGGTATAACCGCCAGCAACGCCGCTTTCACCCCAGGCATCAATGGCGACGCCGCCGGAGCAGGCGCGCCTCCCAGCTGGATGGGCGTGCTGCTGAAAATCCCCTCTGCCGACAGCGTGATCGACTGCCCACCGGCCTGGACTGTCACGCTTGCGCCCGCATCAATGACGACACTCTGCCCGGCGCCCATCCGGATCGTCCGCCCGGCCCGCATCTGCTGCGAACCGCCGACCACCAGATGATCGTCCTGCTTGAGTTCCGTCAAACGGTTGCCATGGGTGATGCGCTGCTCTTCGCCTTGCAGCTCATGGTGCGACTCACCGCCCACCCTGATGCGGCGCTGATGGTCGATCTGCACCTGCTGGTCATGCAGCACATGCTGGGTCCAATCCCGCTGGGCGCGCAGGTAGATCTCCTCGGCGCCCTTGCGGTCTTCGATGCGCAGTTCGTTGTAGCCACCACCACCGGGGCTGCTCTGACTACGGAAGATGCTGCGGGTCTTGTCTGCCGGCAGGTCGAGGGGGACCGGCGTCGCCGCGTTCGGCAGGCAGCCCATCACCAGCGGCATGTCCATATCCCCATTGGCGAACCCCACCAGTACTTCCATGCCCACTCGCGGGATAAGTACCGAGCCATAGCGGTCATGGGCCCAACCGCTGGCCACCCGCAGCCAGCAGCTGGAATGATCGTCATGCGCCCCAGCGCGATCCCAGGCCAACTGCACCTTGACCCGGCCGTATTCGTCGCAGTGGATTTCACTGTCGACGGGGCCGGTCACCACTGCGTTTTGATAACCCGACAACACCGGCCGCGCCTGCTCAGGCAAGGGCGGGCGGAAGATCACGTCCCACGGAGTCGCCACACATTCATTGCGATACCCCTGAAGAAAATCTCCACCGCCAACCTCGGTGACAGCCTCCTCCAGAACCTGGGGCTGCCTGCCTTCGCGTGTAACTTGCGTCACCAGCCACACGTCATTCCATTCGTCCCGCGGATGCCCGGTCAACTTGAAGAACCGGCCGCTGCTCAATGCAGGGTCATCGCCGCTGGCACGGGCTATTCGATAGTCGCTACGATGCCGCTCCAGGCCACGTTGCGCGAGGTATTTGCCGTGGGGGCGATCGGAAAAATGACCGGGGTAGGCCTGCGCCTCAAACCGTGGAAGCTGTTCGCCGACCACGCCAGCCTCCAGCACCAGGCTCGGCTTGAGAAAGTCGTAGTCACGCAGGTTGACCGCGGTGGTGCGGGTTTCCAACCGCAGCGCAAAGCGCTTGATGGCCGGCGTATCCGCCACCATCCCGGAGCCCGGCATGTAGGGCGTAGGCTGATCGGGCGGGGCGAAAACGGTCTGGTCATCGCCAAACACCAGCAGGTGTCCTTCGGGCGAATGCTGGAAGTGATAGTGAATCCCCTGCTCGGCACACAGGCGCTGGATGAAGGCCAGGTCGCTCTCGCCAAACTGCACGCAATACTCGCGCTCGGGATAGGCGCCACTGAGGTGAAATTCGAATTGGTCCGCATGGAGCCGCTGCTCTGCCAGCACCTGCGCAATGATCTGCGGCACCGTCTTGTGCTGGAAGATCCGCTGGTGACTGCTGTGCGCGAGATAGGCCAACTGCGGCACAAGGCTGATCTGGTAACGCGTCAGCCGCCGCCCGGAATCGCCCTGCGCGACCCGATAAACCAGGCCATGGATACCACGGTCGTGAGCGTCGAAACCCAGGTATGCCGGGCGATGCAGCAGGCTTTCCAGGTCCAGGTCGGGCTGTTCGCTGACCAGCTCAAGATCAAAACGATACGGCTGGCTGATGGCTTCGCGACCCCGGAACTCAAACACCTTGAGTTCACTCGACACACCGTCAAGAGTCAGGGTAAAGGCACTTTGATTGGCAGGAGCGAACATCCGGTGTTTCTCTGCGAGGGGTAGGCGGGAGATTCTGCACCACTGCCTCACCCTGCCGGGCACAGCCCAAATAAATCAGTAAAACCCTACATGTGTACGTAGGAGTCCTACTCAGTCCAGCTCGAATCGCACGCAAAAAAAGACCCGCCATCCGTAGGACGCGGGCCTTCTTTTAATTCATCGAGCGCTCAGCGCCCGGCAAATCACTTGTTGAGGTTGTAGTCTTTTTCCGCCGCATCAAAGCGCTCGACCATACCGGCTGTCGGTGCGCCCAGCTTGCTCACGACGTAGATCGCCAGGCTGGCGAAGATGAAGCCTGGGATGATTTCGTACAGACCCAGCAGTTCGAAGTGCTTCCACACGATCACGGTGATCGCGCCGACCAGGATCCCGGCCAGTGCGCCGTTGCGGGTCATGTTCTTCCAGATCACCGAGATCAGCACCACAGGGCCGAACGCAGCACCGAAACCAGCCCAGGCGTAGCTCACCAGGCCCAGGACGCGGTTGTTCGGGTTGGCGGCCATGGCGATGGCGATCAAGGCCACCAGCAGTACCATCAAGCGGCCGACCCACACCAGTTCAAGCTGGGAAGCGCTTTTGCGCAGGAAGGTCTTGTAGAAGTCTTCGGTCAGGGCGCTGGAGCACACCAGCAACTGGCAGCTCAGGGTGCTCATGACCGCAGCCAGGATGGCCGACAGCAGCACGCCCGCGATCCATGGGTTGAACAGCAACTTGGCCAGTTCGATAAACACGCGCTCGTGGTTCTCGTTGACCGGGCCCGCCACTTCCGGGTGCGCCGAGAAGTAGGCGATGCCGAAGAAGCCCACGGCCACGGTGCCGCCCAGGCACAGGATCATCCAGGTCATGGAGATGCGACGCGCGTTGGCGATCGACTTCACCGAATCCGCCGCCATAAAGCGCGCGAGGATGTGTGGTTGGCCGAAGTAACCCAGGCCCCAGCCCATCAGCGAGATGATGCCGATGAAGGTGGTGTTTTTCAGCATGTTGAAGTTGTCGGGGTTCTTGGCTTCGATGGCCAGGAAGGTGGTGTCGACGCCACCGGTGGCCAGCAGCACGATGATCGGCGTGAGGATCAGCGCGAAAATCATCAGCGTGGCTTGTACGGTGTCGGTCCAGCTGACAGCCAGGAAACCACCCACGAAGGTGTAGGCAATCGTCGCCGCAGCGCCGGCCCACAGCGCGGTCTCGTAGGACATGCCGAAGGTGCTTTCGAACAGGCGGGCACCGGCCACGATGCCGGACGCGCAGTAGATGGTGAAGAACACCAGGATCACGACCGCAGAGATGATCCGCAGCAGGCCGCTTTTATCTTCGAAACGGCTGGAGAAGTAGTCCGGCAGGGTCAGGGCGTCGCCGTTGTGCTCGGTCTGTACCCGCAGGCGACCGGCCACGAACAGCCAGTTGAGGTAGGCACCGACGATCAGGCCGATGGCGATCCAGCTTTCCGACAGGCCGGACATGTAGATCGCGCCCGGCAGCCCCATCAACAACCAGCCGCTCATGTCGGAAGCACCGGCTGACAAGGCAGTCACCACGCTCCCGAGGCTGCGACCGCCGAGGATGTAATCGGAAAGGTTGTTGGTGGAGCGATAGGCCATGAAGCCGATCAGCACCATTGCTGCGATGTAGATCACAAATGTGATCAGGGTTGGATTACTAACGCTCATAGGAGTGACGCCCTGGCTTTGTTTTTATGTAGCGGCGGTCTGTCAGACGGCCACCTACTGGAAGTAGGTAAACGTAACTGCGTGCCGCGCATTTATGACTGACGTTTCCCCAGGAAAGCCGCCAGCCGATGAACCGAACCCTAAAGCCGGTTGCACCTTGGGCGCGAATGCTATTCAACAAAGCAAATAAGGTGCAACCAGTTTCTTGGGAATAAGTTGCACCCAAGTGTAAAACCCGCAAAACGTCCCTTTTTTGCTCCTTTTCGGAGCAAGAACAGCCGATCTCAGAAGCAAATGCACCAAGCCGAAGCGGATTCCGTCGACGGCCAATTTTTTTCCGATCAAACGACGAAAAATTCATCAACAAAATGGGTTGCACCCGGTTGCACCTCTCCCTGAGCAAAGCTAATCTTGCCGCCAGCTGATGCCACTCGGTAGTGGCACCCATGAGGATAAGAAAATGGCTACGACCACCCTTGGGGTCAAACTCGACGACCCGACCCGCGAACGCCTCAAGGCGGCCGCGACCTCCATTGATCGCACGCCGCACTGGCTGATCAAGCAGGCGATTTTCAATTACCTGGAGAAACTCGAGGGTGGTGCAACCCTGACCGAGCTCAACGGCTTGAGCAGCAAGGACGCTGACGACGCGGGCGAAGTCCAGAGCGACCACGCCCACCAGTGCTTCCTTGAGTTCGCCGAGAGCATCCTGCCGCAATCCGTACTGCGCGCTTCGATCACCGCCGCTTACCGTCGCCCCGAGCCGGAAGTGGTGCCGATGCTGATCGAACAGGCCCGCCTGCCGGTGCAAATGGCCGAAGCCACCAACAAGCTCGCCGCTTCGATTGCGGAAAAATTGCGCAATCAGAAGAGTGCCGGCGGCCGTGCCGGGATTGTTCAGGGCCTGCTGCAGGAATTCTCGCTGTCGTCCCAGGAAGGCGTAGCCCTGATGTGCCTGGCCGAAGCACTGCTGCGGATCCCGGACAAAGGCACCCGCGATGCGCTGATCCGCGACAAGATCAGCACCGGCAACTGGCATCCGCACCTGGGCAACAGCCCGTCGCTGTTCGTCAACGCCGCTACCTGGGGCCTGCTGCTGACCGGCAAACTGGTCGCTACCCATAACGAAGCCGGCCTCACCTCGTCCCTGAGCCGCATCATCGGCAAAAGCGGCGAGCCGATGATCCGCAAGGGCGTCGACATGGCCATGCGCCTGATGGGCGAGCAGTTCGTGACCGGCGAAACCATCGCCGAAGCCCTGGCCAACGCGAGCAAATTCGAAGCCAAGGGTTTCCGCTATTCCTACGACATGCTCGGTGAAGCCGCCCTCACCGAACACGACGCGCAGAAATACCTGGCCTCGTACGAGCAAGCCATTCACTCCATCGGCAAAGCCTCCCACGGCCGCGGGATTTATGAAGGCCCGGGTATCTCCATCAAGCTGTCGGCCCTGCACCCGCGTTACAGCCGTGCGCAGTACGAACGTGTGATGGATGAGCTGTACCCGCGCCTGCTGTCCCTGACCCTGCTGGCCAAGCAATACGACATCGGCCTGAACATCGACGCCGAAGAAGCCGACCGCCTGGAACTGTCGCTGGATCTGCTCGAGCGCCTGTGCTTCGAACCGCAGCTGACCGGCTGGAACGGTATTGGCTTCGTGATCCAGGCCTACCAGAAGCGTTGCCCGTATGTGATCGACTACGTCATCGACCTGGCACGCCGCAGCCGCCATCGCCTGATGATCCGCCTGGTAAAAGGCGCGTACTGGGACAGCGAGATCAAGCGCGCCCAGGTCGAAGGCCTGGAAGGCTACCCGGTGTATACCCGCAAGGTGTACACCGACGTTTCCTACATTGCCTGTGCACGCAAGCTGCTGTCGGTACCGGAAGTCATCTACCCGCAGTTCGCTACGCACAACGCCCATACCTTGTCGGCGATTTACCATATCGCCGGTCAGAACTATTACCCCGGCCAGTACGAGTTCCAATGCCTGCACGGCATGGGTGAACCGTTGTACGAGCAGGTAGTAGGCAAGGTTTCCGAAGGCAAGCTGAACCGTCCGTGCCGCGTGTACGCACCGGTCGGCACTCACGAAACACTGCTGGCCTACCTGGTGCGTCGTCTGCTGGAAAACGGCGCCAACACCTCGTTCGTCAACCGTATCGCCGACCAGTCCATCTCGATCCAGGAGCTGGTGGCCGATCCAGTGGCCAGCATCGAGCAGATGGCGACGCTGGAAGGCGGCTTCGGCCTGCCGCACCCGCGTATCCCGCTGCCCCGTGACCTGTACGGCAGCGACCGTGCCAACTCGGCCGGTATCGACCTGGCCAACGAACACCGCCTGGCATCGCTGTCCTGCGCCCTGCTCGCCACCGCGCACAACAACTGGAAGGCCGCGCCGATGCTCGGTTGCGCCGCCAGCGAACAAGCGGCGACCCCCGTACTGAATCCGTCCGACCTGCGTGACGTGGTCGGTCACGTGCAAGAAGCCACTGTCGAAGACGTCGACAACGCGATCCAGTGCGCCATCAGCGCCGGCCCGATCTGGCAGGCCACCCCGCCCGCCGAACGCGCCGCGATCCTGGAACGTGCCGCCGACCTGATGGAAAGCGAGATCCAGCCGCTGATGGGCCTGCTGGCCCGCGAAGCCGGCAAGACCTTCGCCAACGCCATCGCCGAGGTGCGTGAGGCCGTGGACTTCCTGCGCTACTACGCGGTACAGGCGCGCAACGACTTCACCAATGACGCCCACCGCCCACTGGGCCCGGTGGTGTGCATCAGCCCGTGGAACTTCCCGCTGGCGATTTTCAGTGGGCAAGTGGCTGCCGCACTGGCCGCCGGTAACCCGGTCCTGGCCAAGCCTGCCGAGCAAACCCCGCTGGTCGCCGCACAAGCCGTGCGCATCCTGCTCGAAGCCGGTATTCCCCAAGGCGTGCTGCAATTGCTGCCGGGCCAGGGTGAAAGCGTCGGTGCGCGCCTGGTGGGTGATGATCGCGTCAAGGGCGTGATGTTCACCGGTTCCACCGAAGTCGCGCGCCTGCTGCAACGCAATGTCGCCGGACGCCTGGATGCCCAGGGCCGTCCGATCCCGCTGATCGCCGAAACCGGCGGCCAGAACGCAATGATCGTCGACTCCTCGGCACTCACCGAACAAGTGGTCATCGACGTGGTGTCCTCGGCCTTCGACAGCGCCGGTCAACGTTGCTCGGCCCTGCGCGTGTTGTGCCTGCAGGAAGATTCGGCAGACCGCGTGATCGAAATGCTCAAGGGCGCCATGGCTGAATGCCGCCTGGGCAACCCGGAACGCCTGTCGGTGGACATCGGCCCGGTGATCGACGCCGAAGCCAAGGCCGGCATCGAGAAACACATCCAGGCCATGCGCGACAAAGGCCGCAATGTGTACCAGGTGGCGATTGCCGACGGCGAAGAAATCAAGCGCGGCACCTTCGTGATGCCCACCCTGATCGAGCTGGAAAGCTTCGACGAGCTGCAACGGGAGATCTTCGGCCCGGTGCTGCACGTGGTGCGCTACAAGCGCAAGGAGATCGACCAGCTTATCGGCCAGATCAACGCTTCCGGCTATGGCCTGACCCTGGGCGTACACACCCGTATCGACGAGACCATCGCCAAGGTGATCGACAACGTCAATGCCGGTAACGTCTATGTGAACCGCAACATCGTCGGTGCCGTGGTCGGCGTGCAGCCGTTCGGCGGCGAAGGCCTGTCGGGCACAGGCCCGAAAGCCGGTGGTCCGCTGTACCTGTACCGCTTGCTGTCGACCCGTCCTACCGATGCGATCGAGCAATCCTTCGTTCGTGGCGACAAGCTGGCGGCACCGGACGTACGTCTGCGTGATGCCATGAGCCAACCGCTGACCGCCCTGAAAACCTGGGCCGACAGCAATAAGTTCAGCGAGCTGAGTGCGCTGTGCAGCCAGTTCGCCGCGCAGTCCCAAAGCGGAATCACCCGTCAGTTGGCCGGCCCGACCGGCGAGCGCAACAGCTACGCCATCCTGCCCCGCGAGCACGTACTGTGCCTGGCGGACGTGGAAGGCGATCTGTTGACTCAACTGGCGGCGGTATTGGCCGTCGGCGGTTCGGCGGTGTGGCCGGAAACCGACCTGACCAAGGCCGTGCTCCCACGCCTGCCGAAGGAGATTCAGGCGAAAATCAAGCGCGTGGCCGACTGGACCAAGGACGATGTGGTGTTTGACGCCGTCCTGCACCACGGCGATTCCGACCAACTGCGTGGGGTGTGCCAGCAAGTGGCGCAGCGTGGCGGGGCGATTGTCGGGGTACATGGTTTGTCTCAGGGCGAGACATCCATTGCCTTGGAGCGCCTGGTGATCGAGCGTGCGTTGAGCGTTAACACCGCGGCTGCAGGCGGTAATGCCAGCCTGATGACCATCGGCTAACTGAATGTGGGAGGGGGCTTGCCCCCTCCCACATTTGATCACATTTCAATTCCCCTCCCCGCGTTCTGCCTCTTCATCACCCAGATCAATCTTGCTATCCAGTCTTTATTCGCGCACTTAGACTCAGGCCAATTCCCCCAAAGGTAAGCCGCCATGTCCGAGACGCTGCTCAGTTCCCGTAATCTGGCTTTCGAGCTGTACGAAGTCCTCGATGCCGAGGGCCTGACCCAGCGCGAGCGGTTTGCCGAGCACAACCGCGAAACCTTCGATGCGGCCATCGGCACGGCCCGCAACATTGCCGAGAAGTACTTCGCGCCACACAACCGCAAGAACGACGAGAACGAACCGCGTTTTGAGGACGGTAAGGCGATTCTGATTCCGGAAGTGAAACCGGCGGTGGATGCGTTCCTGGAAGCCGGCTTTCTCAATGCGGCCCGCAGCTTCGAAGCCGGTGGCATGCAGTTGCCGACCCTGCTGTCCCAAGCCTGCTTCGCTCACTTCCAATCCGCCAACGCGGCCTCGACGTCCTACCCGTTCCTGACCATGGGCGCCGCCAACCTGATCGAAAGTTTCGGCACCGAGGAGCAAAAACAGCGCTTCCTGCAACCGATGATCGAAGGCCGCTTTTTCGGCACCATGGCCCTGACCGAGCCCCACGCAGGCTCGTCCCTGTCGGATATTCGTACCCGCGCCGAGCCCGCGGCTGACGGCAGCTATCGCCTCAAAGGCAACAAGATCTTCATCTCCGGCGGCGACCACCCGCTGTCGGAAAACATCGTACACATGGTGCTGGCCAAGCTGCCGGACGCGCCCGCCGGGGTGAAGGGCATTTCACTGTTTATCGTGCCCAAATTCCTGGTCAACGACGACGGCAGCCTCGGCGCGCGCAACGACGTGCTGTTGGCCGGGCTGTTTCATAAGATGGGCTGGCGCGGCACCACGTCCACGGCACTGAATTTCGGCGATAACGGCAACTGCGTCGGCTATCTGGTGGGTAAACCGCACCAAGGCCTGAGCTGCATGTTCCAGATGATGAACGAGGCGCGCATCGGTGTCGGCATGGGCGCGGTGATGCTCGGTTACGCCGGCTATCTCTATTCGCTGGAGTACGCCCGCGAACGCCCGCAAGGCCGCTTGCCCGACAGCAAGGACCCAGGCACCGCGCCGGTCTCGATCATCCAGCACGCCGATATCAAGCGCATGCTGCTGACGCAAAAAGCCTACGTCGAAGGTGCCTTTGACCTGGGCCTGTACGCCGCGCGGCTGTTCGATGACACCACCACACTGGAAACCGAGGCCGAACGCAAACAGGCCCATGAACTGCTGGACCTGCTCACCCCCATCGTCAAATCCTGGCCCTCGGAGTTCTGCCTCAAGGCCAACGAGCTGGCGATCCAGATCCTCGGCGGCCACGGCTATACCCGCGAATACCCGGTGGAGCAGTACTACCGCGACAACCGCCTGAACCCGATCCACGAGGGCACCCATGGCATCCAGTCCCTGGACCTGCTGGGGCGCAAGCTGGCGCAGAACGGCGGCGCGGGCCTGAAGCAACTGATCCGGCTGATCGCCGACACGGGCGCGCGGGCACAGGAATATCCAGGCCTGACGGCATTGAGAGAGCCGCTGGAGCACCTGGTCAGCCGCCTGCAAAGCGTGACCATCGGCCTGCTGACGGATCTCGCCCAGGGCAAGGTCAACAGCAGCCTGGCGAACTCGGCGCTGTACCTGAAGGTATTCGGGCATACGGTGATTGGCTGGCGCTGGCTGGAACAGGCGATTCGCGCCGAAGAAGGGCTGGCCAAGGGCAATGGGGCCGATGTCGCCTTCTATAAAGGCAAGCTCCAGGCCGCCCGGTATTTCCTGACCTGGGAAGTACCGGGCTGCCATCATGAACTGGCGATTCTGGAGGCACGGGATGATACGTGCCTGGGGATGCAGGATGAGTGGTTCTAGGGCTGGATCGCCTTGGAAATCACCTCGACCGTGGCGCTGACTTGCTCTTGGTAACGGTCGAGTTCCTGCTGGTGAGCCTGCTGCATTTCGATCTGCTCGGCGCACAGGTTCAGCGCCGCCAGCACCAGTAGCTTGTCACCGATCAGGGTCGGGTACTTTTTCTTGGTGGTGGCCAGGGAGGCCTTGAGCATGGTCACGGCGTGCATCAGGGTTTTATCTTCCCCGGCCGGGGCCTTGATCGAGTAATCCTCTCCGAGAATCGAAACGACCTTTATCCCTTCATTCATGCGCTGACAGGGCCTGCGCTCACGCGCTCAACCAGCGCCTGGATCCGCGCTGCCGTCGCGCCGTGCTTTTCTTCCTGTTCCATCAGGTTCAGTTGCAGGCTGTCGTTCTCATCCTTGGCGCGAGCCAGTTCGGCCTTGAGGGATTCGTTGCTGCCCAGTAGCTCCTGATTCTGCTGTACCAGGTCGCTGACCAGTTGTTCCAGTTGGCTGAGGGATGCTTCTAACATTTTGATTTCTCGGGCTTTTTCAAAGGGCGGTGACGATAAAGAAAATTCACCTCGGATGCCAGGGTTATCCCTGGCGCGCAGCCCGTTTTTTAAGGGCCGGGCCACGCTTTCGAGCCTTAGTGACTGCATTTCCCCCATCTGGTTCCTGAATCCGCGCAACCCCTCGTCAGATGCGACAAAAACGCACAGCCCCCTCTAGACTTTAGTCGTACGCCCGATAGAGAGGCACACCCCATCTCATGACCGCACGGATTGCGCCTCTCCCAGGATTTCCGCATGTCGCTTCGTAATATGAATATCGCTCCGAGGGCCTTCCTCGGCTTCGCGTTTATTGGCGCGTTGATGTTGTTTCTAGGCGTGTTCGCCCTGAACCAGATGAGCAAGATCCGTGGCGCCACCGAAGACATCACCTTGTCCAGCGTGCCAAGCATCCGCGCCCTGGATGAGTTCACCCAACTGACCCTGCGCCTGCGCGTGTTGTCTTACCGCTTGCTGACCAACCGCGAGCCGGATGTGCAGCAAAAGACCCTGGAAGCCTTCGAACTGCGCAACCAGCAGATCCGCACAGCCCAGGGCGTCTACGAGAAACTGATTGAAAGCAGCGAAGAACGTAGCACCTACAACGAATATGTAAGCCTGTTGGGCCAGTACCATCAGATTGAAGAGCGCATGAAGAGCCTGTCACGGGCCAACCAGGTGGATGAGCTGCGCAGCCTGCTTAACACCGAATTGCTGAGCAACTCCGAGCAGGTCAACGCCGTGCTGACGCGCCTGCTGGACCTCAATAACAAGATGGCCCTGGCCACCAATCAGGAGGCCGAAGACCAGTACAACGCGGCCTTCAACCTGGTCGTGGGCCTGCTGGTGATCGCCACGCTGCTGACCCTGCTGTTTGCCTGGCTGCTGACCCGCAGCATCACCCTGCCGATTTCACAGGCACTGGAAGCGGCGGAAGAAGTCGCCGAAGGCAACCTGACACGGCCGATCAAAGTCGACGGCAACGATGAGGCCGGGCGCCTGCTCGCCGCCATGGCCAAGATGCAGGACAAGCTGCGCGACACCCTGCAACGCATCGCCGGCTCCGCAACTCAACTGGCTTCCGCCGCCGAAGAACTGAACGCCGTCACCGACGAAAGCGCCCGTGGCCTGACCCGGCAAAACAACGAAATCGAGCAAGCCGCCACCGCCGTCAACGAGATGACCAGCGCCGTCGAAGAAGTCGCACGCAATGCGGTGAGCACCTCGGAAGCCTCGCGCAACGCCACCACGTCTGCTGGCGACGGCCGCGACCTGGTGCAGGAAACCGTCAGCGCCATCGAGCGCATGAGCGGTGACGTGCAGGCTACCGCCACCCTGATCGGCGAACTGGCCAATGAGTCGCGCGATATCGGCAAAGTGCTGGACGTGATTCGCGGCCTGGCCGACCAGACCAATTTGCTGGCCCTGAACGCGGCGATTGAAGCCGCACGTGCCGGTGAAGCCGGTCGCGGGTTCGCGGTGGTCGCCGATGAAGTGCGGGCCCTGGCCCATCGTACCCAGCAGTCCACCAGCGAGATCGAGCGGATGATCGGCAGTATCCAGGCCGGCACCGAGCACGCGGTGGACTCGATGCGCAACAGCACCGAACGGGCGGAGTCGACGCTGAACATCGCCAAAGGCGCCGGGATGTCGCTGGACACCATCAACACGGCGATTGTCGAGATCAACGAGCGCAACCTGGTGATCGCCAGCGCGGCGGAAGAACAGGCGCAGGTGGCGCGGGAAGTGGACCGCAACCTGGTGAACATTCGCGATCTGTCGGTGCAGTCGGCGACCGGCGCCAGTCAGACCAGTGCGGCGAGCAGTGAGCTGTCGCGCCTGGCGGTGGATTTGAATGGGATGGTTGGGCGGTTTCGCCTCTAACTGCCTGCACTGGCTTGAAATGTGGGAGGGGGGCTTGCCCCCGATAGCGGTGGGTCAGTTACAGATAAGCTGACTGACATACCGCCATCGGGGGCAAGCCCCCTCCCACATTCAGATCTGCGCCCGTCATTAAAAGCTTTTTGACAGCACCGCAATTCAACAGGTTAGAATCCCTGGCACGCAGACTGCATGGTCAGTTTGCGTCCCGTCTTGTTTGCCCATGGAGTACTGCCTTTGAATGCGACGACCATCAACAGCCTGTTCTTGATCGGCGCGTTGCTGGTGAGTGCGAGCATTCTGGTGAGTTCTCTTTCCTCGCGCCTGGGTATCCCGATCCTGGTGATCATCCTGGCCGTGGGCATGGTGGCCGGCGTCGATGGCGGCGGCATCATTTTCGACAATTACCCGACTGCCTACCTGGTGGGCAACCTCGCGCTGGCAGTGATCCTGCTCGACGGCGGTTTGCGTACGCGGGTAGCGAGTTTCCGCGTGGCACTCTGGCCGGCATTGTCCCTGGCCACGGTGGGGGTGTTGATTACCACCGGCCTCACCGGCATGGCGGCGGCCTGGCTGTTTGACCTGAATATTATCCAGGGCCTGCTGATCGGTGCGATTGTCGGCTCGACCGACGCCGCAGCGGTGTTCTCGCTGCTGGGCGGCAAGGGCCTGAACGAACGGGTGACCGCCAGCCTCGAGATCGAATCCGGCAGTAACGACCCGATGGCGGTGTTCCTCACCGTCACCCTGATCGACATGCTCGCCAGCGGCCAGACCGGCCTGCACTGGAGCCTGCTGACCCACCTGGTGCGCGAGTTCGGCATCGGTGGCATCGTCGGCCTCGGCGGCGGCTGGCTGATGCTGCAGATGGTCAACCGCATCAACCTGGCCACCGGCCTGTACCCGATCCTGGTAATCGCCGGCGGCCTGTTCGTGTTCGCCCTGACCAACGCCTTCCATGGCAGCGGCTTCCTCGCCGTGTACCTGTGCGGCCTGGTGATCGGCAATCGCCCGGTGCGTAGCCGCCATGGCATTTTGCATATGCTCGACGGCATGGCCTGGCTCGCGCAGATCGGTATGTTCCTGGTGCTGGGCCTGCTGGTCACGCCCCATGATTTGCTGCCGATTGCCCTGCCGGCCCTGGGTCTGGCGCTGTGGATGATCCTGTTTGCGCGGCCGCTGTCGGTGATGGTCGGCCTGCTGCCGTTCAAAGCCTTCCATGGCCGTGAAAAGGCCTTTATCGCCTGGGTCGGCCTGCGCGGCGCGGTGCCGATCATCCTGGCGGTGTTCCCGTTGATGGCCGGCCTGCCCCATGCGCAGCTGTACTTCAACCTGGCGTTCTTTATCGTGCTGGTGTCGCTGCTGGTACAGGGCACCAGCCTGCCGTGGGTGGCCAAGCTGCTCAAAGTGACCGTGCCGCCGGACCCGGCGCCGATCTCCCGCGCAGCCCTGGAAGTGCACGTCACCAGCGAGTGGGAGCTGTTCGTCTACCGCCTGGGCGCAGAAAAATGGTGCATCGGCGCGGCCCTGCGCGAGCTGAAAATGCCCGAAGGCACGCGCATCGCGGCCCTGTTCCGTGGCCAGCAACTGCTCCATCCGTCGGGTAGTACGGTGCTGGAAGTCGGCGATCTGCTCTGTGTGATCGGCCACGAACACAACCTGCCGGCCCTGGGCAAACTGTTCAGCCAGGCACCGCAACGCGGCCTCGATTTGCGCTTCTTCGGCGACTTCGTCCTCGAAGGCGACGCCCAGCTGGGCGCGGTTTCGGCGCTGTATGGCCTCAAGCTCGAAGGGATCGACCCGGACATGCCACTGAGCCGCTTCATCACCCAGAAAGTCGGCGGCGCGCCGGTAGTGGGCGACCAGGTGGAGTGGAACAACACCATCTGGACCGTCGCGGTCATGGACGGGAACAAGATTGGCAAAGTCGGCGTCAGATTCCCCGAAGGAAGTCGCCCGGGCCCCGGACTCTTCCTCTAAACTGCGGGGCGACAGCACGCCCCCGATTCTTCACCTTGCTCGATCGGTCTCTATGCCAACCCTGCGCACTTTTCTCGCCACTGCCCTGCTGGGCCTGACCCTTTGTGTCGGCAGCGTCTACGCCGCCGACCCGCCCAGCGCCGACGCCATCCAGCAAACCCTGGACAAGCTGCCTGATCGCAAACTGCCCGACGCCGACATGAAGGCGCTGCAGTCGATTCTGCAACAGACCCTGACCTACCTGGGCAACAAGCAGGATTACGAGCAGCGCCTGGTCGACCTCAAGCGCCAGCTGGAAGACGCGCCGCGCCAGACCAGCGAGAACCAGCGCGAACTGACCCGGCTCAAGGCCACCAAGGTCATTCCGGTGGCCCAACGCTACGCCACCCTGCCGGTGCCGCAGCTTGAGCAACTGCTGGTGCAGCGCAGCACCCAGCAAGGCGACCTGCAAAAGGAACTGGCCGACGCCAACAGCCTGACCATCGCCGCCCAGACCCGTCCCGAGCGCGCCCAGACCGAAATCAGCAGCAGCCAGACGCGCATCCAGCAGATCAATGCCACCCTCAAGGCCGGCAAGGACAATGGCAAAGCCCTCAGCGGCGACCAGCGCAACCAACTGAATGCCGAACTGGCCTCCCTGAATGCCCTGATCCCCCTGCGCCGCCAGGAACTGGCCGGCAACAGCCAACTGCAGGACCTGGGCAACAGCCAGCACGACCTGATCCAGGAAAAAACCGCGCGCCTGGAACAGGAGATCCAGGACCTGCAAACCCTGATCAACCAGAAGCGCCTGGCCCAGTCCCAGCAGACCGTTACCCAACAATCCATCGAAGCGCAGAAAGCCGGCGGCAGCAGCCTGCTGGCCACGGAAAGCGCGGCCAACCTGAAGCTGTCCGACTACCTGCTCAAGAGCACCGACCGCCTCAACGACCTGACCCAGAAGAACCTGCAGACCAAGCAACAGCTGGACACCGTGACCCAGAGCGATTCGGCCCTGGACGAGCAGATCAATGTGCTCAAGGGCAGCCTGCTCCTCTCGAAGATTCTGTATAAGCAGAAACAAGCCCTGCCCCGCCTGACGGTGGACCGCGACCTGGCGGACGATATCGCCAACATTCGCCTGTACCAGTTCGAGGTCAACCAACAGCGCGAGCTGATCAGCTCCCCCAGCACCTATGTGGATAACCTGCTGGCCAACCAGCCGCCGGCCGACGTCACCCCGCAACTGCGGCGCACCCTGCTGGAACTGGCGATCACCCGCAGCGACCTGCTGGAGCGCCTGAGCCGCGAGCTGAGCGCGCTGCTCAACGAATCCATCACCCTGCAACTGAACCAGAAACAACTGCTCAGCACCGCCACCACCCTGCGCGCGACGCTCGATGAACAGATGTTCTGGATCCCCAGCAACAAGCCGCTGGACACCGAGTGGCTGGAAACCGTGCCGGCGCACCTGAGCAAGCAGGTCACCACCCTGCCCTGGGCCTCCAGCGTCAGCGAGCTGTACGACGGACTGACCCAGCGTCCGCTGCTGTTTTTGCCGTTGCTGCTGCTGATCGGTGCCCTGTTGTGGCGCCGCAACGCGCTGTACGCGCGCCTGAAAAGAGTCCATCTGGACATTGGCCACTTCAAACGCGACAGCCAATGGCACACGCCCCAGGCGATCCTGGTGAATATCCTGTTGGCGATGCCGGTAGCACTGGGCCTGGCGCTGTGCGGCTACGCACTGCAGATCGACGCACGTGGGCAGAACGCCAACCTGGGTGCGGCGCTGTTGCAGATTGCCCAGGCGTGGCTGGTGTTCTACACCGCCTACCGCATCCTGGCACCGGGCGGCGTGGCCGAGCTGCACTTCCGCTGGGAAAAGCCCCAGGTCGAATTCCTCCAGGGCTGGGTGCGCAAGCTCGGGCTGGTGGTGCTGGCCCTGGTGGCCGTGGTGGCGATTGCCGAGCATCAACCGGCGGCGCTGGCCGACGACGTGCTGGGCATTGGGGTGGTCCTGACCTGCTACGCCCTGATGGCCTGGCTGCTGGGACGCCTGCTGCTGCACAGCCCGACCCACGAAAAAGCCTCGCTGTTCCGCAAAGCCGTGGGCCTGCTGTTTACCGCCCTGCCTATCGCGCTGTTCATTGCCGTGTGCTTTGGCTACTACTACACCGCACTCAAGCTCAGCGATCGGCTGATCAACACCCTGTACCTGTTGATGTTCTGGCTGGTCATCGAAGCCACCTTCGTCCGCGGCCTGGGCGTTGCCGCCCGACGCCTGGCCTATTCCCGCGCCCTGGCCAAACGCCAGGCCGCCAAGGAAGCCGGCGAAGGCGAAGCGGTGATCGAAGAGCCGACCCTGGATATCGAACAGGTCAACGAACAATCGATGCGCTTGATCCGCCTGGCGCTGCTCGGCGGCTTTATCGCGGCGCTGTACTGGGTATGGTCGGACCTGATCTCGGTATTTTCCTACCTGGACAACGTCACCCTCTACGAATACACCAGCGGCACCGGTGCCAATATCAGCATGGTGCCGATCAGCATCGGCGACCTGCTCGGCGCGCTGATCATCATCGGCATCACCTTTGCCCTGGCGCGCAACCTGCCCGGCCTGCTGGAAGTGCTGGTGCTGTCCAAGCTGGACCTGGCCCAGGGCAGTGCCTACGCCACGACCACCTTGCTGTCCTACATCATTGCCGGCGTGGGCTTTGTCTCGACCCTGTCCACCCTCGGCGTGAGCTGGGACAAGTTGCAATGGCTGGTGGCCGCGCTGTCGGTGGGCTTGGGCTTCGGCATGCAGGAGATCTTCGCCAACTTTATCTCCGGCATCATGATCCTGTTCGAGCGCCCGGTGCGCATCGGCGACACCATCACCATCGGCAACCTGTCGGGCACGGTGAGCAAGATCCGCATCCGCGCCACCACCATCACCGATTTCGACCGCAAGGACATCATTGTCCCGAACAAGACGTTCATTACCGGGCAACTGATCAACTGGTCCCTGACCGACACCATCACCCGCGTCACCCTCAAGCTGGGCGTGGACTACGGCTCCGACCTGGACCTGGTGAAGGAATTGTTGCTCAAGGCTGCCCGAGAAAACCCAAGGGTGTTGAAGGAACCGGAACCCCATGTGTACTTCCTCAACTTCGGCGAAAGTACGCTGGACCACGAACTGCGCATGCACGTGCGCGACCTCGGTGACCGCAACCCGGTGATCGACGAAGTGAACCGCTTTATCAACCGCGAGTTCAAGAACCACCACATCAACATCTCGTTCCGGCAGATGGAGGTGTACCTGAAAAACCTCCACGGCCAGGAGTACAAGCTGGTGCCGGTGGAGGACGAGAAGAGATCCATCGTCGGACCGACCGAGGCGCAAGATGTGCCGGAGCCGCCGGACGGCAAAGTGGCGGATGCACCCGAGCCACCGCCCAGCAAACTCGACTAAACGCCCTATCCCCAGCAGAATGCTCGGACATTCTGCTGGAGATGGCCGGTGAAAGCCCTCGACGAACTGACCTTCGACAACCGCTTCGCACGCCTGGGCGACGCGTTCTCAACCCACGTACTGCCCGAGCCCCTCGACGAACCGCGCCTGGTGGTGGCAAGCAATGCCGCCATGGCCCTGCTCGACCTCGACC
This sequence comes from Pseudomonas sp. NFACC42-2, assembly GCF_900116055.1. NCBI lineage: Bacteria > Pseudomonadati > Pseudomonadota > Gammaproteobacteria > Pseudomonadales > Pseudomonadaceae > Pseudomonas > Pseudomonas sp. NFACC42-2. The sequence continues at coordinate 117,853 of NZ_FOZO01000013.1, forward strand.
CTGCCGTGGCGCAAACGCCGGTGTTCGCCGAGCTGTTCAGCGGCCATAAGCTGTGGGCCGAAGCCGAGCCGCGGGCAATGGTCTACTCCGGGCACCAGTTCGGCGGCTACACCCCGCAGCTGGGCGATGGTCGGGGATTGCTGCTGGGCGAGGTATACAACGAGGCCGGCGAGCATTGGGACCTGCACCTCAAGGGTGCCGGGATGACGCCCTACTCGCGCATGGGCGACGGCCGCGCGGTGCTGCGCTCGTCGATTCGGGAGTTCCTGGCCTCCGAAGCGCTGCATGCACTGGGTATCCCCAGCAGTCGTGCGTTGTGCGTGATCGGCTCCAGCACCCCGGTCTGGCGTGAGAAGCAGGAACGTGGGGCGATGGTGCTGCGCCTGGCGCCCAGCCATATCCGTTTTGGTCATTTCGAATATTTCTACTACACCAAGAAGCCCGAACAGCAGGCCGAGCTGGCCGAACACGTGTTGAACCTGCATTACCCCGAGTGCCGCGAACAGCCCGAGCCCTACCTGGCGATGTTCCGCGAAATCGTCGAGCGCAATGCCGAGATGATCGCCAAATGGCAGGCCTATGGTTTCTGCCACGGCGTGATGAACACCGACAACATGTCGATCCTCGGCATCACCTTCGACTTCGGGCCGTTTGCGTTTCTCGACGACTTTGACGCGCACTTCATCTGCAATCACTCAGACCATGAAGGACGCTACTCCTTCAGCAACCAGGTGCCCATCGGCCAGTGGAATCTCAGCGCGCTGGCCCAGGCGCTCACGCCGTTTATCAGCGTCGATGCCTTGAAAGAAGCCCTTGGCCTGTACCTGCCGCTGTACCAGGCCCACTACCTGGACCTGATGCGCCGCCGACTGGGGCTGACCACCGCCGAAGACGACGACCAGAAGCTGGTGGAGCGGTTGCTGAAGCTGATGCAGAACAGCGGCGTGGATTACACCTTGTTCTTCCGACGCCTGGGCGACGAATCGGCAGCGCTGGCGGTAGCGAAGCTGCGCGATGATTTTGTCGACCTCGCCGGGTTCGATGCCTGGGCCGAGCTGTACACGGCCCGTGTTACGCGGGATGGGGATTACAGCGAAGAGCAGCGCCGTGAGCGGATGCACGCAGTGAACCCGCTGTACATCCTGCGCAACTACCTCGCACAGAACGCTATCGCTGCTGCCGAATCAGGCGACTACAGCGAAGTGCAGCGACTGCATGAGGTGCTTTCCAAGCCGTTCGAGGAGCAGCCGGGGATGGAACAATACGCGCAGCGGCCGCCGGATTGGGGTAAGCATTTGGAGATCAGTTGTTCGTCGTGATACGCCATGCTCGCGATTAGATGAACAGGTCGACCGGCACCTTGAAAAAATCCGCCAGCCAACGAATCTGTCGCACGTTCAGCTGGCGTTTTCCACTGAGGATTTCCGAGACCACCGATTGAGCGCCAACACCCGGCAAATCACTCTGAGTCAGGCCATGCTCCTGCATCATTGATCGCAGTACGTCGACACCGCTCGCCTCAGGCATCGGCCAATGCTCCAGGTCATAAGCCTCGACCCAGTCACCGATGATATCGACCACGCCCATCAACGGATGGGCTTCGTCATCCCCGACGATATCCAGTAATTCGTCGAGCGCCTCCACCAACACATCGTAGTCAGCCTCGGTTTTGGGCTTGCGCAGCAGCGGTGATACGAATTGCCAGTGCTCGGCGACCTGCTCGATCAATACACTCATTTTCCAGTCACTCCTTCCATTTACCCTTGTCGTATTCCCGATGGTCCAGCACATGTCGAATATAAAGCCGCTGCCTTCGGTAGCGCCCCCACCTTATCCACTGCGGGAAAAATCGATTTCAACGCCGCGAAGTCCTCAGGATTGAGGACTTTGACTTTCCGATACCACTCATCCAAAGCACTGGCTGAATGAGGCCACTTCAACTGGGCACTTCGGATTTGTTTCGCACTGATTACACGCATGCAACGTCCCTATCGCATATTGCTATGAAGGTTAGACCCGAACGCCGGCTATCGCAATTTGCTATGGCGTCGAACGGACCAATGGTGCTATTTCGAACAAGTACTTCCAGCCTAGATAGGCATGCGCCAATCGACATTTGCGAATCTGTTAGCACATGCGTCGTCACTCCCGAGCTTGATAAAGCTGATGCCTGACTCCAGATAGGGAGCATTGGCCACATCCACGGAGCCCACCATGTCCGAACCTCTCGTTATCCCCTGCCCCCATTGCAACGGCCTCAACCGCATCCCCGCAGAACGCCTGGGTGATACGCCCAAGTGCGGGCGCTGCAAGCAACCGGTTCTACTGGGCAAGCCTTTCGAGCTGAAACAAGGCGACTACGCCAGCCAGATCAAGGGCGACCTGCCGCTGCTGGTGGACGTGTGGGCCGATTGGTGTGGGCCATGCAAGTCGTTTGCGCCGGTGTTTGAACAGGCGGCCGGGCAGTTGGAGGGCAAGTGCAGGCTGGCCAAGCTGGACAGCGAGGCCAATCAGCAGCTGTCGGCGCAGTTGGGGATTCGTTCGATCCCCAGTCTGATTCTGTTCAAGAACGGCCGCGAGGTTGCGCGCCAGAGCGGGGCGTTTCCGTTGCCGCAGCTGATGAGCTGGTTGCGTAGCCAGGGGGTGTAACCGGACCTGGAGAACAATGCTGGACAGTGTGGGAGGGGGCTTGCTCCCGATGGCGGTGGCTCAGCTACAGATGAGCTAGCTGGCATACCGCTATCGGGGGCAAGCCCCCTCCCACAAGGGATTGGTATAGTGCTTGAAATCAGGCGTTTTCCAGCAGGTTATGCAGCTCCACAAATTGCAGTGTGAGCTTGTGCCGTGGATCCAGGTGGATCAGCGGCTTGTTCTCCTGGTGCGACTCGCGCATGCGCACCGAGCTGGCCAGGTACACCGGCAATACCGGCAAGCCCTCGGCAATCAACTCATCGAGTATCTGCTGCGGCAAACTCGCCCGTGCCTGGAACTGGTTGACCACGATACCTTCCACTTCGAGGCCTTCGTTGTGGTCTTCCTTCAATTCTTCGATTTCAGCCAGCAGGCCATACAGGGCCTGGCGCGAGAAGCTGTCGCAGTCGAAGGGGATCAGCACACGATCGGCGGCAATCAGTGCAGAAACCGCATAAAAGTTCAGTGCTGGCGGGGTATCCAGGTAGATCCGGTCGTAATCTTCGCTCAGTTCATCGAGCAGCTTTCGCAGCTTGTTGATCTTGTGCTTGGACTCAAGCTTGGGCTGCAGGTCCGCAAGTTCGGCGGTGGCGGTGATGACGTGCAGGTTGTCGAAGGGGGTTTCGTAGATATCGACCTTGTTCTTCTTCGAAAACGGCCCGGAAGACAGGGTTTGCTTGAAAAAGTCCGCGATCCCCATGGGGATGTCGTCGCCAGTCAGCCCGGTCAGGTATTGGGTTGAATTGGCCTGTGCATCGAGGTCCACCAACAGGGTTCGATAGCCTTCGCTGGCGCTGACCGCCGCCAGGTTGCAGGCGATGCTCGACTTGCCAACACCGCCTTTTTGATTGAACACCACGCGCCGCATGGAAAAACCTCCGTGTATCAATGAATGTCCGAGTGTAGAGGGCAAAAGCGCCTGTTAGCTACCTCGTTCATCGATGCATTGCTGCATTGCATCGGGTCTGTCATAAGTCGCGCACAAGCGAAAAGGAAGTGTCCGACGATCCAACTGGCTCCCGCTTAAAGGACAATCTGTAAACCTTCCCGACTTATTTGTAATCGGCCTTGCACAATTCTTTACCAAAGTTTGCTAGAACCCCGCAGCACCGGGATAATGCGCGCCACTCGGCGATTGCTCCCTGTCCCGGTATTCGGGGCCAAAAGCCGCACATGGAAGCCCGCAGGGGCGGGATAACTTTCTCAGTGATCAACTTCAACATCGCCCAATGGCGCGCCTGGGCCCCCGGCCTGGAAAGCGCGGACGACTGGCACGCCTGGTGCCAGGCCCCGGTGTTGCTGCCTGCCAGCGATGCCTCGCCTGATGTGTCGTTCCTGCCGGCCATGCAGCGCCGCCGCCTGAGTCGCCTGGCACGCATGGCGTTCAGCGTAGGCTGGCCGCTGGCCGACGGCCTGCAAGACCTGCCGCTGGTGTTTGTTTCCCGGCATGGCGAAACCCCGCGCACGCTCGACATCCTCAGCGACCTGGCCAACGATCAGCCGCTGTCGCCGACCCAATTCAGCCTGTCGGTGCACAACGCGGTGATTGGCCTGTGGTCGATCCTGCGCAATGAAACCAGCGAAATGACAGCCCTCGCCGCCGCCGGCGATGGCCTGGAGCACGGCATGCTCGAAGCTGCGGCCCTGCTCAACGAAGGCGCTCCGGCGGTATTGCTGGTCATCACCGAAGAACAGCCGCCCGAGGCCTACGCCAGCTGGATCGTTGACGTGCCCTTTCCCTACGCCCTCGGCCTGCTGCTGACACCAGGCGACGAGTGGCAACTGGAACTCAGCGCCGGCACTGTCCAACCCACTCAAACCCAGTGGCCCCACGCCCTGAACCTGCTGCGCGCCCTGCTTACCGAGCAGGGCGCCTGCCAACATGCCTGGAAGAACCGTGTATGGAACTGGCAACGCAAGTCGTGAACGATAAGCCACGGGATGCCTACTACTGGCGCCTGTTCGCCACTGCCGCGAGCTTCTTCGTGTTCGGCGTCGGCGGGTTGTGCCTGCGCTTGCTGGTCTTTCCCCTGCTCAGTTGCCTGCCGGGCAACGTAGAAAGGCACCAGCGCCGCGCCCGCCATACCATCAGCAGGCTGTTCTGGTTCTTTATCCGCCTGATGCAGCGCGCCGGCGTGCTGACCTACAGCGTCGAAGGTGCCGAACGGCTCGGCCAGCCAGGCCAGATGATCATCGCCAACCATCCGTCGCTGATCGACGTGGTGTTCCTGATCGGCCTGATGCGCCAGACCAATTGCGTGATCAAGCAGAGCCTGTTTCAAAACCCGTTCACCCGTGGCCCGGTGCGCGACGCGGGTTACATAAGCAACGACGGCAGCGCAGACATGCTCGACGCCGCCGCCGACGCCCTGCGCCAAGGCCAGACGCTGATCATCTTTCCCGAAGGCACCCGTACCACCCCCGGCGTGGCGCCCGCCTTTCATCGCGGGGCCGCCGCCATTGCCCTGCGCGGTGCGACAATCATCACCCCGGTAGTGATCAAGGTCAGCCCCACCACTCTGACCAAGGCCGAACCCTGGTATCGCATCCCTAAATGCCGTTTTCACTTCAGTTTGCGCGTGGGGGCCGATATAGAACCACAGGCGTTCGCGACACTGGGGCCCGCGCCCCAGGCCTCACGCAAGCTCAACGATTACCTGCACCACTATTTCATTAAGGAGCTCGCCGAAGATGAGCGACCAACACCGCCTTGAGCACGATATAAAGCTGTTGATCATCGAGGCCCTGGGCCTGGAAGACATCAGCGCCGACGACATCGGCAGCGACCAAACCCTGTTCGGCGAAGGCCTGGGCCTGGATTCGGTAGACGCCCTGGAATTGGGCCTGGCGATCCAGAAAACGTACGGCATCAAGATCGATGCCGACGCCAAGGACACCCGCAATCACTTCACCAACGTGGCCAGCCTTGCGGCGTTCGTCACGGCCAGACAGGCAGCTTGAGACCGGACCATGCAAACTCGTGACGATATTTTCAACACCCTGCGCGATGCCTTGGTGGAACTGTTTGAACTGCCCCCGGAGCGCGTCACCCTCGACGCCAACCTGTATCAGGACCTGGAGATCGACAGCATCGATGCCGTGGACCTGATCGACCATATCAAGCGCCAGACCGGCAAGAAGATCGCCGCCGAAGAGTTCAAGGCCGTGCGCACCGTCAACGACGTGGTTGAGGCGGTGTACCGTCTGGTCCAGCCTGCCGCATGAGCCGGCTGATCGGCCTTGGCCTGTTATTGGCGGGGCTGCTGTACCCGTTTGCGGTGTATTACGGCACCGAGCACTTTGCGCCCTGGCAATTCGGCCTGCTGCTGGGCAGCCTGTGGCTGCTGCGCGCGGTCACGGGTGCGGCGCGCCCCGGCAGCCGCTGGATGGCGTTGGCGGTGATCGTGTTTTGCCTGGCCCTGGCCTGGTTCGACAACCCGCACCTGTTGCGCTGGTACCCGAGCCTGGTCAGTGCGTTCATGTTGGCGCTGTTCGGCCTGAGCCTGAAATACGGCCCGCCGATGGTGGAGCGTCTGGCGCGCATGACCGACCCGGTGCTGCCGCCGCACGCGATTGTGTATACGCGCCAGGTCACCGTGGTGTGGTGCGTGTTTTTTCTGTGTAATGGCCTGCTCGCCGCCGCCCTCACCCTATGGGCGCCGTTGAGCTGGTGGACGTTGTACAACGGCTTGATCGCCTACGGGCTGATGGGGCTGTTGTTTGCCGTGGAATGGCTGGTACGACAAAGGGTTCGAGGCCGCGTATGAATGGGTTGAATCTTGAGCATCTGTTGCTCGAGCCGCTGGGACAGCGTTTGGTGACCACCGAACCTGCGATGAATCATGCCCAGCTGTGGGAGCACTCCCTGAGCCTGGCCGCGGGGCTGCAAGCCCGTGGCATCCAGCGCCTGGCCCTGCACCTGGAAGACGCCGGCCTGCTGGCGATTGCGCTGCTGGGCGCCTGGCGTGCCGGGGCCAGCGTACTGCTGCCCGCCGATCTGCAACCCCAGACTCGCCAACGCTGGGACGCGGTTGTCGACGCCTGGCTGACTGAAGCGGCAGACCTGGACGCGTTGTATCAAGCGCCCTTGAGCCCTGCGGCCCTCGACCTGGACACCTGCCAACTGAGCCTGTGCACCTCCGGCTCCAGCGGCGAACCCAAGCGCATCGACAAGACCCTGCGCCAACTGGCCAATGAGGTCCAGGCCCTGGAAGCCCTATGGGGGGCAGACCTTAAAGACGCCTGCATCATCGGCAGCGTCGCCACCCAGCACATCTACGGTTTGCTGTTCCGTGTGCTGTGGCCGCTGTGCGCCGGTCGCAGCTTTGTGCGCCGCCAGCTGGCGTTTCCGGAAGACATGCAACGCGCCAGCCGCGAACACCCGCAATTCGCCTGGGTCGCCAGCCCGGCGCTGCTCAAGCGCATGGGCGACAACCTCGATTGGCCGGCGCTGAGCCAGGTATCGCGGGTGTTCTCGTCGGGCGGTGCCTTGCCCATCGAGGCGGCCAGCAGTCTTTACGAGCGCTTGCAGCAATGGCCGACAGAGATTCTCGGCAGCTCGGAAACCGGCGGTATCGCCTGGCGCCAGGGCGCGCAACCCTGGCAGCCGTTCGCCGATATACACCTGAGCCAGGACGCCGACGGTGCACTGCGCATCGCCTCGCCATACTTGCCCGTCGGGCACATAGAACAAACCGCTGACGCGGCGCGCATCCATGCCGATGGTCGCTTCGAGCTGCTCGGGCGCCTGGACCGTATCGTCAAGCTGGAAGAAAAACGCATCTCCCTGCCCATGCTTGAGCAGGCGCTGATGGCCCACCCGTGGGTCGCCGAAACGCGCCTGGGGGTGGTGCAGGAAAACCGCGCCTCCCTCGGCGCGCTGGTGGTGCTGAGTGCCGACGGCCTGCACGCCTTGCGCAACCAGGGCCGACGAACTGTCACCCAGACCCTGCGCCAGCATTTGAGCCAGCATTGCGAAGCCCTGGCGCTGCCACGTCGCTGGCGGCTGCTGCGCCAGCTGCCGCTGAATGCCCAGGGCAAACTGCCCCAGGCCGATGTGGCCGCGTTGCTGCTGGCGCCCCGGCCCAAGGCGCCGGAAGTGCTGGAGCAAGTCGAAGTCGATGGCGAATGGACCTTGCAACTGAGCGTGCCGCCGGACCTGGCCTATTTCAGCGGCCATTTCCCGGTCACTCCGGTATTGCCCGGCGTGGTCCAGGTGGAATGGGCGTTCAACCTCGGCCAGCAACTGCTCGATCTGCCCGCGACCTTTGCCGGCATGGAAGTGCTCAAGTTCCAGCAACTGGTGCGCCCCGGCGACCGTATCGAACTGCACCTGCGCTTCGACCAGGAACGCGGCAAGTTGTATTTCGCCTACCGCAACGGCGTCGCGGCCTGTGCCAGCGGCCGCATCCAATTGGAAGCCGCCCATGCATAACCCCTGCGCCCTGATCCCGGTCTACAACCACGAAGCCGCCGTGCCCGCCGTGGTCCACAGCCTGTTGAACAGTGGCCTGCCGTGCCTGTTGGTGGACGATGGCAGCAGCCCGGCCTGCGCAGCGGTGCTGGCGCAACTGGCGCGGCTGGACAATGTCACCCTGCTCACCCTGCCGACTAATCAGGGCAAGGGCGGCGCAGTGATGGCGGGCTTTCGCGAAGCGGCGCGCCTGGGCTTCAGCCACGCCTTGCAGGTCGACGCCGACGGCCAGCACGACCTGCGCGAAGTCGAGACGTTTATCGACGCCTCCCGCAGGCAGCCCAACGCGATCATCTGCGGCTACCCCGAATACGACGAAAGCGTGCCCAAGGGCCGTTTGTATGCGCGTTACCTGACCCACGTGTGGGTGTGGATCAACACCCTGTCACTGCAGATCCGCGACTCGATGTGCGGCTTTCGCGTGTACCCGCTGGCACCGGTGCTGGCGCTGATGGACTCGGCCTATATCGGCACGCACATGGACTTCGACTCCGACATCCTGGTGCGCCTGGCCTGGCGCAACCAGCCGATGCGCTGGCTGCCGACCCAGGTGCATTACCCGGCCGACGGCCTGTCGCACTTCCGCCTGTTCCGCGACAACGTGCGCATCAGCGCCATGCACACCCGCCTGTTCTTCGGCATGTTGGTACGGGCACCGCTGATCCTGTGGCGGCGGTGGCAGGCATGAGCGACAGCACCAAGCATTGGGCCGACCGCGAAGAGCGCGGCAGCTACTGGCTGATGAAATTCACCGCCCTCGCCGCCAAGGTCCTCGGCCGCCGCCTGCTGAGCCCGGTGCTGTACGGCATCGTGTTGTACTTCTTCCTGTTCGGACGCACCGCGCGCCAGAGCGCCTGGCAATACCAGCAGCGCCTGGCTGACTGGAGCGGGCGCGATGAACTGCGCCCCAGCCAGCGCAAAGTCTTCGCCCAGTTCATGGCCTTCGCCGATGCCCTGCTCGACAAACTCGACGTGTGGAACGGCAAGCTGCGCCTGGAACAGATCGACATCAACGACCCGGCGAAACTGCGCGGGCAACTGCGTGGAGGGCGCGGGCAGATGCTGGTGGGCGCCCACCTGGGCAACCTCGAAGTGTGCCGCGCGCTGGCGGAAATCGGCGAACAGGTCACCATGAACGTGCTGGTGCACACCAAGCACGCCGAACGCTTCAACCGCCTGCTGGGCGAAGCCGGTGCCACCCACTTGCGCCTGATCCAGGTCAGCGAGCTGGACCCGGCCACCATGCTGCTGCTCAGCCAGCGCCTGGACGACGGCGAGTGGCTGGCGATTGCCGGCGACCGCGTGCCCTTGCATGGCGGGCGCACGGTGCGCGTGGATTTCCTCGGCCATGACGCTGCCTTCCCCCAAGGCCCGTGGTTGCTGGCGGGCCTGCTGAAATGCCCGGTCAACCTGCTGATGTGCCTGAAACACCAGGGCCGCTATCGCCTGACCATCGAGCCCTTCGCGCAATTGCTCGAATGGAAACGCAGCACCCGCGAGCAGGTCATCGCCCTGTGGACTGCGCGCTACGCCGCACGCCTGGGCCAGTTCTGCCTGGAAGCGCCCCAACAATGGTTCAACTTTTACCCTTTCTGGAAGACCGATGACGACGCATCTTGAGCCGGTAACCTTTGGCGAACGCCCCCTGCGCATCGAAGACGTGCTGGCCCTGGCCAACCGTCAGGTGCCTACCCAGCTGCAAAGCGATGCCGCCTATCGCCAGCGCATCGCCAAGGGCGCGCAGTTCCTCGACTCGCTGCTGGACAAGGAAGGCGTGATCTACGGCGTGACCACCGGCTACGGTGACTCCTGCGTGGTCGCGGTGCCGTTGCAACATGTCGAGGCCCTGCCCCGTCACCTGTACACCTTCCACGGTTGCGGCCTGGGTAAGTTGCTCGACGCCCAAGCCACCCGTGCGGTGCTGGCGGCGCGCTTGCAGTCACTGTGCCACGGCGTCTCCGGGGTGCGCGTGGAACTGCTGGAGCGCCTGCATGGGTTCCTCGAACACGACGTGCTGCCGCTGATCCCGGAAGAAGGCTCGGTGGGCGCCAGCGGTGACCTGACCCCGCTGTCCTACGTGGCCGCGACCCTGTCCGGCGAACGCGAAGTGCTGTTCCGTGGCGAGCGTCGCCAGGCGGCCGACGTGCACCGCGAACTCGGCTGGGAGCCGCTGGTACTGCGCCCCAAGGAAGCCCTGGCACTGATGAACGGCACCGCGGTGATGACCGGCATCGCTTGCCTGGCCTTCGCCCGCGCCGACTACCTGCTGCAACTGGCCACGCGCATCACAGCGCTGAACGTGGTGGCGCTGCAAGGCAACCCGGAACACTTCGACGAACGCCTGTTCGCTGCCAAGCCCCACCCAGGGCAGATGCAAGTCGCTGCCTGGCTGCGCAAGGACCTGGCGATCGACGCGCCGACCGCGCCGCTGCATCGCCTGCAGGATCGCTACTCGCTGCGCTGCGCGCCCCACGTCCTCGGCGTGCTGGCGGACAGCCTGAACTGGCTGCGTTCGTTTATCGAGATCGAGCTGAACAGCGCCAACGACAACCCGATCATCGACGCCGAAGAAGAACGCGTGCTGCACGGCGGACATTTCTACGGCGGGCATATCGCCTTTGCCATGGACAGCCTCAAGACCCTGGTGGCCAACGTCGCCGACCTGCTTGACCGCCAGCTCGCCCTGCTGGTGGACGTGCGCTACAACCACGGCCTGCCGAGCAACCTGTCCGGCGCACCGGCGGACCGCGCGATGATCAACCACGGTTTCAAGGCGGTGCAGATCGGCACCAGCGCCTGGACCGCCGAAGCACTGAAAAACACCATGCCGGCCAGCGTGTTCTCGCGCTCCACCGAGTGCCACAACCAGGACAAGGTGAGCATGGGCACCATCGCCGCCCGCGATGCGATCCGCGTGCTGGAGCTGACCGAACAGGTCGCCGCCGCCACCCTGCTCGCCGCCAACCAGGGTGTGTGGCTGCGCGCCCAGGCCGACGACGCACGCCCGTTGCCACCGGCGCTGGCGGCCATGCATGCAGAGCTGGCCCAGGACTTCCCGCCGGTCATCGAAGACCGTGCCCTCGAAGGCGAACTGCGCCTGTGCCTGCAACGCATCGCCGAGCAACACTGGAGGCTGCATGCGTAGCCCTGGCGTATTGCACAGCGACACCGAAATCCTGGTGCCGTTTTTTGACGTCGACACCATGCACGTCGTCTGGCACGGGCATTACGTGAAGTACCTGGAAATCGCACGCTGCGCGCTGCTGGACAAGATCGGCCACAACTACACGGCCATGCTCGAAGCCGGTTACGCCTGGCCGGTGATCGACATGCAACTGCGCTATGTGCGCGGTGCGGTGTTCGGCCAGACGATCAACGTGCGCGCCAGCCTGGTGGAATGGGAGAACCGCTTGAAGGTCAATTACCTGATCACCGACCTGGCCAGCGGCGAGCGCCTGACCCGAGCCAGCACTGTGCAGGTGGCGGTAGAAATCGCCACTCGCGAGATGCAGCTGGCGTCCCCCAAAGTATTCACCGACGCCGTCGACAGGGCCTTGTCATGAAACTGATCACCTTCCTCGGCGCGTTGCTGCTGTCGCTTCAAGCCCAGGCCTTCGACCTGCAACAACTCAGCGACCAGTTGGCCAAACCCTCGGTGATCCACGGCAGCTTCATCCAGGAAAAACACCTGCGTGCGCTGCCGCAGCCGTTGGTCAGCAAAGGCACCTTCGTCCTGGCCAAGGACCACGGCCTGCTGTGGCTGCTGAAAACCCCGCTGCAACAGGACTACCGCATCAGCGCCCAGGGCATCGCCCGCCGTGACGCCAACGGCTGGCAACTGCTGCCGAACAAGAGCGCCGGTGCCGAACAGAACCGTCTGTTCCTCGCCGTGCTCCAGGGCGACAGCAGCGGCTTGCAGCGCGACTTCGAGCTGCAACTGCAAGGCGAAGCCCGGCAATGGAAGCTCACGCTGATCCCGCGTTCACTGCTGCTCAAGCAGGTATTCACCCAGATCAATATCGACGGTGGTGAACTGGTGCAGAAGATCGAACTGCTGGAAACCCAAGGCGACAGCACTGTGCTGCGCATGCAGGACAGCAGCGCCGGCCAGCCATTGAGCGACGCGGAGCAACACGACTTTGCCCAGTGAGCGCCTGCTGCCCCGCCTGTTCCTGATCCTGCTGGTGGCCGTGCTGGCCCTGGCCGGCTGGCAGTGGCGCGATGGTGCACCGCTGTCGGCCAACCTGATGGAGCTGGTGCCGGGGAGTACGCCGGACGCCCTGGAACTGCAAGCCGAACAGCGCATGCAGGAGCCGCTCAACCGCGAAATGCTGGTGTTGGTGGGGCACGCCGATCGCCAGCAAGCGGTGGCCGTGGCGCAGCAATTGGGCGAGCGCTGGCAGGCCAGCGGCTTGTTCGAGAAGGTCCAATGGAACCTGCAAGCCGACCTGCCGGCACTGCGTGAACAGTTGCTGCGCGGGCGGCTGGCGATGCTCTCGGCCAAGGACCGCGAACAACTGATCGACCACCCCGACGCGTTCATCCAGCAACGGGTGCAGTCGCTGTTCGACCCCTTCACCGGCTTCAGCCTGGTGCCGAGCCAGGACGACTGGCTGGGCCTGACCGGGCGCATCCAGAACAGCCAGCCGCAACGCGGCTCGGTGCAACTGGACATCGGCAGCGGCGCCTTGATCGCCGATGCCGACGGCAAGAGCTGGGTGCTGCTGCGGGCGCGCACCACCGGCAATGCCTTCGACATGAAACTGCCGCTGCAAGTGGCGGATCTGCTCCAGGCCAGCCGCACGCAGGCCGGCGAACACGGCGCGCAATTGCTCGCCGCCAGCGGTTTGCTTTACGCGGCGAACGGCCAGCAACAGGCCACGCGGGAAATCACCTGGGTCGGCGGCGGCGCCACCGTCGGCATTCTGCTGTTGCTGTTGCTGGCGTTCCGCCGCTGGCGAGTGCTGCTGGCGTTTGTACCGGTGCTGGTGGGCATGCTGTTTGGTGCCGTCGCTTGCGTGGCGCTGTTCGGCCATATGCATGTGATGACCTTGGTGCTCGGCTCCAGCCTGATCGGCGTCGCGGTGGATTACCCGCTGCACTACCTGTCGAAAAGCTGGAGCATGAACCCCTGGCGCAGTTGGCCGGCATTGCGCCTGACGCTGCCAGGGCTGAGCCTGAGCCTGGCCACCAGCTGCATCGGCTACCTGGCGCTGGCCTGGACACCCTTCCCGGCCTTGACGCAGATCGCGGTGTTCTCCGCCGCGGGCCTGGTCGGCGCCTACCTGTCAGCGGTGTGCCTGCTGCCGGCACTGCTCAAGGGGGTCGAACTGCGCCCGGCACAATGGCCGCTGCGCGTCGCCGAATGCCTGTGGCGGGTGCGGGCCGCCTTGCTCAAGCGTGTGCCCAGTCCGGTGCTGCTGGTGTGGGTGCTGCTGTTCTGCGCCGGCGGCCTTTGGCAGCTGAACAGCAAAAACGATATCCGCCAGTGGATCGGCGCGCCGCCGCAGTTGCTGCAAGAGGCACAGGCCGTGGCGCGCATTACCGGTTTCCAGCCCACCAGCCAGTTTTTCCTGATACGGGCCGACAACCAGCCGCAGTTGCTGGAGCGCCAAGCCGCCCTGGGCCAACGCCTGGACCAGCTGGTGAATATGGACAAGCTCCAGGGTTACCTGGCGCTCAACCAACTGGTCAGCCTGCCCGCCGAACAGCAGCAACTGCGCGAGGCCCTGAGCGCACTCCCACAGCATTGGCAGCCGCTGTTGGACCTCGGCGTGCCCGCCGGCGCCCTGCACGCCGAAATCGCGCAACTGCAAGCGCTGCCCACCGAAGACATCGACGCTGCGCTGGTGGGCCCCTTGGCCGAACCCTGGCGCACCCTGTGGCTGGGCCCGGTGGACGGCGGCGTGGCGGCCATGGTCAGCCTGCAGGGCTTGAACAACCCGGCGCTGCTGCGGGTGCAGGCCGTGGACCTGCCCGGCGTGCAGTTGGTGGATCGTCTCGGGGATTTGAACCGTGTATTCGCCGACACGCAGATCAGCGCCGCCGAATTGAAGTTGATGTCGTGCGTGCTGATCGTGCTGTTACTGATCCTGCCGTTCGGCTTCGGCGGGGCCTTGCGCATCGTCGCCCTGCCGTTGCTGGCGGCGCTGTGCAGCCTGGCCAGCCTGGGTTGGCTGGGCCAGCCGCTGACCCTGTTCAGCCTGTTCGGGTTGCTGCTGGTCACGGCCATCAGCGTCGACTATGCGATTTTGATGCGCGAACAGATCGGCGGCCCCGCTGTCAGCCTTTTAGGGACGCTGCTGGCAGCGCTGACGACCTGGTTGTCGTTCGGCCTGCTGGCGGTGTCCAGTACCCCGGCAGTGAGTAATTTCGGCCTGTCGGTCAGCCTGGGCCTGGCATTCAGCTTTATGCTGGCGCCCTGGGCCGGCCAACGGAAACACGCCTCATGAATGTAGTTATCGCCAAAGCGGCAAGGAGCCCTCGTGCCCATAGTTGAAATGGAACGTCGCCAGGTGGTGGTGATTGGTGCCGGGCCATCCGGCGCGATTGCCGCCGCACTGCTCAAACGCAAAGGGCATGATGTATTGATCATCGAGCGCCAGTATTTTCCGCGCTTCTCGATCGGCGAAAGCCTGCTGTCGCACTGCATCGATTTCATCGAAGAGGCCGGCATGCTCGACGCCGTGCAGGCGGCGGGATTCCAGGTAAAAACCGGTGCCGCGTTTGCCTGGGGCGAGCGTTACAGCGCGTTCGATTTCGGTGACACCTTCAGCAACGGCAAGCCCACTACCTTCCAGGTGCAGCGCGGCGAGTTCGACAAGTTGCTGGCCGATCAGGCCGCCCAGCAAGGTGTCGACATCCGCTACGGCGAAACCATCGTCGGCGTGGATTTCTCCGGTGAGTGCCGCTACCTGCATGTGCGCCGCGAGAACGGCAGCGAGTACCACATCAAGGCCAAGTTCGTGCTTGATGCCAGCGGCTACGGCCGCGTGCTGCCGCGCCTGCTCGACCTAGAGGCGCCGTCGAATTTCCCGCTGCGCCAGGCGGTGTTCACCCACGTTGAAGACCGCATCGAACACCCGGGCTTCGACCGCACCAAGATCCTGGTCACCACGCACCCTACGAAGCGCGACATCTGGTTCTGGACCATCCCGTTCAGCAACGGTCGCTGCTCGGTGGGTGTGGTCGCGGCCAAGGAGCATTTCGACGCGCGCGACGCGGACCTCGACGCCTGCCTGCGCGGCTTTATCGACGAAACCCCGAGCTTGTCCGGCGTGCTGGACAACGCCGTATGGGACACGCCGGCGCGCACCATCGGCGGCTACTCGGCCAACGTCAAAACCCTGCACGGCCCCGGCTTTGCGCTGCTGGGCAATGCGGCGGAATTCCTCGACCCGGTGTTCTCCTCCGGCGTGACCATCGCCATGCGCTCGGCGAGCATGGCCGCCGGCGTGCTGCATCGTCAGCTCAAAGGCGAGACCGTGGATTGGCAAACCGAGTTTGCCGAGCCGCTCAAGCGTGGTGTCGACACCTTCCGCTGCTATGTCGAAGGCTGGTATGCAGGCACCTTCCAGGATGTGATTTTCCACCCCGGCAGCTCACCGGACATTCGCCGGATGATCAGTTCGATCCTCGCAGGTTACGCGTGGGACGAACGCAACCCGTTTGTCAGCGAGCCCAAGCGGCGCTTGCGGATGTTGTCGGAAATTTGCGCGAGTGAACCGGTATGACGTCTCAATACCTGAGTAAAAACTACGTCGAAGAAACCAAGTTCGGCTTCTGGTTCCTGCGCAGCCATACCTGGCAGCACCATGTATTGCGCGTGGCAATCAACGACCTGCGCAGCCTGTTCACCGACCCGTTGCCCGAGGCGCCGGTGCTGCTGGACGCCGGTTGCGGCCAGGGCAAGTCATTCCAATACCTGCAGCAGGTGTTTGCCCCCGCGCGCCTGATAGGCCTGGATGCCGACCCCCACAGCCTGGAGCTGAGCAAGGCCGAAGCCGCGCGCCAGGGCCTGGCCATCGAATTGATCGGCAGCGACTGCGCCACCCTCGATGTGCCGGACGCCAGCGTCGACATCCTGTTCTGCCACCAGACCTTCCATCACCTGGTTGAACAGCATCGCGCACTCAAGGAGTTTTACCGGGTGCTCAAGCCGGGCGGTTACTTGCTGTTTGCCGAATCCACCGAAGCCTATATCGACACCTGGGTCATTCGCTGGCTGTTCCGCCATCCCATGCATGTGCAGAAAAGCGCCGAAGAGTACCTGCAGATGCTCCGCGAGCAGGGCTTTGAGTTCGGCCCGCAGAACGTTTCGTACCCCTACCTGTGGTGGAGCCGCTCCCGCGACTTCGGCCTGCTGGAGCGCTGGGGCCTGCGTAACCCGCCGCCGGTGGGCCAGCGTGAAGAAACCCTGGTCAACTGCGTGGCGCGCAAACCCCTGGCGAGCGCCGCACCATGATGCGCAGCCTGTTGATCGGTTGCCTGTTGCTGCTGAGCGCCTGCGCCAGCCAGCCGCCGCTGCCTGAAAAAAACCCGGCCCTGGCCTTGCCGCTACAGCTGCATGTGCAGCGCCTGGCGGAAGGCCAGAGCCAGGACTGGCTGCTGGTGATCCAACGCGAAGGCGGCGCAATCCGCTGGTCAATGATGGACCCCCTGGGCATTCCCCAGGCCCGGCAAAAACTGATCGATGGCCAGTGGCAGGCCGACGGCCTGCTGCCGCCCAATCCCCAGGCCCGCGAGCTGTTTGCCGCACTGTTGTTTGCCTTGACCTCGGCCGATGACGTACGCGCGCTCTACCCTGGCGCCCAGGCGATGGACCTCACGCGCACCCTGCCGGGCCATTGGCAGATCGTCTACCAATCGTCAGAAGTCTTCAGTGTGAACATGAGCGGCCAGCCCTTGAGCTACCGCATCACGCCACTCGGTGCCGCCCGATGAGCGCCTACCTCAATGCCCTCGGCGTGATTTGCGCCCTCGGCCGTGGCCAGGCCGCCGTCAGTCGCAGCCTGTTTGCCGGCGACTGCTCGGGGATGCGCGCCGAGAGCGGCTGGGTGCCGGAGCGCACGCTGCCGGTAGGCGGTGTGCACGGCGAGCTGGCGACCATCCCGGTGGAACTCGGCCAGCAAAGCAGCCGCAATAACCAACTGCTGCTGGAGGCGGCGCTGCAGATCGAGGGCGAGATTCGCCAGGCGATCCACCGCTATGGCGCCTCGCGGGTCGGGGTCGTGCTCGGCACCAGCACCTCCGGCATCGACGAAGCCAGCCGCGGTATCGCCCAGTACCTGCGCGATCAGCACTTCCCCAGCGACTACGACTACCAGCAACAGGAACTCAGCGCCCCGGCGAATTTTCTCGCCGACTGGCTGCAACTGAGCGGCCCGGCCTATGTGATTTCCACCGCCTGCACCTCCAGCGCCCGAGCCTTGATGAGCGCACAACGCCTGCTCGACCTGGGGGTGTGCGACGCGGTGCTCTGCGGCGGCGTCGACAGCCTGTGCAAGCTGACCCTCAATGGGTTCGGCGCGTTGGAAGCGGTGTCCAACGAACGCTGCAACCCGTTTTCGGTGAACCGCAACGGCATCAATATCGGCGAAGCGGCGGTGCTGTTCCTGATGACTAAAACGCCTGCGGCGATCGCCCTGTTGGGCAGCGGTGCGAGTTGCGATGCGCACCATATTTCCGCGCCGGAACCCACCGGCAAAGGCGCGTTGCAGGCGATGCGCAAGGCCCTGGCCAGCGCAAAAGTGCAGCCCGGGCAGATCGGCTACCTGAATCTGCACGGCACCGCCACCCAACACAACGATGCCATGGAGAGCCTGGCCGTCGCCAGCCTGTTCCCCGACGGCGTGGCCTGCTCGTCGACCAAACCCATGAGCGGCCACACCCTGGGCGCGGCCGGCGCGCTGGAAGCCGCGTTCTGCTGGCTGAGCCTGGCCCACGGCCGGGTGCCGCCCCATGTGTGGGACGGCCAGGCCGACCCTACGCTGCCCGCCCTGCAATGGGCGCAGGCGGGGGACACCTTGGAAAAACCCCGCCTGATGAGCAACTCGTTTGCCTTCGGCGGCAACAATGTCAGCCTGATAATCGGAGAGGCCCCATGACCGATTGGCCACTCGCCGAACTGCTGCCCCACGCGGGCGACATGATCCTGATCGACCAGGTGCTGTCGTTCGATGAAGAGCAGATTCACACCCGCCTCACCGTCAAGCCCGGCGGCCTGTTCAACCGCCCTGACGGCAGCCTGCCGGCCTGGGTCGGCATCGAGTTGATGGCGCAGAGCGTCGCCGCCTACGCCGGCTGCCGCGCCCGTCAAAAGGGTGAAGCGGTGGAGCTGGGCTTCCTGCTCGGCACACGCAAGTTCGAGTGCAACGTGGAACACTTCCCGGCCGGCGCCGAGTTGAACATCCACGGCCTGCGTTCCCTGGAAGACGACAACGGCATGGGTGTGTTCGAATGCCACCTCACCGGTAGCGGTATCCAGGCCAGTGCGCGCCTGAATGTATTTCGACCGCCCCAGGCGGCCAACTATTTAGATGAATCGAAGGACGAAACGCCATGACTGAACCCGTACTGGTCACCGGCTCCAGCCGTGGCATCGGCCGCGCCATTGCCCTGCGCCTGGCCCAGGCCGGGCATGACATCGTGCTGCATTGCCGCAGCGGTCGGGCCGAAGCCTGCGCGGTACAGGTCGAGATCGAGGCCTTGGGCCGCCAGGCGCGGGTGCTGCAATTCGATGTGGCGGACCGCGCCGCGTGCAGGCAGATCCTTGAAGCCGACGTTGAGCAACACGGGGCTTATTACGGCGTGGTGCTCAACGCCGGCCTGACCCGCGACGGCGCCTTCCCGGCCCTGTCGGAAGACGATTGGGACGTGGTGATGCGCACCAACCTGGATGGCTTCTACAACGTGCTGCACCCGGTGATGATGCCGATGATTCGTCGTCGCGCAGCCGGGCGTATCGTGTGCATCACCTCGGTCTCCGGGTTGATCGGCAACCGTGGCCAGGTCAACTACAGCGCCTCCAAGGCCGGCCTGATCGGCGCGGCCAAGGCCCTCGCCATCGAACTGGGCAAGCGCAGGATCACCGTCAACTGCGTCGCCCCCGGTTTGATCGACACCGCCATGCTGGATGAAAACGTACCGGTGGAAGAACTGATGAAGATGATCCCGGCACAACGCATGGGCACCCCGGAAGAAGTCGCCGGTGCGGTGAATTTCCTCATGTCGGCCGAAGCCGGCTATATCACGCGCCAGGTCCTGGCCGTGAATGGAGGCCTGTGCTGATGAAACGCGTCGTCGTCACCGGCATGGCCGGCGTGACCTCCCTGGGCAGCGACTGGGACACCATCGCCGCCAACTTCCGCGCCAACCGCAGCGGCATCCGACGCATGGACGAGTGGGAGCGTTTTACCGAATTGAACACGCGCCTGGCCGGGCCGGTCGATGATTTCGTCGTGCCCGCCCATTGGACGCGCAAGCAGCTGCGCAGCATGGGTCGCGTCTCGCGCCTGGCGGTGTGGGCGGCGGAACAGGCGTTGCAGGACGCGGGTTTACTCGGCGACGAGTCGATCAAGGACGGGCGCATGGGCGTGGCCTGTGGCTCGTCCACCGGCAGTACCGATGAGATCAAGGCCTTCGGCAATATGTTGCTGAACTCGGTGGCCGAGGGGCTGAACGCCAACTCCTACGTGCGCATGATGCCCCACACCACGGCGGCGAATATCAGCATCTTCTTTGGCCTCACCGGGCGGCTGATCCCCACGTCCAGCGCGTGCACCAGCGGCAGCCAGGGCATCGGCTATGCCTATGAAGCGATCAAGTTCGGCCGCCTGCCGTTGATGCTCGCCGGCGGCGCCGAGGAGCTGTGCCCCACCGAAGCCATGGTGTTCGACGCGCTGTATGCCACCAGCCTGAAGAACGACGCGCCGCAAACCAGCCC
The DNA here is from genome assembly GCF_900116055.1 of Pseudomonas sp. NFACC42-2. NCBI lineage: Bacteria > Pseudomonadati > Pseudomonadota > Gammaproteobacteria > Pseudomonadales > Pseudomonadaceae > Pseudomonas > Pseudomonas sp. NFACC42-2. Next base: position 137,961 of record NZ_FOZO01000013.1, read on the forward strand.
ACGTCCCTACGACAGCGGCCGCGATGGCCTGGTGATCGGCGAAGGCGGCGGCATGCTGGTGCTCGAAGAGCTGGAACATGCACTGGCGCGGGGCGCGCATATCCATGCCGAGATCGTCGGCTTCGGCAGCAATGCCGACGGCCAGCACACCACCCGGCCGGAACAGAAAACCATGCGCCGCGCCATGGAGCTGGCCCTGGAAGATGCGGGCCTGGAGCCGGCCGCCATCGGCTACGTCAACGGCCACGGCACCGCCACCGACCAGGGCGATATCGCCGAAACCCAGGCCACCAGCAGCCTGTTCGGCAGCCGCATGCCCATCAGCTCGCAGAAAAGCTTCCTCGGCCACACCTTGGGCGCCTGCGGTGCGCTGGAATCGTGGTTCAGCATCGAGATGATGAACCGCGACCAATACGTGCACACCTTCAACCTGGACTCCGTCGACCCGCAATGCGGCGAGCTGGATTACCTGCAGGGTGAATTTCGCGAGATGCACCACGACTACGTGATGAACAACAACTTTGCCTTTGGCGGCGTCAATACGTCGCTGATCTTTCGCCGCTGGTCCTGACTTTTAATCGATTGGAGAATACGGAATGTCTTCCTTGCTACGCGCTACGCTGATCACCCTGGCCCTGCTGACCACCGCCGGCTGTACCAGCAAACCGATCCTCAACACCCAGCACGACCTGCCGGCCGACGCCCAGGTCAGTGAAGAGAAAATGAAAACGGTGATCGTCAACGCCCTGCAAAAACGCGAATGGACGGTGCAACGCCTGAGCCCGCAGCTGGTACAGGCCGAGATCACCGTGCGCAACCAGTACTACGCGGCCATCGACATCCGCTACACCCGCAACAGCTACGCCATCACCTACCGCGACAGCCGCCAACTGGGCTACAAGGACGGCAAGATCCATCGCAACTACAACCGTTGGGTGAACAACCTGGACAGCGACATCATGGCGGGATTGCGCAGCAATGGCATGAGTGGTGAGGCGGGGTCGGCAGCGCAGTTGTTCGAGCAGACGGGCACCTCAAAGTAAAACCAAAGCCAGGCACAACCGCTGTGGCGAGCCCGTTCACGGGGAGTTATTGCACCGCCTTGCGCGTCAATAACTCCACAAACGCCTTCGCCATCGGCGTTTGTGCGCCTTTGCGCTGCACCAGCCATACCGCCGTCACCGCCTCCTGATCCAGCAAGGTGCGATACACCACGCCATCGATCCGTATCCGTTGGTATGACGCCGGCAACACCGACACCCCCAACCCCGCCGCCACCAAACCGATAATGGTCATCGCCTCCCCCGCTTCCTGGGCGAAGTGCGGGCTGAAGCCGGCATCGCGGGCCAGGTTCAGCAGTTGGGCATACAGGCCACTGCCGTAAGTGCGCGGAAAAAACACAAACGGCTCCTGCGCCAGTTGCGCCAAGTGCAGGCCGCTCTCGCTGCCCTCCACCAACGGATGACCGGCATTCAACACAGCGACCAGCGGTTCGCGCATCAGCTCAATCACACTCAATGAGTCCGGCAGCGGCAGCGGACGCATCAGCCCAACCTGGATCGACTCATCCACCAGCGATTCGGCCACTTCGGTGCTGCTCATTTCCTGCAGGTTCAGGTGCACCGCCGGGAAGGCCTGGCGAAACGCGAAGATCGCCTGCGGAATCGTGGAGTTGAACGGCGCCGACGAGGTGAAGCCGATCTTCAGCTCGCCCAGCTCCCCCAACTGCGCGCGGCGGGCCACATCCGCCGCCTTGTCGACCTGGGCCAGCACCAGCCGCGCCTCGTGCAGGAACAGGCGCCCGGCCTCGCTCAGCTCGACCCGACGATTGGTCCGCTCGAATAACCGAGCCCCCACCTCCTGCTCCAGCGCCTGGATCTGCTGGCTCAATGGCGGTTGCGAGATGCCCAGCACCTGCGCGGCACGGCCGAAGTGCAGTTCTTCGGCAACGGCAATGAAGTACCGCAGGTGACGTAGTTCCATGCCAGCCTCATTAGGTCGTAAAAGCTATCAAACGGGTCGAACAATATATTGGAAAGAATCATTAGCCAGCTATATTCTTTTTTGCATTGCCAGTCCTGGCAGGCTTTTCCACCCCGAGGTCTCCGTGAAATCTGCTGTCGCTCCATTCGCCCAAGAAGTCCCGCCCACCGCCCTGGATGAGGTGGTGGCGCAGCTCAATGACGCGTACATCGAAAAAGGCACGCCGATGTTCATGCGCACGGTGCTGGCGCTGTTCTCCGGCGGCTTCGCCACGTTCGCCCTGCTGTATTGCGTGCAGCCGATGATGCCGGCGCTGTCCCATGAGTTCTCGATCAATGCGGCACAAAGCAGCCTGATCCTCTCAGTGGCGACGGCGATGCTGGCGCTGGGTTTGCTGATTACCGGGCCGATTTCCGACACCCTGGGCCGCAAGCCGGTGATGGTCGCCGCGTTGTTTTGCGCAGCGCTGGCGACCATCGCCAGCGGCCTGATGCCGTCCTGGGAAGGGATTCTGCTGATGCGTGCGCTGGTAGGCCTGTCCTTGAGCGGCCTGGCAGCCGTGGCGATGACGTACCTGAGCGAAGAGATCCACCCCCAGCACATCGGCCTGGCCATGGGCCTGTACATCGGCGGCAACGCCATCGGGGGCATGAGCGGACGCCTGATCATCGGTGTACTGATCGACTTCGTCAGCTGGCACACCGCAATGCTGATCATCGGCGCCCTGGCGCTGATTGCCGCCACGGTGTTCTGGAAAATCCTCCCCGAATCGCGCAACTTCCGCGCCAGCAGCCTCAAGCCACGCAGCCTGGTGGATGGCTTCGTCATGCATTTCAAGGATGCCGGCCTGCCATGGCTGTTCCTTGAAGCCTTCCTGCTGATGGGCGCGTTCGTGACAATGTTCAACTACATCGGCTATCGCCTGCTGGCCGACCCGTATGACCTGAGCCAGGCCGTGGTGGGCCTGCTGTCGCTGGTGTACCTCTCGGGCATCTACAGCTCGGCGAAAATCGGCTCCCTGGCCGACCGCCTCGGCCGCCGCCGCGTGCTCTGGGCCACCATCGTGCTGATGCTCGCCGGCATGGCCCTGACCCTGTTCACCCCACTGTGGCTGGTGGTGCCGGGCATGCTGATCTTCACCTTCGGCTTCTTTGGCGCCCACTCGGTGGCCAGCAGCTGGATCGGGCGCCGCGCGGTGAAAGCCAAGGGACAGGCGTCGTCGCTGTATCTGTTTTGCTATTACGTAGGCTCAAGCATCGCCGGGACAGCGGGCGGATTCTTCTGGCACTTCGGCGGATGGAACGGCATCGGCGCGTTTATCGTGGCGCTATTGATGGGTGCGTTGCTGGTGGCGTTAAAGTTGGCGAAGTTGCCGCCGCTGACCGCCCCTTGAACAACCGGCGCCTTGAACAACATCCGCGCCATCACCCGCTTGCCCCGGCGCTCATGCATGACTACGGCGCCGATATGCAGGACCAGCATCAGCAGCAACCCCACACACGAGAGCACATGCACACGGGTATACAGGGCGACGCGGGCCGGGTCGTTGTCGAGGGGGGCGATGGAGAGCAGGTTAAAGATATTGATCGGGCGATCCATCATCAGCACGCCGGTCGCCAACACCACGGCGAGCACCAGGTACATGGCCTTGTGAACCAGCAACGCCAGGTATTCCTGCGGCGTTCGCTTGACGGAAAAGTCCAGGCCGTGGGCAAAGGAACAATAGACCCGCAAGACAAACACCGGAATATAGACAGTGGTCAGCGACACATTGAAGAACGCCACCCACGCCTTGACCGAGGCGGGCACGCTGAATACCGCCACGAAAAAACCCGACAATAACGCCCACACAATAATGACAGCCGAAACCCAATGCAGCAGTTTCTGGCTCGTTGAATACGCTGAAGTGTTCATCCTGAGATCACCTGACAATGAACGCCATGCACTGGCGAGAGGAAGAGTCGGGTAGGATTTTTACCGAGGCGAGTTACCAGAGGCTGTAGGAGAAATCCCAAAGCACCCACACTACCAAGGCAGGACTTAACGAACGCTGAAACGCAGCGAATCCCCCTTCGCCAGGCAAAGGGGGATCCGATTCAGGCGGGAGTATTACGGGTGGTATTGCGCTGACAGCTCGTGCACGGCCTGCAGGAACGCACCCGCATGGTCCGGGTTCACTTCCGGAGTGATGCCATGGCCGAGGTTGAACACGTGGCCGCTGCCTGTGCCGTAGCTGGCCAGGATGCGGCCGACTTCGGTGCGGATCGCTTCCGGCTTGGCGTACAGCACGGTCGGGTCCATGTTGCCTTGCAGCGCGACCTTGTCACCGACACGACGACGGGCTTCGCCGATATCGCAGGTCCAATCCAGGCCCAGTGCATCCGCGCCAGCGTCGGCGATGCTTTCAAGCCACAGGCCACCGCCCTTGGTGAACAGGATGACCGGCACTTTGCGGCCTTCGTGTTCACGGATCAGGCCGCTGGCGATCTTGCGCATGTAGGCCAGGGAGAATTCCTGGTACGCCGCCGCCGACAGGTTGCCACCCCAGGTATCGAAGATCTGCACGGCTTGCGCACCGGCCATGATCTGGCCGTTGAGGTAGGAAGTGACCGACTGGGCCAGCTTGTCCAGCAACAGGTGCATGGCTTGCGGGTTGTCGTAGAGCATGGCCTTGGTCTTGCGGAAGTCTTTCGACGAGCCGCCTTCGACCATATAGGTGGCCAGGGTCCATGGGCTGCCGGAGAAGCCGATCAGCGGCACGCGGCCGTTCAGCTCGCGGCGGATGGTGCTGACGGCGTCCATCACGTAGCCGAGGTCTTTGTGCGGGTCGGGGATCGGCAGGGCTTCGATATCGGCCAGGGTGCTGATGACTTTCTTGAAACGCGGGCCTTCGCCGGTCTCGAAGTACAGGCCTTGGCCCATGGCGTCAGGGATGGTGAGGATGTCGGAGAAGAGGATGGCCGCATCCAGTTGCGGGTAGCGATCCAGTGGCTGCAGCGTGACTTCGCAGGCGAACTCCGGGTTCATGCACAGGCTCATGAAGTCGCCGGCGTGGGCGCGACTGGCGCGGTATTCCGGCAGGTAGCGACCGGCTTGACGCATCATCCACACAGGGGTGACGTCCACGGGTTGCTTGAGCAGGGCACGAAGGAAACGGTCGTTCTTGAGGGCAGTCATGTCGGCATCCGCAAAAAAAGTGCGGGCATTTTCTCAGAGCGCGACGCAAAAGGCACGGCAAGAGCGGTGCCTTTTGTCTATCGGGTTGATTTACGACAATATCTTGAACCTGCGCAAATCAAATGTGGGAGGGGGCTTGCCCCCGATTGCAGTGTGTCAGTCTCAGAATCTGTCACTGAACCACCGCTATCGGGGGCAAGCCCCCTCCCACATTTTGATCCCATTTCAACCTGGGATCAGGGTTAAACGTTCAGGTAGTCCAGGATCCCTTCGGCGGCATTGCGGCCTTCGAAGATCGCCGTCACCACTAGGTCAGAGCCGCGCACCATGTCGCCACCGGCGAAGATTTTCGGGTTGCTGGTCTGGTGCTTGTACTGGCCTTGTTCCGGGGCGACAACGCGGCCCTGGCTGTCGGTCTGGATCTCGAACTGCTCGAACCACGGCGCCGGGCTTGGACGGAAGCCGAAGGCGATGACCACGGCGTCGGCCGGGATGATCTCTTCGGAGCCCGGGATCGGCTCGGGGCTGCGGCGGCCACGGGCGTCCGGTTCGCCGAGACGGGTCTCGACCACCTTCACGCCTTCGACGCGGTCTTCACCGACGATGGCGATCGGCTGGCGGTTGTAGAGGAATTTCACGCCTTCTTCCTTGGCGTTCTTCACCTCTTTGCGCGAGCCGGGCATGTTGGCTTCGTCACGGCGATACGCACAGGTCACCGACTTGGCGCCCTGGCGGATCGAGGTACGGTTGCAGTCCATCGCGGTGTCGCCGCCGCCGAGGACCACGACCTTCTTGCCTTTCATGTCGACGAAATCTTCCGGCGACTTTTCAAAGCCCAGGTTGCGGTTGACGTTGGCGATCAGGAAGTCCAACGCGTCGTAAACGCCCGGCAGGTCCTCACCGGCAAAGCCGCCCTTCATGTAGGTGTAGGTGCCCATGCCCATGAACACCGCATCGTATTCGGCGAGCAGCTGCTCCATGGTCACGTCTTTGCCGATCTCCGTGTTCAGGCGGAACTCGATGCCCATGCCGGTGAAGACTTCGCGGCGATTGCTCAACACGGTCTTTTCCAGCTTGAACTCGGGGATGCCGAAGGTCAGCAGGCCGCCGATTTCCGGGTTCTTGTCGAACACCACCGGGGTCACGCCGCCGCGCACCAGTACGTCGGCACAGCCCAGGCCCGCCGGGCCCGCACCGATGATCGCGACACGCTTGCCGGTCGGCTTGACCTTGGACATGTCCGGACGCCAGCCCATGGCGAACGCGGTATCGGTGATGTACTTCTCCACCGAACCGATGGTCACCGCGCCGAAACCGTCGTTCAGGGTACAGGCACCCTCGCAGAGACGGTCCTGCGGGCACACCCGGCCGCAGACTTCCGGCAGGGTGTTGGTCTGGTGGGACAGCTCGGCGGCAGCGAGGATGTTACCCTCGGCCACCAGCTTGAGCCAGTTGGGAATGAAGTTGTGCACCGGGCACTTCCATTCGCAATACGGGTTACCGCAACCCAGGCAGCGGTGGGCCTGATCGGCCGAATGCTGGGGTTTGAAGGGTTCGTAGATTTCCACGAACTCTTTCTTGCGTTGACGCAACAGTTTCTTCTTCGGATCTTTGCGCCCGACATCGATGAACTGGAAGTCGTTATTCAGACGTTCAGCCATGTTAAAACCTCATCAAACTCTTCAGGCGCATATCACTGCGGGTTGGCACGGATGCTGGAAAGCAACGATTTCAGGTTGGCAGCCTTGGGCTTGACCAGCCAGAAACGACGCAGGTAATCATCGAGGTTTTCGGCGAGGTTACGCCCCCATTCGCTGCCGGTCTCCTCGACGTACTCGTCCAGCACGTGCTGCAAGTGGTTCCGGTAGGATTCCATGGCTTCGCCGCTGATCCGCTGGATCTCGACCAACTCGTGGTTGACCCGGTCGACGAAGGTGTTGTCCTGGTCGAGCACGTAGGCGAAACCGCCGGTCATGCCCGAGCCGAAGTTGTAACCGGTCTTGCCCAATACCGCGACAAAGCCCCCGGTCATGTACTCGCAGCAGTGATCGCCCGTGCCTTCCACCACGGTGTGGGCACCGGAGTTACGCACGGCGAAACGCTCACCGGCCGTACCCGCGGCGAACAGCTTGCCACCGGTGGCGCCGTACAGGCAGGTGTTGCCGATGATGGCACTGTCCTGGGTCTTGTAGACGCTGCCTTTAGGCGGAACGATGACCAGCTTGCCGCCGGTCATGCCCTTGCCTACGTAGTCGTTGGCGTCGCCTTCCAGGTACATGTGCAGGCCGCCGGCGTTCCACACGCCGAAGCTCTGGCCCGCAGTGCCCTTGAAGCGGAAGGTGATTGGCGCCTTGGCCATGCCCTGGTTGCCGTGCTTGCGCGCGATTTCGCCGGAAACGCGTGCGCCGATGGAACGGTCGCAGTTGCAGATATCCAGGGCGAATTCGCCACCACTGGCGTCGTTGATCGAGGAACCGGCCATCTCGACCATCTTCTCGGCCAGCAGGCCTTTGTCGAACGGCGGGTTGCGATCCACCTGGCAGAATTGTGGCTTGTCTGCCGGGATGTGATCGCTGCCCAACAACGGCGTCAGGTCCAGGTGCTGTTGCTTGGCGGTCTGGCCTTCGAGGATGTCCAGCAGATCGGTACGCCCGATCAGCTCTTCCAGGGAACGCACGCCCAGCTTGGCCAGCCACTCACGGGTTTCTTCGGCGACGTAGGTGAAGAAATTCACCACCATGTCGACGGTGCCGATGTAGTGATCCTTGCGCAGCTTCTCGTTCTGAGTGGCGACGCCGGTGGCGCAGTTGTTCAGGTGGCAGATGCGCAGGTATTTGCAGCCCAGTGCGATCATCGGCGCGGTGCCGAAACCGAAGCTCTCGGCGCCGAGGATGGCGGCCTTGATCACGTCGAGGCCGGTTTTCAGGCCACCGTCGGTCTGCACCCGCACTTTGCCGCGCAGGTCGTTGCCGCGCAGGGTCTGGTGGGTTTCCGCCAGGCCCAGTTCCCACGGTGCGCCGGCGTACTTGATCGAGGTCAGCGGCGATGCGCCGGTGCCGCCGTCGTAGCCGGAGATGGTGATCAGGTCGGCATAGGCCTTGGCCACGCCGGCGGCGATGGTACCGACGCCCGCTTCTGCAACCAGTTTCACCGAGACCAGGGCCTGCGGGTTGACTTGTTTCAGGTCGAAAATCAGCTGCGACAAATCTTCAATCGAGTAGATGTCGTGGTGCGGCGGTGGCGAGATCAGGGTCACGCCCGGTACCGCATAACGCAGCTTGGCGATCAGGCCATTGACCTTGCCGCCCGGCAGCTGGCCGCCCTCACCGGGCTTGGCGCCCTGGGCCACCTTGATCTGCAGCACTTCGGCATTGACCAGGTATTCCGGGGTCACACCGAAACGGCCAGTGGCAACCTGCTTGATTTTCGAGCTCTTGATCGTGCCGTAGCGCGCCGGGTCTTCACCGCCTTCACCGGAGTTGGAACGCGCGCCCAGGCGGTTCATGGCTTCGGCCAGGGCTTCGTGGGCCTCAGGCGACAAGGCGCCGAGGGAAATACCGGCAGAGTCGAAGCGCTTGAGGATCGATTCCAGCGGTTCGATTTCGCTGATAGCCAGCGGCGTGTCCAGGGTCTTCACCTTGAACAGGTCGCGGATCATCGACACCGGGCGGTTATCCACCAGCGCGGTATATTCCTTGAACTTGGCGTAGTCGCCCTGCTGCACGGCGGCTTGCAGGGTGCTCACCACATCCGGGTTGTAGGCGTGGTATTCGCCACCGTGCACGAACTTGAGCAGGCCACCTTGCTGGATCGGCTTGCGCGCGCTCCAGGCTTCGGCGGCCAGGGCTTTCTGTTCGGCTTCGATGTCGACGAAACGCGCACCCTTGATGCGGCTCGGCACGCCACGGAAGCTCAGCTCGCAAACTTCTTCCGACAGGCCGATGGCTTCGAACAGCTGCGCGCCACGGTATGAGGTGACGGTGGAGATGCCCATCTTCGACAGGATCTTCAGCAGGCCCTTGGTGATGCCCTTGCGGTAGTTCTTGAACACCTCGTAGAGGTCGCCCAGGACTTCACCGGTACGGATCAGGTCACCCAGCACTTCATAAGCGAGGAACGGGTACACCGCCGAGGCGCCGAAACCGATCAACACCGCAAAGTGGTGCGGGTCGCGGGCGGTAGCGGTTTCCACGAGGATGTTGGAGTCGCAGCGCAGGCCTTTTTCGGTCAGGCGGTGGTGCACCGCGCCGGTGGCCAGGGACGCGTGGATCGGCAACTTGCCTGGAGCGATATGACGGTCGGTCAGCACGATCTGGGTACGCCCGGCGCGCACGGCTTCTTCGGCCTGGTCGGCGACGTTGCGCACAGCGGCTTCAAGGCCGAGGCTCTCGTCGTAGTTCAGGTCGATGATCTGGCGGTCGAAACCCGGGCGCTCCAGGGTCATCAGCGAACGCCACTTGGCCGGGGAAACGACCGGCGAGCTGAGGATCACGCGGGAGGCGTGCTCAGGCGACTCCTGGAAGATGTTGCGCTCGGCACCGAGGCAGACTTCCAGGGACATCACGATGGCTTCGCGCAGCGGGTCGATCGGTGGGTTGGTCACCTGGGCGAACTGCTGGCGGAAATAGTCGTACGGCGTGCGCACGCGCTGGGACAGCACGGCCATCGGCGTGTCATCGCCCATGGAGCCGACCGCCTCGTAGCCTTGCTCGCCGAGCGGGCGCAGCACCTGGTCGCGCTCTTCGAACGTGACCTGGTACATCTTCATGTACTGCTTGAGCTGGTCGATGTCGTAGAACGCCGAACCGTGGTCGTTGTCTTCCATGGTCGCCTGGATGCGCAGGGCATTCTTGCGCAGCCATTGCTTGTACGGGTGACGGGACTTCAAGCGGTTGTCGATGGCATCGGTGTCGAGGATCTGGCCGGTTTCGGTGTCCACGGCGAGGATCTGGCCAGGGCCTACACGGCCTTTGGCGATCACGTCTTCCGGCTTGTAGTCCCACACGCCGATTTCCGAGGCCAGGGTGATGAAACCGTTGGTGGTCGTGACCCAGCGGGCCGGGCGCAGACCGTTACGGTCGAGCAGGCACACCGCGTAGCGACCGTCGGTCATGACCACGCCGGCCGGGCCGTCCCACGGCTCCATGTGCATTGAGTTGTACTCGTAGAATGCACGCAGGTCCGGGTCCATGGTCTCGACGTTCTGCCACGCAGGCGGAATGATCATGCGCACGCCACGGAACAGGTCGATGCCGCCGGTGACCATCAGCTCGAGCATGTTGTCCATGCTGGAGGAGTCGGAGCCCACGCGGTTGACCAGTGGGCCGAGTTCTTCCAGGTCCATCAAATCGTTGGCGAACTTGGTGCGACGGGCCACGGCCCAGTTGCGGTTGCCGGTGATGGTGTTGATCTCGCCGTTGTGGGCGAGGAAGCGGAATGGCTGGGCCAGAGGCCATTTCGGCAGGGTGTTGGTGGAGAAGCGCTGGTGGAACACGCAAATGGCGGTTTGCAGGCGCTCATCGCTCAGGTCTGGATAGAAGGCGGTCAAGTCCGCCGGCATCATCAGGCCTTTATAAATGATGGTCTTGTGGGAAAAGCTGCAGATGTAGTGGTCGGCATCGGCGGCGTTGGCCACGGACGAGCGACGACGGGAGGTGAACAGCTTGATCGCCATATCCTGGTCGCTCAGGCCGTCGCCTGCGATGAACACTTGTTCGATCTGGGGCAGGCGCTCCAGGGCCAGGCGGCCGAGCACGCTGGTGTCGATCGGCACTTTGCGCCAGCCCACCAGCTGCAGGCCAGCAGCGACGATCTCGCGGTTCATGTTCTCGCGAGCGGCTTCGGCTTTGACCGGGTCCTGGTTGAAAAACACCATGCCCACGGCGTACTGCTTGGGCAGGTCGACCGCGAAATGCTCCTTGGCGACCGCGCGCAGGAATTGGTCGGGCTTTTGAATCAGCAAGCCGCAACCGTCACCGGTCTTGCCGTCGGCGTTGATCCCACCGCGGTGGGTCATGCAGGTCAGGGCCTCGATGGCCGTTTGCAAAAGGGTATGACTGGGCTCGCCCTGCATATGGGCTATCAGGCCGAAACCGCAGTTATCCTTGAATTCATCGGGTTGGTACAGACCTGCTTTCATAGACACTTTCTCACCAGGCTGCCTCTTGTAACGAGGCAAATTTCTTTTCAATTCAACCGGTTACCTTCCACGCCGAACGTACGCCGGCTTAGCGGGGGCAAAAGGGAGGTCATTGTACACACCGACACGAACGCTCACAAATTTAGCGACGAAATGTCGCAAATCTATGTCGCATTTATGAAAGGTTTAAAGCGATATGCTGTGCTAGTCAAAACTTTTTTAATTCTGACCGCTACGACTCAAAAGCTACTGTAACGCAGACACCACAAAGCGCGCGGCCTGGAGGGGCTGCACGCCTTGCGATCTTTTTTGAGGTGCCGGGAGGGCGGCCTGGGTAAGGCCGCCGGATCTTCAGCGAGTTGCTGCCAGTTCTTGTTGAACGCTGGCGACAGTGCGAGGCCAAGGTTTACCAGCCTGAACCTTCGCTGGCAAGGCTTTGATGGCGGAATCAGCTGCGGCACGGCTTGGGAAGCTGCCGTAGGTGATCACGTAGAGAGGCTTGCCGTTGAGCACTTTCTTGAAATAACGGTATTCGCCGCCCTGCTCTTTCACGAACGCCTGGGCGTTCGCTTCGGAGCTGGTGCCGAGGATCTGCACGACGAAGTTGCCGGTGGGCTGGCTGCTGTACCAGCTGCTGCCGGCCTTGGCGACGGTGGCTGCCGGCTTTTCAGCCGGTTTGGCGGCTGGCGCCGGAGCCGGCTTCGCCACTGGCGCCGCAGGCTTGGCAGTGGCCACGGTCGGTGCCGGGGTCGGCTTGGCGGCTGGCGCCACAGGGGTCGCTGGCGTACCTGCGGGAACGCCCGCAGGTGGCGCAGTAGTGGTCACGGTCGGCGGTGTGGCGCTGGAGCCTTCCACCGGCACGCCGTCGTCGCCTTCGGAGATACCACCGGCTTCTTCGGCGAGCGGGCCACGCATCACCGGCTGGCCCACCATCGGCAGGTTGGTCGGCTGACCGGAATTGGCGAACTCGACATTCGGCGTGGGCTTGCCCAGTGGCAACTGCGCCTGTTCGGTTGGCGCACCGGCGGTGGTCGGTGCCTTGCTGCGACCCGGAATCAACCAGGCGGCGGCAACCGCAACCACGACAACGGCGGAAATTGCCAATACGTGCTTCTTAGGCATAGTGAACCCCATCTTTGGACGCTTGACCGCGGAGCGGCTGGCAATCATGGCTTCGATCATGGCATCGCGGGCGACCTGGTTGATGGTGCCAGGCCAGCCGTCGGAGCTTTCGTGAATATCAGAGATCTGCGCAGCGGAGAAAAGTTCGATGCCCTGCCCTGCGCCTTCGAGGCGTTGAGCCAGGTATTCCCGAGTTTCGTCCTCTTCGTACGGCTGCAGTTCGATAACGTGGAACAGCTCCTGATCACCGCTGATCTGCTCCAGATCGGCGATCAACGACGATTCACCGAACAGGAACACATGGGGGCGACCTTCCGGCGTGCCCGCCGCCAGCGCCAGCAGCGCCTCCAGGGCGGATTCGTCGAGCTGCTCGGCGTCATCCACCAGCAGGTAGACTTCCTGGCCGGTCAGACCCAGTTGCACCACCTGCTTGAGGATCGCATTCGGCTCGGCAGTGGCGACATCCAGCGCCTGGGCTACCTGACGCAGCACGCCCGCCGCATCACCGGCACCACGGGCCGACACCACCACGCTCTGTACGGACTGTTTGTTGGTGCTGGCCACCAGGGCCTGGCGCAGCAAGGTCTTGCCGCTGCCCAACGGGCCCGTGACGACCAGCAGCAGCTGGCTGTAGCGCGCGAGATGGTGCAGTTGCCCCAGCACCGGCTTGCGCTGGGCCGGGAAAAATTTGAAACCAGGCACCCGTGGAGCAAAAGGGTCGTGGCTTAACTGGTAATGGCCGAGGAACGCCTCGTCGGCATGCAAACTAGTCATCGGGATCTTATTAACCTTTCAGCTGAGCCAGGGCGCGGTAATCCGCTCCCAGCGTGGCCTGTAAAATCTCTTTCGGATAATCGTCGGTCACTACCGCTTCACCCATATGGCGCAACAGCACCAGTCGCAGGCGACCGTCGATCACTTTCTTGTCTATTGCCATATGTTCGAGGAAGTCCGCCTCGGTCATCTCTTCCGGCGGGATAACCGGCAAACCGGCACGCTGGAACAGGCGGATACCGCGATCCCGCTCCTGGGCGCTGATCCAGCCCAGACGTTGCGACATCTCCAATGCCATCACTGTGCCAGCCGCTACGGCCTCTCCATGCAACCACACACCATAGCCCATGTGCGTTTCGATCGCATGGCCGAAGGTGTGCCCCAGGTTCAAGGTGGCCCGCACACCGGACTCCCGCTCGTCGGCGTTCACCACCAGCGCCTTGGCGGCGCAGGAGCGGGAAATCGCCTCGGTGAGCGCCACCTGGTCGAGTGCGCGCAGGGCGTCCACATGTTCTTCCAGCCAGGCCAGGAAGGGTTCGTCGCAGATCAACCCGTACTTGATGACTTCCGCCAGGCCCGCCGACAGTTCCCGCGGTGGCAAGGTGTTGAGCGTCGCGGTGTCGATCAGCACAGCCTGGGGCTGGTAGAACGCGCCGACCATGTTTTTGCCCAACGGGTGGTTGATGCCGGTCTTGCCGCCCACCGACGAATCGACCTGGGACAACAGGGTGGTCGGCACCTGGATAAAGTCCACGCCGCGCTGGTAGCAGGCCGCTGCAAAGCCGGCCATGTCGCCGATCACACCGCCGCCCAGGGCAATCACGGTGGTTCGGCGGTCATGGCGCGCGGTCAGCAGGCCATCAAAGATCAGTTGCAGGGTTTCCCAGTTCTTGTGGGCTTCGCCATCGGGCAGAATCACGGAGATCACTGAGTACGCCGCCAGGCTGCGGCTCAGACGCTCAAGATACAGCGGCGCGACCGTCTCGTTGGAGATGATTGCCACTTGCCGCCCGGCGATATGCGGGGCCAGCAATTCGGGCTGGTCCAGCAGACCTTCGCCAATATGGATCGGGTAGCTGCGCTCGCCTAGATCGACCTTAAGTGTCTGCATGTGTCCCCGCGTTGAAGATGTATTGACGACCGGTAACGTCGAGATCTGACGTTGCCTGATGGCTCTACGCCACACCCCGCAGGGTGATAGCGCGCCGCCGAGAATAGCGCATTTCGGGCCTGGCTTTAACGGGGTGGCAGCCGTTGCAGGCGCTCGAGAATGTCGAGAACCACCATCCTAGGCGGCCGCTCATCGGTTTCCACCACCAGATCGGCGATTTCCCGATACAGCGGATCGCGCAGCGCGAGCAGGTCGCGCAAGGTTTTTTCCGGGTTCGCCGTGCGCAGCAAAGGACGATTGCGATCACGGGCGGTACGCCCCACCTGCTGCTCGACCGACGCATGCAGATAGACCACCCGACCACCGGCATGCAACGCCCGCCGATTTTCATCGCGCATCACCGCGCCGCCGCCGGTGGCCAATACCACGCCATCGCAGCCGCACAGCTCGGCAATCATCGCCTGCTCGCGGTCGCGAAAGCCCAACTCGCCTTCCTTATCGAAGATCCATGGGATATTGGCACCCGTGCGCAATTCAATTTCCTTGTCGGAATCTTTGAATGGCAGGCGCAGCTCTTTGGCCAGCAATCGGCCGATGGTGCTTTTTCCAGCCCCCATCGGTCCTACAAGAATCAAATTTCGCACAGAATCAACGACTCACAGCAATCGCCTGGTTATTCATAATACGCGGAGTCAGGAATACCAGCAGCTCGGATTTTTTCTCCGCCAGCACATCGCGCCGGAAAAGGCGGCCAAGATACGGCACATCGCCCAAAAATGGCACTTTATCTACCACTTTGCTTTGGGTATTGGAGAAAACCCCGCCAATGACGATGGTCTCGCCATCCTTGACCAGCACCTTGGCATTCACCTCGTTTTTCTTGATCGGCGGTACGTCGTTGAGTTTGTTGAGATAGTCGGGCTCATCCTTGGTGACCTTGACCACCATGATCACATGGTCATCGGGGGTGATCTGCGGCGTGACCTCCAACGACAGGGACGCCTCCTTGAACGACACCGAGGTAGCACCCTGGGAGGTGGATTCCTGATAGGGAATTTCGGTGCCCTTTAGAATGCGCGCGGTTTCCTTGTCGGAAGTGACCACCTTGGGCTGCGAGACGATTTCGCCATTGCCGGTTTTCTCCATGGCGGTCAGTTCCAGGTCCAGCAGGAGGTTATCGGTGATGAAAGCAATGCCCAGGCCTGATGTACCCGTGAGTGAACCCAGGTCGACAAATGGCGAGCCGGGCACGTTTTCCGGCGCCTGGGCACCGTCCGGCAAAGGCTTCTGGATACCCCCGGCAGCCCAATTCCCGCGAGTGAGCCGCCCACCCCAGCGCGCGCCCAGGCTTTTGTCGTAGTCGACATTGGCCTCGACAATCCGCGCTTCGATCATCACCTGGCGCACCGGCACATCCAGTTGCGCCACGATCCGCCGCAACTCTTCCAGGCGCTCGCCGGTCTGGTAGGCAATGATGTTATTGGTGCGGTCATCCACTGCCACCGAACCACGCTCATCGGTCGTGCCTTCAAAGCCGCTCACCGACTGAAACAGCTTGGCCAGGTCTGCCGCCTTGGCGTGGTTGACTTGCAGTAACTCACGGCGCAGCGGCGCCAGGTCAGCCATTTGCTTGCGCGACTCAAGCGCCAGCAGTTCCCGTGCAGCCAACTCCTCGGCCGGCGCCACCAGCAGGACACCAGCCTTTATCCGCTTATCCAAGCCTTTGGTTTGCAGCACCAGGTCCAGCGCCTGATCCCAGGGCACGCCTTTGAGCCGCAGGGTGATAGAGCCCTGTACGTCATCGCCGACCACCAGATTGAGGCCCGCCACGTCGGCGATTTGCTGCAAGGCAGCACGTAGTCCGATGTCCTGGAAGTTGAGGTTCAGCTTGTCACCGCTGGAGGCGCCCAAAACCGCGCTGCCGGGAGGCGGTAGCTGGATCAGGTCCACACGATTGGGCACAGCAGCAGCCATCGGTGCCGTGAACGCTATCCATAGCGCCACACCGAAGGACGAGAAAGTCCTTTTCATTGTTTGATTCCGTTATGAGTTGACGTTTAGTACGAGGGTTCGCGGGCGCTCCAGCCATGCCCCCTGTTCATCGGGAAATAACTCGACCAGTTCGATATGGCCGTCATGAATCGCTGTAACTCGACCATGGTCCGGACCCAGATAGTCGCCGACTGCCAGGCGATGCACGGTTGAGGCCTGGCGCAGCAAGGCGAAGGTCTGCGCCCCACGGGACAACGTGCCGACCATCTCGAACTGATCCACTGGGTGGCCTTCCAAGGCTTCCCGCGGGCGAGCGAGGTCCGGCGCAGCGGCCGTCCGCCCTGGCGCGCGGTCGACTTGCAGGGCAATGGGCTGGAACGGATCGCGAATACCAGAAGCACCGTATACAAAGGGTTGCCCTTGCATGACAGCCGCGTCCCGCTTGATACCTTGTCGCTCATGCCAATACGTCTTGGCCAGCAGATCAAGGTGCAGCAGCTTGCCATCCCGTCGCATGGCAATGTCGTGCGCCGTGGCGATTCGCGAAAGGCCGCCCAGGGCACTCACAAACGTCGCCAGGTCGTGATAGGTACCCGTGGCGCCGATGCGAACGGGCTGTTCGTGATAGAACGGCCGAGACAGCTTATCCAGCGGAGTGACGCTCTCAATCAGCAAACCATTGGCCAGCGCCATCCTGGCGATGTCCTCAAGAAAGCCGGGCATTTCGGACTCTTCGGGCATTTGCTGCAAAAGCCCGCTGATCTTCTCCTGCATAAGCTGGACCTGGCGAGCCCGCTCTTCAAGATCGGCAGCCAGGACGGCCTTTTCCGCGAGTTGCTGCTGCAAGCCCACTTCCTGCACCTCGACCTCGCGCAAGCGCTCCCGCGACGGGCTGAGGTACACAAGGTCGCCCACCAGCATCACCACGCCGGCCATCGCGCAGCCCAGCAAGATCCTGCCAGGTAAGGGCCATTTGGCAGCATTGTGAGTCAGCGCGGAAAATTCGAGCCTGGGCCGGCTCATGGCTGGGCCTCGGAAGATTCTCCCTGGCGCACCATCAACTGGAATTCAGTGTTGCCGCGAGCGCCTTCGGTTCGTACATGCTGCAGGCGAGTGGCGTGGGCGCCTTCGGATGCCTCCAGGCGACGCATCAGTTGGGCAATATCCTGGCTGGATTCAGCACTGCCGCTGATACTCACCGTATCGCCTTTCGCCACGACCTCATGCAAATGCACACCGTCAGGCACCGCACGGGCCAACTGATCCAGCAGCTGTGCACCGGCGGAGCGATTATCGTGCAGGTCCTGCACGACTTTCATGCGTTCCGCCAGTTGCTGGCTTTGCACCTGGAGGTCATCAATGGTCTGGATACGCGAGTCCAGGACGCCAACGTCCTTGCGCACATGATCGTTTCGCGTCACCTGCCGGTCGATCGCCTGGTCGATCACCTGGTCCGCCAGCCACACCGTCGCGAGCGCGACACAGGCAAACGCCACCAGCAGTATCAGGAAATATTTACGCCTGCGCTCGGCCAGCGCCTGGCGCCAAGGCAAAAGATTGATTCGTGTCATCCAGCGAAACTCCTCAGGGCCAACCCGCAAGCGACTCCCATCCCAGGGGTATCCACGATCCACTGTGCACCATCGACTCGATGGCCCGGTGTAAAGCTGGCGAAATCCTGACGGCAAGCGCGCGCCAATGCAAACCCTTCGACATCCACCACCCTGGGCACCAGCCCCGCCAGGGCCAACACGGCTTCACGGACCTCCACGTGCTCCTTCAGACACGCGGCCAACAACACGTCGACCCGCGCGGGATCGTGCGTCGACGGCCCCTGGACCTGAAAGTCCAGCGCCACCTCGTCCAGCGGGTAGGGAATGTATTGCTCTGCCTCCACCTGGATCCTCAGGGCCATTTCGTCGTCGCCAAGTCCTGCCTGCATTTCAATGACCCGTGTAATGACCGAAGGACCGGAAACGGCGACTGCCGCCTGCCGGGCCGACGTGCGCAGCCGGGACAGCGCCATGTACAGCGCATGGCCTATGCCTTCCAGGTCCAGCCAGACGCCGTCGACCACGGCCTGGGCCGGCAGCGCCTGTATGGCGTAGCCCTGCACGGTGTAACGGTTGGCTGAACAGCTCAGCTCTACCAGCTTGATCCCAGCCTCATTGATGTCGACGCCAAGGACAGTGTCGACTTTGCGCCTGAAAAATCCCTTTCCCATAAAACTCCCCAAAGCTTTCCCTGTCTTAACGCCTGATTGCCGCCGGAAGCCCTGCATTCGGTCGACTTGTTGAGCCGGCGCGAATGACGCCCCAAGGCGAAAAATGCTTTAATGCCCAGCGTTTTTCCCCGCTTTTTATCTGCAGCTCGGGTCGATCCATCGTTTGCCATGCATGCCCCGACGCGTAACCCATTCTTTTCTCTGGAAATCCAAAAGCCTTGATCCGTCTGCTGAAGTTTTTCGGGTACTCCATTGTCGCGATCGTCTGCGGGCTGCTGCTCGTACTCAGCGGGGCCTACCTCTACCTTAGTCCGGGTTTACCCTCCGTAGAGGCCCTCAGAAGTATCCAGTTGCAGATTCCTTTGCGGGTCTACAGCAGCGATGAAAAGCTGATCGCGGAGTTCGGCGAAATGCGCCGCACACCGATTCGTTTTGCCGACATTCCACCTAATTTCATCAGCGCGTTGCTGTCGGCCGAAGACGATAATTTTGCCAACCACTATGGCGTCGACCCCAGCAGCCTGGTGCGTGCGGCCACGCAATTGGTAAAAAGCGGACACATTCAATCCGGCGGCAGCACCATCACCATGCAGGTGGCGAAGAACTTCTTCCTCACCAGCGAGCGCAGTTTTTCGCGCAAAGCCACTGAAATCCTGCTGGCATTGCAGATCGAACGCCAGTTGACCAAGGACGAGATCCTCGAGCTGTACGTCAACAAGATCTACCTGGGCAACCGTGCCTACGGGATCGAGGCGGCCTCGCAGGTCTACTATGGCAAGTCGATTCGTGACGCCAGCCTGGCGCAGATGGCGATGATTGCCGGCCTGCCCAAGGCCCCTTCGCGCTTCAACCCCCTGGCCAATCCGGCGCGCAGCAAAGAACGCCGCGACTGGATCCTGGGGCGCATGTACAAGCTGGGCAAGATCGACCAGGCCGCCTATGAAAGTGCGGTGGCCGAGCCGTTGAACGCCAGCTACCACGTGCCGACGCCGGAAGTGAATGCCCCGTATATCGCCGAGATGGCGCGTGCCGAGATGGTCGGTCGTTACGGCAGCGAGGCCTACACCGAAGGCTTCCGCGTGACCACGACGGTTCCGAGCGACTTGCAGGAGATCGCCAATGACTCCGTGCATTCCGGCCTGATCACCTACGACCAGCGCCACGGCTACCGAGGCCCTGAGTCGCGCCTGCCAGGCAAGACCCTGAGCGCCTGGACGGCCGAGCTGGGCAAACAGCGTGCGATCAGCGGCCTGGAGCCAGCCATCGTCACCCAGGTGAAGAAAGATGGCGTGCAGGTACTGACCCGCACCGGCGAAGCCCACGTGGCCTGGGACAGCATGAAATGGGCGCGCCCGTTCCTGAACACCAACAGCATGGGCCCGATGCCGAAGCAACCGTCGGATGTCGCGCAAGTGGGTGACCTGATCCGCGTGCAACGCCAGAAGGACGACAGCCTGAAATTCAGCCAGGTGCCGCTGGCCCAGGGCGCACTGGTATCGCTGGACCCGCAGAACGGTGCAATCCGCGCCCTGGTGGGTGGCTTCGCGTTCGAGCAGAGCAACTACAACCGGGCCACCCAGGCCAAGCGCCAGCCGGGCTCGAGCTTCAAGCCGTTTATCTACAGCGCCGCGCTGGATAACGGTTACACCGCCGCCAGCCTGGTCAACGATGCACCCATCGTGTTCGTCGACGAGTACCTGGACAAAGTCTGGCGCCCGAAGAACGACACCAACACTTTCCTTGGCCCTATCCGTATCCGTGAGGCGCTGTACAAGTCACGCAACCTGGTGTCTATCCGTCTGCTGCAGGCGATGGGTGTCGGCAAGACCATCGACTACATCACGCGCTTTGGCTTCAACAAGTCGGACCTGCCGCCGAACCTGTCCCTGGCCTTGGGTACCGCGACCCTCACGCCGATGGAAATCGCCACTGGCTGGAGCACCTTTGCCAACGGCGGCTACAAGATCGCGCCGTACCTGATCGACAAGATCGAAAGCCGCAACGGCGACACCCTGTTCACCGCCAACCCGCCACGCGTGCCGGGTGATGTGGTCAACGGCATCGCCGCAACGGATGGCCTGGCGGCGCCAGGCAATGGCGGTATCACCATCGAGCCGACCCCAGGAACCGCGCCAGCCACCAACCCCGCTGCAACCGAACCGCAGGCACCCGCCGTGGCCGAGCGCATTGTGGATGGTCGTACCACCTATATCCTCAACAGCATCCTGGAAGACGTAATCAAGAAAGGCACCGGCCGTCGCGCCCTGGCCTTGGGCCGCGCGGACATCGCGGGCAAGACCGGTACCACCAACGAATCCAAGGATGCCTGGTTCTCCGGCTATAACGCCGACTACGTGACCACCGTGTGGACCGGCTATGACCAGCCGGAAAGCCTTGGCCGTCGCGAGTTCGGCGGCACCGTCGCGCTGCCGATCTGGATGAGCTACATGGGCGCGGCCTTGAAGGACAAGCCGCTGCACACCCAACCGGAGCCGGAAGGCATCCTCAGCCTGCGGATCGACCCGGTCAGTGGCCGTGCGGCCTCGCCGAGCACGCCGAATGCGTACTTCGAACTGTTCAAGAGCGAAGATACGCCGCCGTCGGTCAATGAGCTGGGCAACGGCGTCGTCCCGGGCAGCCCGCTGCCGGCGGATGAGGCGGCGCCGATCGATCTGTTCTAACAGAGCCTGTGTTTAAACACAGATCCAATGTGGAAGGGGGCTTGCCCCCGATAGCGGTGGACCAGCCAGTTTATCTGTAGCTGACCCACTGCAATCGGGGGCAAGCCCCCTTGTATGTTTAGACTTGAAGGGGTGGGTGGGACTAAAAGCCCGATTCTGACTCTAACCAGTACAGACCGTGGGAGACTTCGTCCCACCCCTTCTACCCAAAAGCGCCAATAAGGAATTCATCGGCAAGACCGACGATAGAGACAAGTCAGCGCAACGGTAGACCCCAACAAGCTCTTAAACCCTAGCTCCGAGGATTCGTCATGACAATCCTTACTTCGCAAACGGTCGTGGGTGTTGATGTGGCCAAGGCTGAGGTGCTCGTCTATCGTGCCGATCTGCAAACCACACAAGCCATCCCCAATAATCGAACAGCACTCAAACGCTGGCTCAAGACGCT